>NZ_LYTP01000023.1:0-668070 GCF_001672435.1 Mesorhizobium sp. AA23
GGGCGGGGAGGGGCGGCCGCAGCACTCCTCAAATCCCGCGACCGGTATGCCGCCTTCCGCCAGCGCCGGGTCGTCGTCAAGGTCCGCTTCGTCAAGCTCGCCGGCAAGGGCGCGGACGGGGCGCGTGCGCATCTGCGCTATCTTCAGCGCGACGGCGTCACCCGCGAAGGCGAACCTGGCGAGCTCTATGGCGCCGACAGCGACCGCGTCGACGGCAAGGCGTTCATCGATCGCGCGGACGGAGACCGCCATCAGTTCCGCTTCATCGTCGCAGCCGAAGATGGCATCGAGTATGAGGACCTCAAGCCGCTGACTCGGCGCCTCATGGCTCAGATGGAAGAGGACCTCGGCACCAAGCTCGACTGGGTCGCCGTCGACCATTTCAACACCGGCCATCCGCACAGCCACATCATCGTGCGTGGCAAGGACGACCGCGGGGAAAACCTCGTCATCGCGCGTGAGTATATTTCGAGCGGCATCCGCGAGCGCGCTGCCGAGCTGGTCAGCCTCGATCTCGGTCCACTCACCGATCGCGAGATCGAGCAGCGCCTGCGCCAGGAAATGGAGCAGGAACGCTTCACCAGCATCGACCGGCAGCTGCTGCGCATGCGTGACGATGACGGTCTTGTTTCGACAAACGGCCGCGACACCTTTCGCCAGACGCTGCACCAGGGCCGGCTTCGCAAGCTGGATCGCATGGGTCTGGCCGAGGACGTCGGCGCCGGCTCCTGGCGACTCGACGGCGAGCTGGAAGCGACCCTGCGGCGTATCGGCGAGCGCGGCGACATCATCAAGATCATGCATCGCGAGCTGGCCGGCAAGGGGCTGGCGCGCAGTGCCGCCGACTGCGTGATCCACGATCGATCCGGTGAGCCGGCCCAGCCCGTCGTCGGCCGCGTCGTCGCTCGCGGGCTCGCCGACGAAATCAATGACCGGCAATACCTTGTCCTCGACGGGGTTGACGGCAAAAGCCATTGGATCGACATCGGCAAAGGCGAGGCCACCGAACCGACGCCCGAAGGCTGCATCGTGCGTGCCACCCCGAGGAGCAGCGAGCCGAGGCAAGTCGACCGTACTGTCGCCGAGATCGCCGCTGCCCATGGCGGCCGTTACGACGCCGATATCCACCTGGAGCATGAGCCATCCGCCACCGAGAGCTTTGCGCAAACGCATGTCCGGCGGCTGGAGGCGATCCGCCGCGCGACCGGCGGCATCGAGCGAGAGCCGAACGGCACCTGGCTCGTCGCGCCGGACCATCTCGATCGTGTCGCGGAATACGAGCGCCAGCGGGCCAGGGCCGAGCCTGTCGTTGTCGACAGGCTGTCATCAATGCCGCTGGAGCACCAAGTCAGCTTTGAAGGTGCCACCTGGCTCGACCGGGAGCTGGTTGCCGACGGACCAGAGCGGTTGCGCAACTCAGGCTTCGGGCATGAGGTTCGCGAGGCGCAAGCCCGCCGGCGGCAGTGGCTGATCGCGCAAGGCCTCGGGCGCGAAGAGCAGGATCGGATCGTTTGCCGCGCCAACATGCTTTCGATCCTGCGGCAGCGTGAGTTGAACCGAGTTGCCGGCCAACTGTCGGAGGAACTTGGACTGTCGTATTCCGAAGCCAAGCCTGGGGTTCGGATAGAAGGTACGCTGCGCCGAAAGGTGGAGCTTGCCAGCGGCAAATATGCCGTCATCGAGAAGTCGCGCGAGTTCACGCTGGTACCATGGCGGCCTGTGCTCGATCGGAATCTCGGCAAAGAGGTGTCCGGGATCGTGAGCGGGGAGGGGATTTCGTGGGCGATCGGCCGGCAAAGGAGTGGGCCAAGCGTTTCATAGTGGCGCCCACATCTCTCGCGCACAAGCCGCCGCTCTGCGGCAAGGGAGACGTCTGCGTCCGCTTAGGCGGCGGAGACATCGCTTAGCTGCTCAACGCTCTTGCTATATTTGCGCCTGTAAGCGGCAATAAAATCGTCGTCGCTACAGATGCAGCGGCCGCTGGAATCTTTGGCCTTCGGATCGTGCAAATGAGAGCCAAGGGGGCGCAGAAGATTCACCCGAGTGCTCGTCGTCCGGCTCATGGGAAAACCCGCACTATGTTTGACCAGCTCCGCGGCAAGCATAATCCCGGCAAGCGCTGACTGAAAGGCCATCGGAACTACGGTTCGAACGAGGCGACCTCCATCGCTGAGCTGGAACACCAGACCGCCGCAGATCGCCTGCTGATAAAAGGAGCGCAGGGGCTGGCCAACAAACGGAGCTAGCGGTTCAAACGGCACAGCCATCGCAGTAGCCACCCGGACTACAAAGTCGTTGGGAACTCCGGCATTGGTCTGCAGCAGCATTTTCACCTGCTCGTGTGCTTCCGGTATTCCGAGTTCCTCGGCAATCAGCTGGTGCTCGTCCTTGGATTTTCCGGATGACAGGTACATGCAACAAAGGCAAGCCTGGCTGTCGTCGAAACCATGCCGGGAGATACCGAGATCGTGCTCCTGGGTCCAGGCATTCGCGATCCATCGGGGCAGAGCACCTTGGACAGCCAGACGGTCGGCGGCGGTGTCAAGCGCCACACCCACTTGGTCGAAGACCCAATTGCCCCTGCGCGCAACAAATTCTGCCCACTTCAATGGGTGCGCCTCAACATCGAGGGCGGTCGATCGAAGAGCGGTGGTTGCAAGGACCGCCTTGGACATGCCTATCTCCGCCTGGCCGGCCAGTGCGTAGCGCTGCAGGTTTGAGAGTTCGATCGCTTCGTGATCGATTACATGCAGGCGACCCGAGAGACCGGGTTGTCTCGCTAGGGTCCAAAGCGAGCCATGGCCTATCGCGCCGAGCCCAACGAGGTGCGTTTCGCCAAGATCGACAGGGAAGTCGATCGGGCCTGCCTCGCCGGCTTTGGTCTTGTCGTAGCTGTATAAAGAGAGGTCGATGGTTTCGTCCGACTCGGCGCCGGTCAGCTGGGCGGCGAAAATGGTTCGAAAGACATTGGCGGCGCCAAAGCAACTGGCGGCCCCAGCTCCATAGGGCAGCAAACTCGGGCCAGAGCCCACCGGGTCCGTACGCGACAGCTTGGCCGACCAACCGTCCGATCCCATGAAAAAGGTTGGGCACCGGAGTGATGGGCGCGTTACCCCTGCAACTACGCAGACGGTGGCAGATTTGCCGGAACGCCGGATGCCGACTTTTGGATTGATCGACTTTGCCAAGCGCTCCAGCGCTTGGGTTTGACAGCTTGCCGCGCTGTCCAGCGGGAGTATCGCCAGAACTGGGTAGAGCCTGGCGAGCAATCTCACCGCAAGATCCAGCGTCGCCTCGCCTTCGGGGCAGGAAGCCGCCTGATTGTCGAACGCGACTGCCACGACCTGCTTTTCAAGAGCGGCTTTGAAGTCGCCCAGATGAAAGTCGGCCAGCACCTGAGATGCCGCCGTGGCAGCGCGGTCGATGAAGTTTGCAAGGGCCATCGTCAGCTCGTTATCGTGATCATTCGCATCAGGGCCGTGGACGCGACCTCATTCCAGTTCGCCTTCGCGTCAAGTCGGTAGGCAGCGACGCGAGCAAGATCGAAAGGCTCACGGGCGAAATTCGGCACTACCAGCGACAGACACCCAACCGTGCTAGCAACCGCATAAGCGTCGTCGGTCGTCGAATGGTAGGCGCGGCCCGGATGGCTGTGAATCTGGGCCAACAGTTTCAGGCCGCTTTTGTAGAGCCAGACATTGAGCCGGTGCAGTTCTTCGGCCGGAACTATCACGCAAACGCCATCGCTTGTCTGAATGTGACGCTGCGCCGGGATAACTGTCTCTGTTACGGCAAACTGCCGGTCTTGCTGAACGCCGACCCAGAGCGCCATCCCCTCATTGCCCTCGCGACCAACTGAGCGCAGATGCGCATGCGTGGTCGAGATGCAGCCGCGCGGGAGAGTCACGGTCGCTACATCTTTCAATTCAGTCATTCCGGTATCGCCTGAGGCGACACCGCCATTCCCACGACGGTCGGTTGGAGATGAATCTGCAACTGCTCTACAGGATTGATTCCGTATTTGATGATCTTGTCCAGAATGAAGGCCAAACAGCCTTCGCCAGAACCCCGATGAAGTAGCCATGGGTCACCTGAATGGGCTGGGTTATCGTGGTATTCGCGGACACCCGCCATGCACAGGAATGGGGGGTCTTCAGGGCCGTTGGCCTGGATGAAGTCCGTCAAGGCCACAGCATTCTGCTGGATCAGGGCTGGGATCATCCCCGGAGGAGTTCCCGGCAGCGCAGGACGTCTCAGCATTCTAAGCATCAAATCCTTCCGGGCAACTGGCTGACGGGTAAACGGGTCTACGAAGACCACCGAAGGAGGTCGAAGGTCGAAGTTGGAGAAGTCGATCTCGACAGCTGCACCGATCATCTGTGGCTTTATCTTCGGCGGTGCAAATATGAAGAAGGCGCTCGGGAAGCTCGCCTCGATCAGGAAGCAGCCTTGAGCACGATAGGCATCTGCATATGGCCGGAACCGGCCCATCTCACGATCAAACTTCGCTCGGGAGACTTCCGGGTCCACAGTTTGGAGTTCAGGCACCTGCGACACCCGCCCTTAGGCTTAGGAACAGGGTCACAGGATTCGCGAAACCGAGATCGCCAACTTTTTTGTCGACGTCGAGCAAGTTGCCGGCCTCATCCTTGAATTCCCAATTCTCGGCCGGTTGGGCGACGTTCTGCGTGTTTTCAAGGGCTTTGGTACGAACGACGTGCAGCGGCTGGTTGGGATTGGCTTCGACCTGCGTGGGCTGGCCGTTCACCACCACCGTGATCTCGATCTTGCCTGGCCCGCCGCCGTGATTATCGCTCTTACCTGAATCCTTCGACATTGTCCTACTCCTGTGGCTTGCCAATCCCGCCCCCCGTGCCCACTTGCTGGTGAGACCGTCGGTCTTCAATCGTCCACGCGGCGCCACGACCGCGAGTACGCGAAAGACAGGGGATAAGCTACCGAATCGGTGCTACCTCTTTTATCCGTGACTTGAGCGGCAAGTAAACTGGCCAAAATTGCTCTTCACAACTATAATCGATTAGAGCAATGCCAAAATATTGGCGACGCGCCGATTCATGTGCTCTTTCACTCGCCTGCTCCAATTGCAGCGTGCAACGTTGGCCGACCCCGTGCAAGTCCGGCGGCCGGTATGATTTCATGTTCGACTGGGCGGGCGCTGTGATGATTTGGCTGGGGCGGCTTCTGGCCGCTGTAATCTTGACGCAGGGTTTGGCAACCACGCGGAGCCTTAGAGTTGGTGATCGGGAGCTCGGCCCATTCGAAAGGTGTCTCGGAAGCAGGTCGCCGTGACCAACTCCGGATACCGCGATAGTCACGACGAGATGACGGGACGTGAGTGGTTGCACCGAACCGTGCTCCGGGTGCGCCCGAAGAGCGATGTTGGCCAGCTAACCTATTGCGAGTGGAAGGAGTAGAGTTAAACAACTGATAAGGCAACATTATGATTCGTTTTAATCGCACGACAGGTACAGCGCTTTTTACCCATTCTGTTGCCAAAAGCGCCGCCGTGATTCATCCTTCTCGGCAATGATTCTGCGTCCCAAACCCGCTCCGCGCCACCACCCCACGCTTGCCGGCGCCCCTTCGACCGCGCCGATGGCAACGGTGCCGGCCTGGCTGCGCCGGGTCATCCCGGATACGCAAAGCCTTGCGGGAAAGGATGTCGAGGACGTCGCGCTTACCGCGGGCGCGGCCATCGGCGCGCTCGATGCGGTGGTCCGCCGGCAGGAGCGCTGGGCCGGCGCCTGGCGGCAGCGGCTGGCGCTTACGGCGGCTGCCGCGACTGCAAGTCGGGCGGGGCGCAGCGAGGATGAAGGAGCACTGCGCGATGCCGTGCTCTTGACCCGCCCGGGCGACGATGTCGGGCCCGGTGGGCGCATGCTGCTTGCCTGGCGGCGGCTGGCGTTGCGGCCCACAGATGACTTGTTTACAGCGGCGGGGCTTGCCGCTGTCCTTGATGAGCATGGTCGCGCCCCCGACGACGGGACGACCAGCGAGCTTGTCGACGATCTCCGTCGGCTTGCCGCGTCAGGCAGCTTTGTCACGGTGCTGACCGGTGCTTTCGCAACCGCCGAACGTCATGGGCTCGGACACAGCTTTGGCTCTTGGCTCGGGGATGCGCTGCTCGCCCGCAAGTTGGGCTGGTCGCACGCCGTGCCGCTGCTCGGTGTCCAGCCGCCGGGTGAAGGCGCGCGTGGCTCGAGGTCACAAACACGCGGCCTGACGCAACGAGGTCCCGACAGCGGGCATCGAGGCTGAGCGGGCGTTGCTGGCGGCGCAAGCGCGCGCAGCCTTATCTGCCGTTGATCTGTCGATTGAGCTTGGCCGCCGTGCTGAGCGGCTGATCGCTGTCGCGCCGAAGTTGCGGGCGAAAGGAGCGGACCTCGTTGTCGAAAAACTGCTGTCCGAGGATGCGGCCGTGGCTTCCCAGCCTGTCAGGGGCATGAGCGATCGCGGCCTGAGGCGGCTGTTCGACAGACTGGTCGATCTTGGTGCCGCGCGCGAGCTTTCCGGTCGCTCGTCCTTTCGGCTCTACGGGCTGTAGCTATGGTTGAACCGTCCCTCCGCCGAAAGCAAAACGATCAGGCATTGCTGGATACCGAACTCGAGCATTTACCGCCCGAGCTGCGCTGGCGCGAATGGATGGGCCGCGTCGAAGCCGTGATCTTTGCCGCCAGTGAACCGGTCGGCCGCGAGACGCTCGCGCGCGTCGTCGGCAGAGGCTGCAACATCGATCTGATCATCGACGACATTCGCGAGGAACTGCGCAGCCGGTCCTATGAATTGGTGTCGGTCGCCGGCGGCTGGCAGCATCGCACCAAGAAAGCCTTTGGCGACGTCATTCGTGTCGCGACGGGGCAGGGTGATGCCGTCCGGCCACCGTCGCAGTCCGAGGCGCTGGTGCTGATGTGCATCGCGTACTTCCAGCCGATCACCCATGGAGAGCTGTCGACCTTCTTCGGCAAGGAGGTTTCGCGCGATCTAATCGGTCTGCTGCGCGCGCAAGACTTCATCGCCTCGGGACCGCGCAGCCCACAGCCCGGCGCGCCCTACACCTACGTGACGACCAAGGCCTTCATGTCGCACTTCGGTCTCGACACGCTGCGCGACCTGCCCGATTTCGAAGCGCTTGAGGATGCCGGGCTGCTCAGCAAGGAGAAGCTGCTGGCGGCGACATTCCCGTCGGGCTGGTGAGCGGTGGAGGAGATGAGGAGCGACACTCCAACGATGAAGCGTGAAGTCGGGTTGAAGGCGTCTTCAAGAATTATTTCAAAAAGTTACCGATGGATTGCACTTTGCCCAGTTCTGCTTCATCGTGCTGCGAAGATGTTGTCGGGCTGATTCGACGGACCTCGACGAGTTGAGCTTCTTGCGTCGAATACGGCCAAGTTCAAATCTTGTTCCAAGACGTCACACCCGACCGGAAGATTGTTCGCGGGGGCATCCTGTCGAGAAGTGAGTCGAGCGTGGGACAACTAGCATCGAAAAAGAGCATAGTAACCTCTGCCGAACTGGCGGCGGCGGTCGCAGACAATCGAGGAAATGTGCGCTCACAAGAGCTTCGGGAGCGCCGGGATGCGAATGGTTTTTTGAGCGCGCCTCCTCCACGCATCAATTTAGATGCGAACGCGAACGCGGCGCCTACGCCAAAGGTCGTCGCTGCTGTTGTTCGGGCTCTGCACAACAGCGCCAACCCGTCGAGCGCGCATGCGGCCGGCGATGAAGCACGTGTTCAGCTTGAGCAGGCGAGGGACGCTGTCTCTGCGCTGTGCCGCGGCGTCTATCCAGAAAACGTCATATTCACCTCGGGATGCACCGAAGCGAACAATCTGGTGGTAGCTACCGCCAAGGCCTTAGGTGCGACGCTCATCACCACCACTGTGGAGCACCCATCAGTGCTGCGGCCAGCCTACGAGCTGCGCGCGGCGGGCCACGATGTCCGCTTCGTTCCGGTCGACGCCGAAGGTTGCATTGAGCTTCCGCGCCTTCAAGAGGAGCTCCAGATCGCACTGGGCCCGATCGTCTTGTCGGTCCAGACGGCGAACAGCGAGACCGGGGTCCTGCAGCCGATCGGCGAGATCGCAGCCGTGGTGGCAGACCGCAAGGATGTCCTTTTTCACAGCGACGCGGCGCAAGGGCTCGGCAAGTTTGAGTTGGCCCTGGGCGGCCGTCACGGCCCGCACGTTGTGACGGTATCGGCGCACAAGCTGCACGGACCTATGGGCGTGGGTGCCATCCTGATGAGTGAAGGCGAAGACCGTCTCCGCCCGCTCTTGGTGGGCGGCGACCAGGAGCGCGGTTTGCGTGCGGGCACTCAGTCCCTTCCGCTAATTACCGGTTTCGGCGCCGCCTGCGAGGAGCGACGGGCTCATCTCTCGAGTCACGTTGCGTATATGGCCCTGCTCCGCGACCGCCTGGAGGCTGGCGTGGTGGCAGCCCTCCCTGGCGTGACTGTCGGGGGCGCAGGCGGTCCGCGCCTGCCTAACACCAGCAATCTCCGATTCCCTGGCATGGAGGCGATGGCCTTGGTGGCCCTCTTGGATGCCGAGGGTGTGCTTGCATCGCAGGGCTCTGCCTGCCACAGCCACCGGCCGGAGCCCTCCCCTGTGTTGATGGCCATGGGCGTTTCGGAAGCCGATGCATTCAGCGCGGTCCGCTTCTCCGTATCCCCACTCAACACGACAGCGGAGATCGACGCAGCCATTTCAATCATTGTGCAGGCTTGCCAGAGTTCGGGGTTTTGCAAGTGAGCCAGGCCGCTATTCGTTTCCAGTTCGGGGGCCACGCGACCTTCCCAGTGCGTTATGGATGGCTGCCCAAGGGCTTGGAGCAGCTGGTGAACCAAGGCGGCTTCACGGCCAACACGGAGACGGCCGATGAACTTGGTCTTGGCTCCAAGATGGTCGAGTCCCTCGCCTACTGGCTGAACGTCACAGGTCTGGCCGCGGCGGGAATACAGGGCGTGGCGCCGAGCCCGCTGGCTGACCTCATACATGAGCACGATCCCTACTTTGAGCTTCCTGGCACCTGGTGGTTCCTGCACCTCCTCCTGGCGCGGCGGGACGGCTCGGTTTGGAGCTGGTTCTTCAACGACTACGCCGACCGGATTTTCGACCGTCTAATTTGCGCGGACGCGTTCCTGCAGTTCGCCCGCAGCAAAGCCATTCGCCCGCCGAGTCCGGCGATGGCGCAGCGTGACGTGGCCTGCCTGCTCAGCGCCTATGCCTCGCGACCAGGAGTCGACCTGGTGGACCCGGACGACATCGGTGCCTGTCCGTTCCGCGAACTCGGGCTGCTTGTGCGGCACGAGGCTGTTAACCGCTTCGAACGCTCTCGTCGGCCGCACGGTGTGCCAAACGAGGTGTTCCTGGCGTGCGCGGCCCTCCTGGCCCGGGAGACGGGCAAGCAAGCCCTGTCGCTGCGCGAGCTCGCCACGCTCCGCGGTGGCCCGGGCCGCGTCCTCTGCATGGGTCTGGAGGCCATCGAGACGCAGGTCGGCAAGATTGGCGGCAAGCGCTGGCAGGAGGGCATCCAAGTCCAGACGCTCAACGGCGAGCGGCACCTGTTCGTCCCTTCGCGCGCCCCCCAGGATTGGCTGGTGGCGCTCTACGCCCGCGTTGAAGGCGAGCACCCGCAATGAGCGAGTTCTTCTTCCGCTCCCTAAGTCTGACTGAGGATCTCGACAGGCCCGAGCGGTTCGCGCACTACCGTCCGACGCGACGTGCCACGCCAATTCTTGCGGCAGTATTGCAGCCCCGCAGTGCGGCGATGGTCATCGCCCCCTACGGCAGCGGCAAGAGCCTAGCCGCTGGCGTGGGCGCCCTTGCCATCCGCGGTGAGGCTCGGGACCGAGCCGTCGTCGAGACGATCCTGCCGCGCCTGACCCAGGTGGCACCCGAGCTCGCCATCCGGCTGCGCGAGCGCCTGGACGCTGGACGGGTGGGCAAGGTCGTCGTGCTTAGCGGCCACGTGCCCAACCCTTTGGCGACGATCGCGAGTCAACTGGGTCTCGGCAAGACACCCGGCAATCTCGAGGCCCTCACCCGCGCGCTCAGCGGCGGCGGAGCCGATCACGTGGCGATCGTATGGGACGAGTTCGGCCGTCATCTGGAGGGCTTGGTCTCCGATGGCCGCTCGACGGACATGGACTTCGTCCAGCGATTGGCGGAGCGCGCGGTGCGCGCCAACGTCCCCACCTTGGGCCTTACCCTCCTGCTGCACCAGAACCTGCTTGCCTACGCGAGCCGGCTGAACGAGACGACGCGCAGTGAGTGGAGGAAGATCGAGGGTCGCTTCACCGCCATCCGGCTGGTCGAGGACAGCCAGGAGATCTACAGCGTAATCGCTGAGGTGGTCGCCTCGCTGCGGACGATCAAGCCGCGCGGCAAGATCACGCGGGATCTCGTCGAGCGCGTGCAAGGGGCGCGTTGGTTCGACGGCATGGATGACGCCGATGCGGTCGAGCGCGTACTCCGCAACGTTCGCCCACTCACAGCCGGCGCCCTCCAGATCCTCCCGACCCTCGTCGCCCGTATTGGGCAGAACGAACGCAGCCTGTTCTCCTTCTTGCGGGAAGTCGACCTCGGCTCGACGGTGGGCATTGAGCAGGTCTATCTCGCCTTCTCTGACGCCATGCGCAGCGACGTAGGCATCGGGGGCAGCTATCGGCGCTGGGTGGAGGCAGAAAGCGCGCGCTCCCGGGCCCGTAATGCCTTGCAGCGGGAGCTGATCGCGGCAGCCTGCCTGCTCCAGCTGGGCGTGAGCGGGGAACGCATCCGGCTACCTCGCGAGGTGCTTGAACTGGCCGTGGTTTCCAGTGCGTACGATCCGGCCGAGGTGAAGCAAGCCGTCGACGACCTGATCGCGGCCAACCTGCTGCTCTGGCGCCGCCACAATGATGACGTCGCCGTGTGGCATGGTGCGGATATCGATGTGGGCCTAAGGGTCAAGGAGGAGCGCGAGCGCCAAGCGATCGGCTTCGATCTGACCGCCTTCCTGAAGGCGCGCTTCCCCGCCCCGAACGTCCGCGCACCAGGTCACAACGCCCGATTCGGCGTTAACCGCTTCTTCCGTGGGGTCTATGCGACCGCCGAAGCGCTGCCAGAGCAGCCACCGGAGACCCAAGCCTGCGCTGTCATCTATGTGTTGGCGCGGACGCGCGAGGAGATCGACACAGCTCGGGAGGCAGCCCGTGCCGGCGGCGGCGCCAGCCTTATCTATGTGATTCCTCAGCAGCCGCTCGATGTGGAGAGCGCCGCGCTGGAGGTCGTCGCCCTCGAGGCGCTACGCGCGGACCCGGACTTCGTTGCCGCGGACCCCATGGTGACCACCGAACTCGACGAGTTGCAATCGGTTGCCTTCGAGCAGCTCGCGCTACTGCTGCGCCCTGTGCTCAGCCCGAGAGGCCCCGCCGCACAATGGTGGGCGGGGGGCCGCCGCCTCGAAGTGACTGGCGACCGCCCAGGCACCATGGCGGCCTCCGAGCTACTCAATAGCTGGTACCCGCAGACGCCGAAAATTGGAAACGAACAGCTGATGCGCGAGCATGCCTCGCGCACCATGCAGACCGCTCGCGTGCGCGTTATCAGCGGCGTTCTTGAACGCGGCGATCGTGAAAGGCTTGGCCTAGCCGACGGCGAGCGCAGCGCCGAGGGCTCGACCTACCGCACAGTCTTCGAGAAGACCGGCCTTCACCGCAACGAGGACCGCCGGTTCGCCCTGGTCCATGAGGTCGAGGACGGCGGTCTCGCGGCGGCCTGGCGGACGATCGCCGAGTTCTTCCAGATCCCGACCCCAGACGGTGCCCGACCGCTCACAGATCTTACCACTGCCCTGCAGGAGCCGCCGATTGGCCTGCCGGCGGCGGTCATGCCGTTGCTGGTGGCGGCCGGCTATAAGCAGTTCGCCCATACGGTCGCGCTCTATCGTGACGGCGTTTATGAGCCCGATCTATTAGGGTTCCAGTTCGACCAGATGGTTGTGCAGCCCAAAGGCTTCACTCTCCATGTTGAGCCCGGCGGAATTCGGCTCTCCGAGTACCTGCGCGAGCTCTGTTACGCCTTCCAACACGAGCACCCCGCGGCCGGTGACGAGTTGGTGCGGCGCGCTTACGACGCTGTCCAGCGCTGGCGTGTGACCGTCCCCGACGGTGCGCGCCGCACGCAGAAGTTGGATGATACCGCCCGCCACTTACTACAGGTGGTTACTACGGTCCGCGACCCGATCGAGCTCCTGCTCTCCGCGATTCCGGGCGTGTTCGGCGCGAACGGTGCAGACCAGTCGGTCATCCAGCGGGTCGAGCAGGCCCGCAAGGCGGTCGACGAACTGCGCGACATCTTTGCCGAGGAGGCGGTCGCGACCGTGAACGAGGCCTTCCGCCTCCCTAACACGTCCGGCGAGCTCCTCGATGCAGTCCGCGACTGGGCCAGCTGCTTCGACTGGCCAAGTCTTAGCCGGGGCGACGATCTGCGGATCAGCGACAAGGCGGTCCTCAGCAAGGCGGTTGAGACCGCCAACGGCCGCTTCTCACCCAAGTCATTCGCCGGCGCCCTCAGTCTGATCCTGCTGAAGTGCGGCCTCGACAAGTGGGATGACCGCTCGGCCGCTGAGTTCCGTACTGCGCTACGCGAGGCGCGCGAACGCATCGAGGTGGCGGCTATCAGCGGCCCGTCACTGACGCCGGCGCTGCGGCCGATCATCACCGCGCGCATCAAGGAACTGCAGGACCGGTTGGCTCAGCTAGACGGAGAAACTGACGCGCCGGAAGTGCTTATGACACGGGGAGGATTGCGTTGATGAGTATCGTCGTGTCCGTGGACGACGCAGTCCGAGACCAAGAGGCCCGCCACATCGTGCCGGTTTCCGGCGGCAAGGACTCGTCCGCACTCGCCGTTTACCTGCGGCAGCGCAACGCCGAGGTCCGCTTCGAGTACGTGTTCTCCGACACGGGTGTCGAACTCCCGGAGACTTACGACTATCTGGACCGCCTGGAGAACGTGCTTGGCATCAAAATCGCCCGCATCTCGGCGATGGAACAATTCGACGTGGAGGAGAAGCCCGGCCGCACAGCCTTCGACGTCGCCTTGTACGAACACTTTGCCGGCTTTCTCCCGAGCCCACGGGCGCGCTGGTGCACCCGGGTGATGAAGATCGCCCCGTTCGAGCGCTTCGTCGGCTCCGACCGCGCCTACTCCTACATCGGTATTCGCGCCGATGAGAATCGTTTGGGTTACCTCGGCACAGGCGGCGCCGGTACCAAGCCGGTGGTGATCTCGGAACGGCCGAACATCACGCCGGTCTATCCGTACAAAGACGACGCGATCGGCCTGGAGGACGTGAACCGTATCCTCGAGAGCGCGGGCCTCGGACTCCCTGACTATTACCAATGGCGCAGTCGCTCGGGATGTTACTTTTGTTTCTACCAGCAGATCGGTGAGTGGCAGGGCCTAAAGGAGCGCCACCCCGAGCTATACGAGCGCGCCAAGATGTACGAGGTCATGAAGCGAGGCCGCAAGTACACCTGGGTGGATGGCCGCTCCCTCGAGGACGTGGAGCGGATGCCTCGCCGTGCCGTCCAGGCGAAGGAGGAGGACGGCTGCGCCTTGTGCCACCTGTGAGCGCCCTCGTAGACTTCCTGCGCACTTTCGGTCCGGTCGCCACGTCGGACAGTCTCTGCGACGAGAACCTCCACCAGACTCAGGCCAAGTTCGATGTCGAGCCGATCGACACACCCGCCCCCCGCGCGGCAGACCTCCGAGAGGCGATCCTCGGCGCATCGCCTACGAACGTGATCCTCACAGGGACAGCGGGCGACGGGAAAACCTACCACATACGTCAGTTCTTCATGGCGACGTACTCTGATCGGGTGGGAGAATGGCCAGGCGACGACGGAGTCCTCAGTCTCCCACTCGCAGACGGCAGGGAGCTCCGCGTGATCCGCGACCTCAGCGAGATCTCGGACTCAGAGAAGGCGGCCGAACTTGGGAGCTTCTCTGCCGCCCTTTTGGGCGAGAACTCCGAGCGCGTCTACCTCGTCGCCGCCAACGACGGCCAGCTCCTAAAGTATTTCCGGGACGCCGCGGCCCAGGACGAGCCCAATGCTGCGCGCTATCGGGACCTGCATCATGCGATCTCCGAGATGCTGCGCGAGGAGAATGAAACCCGCGCCTCGTTGAATCTGCGGCTGATGAACCTCAGCCGCACGTGGAGTGAGGCGGTCGTTGACAGCATTTTTGACTCCGTACTCGAGCACCCGCGCTGGGAGAGCGACTGCGAGGGTTGCCCATCCGTCGGAGGCGCCACTTCCTGTCCCATCCGCCTGAACCGAAGCCTCTTGCGCAACGGGTCCGAAGGGCCGTCGGTATTCCGCCAGCGTCTCAAGGAGGCGCTCCGGCTTGCCGCCTCGAACGATCAGCACATCCCAATCCGCCAGCTTCTGACCTTGGTGGTCAACATCCTGTTGGGTGACGCCAGCCGACCCGATGACCCACTCCTGGACTGCGCGACAGCGCGCAAACGAGCGGACGGCCGCCGCTACACCGCCACTAACCCCTACAACAACGCGCTGGGGCTGAACCTGCGACTTGAGCGGCGGCGTGCGAACCGGGTGTTTAATGTCTTCGAAGTCCTGGCGGTTGGATATGAAACCAACAATCTGATCGACAGCGTCCTCGTTCAGAAGCAACCCGCAGCTCTCTACAACCCACTGTTCGCGAGCGATCCCACTTACGGTCGCGAGCTCTTCGAGCCGTTGCGCGATGCTTATTTCAGCAGCGGCGGAGCCGGTGGCGCTGACGGCGTGATCCGCGACTTCCGGCTGGGACTCGAGGCCCAGCGGCGACGGGCCTTCTTCCGCTTACCCACCCAAAGCGAGCGCGAGATGGCCGCCCCCTGGCGGCTCTCCATCTTCCACCACGGCGGCGAGTACCTCAATCTGCTCGACGCTCTGGCCACCAGCGCGCCTCGAGAGACGACTGACCCCTACACGCGCCAGCTGCTACGAGGCCTCAACCGGGCCTTCTCGGGAATGATGACCAGCGACGACGAGCGCCTCTGGTTGGCTGGGACCATTGGCAAGACCGATGACCCCACCGGTCGAATCGCGACACTCGAACCTATCGAGCGGACGAGTGCCAATTCCTTCGGTGTCCGTCTTGCGCTGGATCCAGTGAGCAAGCGTCCCTGTCTGCGGATCATGCCGCCGCGGATGGCCCCGCAGGTTGCCGTCTCCGAGCTCCCGCTGCGACCCCTCCTTTTCGAGTATCTGATGCGGGTGGCGAACGGCAGCCTGCCTTCGAGCTTTTCGCGGCAGTGCCATCAGGAGATTCGTCACTTCGCGCTCGTCACTCAAACTGCCGTGCAACGCCTACTGCCCCCTGAGAAGGACAGCGCGCAGGTGGTGCGCGTCCTGGCGCTCGGGGGCCGCGGCGAAGTTCTCGCCCAGTCCCTGGAGGTCTGACGATGCCGACACCGAACCAGCGACTGCAGCTGCCGCCCGACGCCGTACGGGTGCCCGATACTCAGAATCTGTCGGGCGTGAAGCTCTGGTGCGAGTACGCGATCTGGGGGCTGCTCTTCTACGACGACCAGTCACCCTGGCGCACGCTGGTCGAGTGTCTGCACATCTGCTTCGACCGCCAACGCCGAGGCCTGCCGATTTTCGACGATTGGAAGGTGGCCGGCGTCGCCGACCGTGCCCATGAGTCTGTCCGCTACGGGACGCCCCTCAACCACGCACTGCGGCACCTTCTGTTTCGCGACCGCGACATCCTGCAGATCGCCGATGGCCCCAGTGATGACCGCGCCATGTGGAAGGAGTGGCTCGACCGCTTGGAGCGCGACCGCATAACGATCGACTTCCGCTATCTGCAGGAGCGATTCAGAACTTTCCGTGACTTGGCGCTCGGTGTAGAGCTGCTGCGCTCCGCCGAAATTGAGAGCCACACAGCTAAGCGCTGGACCTCTCGCCACCTGCTGCCGCTCGGGGCGGCCATGCTTTTCCCGGACGTGGACGAGGCCAATAAACTCGACCGCAAGTTCATGCGACGAACCGGAGAGATGCTCTACCTGATGCTCAACCGGGCGCGAGACCGCGGGCCCTTGAGCAACCTCATCTCGGAGCGCCTCCTGACCGCGAGCGGACCATGGGACGGTCTGGCGCAACGGCTCGCCGGACCCGACCTGGGTGCGCTCGTGGAGACGACCATCGGATATCTGCCGCTGCCTCGGCACTCGGTCTACGACCAGCTGGCGGCAGACTGGATCGCGCTACTCGAGCTGCGCAGCATCCCCGTCGAGAATATGCTCGATACCCTTGAGCGGGTCAGTGGCTTGCTGCAGGCGTTGTACGTCGTGAAGCGAGCGCAGGAGACGATTGGGGAAGACGCGCCTCTCCCGCCGTTCTTCCTAGACCTGGTTGGGGCTCCAGGCGGAAATCCAGTGCGCAAGCTCTCCATCGACCAGTACAAGCGCCACCGCACGATGCTGATGGATGCCATGAGCCGGTTTGTGGAGGACTTTGCTGACACAGAAGACTGGCAGAAGGTCCTCGACAGTGCGGCGGGGGCTAAGGAAGCGTTCGATCTGCTGCATAAGCGCTTTCGTTGGGCGCCGCCCCGTCCTGACGACCCCCACCGCATGACCTCCGCAGACCAGCAGCTGGCGGAATTGCGCGCCGAGACGCAGGCGAGCCGAGGCCATTTCATCGGCTCCACCTTCCTAAACCATGTGCGCCAAATCGGCATGCTGCGGGCTCATCGTCGTGCGGGCACTTGGTACGCGCCCAACGACGCCTTCCTGGAGGCTTTGGTGCTAACGGTGGTCCGTTCGCCGATGGAGTTCGGCGATTTCCTCCAGACGCTTCACGCACGATACAATATCGTCGTGGGGCCCGAAGAGGTCCGTCTCGCCTTTCGTGTGACCACCGGGTCCCTGCCAGCTCCGCTTGCGGACCTAAAGGACAACGAACGCCGGTTGGAAGAGCGGCTTCGTGTGCTGGGTTTCCTCGACCGTAAGTCAGATGACTGCGCGTTCGTGATCAATCCCTTCTACGTCTCGCAACCGAGCCCGACTGGAGCCGCTGTCCGTGTCCCCGCTTGATCTGATCGGCCGCGTTGCAGCGCGGCGTCTGCGTTACAATACGGACGGACGGCACGGGCGCGCCTTCTTCTGCATGATCGGGCTCGAAGCTCCCGTGGTGACAGCCATAGCCCGTCGTGTCGCCGAGGGCGGGTCCAACGGCGAGGTCCAGGTCTTCGTCCACCCGAAGCTCGTCGATGGCGGTCTCGGCGCGGCGGTAGTGTCCGACAAGCCCGCACCCTGGCATAGAAATCACGCCACGCCGGGCGTCCGCCTGACGGTCTGCACTGTCCCGCCTGACATGGTTAAGGCGACGGAACCAACACTCGAGCATAACACCAAAATCGACGACGCCTGGCTGTTGCAAGACGCGGCGGTATGGGCGCGTGAGGGGCTTAACCAGAGCTCCGACGTGTTGCAGGACGCCTTCACCGTCGCCCTGACCGGGCTTCTCCACGCGAAAGTGGCGCACGATGCGAAAACCATCGCCGGCTTCGTAAGCAGGGTCCACAAGCATATCGTGCAGGACGGTCTGACTCCGGAGAAGGCGATCCGCAGCGCGCTGCCGGTTATTCGGCTGCCCCGCGACGCGGGGGATCCGGGCGCGAAGACGACGGAATCTGCGAGTGGCGCGGCTCAATTCTTTCGGAAAGTGCTCGAAGAGACTCAGCCGGCGCTCTACCTTAAGGGAAAAGACGGCGATCCACTGGACCGCAGCCAGCTGCGTCGGCGGTTGGAAGAGCTCACTGGGAGCGGCCAGCTACAGTCCGCCGCCGCCGCTGGGCTCCAGGCGCTGCTGGCTGATCGCTCCGTCTATGACGGCTCTTGGACAGAAACCCAGGCGCTGGTGGCAGAGCTCGGGTGGGATGCGATCGATCCCCTCTTCAGCGATGCCAAGCGCAAGAGTAAACCGGTTTTCGGCGCCGAGACCAAGTCCTTCTTTGAACGGCAGTTCCCGACGGCGTTGACGCCGAAGGATATTGCCCTGCTGGACGACCTTAGCAAGGACTCCATCAAGCCGAACGATCAACTCGACGACTTCTTCTCGGACCACCGGGCGCGGCTGCAGACCGAACCCAAGCTTTACAAACGGTGGGAGCGCCTCGTCTTCCGGGCCCCGATAGAAAGCCAAGACCTGACGGAAGGCCTGTTGAAGCTCGCGCACCGTGCCGTCCCCGATATCGACGAGGGCGAGGACGAGGCGGCGGAGCGGACCCTGATCATCCGCCTACGGAATGCCGAGAAGCTCGACTTCTGGACCCGGGACAAGAATACCCGCGTGCTGCGGTACCTGCGGGACCGCTACCGTGGCCTAGATAAGCTCCTCGTGCCGTCCGCGGTCCTGCTCTTCGGGCGCTGCTGGGACGACGACTGGGAGGCCCAGATCACCGAGCCCAACAACTCGCCCAGCCGGGCGGCCGTCGAGCTCGAATTCGAGGCCTTCCTGGTGCGCCGTGACGAGGTCGAGGCTTTCGCGGCCGCCGTGTACGGCAAGCCTCATCCGAACCGCGCTCACCTTATCTGGCGGCCCCAAGCCGAGGCGATTGGGCTCTCTCTTTCGCAGGATCTGCGGCATATTTGGCCCAAGGAGCAGGACTATGCTCGCCTGCTGACTGGACGAGTGCACCAGAACCGGGCGGCACGTGCCGCCATGGCCACTGGGGTTGACCTAGCCGTGCGGACAAGCCTGACTGACGTCTTCGGCGGCAGCGAGGGCCTGCTCGCTAACCCAGGGCGTCCAGAATACCGGATCGATGAGCAATGGCCTGCGGCCCTCGCCGACATCGCTGAACAACGGGTCCTCACGACGGCCCAGGTCGAAGCGCTAACGATAGCGTTCGAGACCTTCCACACAGCCTATGGTCAGGCTGTGCAGGACCTCCTGTTCAGCGAGGGCATCGGCGCCGCCAGTCTCATCGTTCAAGCCGAGGCCTATGGTTCGCTGCTCACCGCGCTGCAGACCCACGCCCCGCAGGAGATCTGTATTTCGAAGCTGCTGGCGCCACTGACACATCTGGGGATCATCGCCATCGAGAGCGAAACGCCTTCCGCGGTAGTCGCTGCCTGGCAGCCGCTACGCCTGGCCGAGCTCGCGGCGAAAGCGCACCAGTTCGCTAGCGCGGTCGCCAAGGTGGTCGGCAGCACCCCAGAGCAGCGCGCCGATGTCCAGGACTTCGTGAACGACCGCGCGTTTACGCTAACCGCGACCTATTACGCGGACGTGGCTGTGCTGCCTGGCGAGGTGCCTCAACTGCTACACGAGAGCCAAGCGCTCGCCGACTGCAGTTTAGTCGAGAGTGTCACGACCACCCAACACGGCCTCTCAGACGAGCCTGCGGATGCCGCCGTCACAGCCTTCGATCGGGTGGCTACCGAGTACCTGAAGCTGCGCCCGCATGAGAGGGCGAACTTCTCAGTCGTCATTCTGAACGCGGACTCCGAGAACCTGCCGCTCGCAATGGCCAACGGCCTGGCGCGTCGCATCGACGACGACCCAGAGCTCCGATGCGAGCTGGTCGTGACTGACGATGACGCAACCCACCTGCGGCAGGTCTACGAGCGCCAGAACCGGCGTATCAATCATGAGATCGATGCCAGCCTCGCCAGCGAAGCCGCGCGTAACTTTCTCTCCCGCCTTCGACTCGGGATTCTTAGTCCCGATACCCTCACGCGGGAAGCGGGCCCGAAGTCAAGCGACATTGTTGTCCTGCAGGATGTAATTGCTCGGAACAGCCGCCTCAGGTGGACACGTGCTCAGTCTGATGCCCAGCCGCCGCCGCTAATAAGCTTTGCTCCGACCGAACGCTCAAAGCGGCGCCCGTTCCGCATGGGCAACACCACCTCCGCCCTCTATTTGACCGCGCCACGCCAACCTACCGCTGGGCGCGCCTATATAGACGCCCTCTACGCAGTCCTCAACCGGGAGGCGGCGAGCGGGGTTTCGCGCCTGCCCGTACAGGAAGTGGAGTTCCGGTCCGGCGAGGTCGCAGAGGTGCTATGCAAGGCACATGCGCTCGGCAACTGGGTCATGACCTTCGACCGTGTTGCCGATCGGCGCCTGGTCGCCAACGACGCACGTCGAATCATCCGCTACTTCAGTGTGCCGGGATCGAGCCACAACGTCATCGTCTCCACCGAGATTACTGCGGAAGAACTCGCCGATTGCATCTCGGCGGATCTCGACGTCATACTCCCGGGCGCAGACAAGGACATGCTCGAAGTCCTGCGCGAGCAGCTGTTCACCCGAGCCGCGGAGCTTTCCGGTGGGGTGGTGATGCGCGGCGCCCAATGGCGCAATTACGCCCATGAGCTCCTGGGGCTGGTACTGACCCAGCGTGAGATCGATCGCCTCCTGAAGGTCGGCCGCGATAACCGCACCGGTTGGTTCTTCCTCGATGAATTCCGGGACTGGCTCGACCTCTCCGGCGAGATGGCCGACATTCTGGCGGTGGACCTCTCTGTTGGGCCCGAAGGTCCCGAAGTGCGCTTGGTCCTCGCTGAGGCCAAGTATGCGGGTCGGGAGAACCTGATCGAGCACCGCAAGCGTTCGTTACGGCAGCTCGAATCCACCTTCACGGCGCTACATCATAGACTGCTCGACCCGACCTCCACCCTCGACCCCTCGATCTGGCGGCACCGCATCGCTGACATGGTGCTGGAACATATGGAGCCGTTCGATCAAGTGGGAGGGATCGTCCAGGATACCTGGCTGGAGGGACTCCGCTCTGGCGAGATCCCGGTGCGCCTGGACGCCCACTCAGTAGTCTTCAGCCATGACCTCGACGCCGTACATGAGAATATGCCGATGCTTCCGGATGAGACGAAGCCCCAGGCGGAGCGCCGCCATCTGGCGCAGTGGGTTTTCCCTCGTCCGGTAACGGCCAAGGCGCTCCGCGAACTCGGAGACGACGCGTCCACCCCGCTCCTGAGCTACCCGGCTGGATGGCCCCCGGCCGCCCCTAGGCCGAGCGATGGCAGTGAACGCGAGCCACCGCCTTCCGCAGCGGGCTGGGACGAGCCTGAACCAACCCCGCCACCGCCTCCAGCGCCAGCTCCGGCGGAGAACGCACGGGAGGCTCCGAGCGATGTGCCGGCAGAGCCGCCTCCCGATCTTGCTGAGGTCGTCGCCCACGCTGGTCCTTGGAGTCCCGAGATCTCAGCCGTCCTCAGCCGCCTCAGCCGGGCTAAGGACGAGGCGGCAGGCGAGGCTTGGCTCGAGACGCAAATCATCGCCCTCCGCAGCGCGCTCCAAACCGAGGGCATGGACGCCCCCGTGATCGGCAGCCGTCTCACTCCGAATACCGGGTTGGTCTATGTCGGCGGACGTAGCCTCACTGTTGGTTGGCTTGAGAAGAAGCAGACGGACCTGCTGACGCGATACGGCCTGGACATCGTCCGGATCACCCCCATGGCTGGGCAAATCGCCGTTGGTCTCCGGCGGCCCTCTCGAGCGATCCTGCACCTCGCCGACGCCTGGCTGCGGCGTACGGGAGAACCCGACAGCGGCGCCCTCACGATGTCGCCTCTGCTGGGAGAGAAGGAGGATGACGGCGGACTCTGCTTCCTGCCGTTGGCGAGCGGGTTTGCCGGCCAAGAGACGGCTGCACCCCACAGCCTGATCTCCGGTACCACCGGCAGCGGCAAAGGTATCCTGGTCACCAACCTGATCCTTGACCTCTGCGCCCTCAACTCTCCGAAGGACCTCGATCTCTACCTCATCGATCCGAAGCGGGGGGTGGACTACGCTTGGGCGCGCCGCTTGCCGCAGTTGAAGGTCGGCATCATCGACGACCAGCAAGAGGCGCAGGCCCTGCTGGCTCGGCTCGTAGATGACATGGACGTGCGGTATGAGGCGATAGCTGCCGAGAACTGCCGAAATATCGACCACTTCAACCGCAAGGTCCCGCCGCACCGGCGGATGCCGCGCATTAGTATCTTCTTCGATGAGGTAGCCAACTGGATGCAGGACGACGGCTTCAAAGGGGTCGTCGATGGCCTGATCAATAAGATTGCCACCAAGTCGCGGGCCGCCGGTTTCCACCTGTTTATGATCTATCAGCGCGCCGACAATCAAGTCATGACGATGCAGTTGCGCACCAACCTCGGAAACAAGCTGATCCTGAGGCTGGGTGACGAAGGCAGCTCGCGCATTGCCCTAAATGAGAAAGGTGCCGAACGTCTACTTGGCAAGGGACATCTTATCGCTAAGCTGGGAAGCGACGAGAAGCTTTACATGCAGGTGCCCTACATAGGGGACGAAGAGGTTGAGGAACTTGCGGAGGCGGTTATCGCCACTTGGAGCCCGACGCAACAGACGGCAGCCGAATGAGATCTCGGCGGTCGGTAAGCGGGTCCGTGACGCACTCTACATCCATCGCGCCGCCCTTGATAGGCTGAAACCTGAGCTGCGAGAACGGCTCGAGGCGGCGAGCCGGCTGGCAGGTGATCGGCCCTGGAATGTCGCTCGGATTGAACCGAAGGCGGTGGGGTTGCTTCTCTACGAGCCCTTCGAAATGGCCGCCTTTCCCGCCCTGATCGTCTCCACTCGTATAGATTTGGCGAGCGGGACTGTCAGTTCACGCAACTTTAAGGGCGCCGCGAACCCGCTGATCCTGCACCGTAAGGAACAGATGGTGTCGGACGAGCATCCCGAAGCCGTGCTTTGGGCCGAGCTGACGGCCGAGCTCGAGGCGCTCGGCTGCTTCCGGGACCCTCACCTCATCGGACGCCGGAGGGCCTGGGAGGCGCGGCTTGCGGCGGCCGGCGTTCGCGTCGAAGGTCATGCGCTTTGTCCGATCTGACCGCATTAACTCGAACCATCCACCGCTACCGCACCGCTATGGTGCGGTACGACCTGTCACAGCCAGTCGCCCTCCTGGTCCGTCATCGCCTCATCGAGCCAGGCGTGCGGGTTTTCGACTATGGCTGCGGTCAAGGCGACGACCTGCGGATCCTGAGTGCCAGCGGGATCGAAGCCGCCGGCTGGGATCCTCACTTCTTCCCCGACGCACCTCAGACCCCGGCAGCGGTGGTGAACTTGGGATTCGTCCTGAACGTCATAGAGGATCCGGCCGAGCGCCGGAAGGCGCTCACTCAGGCCTGGGTGCTGGCCGAACGGATCCTCTCTGTGGCAACCATGATCGCGGGGCAGGTCCCAATTCGCGGCCTGCGCCCCCACGGGGACGGCTATCTCACGTCGCGCGGCACCTTCCAAAAGTACTTCCAGCACGCTGAGCTGCGCACGCTGATCACCCAGGCCCTCAACACCAACGTGGTGGCTGTCGCGCCAGGAATTTTCTTCGCCTTCCGCTCGCCCGAGGATGAGCAGGAGTTCCTGCTCAACAAACGCGCAGGCCGCCGCGCCTCCACCGCGGGCTATCGAGCGCTACGTGAGCCCAGAACCCGCCGGGCAGTCCGCCCGGAACTAACCGAACGCATCCCGCTCGCGCTCTCGGAGATCGCCGCCTTCATCCGTCGACGTGGCCGCCTGCCGCAGGCGGACGAGCTTGGTCCACTCGTGCTTCAAGAATTGGGGACGCAAAGTGTTTCTCTCGCGCGAGCTGTGCAGGTCTGCCTGGACCGCGTGATCTCGCCAAATGAAGTCGAGGCGGCCGTGGCATTTCGCCGGGAGGACCTCCTGGTCCACCACGCCTTAGGCCTGCTCAACCGCTCCCCCTCCGCGAACCGGCCGAGCCCAGCGATGGTTCGAGACATCCGAGCACACTTCGGTAACCAGAAGGAGCTCACGGTTCAGGCCACTCAGTATCTGTACGAACTCGCCGATGAGGACCGCGTTCGGGCCGCCGTGCACAAGGCCGCCGAAGTGGGTCTCGGCGTGCTCGACCACCGCGATCGTCTGATTGTGGATGGTGAGCGCGCGGAGGACCTGCCTGGCGTACTTCGCTGCTACTTCGGCTGCGCCACTTTCCTCTCAGGCGATCCGTACGGTCGCTTCCTGCTCCGGATAGATGCTGGCCGCCGTCGTGTCACGATGTGGCCGGTGCCGGACCTGAAGGACTCCTTTCCGCTGACAGAGTTGTCAGTGCGTGTGGACCTCCGCCGGCAGGACGTCGCAGTTCGGAAAGACGTTCGCCGGTTACTCCGCAAGAGCGAAATCCTGGGTCTATCATCTCGATCTCGGCAACGCCGTACGGAGGTCGCTTACCGCGTGGAGCACGGGCTACCAAACATTGCTGTGTTCGAGAAGTTGATATCGCCCCCTCTCAGCCCCTGAGAGTGCTTTCCCGAGGCCCATCGGTCGGCCAGGACGCGGTAGATTTGCAATCTAGAGCATCGAATGTTCCTGGCGATCTCAGTTGGGGTCAGGCCCTCCTGGTCGCCCGCGCGATTCGCCGCAGCGCAAGGCGCGCCTAAAGACGTCCTGCTTCGCCTCTTGGCGTTTCCGCCGCCGCTCCGTCTGCAGCGCGCTCAGGGCGACCATTTTCTTGACCAAGGCTAGCAGATCGCGCTTCGTGCCGTGCGGCAGAGACACGACCTGTTGTATTGAGTGGTTGGCTGAACAAGGGGATGGCGGTCCGGGCGTTCGAAACGAATTGGAAGTCCCGGACGACAGTTCCCTCGGGATGGAAAGGAAGCTCGATCGTTTGGGCCGCCTAGTCTTGTCTCGGGCGGAGGAGCTGGTCGCCACGGTCGACGGCTCGGCGACCCTTGCGGAAGCTTTCGTGCGCGAGGCTGTCGCCTTTGCCACTAAGGGCTCTCAGGATCACCGTCAACTCGCCTTTGAACGGGGGCTGGCACGCGACGGCTTCGTGATCGTCTGGAGCGAGTGGGACCGCGTTGCATCGCTGCGTTCCGCCCTGCCTGACGAGGTGGACCTGCCGGCCAGTGACGACGAGGTCCGAACCCTGCTTCGACACTTTCAGTCTTCCGTTCCGTTGAGCCACCTCGATCAGGCCATAGAGGCGCATATTTTAATCCTCATGCGCAAGTGCCATTTGAACCAAGCTTTACGTGGCCAGAAGAGGTTCCCGAAATTACTATGACGTGACGGCCGGCCAACCGATCCAAATACATCCCGATCGCGCGTTGGTTTCCCGGCAGGTTTTTGAATTGAGCCCTTTCTGGATGCACCATCTCCTTGAAAGCAATGGTTTTGTCCGATGTCTCCATCCCTCGAACAATTGCTGGTGGAGCCAGGCATGACCGCTTTGCGCCCAATTTCAGCCCTTGAGCTGAACGCAGACGCAGCCTGAAAGCAGACATGGCTGGAAGAGGTGGTGCGACACGGGCGGCAGCCAAGCAAAATCCTAGAAACATACCCGCACCCGCACAACACCCGAGCGCTTGCGGCTTTCGAACCTTCAACTCATGTTCAGACGTAGAACTTGAACGGCTGGCGTTTCTCGCCCTTGGCCGACCCCATTGTCAGGACATCGCCGACCATCTTCGCAAAGCGAACGGTGACCGGCAGCCCGTCGTTGAAGTTGCACGAGTTATAGTTGATCTTGGTTAGACCCATTATGTCTTCCAGCACAGTGCTGATTTTCGGTTTGGATTTCTTGGACCGCATCACCGTGATGTGCAGCGGATTGGGCGTCTCGGGCCCAATGTAGGTGTCGAGCTGCGGCACGTAGCCTGTCGTCCACAGATACGCTGTCTGATCGTCGAGCAAGAGCGCTGTGCCGCGCAGCACCGGATAGTCGCCATCCCGAAAGAGCTTGGTCTCGCCCCCTGTTGGTCGGATCCTCACGCCGACGACATTTGTATCTTTCGGCGCGGCCGCGACGAAAGCATCCCACTCTTCATCGTTGAAATAGGTCTGTCCGTGAATGAACAGCTCCTTCGGGGGGCCGCCATGCTCTTCGCTGTAGGTTTTCAGCACGAGCTCAAGCAAGTCCTTAGCCGCCGGCGCCTTGAGATGATACTCATAGTCGCCGGTCTTCCAAGGACCATTGGCACCGCGGAAAACGACGCCGTCACCCTCGTTGAGGAACATCTGAGCGGCGCAGCAGGCATGCCCGTCAGGATCGTTCGGCAGGCTCTTGTAGACCAAGCCGATGTAGCAAACGCCGGGCCGCACGTCCGCCAACCGCCATGGCGGTTTCGGCTGCGTCTTATAGTAGAATCCGGTGGCGAGATTCCATGCGACCGTTGCCGCATCCTGCGTCTTGCGGATGGGGTAGTTGGCCTTGTTGAGGAAGGCGCCGGGCGCGAGCGTCGTCTCGCGCACCAGCTGCGTCGGCGCGATCCTCAGGAACTCGGCCTTGATCCGGCGATGGAAGTCGGGGACATCCTCGAAGATCGCCTCGTCGGACTGATCGATGGCGCCCATGGCGGACAACAGCGGCAGGTTTTCTTTTGCCTTCTGCCGCTTCTTGAAGTCGCCGAGCTCCATGGCAACGCCAATGCGCTTAGATTGCGGCCGGCAGCGCTCATAGACGATATCCGGCAGAACAAGGACCCAGACGTCGATTGATCGCTCGTCGTTGCGGCGATGCTGCTCGACACGATCGATGTAGAGGCGGGCGACCTTGTCGACCGCTTCATTGAGATTGAAGATGCGCGTGGCGCGCTCAATATCCTTCAGCTGGATCGACAGCGCACTGCATTCATCCGGATCGAACGATATCCCGAAGGCCTCCTCGAGCCCGGGGAAGTTCGCCAGATGCAGGCGATCGGCCTTCTCACCCTTTCCGGGCGGTGGAACCGGAACGACGGACTTCAGCTTGCGCGCCCAGGTGCGAAAATGCGCAATGCCGTCGCTGGTGCCGACCACCCCGACACGGATTTCGCGCGTCCTCTTCGCCTTCGCGTGAGGTCCATAGAGGAACAGACCATCCTTCGGGTGAGGACTGCGCTGCGCGTAGGCAAATTCCAGTAGCGGCTCGTCGAAATGTTCAACCTGGAGCGATTTCTCAGGAAATTTCATTCGTCGGCCTCGTCATCATTGTCCGGGCGACCCAAGGTGCTGATGTCGGCTTCTTCCTCCTCGGCATCGAGGATATCGGGAAGTGTTGTGCTCACCGGCGACATGAACAGCATCGGCGCCGCCTCGATAACCAACTCGGCATCCTGCGCAAGCGCCAGGCGGATGTTCGCGCTTTCGCCGGAGAGGAGCTCGAGGAAGGCAAGCATGCGGCCATGCCATTGCTTGTTGCGCCATCCCTTGCACACGCGGCGGCGCAGGCGATGTAACTTCTTGGGATCGTCGATATCGAGCCCGCCCGGCGTGTTGTTGTCGACGGAGAACAACACCCGCGCCTTCAGCTTCAGATGCCAGAACGGCCAAAAATAGGGCATCGCGGTGACGCCAAACTGCCAGATATGCCCCTTCGCGACGTTGCGCAGCATTGAGGACCGCTGATCCCCCTGTCTGCCCCAGGGAATGCGTTGGCCGGTCCGCACCTGGGCGGCAGACGCGTGGAAGCCGGCCGCGTTAGAGTAGTGATATTCGACGAAGCCCTTCGCCCTGCAGAACGAGAACCAGGCCTGTTTGATCATCACAACGACCAAGTTCGATGCGACCCCACGCTCGATGCCAAGCTGCGGGTAACCGTTGTCGACGAAATCCTGCAACGGGATCTCGTGCTTCATCTGAAAACGGCCTGCGGATGCGAACGCGATGTTGATCTCGGTCTGGTCCGCAAAGGTGATGAGGCCGGCGCCCTGCAGGGTGCATGGATACTTGAACTGCTCGATCGCTCGATCAAGCAACCGACTGTTGATCGCTCCAGTGCTCTCGTAGTAGCGAATGACGTCAGGCGCCTCTGCAGCGCGCAGCCAATTCGATGTCAGGCGCTCAGCTTCATCGACGAGCGGGACCGCGCCGCGCCGGCGGGAGATTTCCCAATTCGGATCGATCACGGCGGAACCGCCGGATCGCGGGACCTTCTGCCTTTGCAGGGCATCAAGGAGGCTCGCGACGCCTTCTCCCCAACCGCGGACGAAATCGACCGGCATCGCGTCGCCGAGACCCTTGACCTTTTTCCCCTGCTCGAGACGCAGTGGGATGATGAATCGCGGATCGTCGATTTCCTTAGCCACCTCCAGAGCAATGTCGAGATCGTCCTGCACGTGCTGGTCAGCGAGCGTCGCGTCGCGCCAGAGGAGGAGGACTTTCGCCGCGCGGTACTGCAACGCCTGGTTCATCTGCCGACGCAATTTGTCGCCCGGCTGCAGCGTCAGGATGTCGGCGAAGACCCGATAGCCTTCGGCCTCCAGCTTGGGGCCTAGCCACAGCGCAAATTCGTCGTCAATCCGCGAGGCCTTGAGCAGAAAGATTGTGTCGCGCACCGCTGGCGCGGCAGCGTCAGGCGTGGTTCCTTGCGCCGGCGGCAGCAGATTGGCGAGGACAGGAGGGACCGGCCCTGACTTCCCGAGCGCTTCCTCGAACGCTTCCTTGATCACCGATTTCAGAACGGGGGTGCTTTGCGCCCAAAGCTTCTGATGAGCTTTTTCGATCTCAGGATACTTGCGCAGCAACGCATTGAGATCGCCGGGCCCGAATATGTCGCCGGGGCCTTGCAGAGCCGGCCCAACGATCTCCGTCAACGCCGTCTTGTTTTTTGGCGTGAGTGAAGCTGACGTGACGAGGATATAGCGCGACGGCGCCATATCATCGATGGCTGTGCGCTCGCTCTTCATCTTGGATTTCAGCGCCGAGAAGCCCGACCGGTGGTAGTGCTTCGCCTGCAGCACAATGTCGCCGTCGGCAAGGGCATGTCGCCCATCCATCGCGTCGTCCGGTCCCTCGGGAAAGGCCTCGAAACGCTTGTCGATCTCGCGACCTACGAGGTCGCGGGCCAAATCCTCAAACTCGTTGTGGGACAAACTCGAGAAATCATAAGCCATGCGCCCAGATTGAGTGCCCATTTCGCGGGCAGTCAAGCAACCGAAAGCATAATTGCGTTGTGCCTAACCTTACCAACAAAAAGATAAACGCGCGTTCTCAGGAAATGCGGTCGAATGATCGTTCGCGCTTGGCAAAAGCGAACGGATCAGTCTATGGCTCTCGGTAGGGGGCGAGTTATGCGGCGTGTGCGAATCCTTCAAATAGGCGATATTCACTATCCGGACTGGCATCCTTCCTCTAGCAATATCGATGCCAAGGACAGCAAGTTCGCTCCGAAAATAACGCAGAAGCTGCGCGCGTCTTCGCTGCGCGCCGTCTTGACGAAACTTCGGCGGCTGACGACTTCGAAGCCCCTGGATTCGATCGCCTTCATGGGCGATTTCACGAGCCGTGGCGACAAGACTTTCATTGCTTCGGCATTCCAGCATTTCACGTTGCTCTGCCGCGCACAGGGGCGCAGTTCAAAGGCGCTTCCGTTGATATTCGTACCGGGAAATCACGATGTGAACCGTGATGACTCGCGCGAACTTGGACCGACTGAGAAATTCAGCGAAATGGCGAGTTTAGCCGCCCGCTTCGGTTGGCAAACCGTTCCCGTAGACCAACCCGTGCACTTCAGACTTCCGACAGGATCCGGGCGCCGATTATGACTGATTGTGCATTTCGATTTTTGCTTTGGAATAACGACCAGCCTTATAAGCCATCTCGTTGTTACATTATCGCCGACCCAGAGGTCAACGATCGCAAGCAGTGGCGACTTCAGCTCGATCCTCCCGAAGGGGCGGCTTGGTCCTACGAAATTGACGATGTTAAAGACTGGATGCTGCACGGCAAACCGAAGCGGCAGATCATTTTCGACAGATCGAATCCCAAGACTCCTTTCCGAGATTTGGTACGCGATGAAGTCTTTCGGGAATACCTTCGAAAAATCCTGGAAAATATCCCCGCAGCGTACCAGTCGCGTCGCAAGTATGCTCTCATGCCATCAATTGCCGACGAAGAGTCGAGGACGCGCTACAGGGATGCGATAGAGGCTGCAATTCCGGACGTGACGGTTTTTCCGGAGCCGGAAATGGTCGCGGAGTATTTCCGCCTGATCAAGCGGAACCTGGAGCTTGAGGCGGGTCAAAACAATGTCCTGCTCGTCGTCGATGTCGGCGCCTCGACCGCCAATATGACCCTGATAGTGAGCCGGCGCGACCGCACAATCCTGGACGTGGACACGAAGGGCGCCCAGCGCGACTTGCGTCTGCGAGCGCTGCGCGGGGACAGCGACGATCATGCTGGCCGCTGGGTCGACAAGCGCCTGCTTGGGATGTTGGGTTTGAACGAGTCGGCCGCGATGCTACGCGAAATTGAACAGGCTAAAGTACGGGCCAGTTCAAGCGACGGCCAGGTCCCCCTTGCCAACTCATCGCTGACGATAGACCGCTCCATGTTGGCCGCGGTTTCGACCGAACTCTGGATGGAGTTGCGTCCGCTTTTCGAGAGGTTATGCGAACGGCTTTACGATAATCAGGTCTCCTCGGAGGATGCCCGCCGGAAGAGCGAGGAACGCCGTATCGAACGCGGAGTCACCGCACCCGGCGATGCGCACCGGCTGATCGACACGATCTTGTTAGCGGGCGGAACAAGCCTGTTGCCAGGTTTCGAAGAGGCGATGCTGGCGACCCTTTTTCCTGACGGTCGTCGTCCCGCGGTCCTGCGCGTCGGGAGTTCCTTCGCCGTTGCCGCCGCGGCCGGCGGCCTCGCCCACATCCTGCACAACTACACACCGCCGCGCTTACGCGAATCGCCCGGAGCGAGCAGTGCACTATTCACGGCGCAGCTCGAAGCGACGCTCCCCCATGCGTTGCTGTTGGGTATCAAGCAGACCGCTGAGCGAGAGCAATATGTTACCGTGCTCGACCCGAACGACCCGTTCGTCGACGACGGCGGAACGCGGTCGATTGATGATATGCCTCCTCTCGCCCAAGGTGCTCAACCCAAGACGCGTCTGATTCCCGCCCTCACCGCTGGAGTCGAGGCACGGCGGGGCAGCAAATTCCTGCCGACGCGCGTCAATCAATCGCCTGCCAAGTTTGCGCTGCTTTGGGACCCCGCGAAGGAAAAAGCCTACATCTCTTCCGATCAGGTTAGCCAGACGGGCCACCTCTGGATCGATGCTGGCAAATTGCGTAAGAGGGAGGAGGCTTCCCTCCATCCTTTCGACGAGCCGTTGCCAGCAGACGCGCTAGCGGTGGATGCGGCCGACGACATCATTCTGGATCTCGGCATGTCCAAGATCGTCGCGGTGACAGCCGAACGTGGCTGGGTATCGACACAAGAACTGGAGCGGATCGTCCGGGAAGGGGACCCGTCCGCCACGCGTTTACTATCCGAGAACAACAACAACTACATTGATCCTGATGCCGGCCCTGAGGCAGCGGCTGGGGCAGCGATCGACGATCCGGAGATAGAGGTCACGTACGATAGTAGCGCCCATCCGATCCGGCGGGATGCCCAGGAAACAAGTTTGGACCCGGATGAGAAAAATGCGGCGGAAATATCGAACGATCTAGACGGCGGCGAAGCGAGTTCTGGCGATGACAGTCGGCCTCCGAAACTGGGCGCGGCTGCCGTTGCGACCAAGCAGCCCTCGCCTTCTTCCAAACACCAATCAGAAGCCCGCTCCAACTGGAACAGGCGGGTTGCGGACTCCGAATTTTCTCACGCACTAACGTCGTTACGCGATGTCTTCGCGAGTGAAGCCCCCGAGGTGCGTTTCGACGACATCGTCGTCGCCCTTCTGGCGCTGGCGGTCCGCCCGATCGTGCTACTGGCTGGACCGCCCGGATGTGGAAAGTCGACACTCGTCCGACTGATCGCTCGCATATTGGGCAAGGAACCCGGCGAAAACTTCCACGATGTGGCGGTCCAGGCGCATTGGGCCGATGATGTGGCTCTCTTCGGCAACAATGGCAAACTGGCTGCCCTTCTCACGCAACCGGAGACGGCGCATTTGGTGCTGTTCGACGAGTTCAACCTCACTCGGCCCGAATATTATCTGTCGCGGTTGTTCCACGCATTCGACAGCGGGAGCGGCAAGCTCTCTCACGATCAAAGCATTGCATCGTGCCGGGTCTTTGGGACGCTGAACATCGACGAATCCTCGCGCCCGCCCTCACCGAAGGTCATCGATCGCTGTTTTCTCCTCGAGCTGTCGCAGGTCAGCCACGAAACTGGTGGACAGGCCGACCTAACAATGCCGAGCAAATTCAAAGCGCTTCCGGGTCTGCCGGAAGTTTCGATGACCGGTCCCAATACCGACGAACGGATAGATGGCGTCCTGAGCGCGCTCCATATAGCGGTCCGCGATCACGAACTTCGTCACGATCTGCTTCCGTCGCGCCGCGTCCTTTCCGACATTCGGGCGATGCTTAGCTTGCACCATCGGCTGGATCTCCAAGGCAGAAGCTTGCTGGACAGGAGTGACTTGGTCGACCGCCTCATCGCCAGTCGAATCCTCGTAAAACTTTCGGGCGCCTACGATCAACTTGGGCCTGCGCTCTCTGCCCTTGAGTCTTTTGTCGACGATGTGGAGGAGTTGCCTAGAACGCAGCGTCGTCTCAAACTGGCGCGCCAGCAAGCGCGGCTGGGGTTCGTTTCACCTTGGCAGTGAACCAAACGATCATCGAAGCCGTGCGGGTCAGGGGAGCCGACGGGATCGGCGTCGAATATCCTTGGGACCCCGCGACCTGGTATTTGATCCGCGACGATCATCCCTTTCTGGACATTCTGACTCGGGGCTATCCTGCGCGACCCGCGCACGATGCGACCATTTCGAAACTATCCGAGCCTTGCGAGGACGGCATGCAATGGCAACGATGGGACCTCTCTGAGGAGCTGTCGAGGAAGCGACGGTTTGGTGAGATAAGTGCCGTGCTGAAAGTCCCCAAGGACTGCATGCTCCGCTGCTATGTAATTCCGACGGCACTTCTCAGCTACCGCGATGTGGTCACGATGGTGGAGGACGTCGAGGCGGAATTGGGACTGGCGGCCGCGTGGGACATTTTGGCCGACCGGCCGGACCGAAGCTGGAGCCGTCCGTTGGACAGATCGCGATCGCTGACGCCGTCCGAAACCTTGAATTTGATCGAGGAAGAAGTCCGCGCAGCGAGTTCGATCCGTCGTGATCCGTTCACGGAACTGGGCCCTCCGTCTAGGCTGTACACGCCGCTTGCGGAAAATGCACTCGTGTCGCAATGGGCGATGCGCAGGTCGGGCCAACTTCGCGATCTCACCAAGGTTTTGGAGGGTGGTCTTGAGGTCGCAAAAGCCAAGAGCGCTCTGAACAATCCTGAAAAACGCCAAGAAAGAATCGATGCGGAAATGGATCGGCTGAACTCGATCCTGCTGCGATCAGGTGAACTAATTACCCTTCTGGCCCGCTTCGTCGACGACGTAGAACTTGGCACCCAAATATACCCGAGTCCGCTCTTCCAGCGCGATCACCGGCTTCGATTGCTGCTGCGCGTCTTCGCACCGAACCCGTCCGAAGCGATCGCCGAGATCGAGTCGGTGAGATCAAGTTATCCGCCACTCATCCTCAACCATCTTTGGGAGCTTTGGGGCGTCGTCTGGATCGCCAGGGAACTTCGGAACCTCGGATTTTCCGGCATATGTTCGGTCGAGGCGATCGAAACTGTGAAGCGATGCTCCTGGCATCTCACGAGGGACGGGGTCACTATTGAGCTCGATTTCGAGGCTGAGCCCGCTTTCATCGACTATGACCACATCCCGCCGCTTCATGAGCGCGCCGTTCCCGCGCTGGAATGGGCAGCACGCCACCAAAAAATCGATGCCGAGCGTCCGTTTCTGGGAGTGGAACTAAAATGTTCGCCTGACTACCTGATTCGGATCACGACGCCGACTAATAAGGCGCTTTTGGTCGGGGATGCCTGCCTGACGAGTCCCGAGCATCATGGCAAGAAGGGCGATAAAACGGCTTCGAAACCCTACACAGTGGAAAAATACAGGAGAACGATTGGCTGGGCTGTCGGCGATCAGTTGATCAGATGCCATCCAATGGGTGGTTTCGTAATATTTCCGCCCCCCGCTCATGAGTGGACCGAGTTCGAGGCAATGCCAGGCGCAAGTGATTGCATGCTTCTTTCTCCGAGCCCCCAAGGCGATGTGGAGGCAAGCCGTCGACTAAAGATCCTCCTTAGGTCCATCGTTCCAGAACTTGGCGCCCCGAGCAGCACTACCCAATAATCTACGGTCTGAACCGCATTAGGCAGTTTCGATCGATGATCCCCCGCGTCGCCAATGTCTGTTCACGAGGCTACGCGCCTAAGAGCTGCCAGTCCTCTAAACGGCCCCCTCGCCACTGCTTCGCGGTTCTCTTCCGTCAAAACGGCCAAAGGAGAACCGAAAAATGGGTATTTCACAATACGATCCAGGAGCTCTAGGACGCCCTGCTTGGAACGCTGGTCGGAAGGTCGGCGTCAAGAAGCCGCTGAAACAACGGCAGATATGGGCGATCCGCTTTTTCCTCGACAGAGAAGGGCGCATGAGAGATCGGGCGCTGTTCGATCTGGCAATCGACAGCAAGCTGCGGGGCTGCGATTTGGTGAAGATCAGGATCGGGACGCTGGTCACTGGCCCGGAAATCCGAACGCGGGCCATGGTCGTTCAACAGAAGACCAGACGACCCGTGCAATTCGAGATTACAGCCGACGCGGGAGGACTGCGTGAGGATCGGCGCCGAACACAACGTTGAGGGAGCCGACGCCTACGAAGCGATTGTTATCTACGGTGGGAACACCTCGCTTCGCGCGCTTTGCCACCTCCTCCAGAACTGCGCTGCCGTTACCAATGGCGTTGGCAGCATTCGTCTTTCTCGGATCGAGACCACGCTTCGTGTCATGTCGTGCGGCAGCGATGCGCTCAAGCTTTTGCACGAGCGCGGCGACGACCCCCGAAGATCGGCTTAATTCCGGACAGCGACAGATAATTCCGGACTGCACAGAACTTGGGGCTGTTGGGCGCCAGCATGCCGGACAAGCCACCACAAGAGGGCTTAATCGACTCGAATCTGCGATTTTGGCAACTTGCGGACAATCCGAGAACTTCGAGGCTTGTTCTCCTTGCTTGGGGAGCATAGCGACGCTTTCCTCGGCAAAGCGAAGGCGGGCAATCCCCGTTTGCGCGCCATTGCCGTCGAAATGGCCCTGGCTCTGGCTGCGGCACCAGCCCGGTTCGGCGCTTGCACGCTGGTATCACGAGAGAGTCCGCCCGTTCGGCCCACGCACAAGGAAAGTCACGATCGTCGCTCTGGCGCGCAAACTGCTTGTCGCTATGTGGAAGTACGTGACCGGGGTGTCGTGATCGAGGGCGCCGGAATGAAGGCCGCCTGACCGCTACGGAGTAGCCATCCAGTTGCCGAGACCTCTGGGCTTACGGGCCAGCCTTGGCCGCCGCTTCGTGCTCGCGCACCGCGCGATCTGCCGGACTCTACCCCAACTGGAGGAAGTTACTGGTGACAGTCAATAGGCCAATGATCAGTCTGCCGCGACCACTTTCACCCCTGGCCGCACGGCCGTTTCGCCGTCAATTACCAGGTAGGCCGGCTCCGGGAATTCGCGCGTACGGATCTCTGCGGGGCCTAGCAAATCGGCGTTCCTTCCGCGATTTTGTGCCCAAAGACCCGATAACGAGGCACGTAGCAAGCACGTGAACCCCTGAGCCAACCAGGAGGCCCCCTATAGGTCAATATGGTCAGCTGGCCATCATTCCATGACAGGACAACTGATAAAAGAAGGTGTCGCCGGTTCTGGCGTCTGACGATCGTATACTATCCGACACTGTTCTGTCGCTTTTGTTGGGTCCGCGACACCGGTCTTTTTCGCCGAGCTCTTGTGTGGGCCTCACGCTAATCCGCTGAAAAGCAATCACAATGTTTTTTCTTCTGCTGGGTCGGCCAAATTGGCACGAGTTTTGAAACTCCTTCGTTGGGAGCCCGGGAGCCGCCGACCGACCTTCATTTCGTGGATGACACCGCGATCGATGGAACGAAGAAAGAAAAGCAAATGTCAAATCCGCATCAGATAGCATTCTATGGCAAGGCGGCCCCGGCGAGACCGCCTCGTACCCAAACAGGCGCCGCCCTTGTCGACCCTTGCGCAGGAAATATTGACGGCCGGCTGCGACTCAAAGGCCGGCCCACCACACTCGCTTTATCCTGACTTCAAAGGCGCAGGATAAAGTTCTGCACTCTCGCCCCGCGCGGTATGCCTGGACAGTTATACGTTGGCCAATCTTATAATCGAGCCGGCTACGCCGCGGAGGACGTCTACATGCCGTCCTACGTCATTCGCTGCCCGCAGCGCCTTCCGCCCTTCCATCGCTTAGAGAGTGAAGTGCCACCATGTCCGAACACCCCTTGCCGACGCTGCCGATGTGGCGCGTCGATCACATCGAGCCCTCGCCCGAGATGTTGGCGCTACGCGCCAACGGTCCGATCCACCGCGTGCGCTTCCCGTCCGGGCACGAAGGCTGGTGGGTGACAGGCTACGACGAGGCCAAGGCGGCGCTGTCCGACGCGGCGTTCCGGCCCGCGGGAATGCCGCCGGCGGCATTCACCCCGGATTCGGTGATTCTCCGTTCGCCGGGGTGGCTGGTCTCGCACGAGGGGGGCGAGCACGACCGGTTACGCACGATCGTGGCGCCGGCCTTCAGCAACCGAAGGGTGAAGCTGCTCGCGCAGCAGGTCGAGGCGATCGCCGCGCAGTTGTTCGAGACGTTAGCTGTCCAGCCCCAGCCCGCCGACCTGAGGCGCCACTTCTCCTTTCCGCTTCCGGCCATGGTCATCAGCGCGCTGATTGGCGTGCTCTATGAGGATCACGCCTTTTTCGCCGGGCTGTCCGACGAGGTGATGACGCACCAGCATGAAAGCGGTCCGCGCAGCGCGGCTCGCCTGGCCTGGGAAGAACTGCGCGCCTACATTCGCGGCAAGATGTGGGACAAGCGCCAGGATCCGGGCGACAACCTGCTGCCGGATCTGCTCTCGGCGGTCGACCAGGGCAAGGCGACCGAGGAAGAGGCGATCGGCCTGGCGGCGGGCATGCTGGTGGCGGGGTCACGAGAGCACCGTCGCGCAGATCGAATTCGGCCTGCTGGCCATGTTCCGCCATCCGCAACAGCGCGAACGCCTGGTCGGCGATCCACTGGTGGACAAGGCGGTGGAGGAAATCCTGCGCATGTACCCGCCGGGCGCGGGCTGGGACGGCATCATGCGCTATCCGAGGACCGACATGACTATCGCGGGCGTGCATATTCCCGCGGAGAGCAAGGTGCTCGTCGGCCTGCCGGCGACGTCGTTCGATCCGCGCCATTTCGACGACCCGGAAATCTTCGATATCGGACGCGACGAAAATCCGCACCTGACGTTCTCGCACGGGCCGCACTACTGCATCGGCATGGCGCTGGCCAGGCTGGAACTCAAGGTGGTGTTCGGTTCGATCTTCCAGCGCTTTCCCGCGCTGCGCCTGGCCGTGGCGCCCGAAGCGCTGAAGTTGCGCAAGGAGATCATCACTGGCGGGTTCGAGGAGTTCCCGGTGCTCTGGTGATGCACGGACGCCGCCGGGAATCGCGATCTTCTCCGCAACTTGCCGGCGCCCCTGGCGCGCGCCGGTCAGATCAGCCAGCCAACAGGTAACCAAGATGGACGTGCAAGAAACCATGGCAGCATGCCGGGACGCCTTCGCCGAACTGGCGTCGCCAGCGTGCATCCACGACCCGTATCTGTTCATGCGGTGGTTGCGCGAGCACCATCCGGTGCATCGCGCGGCGTCGGGCCTCTTTCTGTTGAGCCGCCACGCCGACATCTACTGGGCGCTCAAGGCCACGGGCGATGCGTTTCGGGGACCGGCTCCGGGCGAACTGGCGCGCTATTTCCCGCGTGCGGCGACCAGCCTGTCGCTCAATCTAATGGCGTCCACGATAGCGATGAAGGACCCACCGACGCATACGCGTCTGCGCCGGCTGATCTCTCGCGATTTCACCATGCGCCAGATCGACAACCTGCGGCCGAGCATCGCGCGCATCGTCGCAGCGCGCCTGGACGGCATGGCGCCCGCGCTGGAGCGCGGGGAGGCGGTGGACCTGCATCGGGAATTCGCGCTGGCCTTGCCCATGCTGGTCTTCGCCGAACTGTTCGGCCTGCCCCAGGACGACATGTTCGGGCTCGCCGCCGGCATCGGCGCCATTGTGGAAGGCCTGAGCCCGCACGCCAGCGATCCCCAGCTCGCCGCGGCGGACGCAGGCAGCGCCAGGGTGCAGGCCTACTTCGGCGACCTCATACAGCGCAAGCGCACCGATCCCCGCCATGACATGGTGTCGATGCTGGTCGGCGCACACGACGACGATGCCGACACGCTGTCGGATGCGGAGTTGATCAGCATGCTGTGGGGCATGCTGCTGGGCGGCTTCACCACCACTGCTGCGACCATCGACCATGCGGTCCTGGCGATGCTGGCGTATCCCGAACAGCGGCACTGGCTGCAGGGAGACGCCGTGGGGGTGAAGGCATTCGTCGAAGAAGTCCTGCGCCGCGACGCGCCCGTCCTGTTCAGCGCCACTCCGCGTATCGCCCAGCGCGACATCGAACTGGGCGGCGTGGTGATCCCGAAGAACGCGGACGTTCGCGTGCTGATCGCGGCCGGCAATCGCGACCCGGACGCCTTCGCCGATCCCGACCGCTTCGATCCCGCGCGGTTCTACGGCACCAATCCTGGCATGTCGACCGACGGGAAGATAATGCTGAGCTTCGGCCACGGCATCCACTTCTGCCCCGGTGCGCAACTGGCCCGGATGCAGTTGGCCGAGAGCCTGCCGCGGATCCAGGCACGCTTCCCCACGCTGGCATTGGCCGAGCAGCCGACCCGGGAGCCCTCCGCGTTCCTTCGGATGTTTCGCGCGCTGCCGGTGCGGCTGGATGCGCAGGGGAGCTGAGATGCGCGTCGTGGTCGACCAGGATCTGTGCGGAACTACCGGGCAGTGCGCGCTGACGCTGCCGGGCACCTTTCGCCAGCGCGAACTGGATGGAGTGGCCGAAATGTGCGTGGCGACGGTTCCGCAGGCGCTACACGCCGCCGTGCGGCTCGCGGCCAGCCAGTGCCCGGTCGCCGCCATTCGGGTCATCGAAAGCGAAGCTGGCGATGAGGAGCGCGCCAGCGCCGACCCTGCGCCTTCTCCGGCGGAGGCCGAGCGGCATGCCGCGAAAGACCAACGCAATCCAGGGCGACACGATGGGGCGGTTTGAAGGCAAGGTGGCCGTGGTGACCGGCGCCGGCGCCGGCATCGGCAAGGCTTGCGCCCTCGCCATCGCGCGCGAGGGCGGCAGAGTGGTGGTGGCCGACATTGATGGCTCCACGGCCATCGCCTGCACCGCGCAGATCGCGGCCGAAGCGGGTCACGCGCTGGCCCTTGCCATGGACATCGCCGATGCGCAGGCGGTGGCAGCGCTGTTCGAGACGGCGGAGCGGCACTTCGGTGGGGTCGACCTGCTGGTGAACAACGCGAGTGCCATGCATCCGACCCCGCGCGACTGCGCGATCCTCGACCTGGACCTGGCGGTCTGGGATCAGACCATGGCGACCAATCTGCGCGGCACGCTGCTCTGCTGCCGACAGGCCATCCCAGGGATGATCGCCCGCGGCGGTGGCGCGATCGTCAACATGTCGTCGTGCCAGGGCTCAGCGGTGGCACCGCGCAGACGTCCTACGCCGCGTCGAAGGCAGCGATGAACATGTTGTCGGTTTCGCTCGCCACCCAGTACGGTCATGCGCAGATCCGCTGCAACGCGGTTGCGCAGGGTCTCATCATGACCGAGCGTCTCCTCGCCAAGCTGGACGAGTGCATGCAACGGCATTTGCGCCGGCACCAGCTCCTGCCGCGCGTCGGCCGCCCCGACGACGTGGCCGCGCTGGTGGCGTTCCTGCTCTCCGACGATGCTGCATTCATTACCGGCCAGGTCGTGTGCATCGACGGCGGCATGCTGGCGCATGTGCCGACGTATGCCGACGGTGGCAACAACCGCGCCGCGCGGCCTGCCGGCGGCCTCGCCGAAGCGGCCGCGTAGCAGCGCTGCTGATGGACATGCTGCTCAACCCCCTGGACCGTCGGCGCCGGCTGCGGCACGACATCCCGGTCATGCCCGGCGCTTTCCCCCTGGTCGGGCATCTTCCCGCCATCGTCTGCGACCTGCCGCGCCTGCTGCGGCGCGCGGAACGGACGCTGGGCAGCCACTTCTGGCTGGATTTCGGCCCTGCCGGCCACCTGATGACCTGCGTGCATCCGGATGCGTTCGCACTGCTCCGGCACAAGGACGTGTCCTCGGCGCTAATAGAAGAGATCGCGCCCGAATTGCTTGGCGGAACGTTGGTCGCCAAGGACGGCGGCGCGCACCGGCAGGCGCGCGATGCGATCAAGGCGGCGTTCCTGCCCAAGGGGCTGACCCAGGCCGGCATCGGCAACCTGTTCGCGCCCGTCATCCGAGCGCGGGTGCAGGCGTGGCGCGATCGCGGCGACGTAACCATCCTGCGCGAAACCGGCGACCTGATGCTCAAGCTCATCTTCAGCCTAATGGGAATCCCCGCGCAGGACCTGCCGAGATGGCATCGCAAGTACCGGCAACTGGTGCAGTTGATCGTCGCGCCCCCGATCGACCTGCCCGGACTGCCCTTGCGGCGCGGCCGCGCCGCCCGCGACTGGATCGACGCGCAGTTGCGCCAGTTCGTCCGCGACGCGCGCGCGCATGCCGCGCGCACCGGGTTGATCAAGGACATGGTGAGCGCCTTCGATCGCAGCGACGATGCGCTCTCCGATGACGTCCTGGTCGCCAATATCCGCTTGCTGCTGCTTGGCGGTCACGAGACCACCGCCTCGACGATGGCCTGGATGGTGATCGAGCTGGCGCGGCAGCCTGTGCTATGGGACGCCCTGGTCGAAGAGGCGCAACGCGTGGGCGCGGTGCCGACCCGGCACGCGGACCTGGCGCAGTGTCCGGTCGCCGAGGCGCTGTTCCGCGAGACGCTGCGCCTGCATCCGGCGGTCACGCTCCTGCCGCGTCGCGCGCTGCAGGAATTGCAACTCGGCCAACGGCGCATTCCCGCGGGCACCCATCTGTGCATCCCGCTGCTGCATTACTCGACCTCGGCGCTGCTGCACGAGGCGCCTGATCAGTTCCGCCTGGCGCGGTGGCTTGAACGCACGGAGCCGATCCGGCCGGTGGACATGCTGCAGTTCGGTACCGGCCCACACGTCTGCATCGGCTACCACTTGGTATGGCTGGAAATGGTGCAGTTCTGCATCGCCTTGGCGCTGACCATGCACGAGGCCGGGGTGCGGCCGCGGTTGCTGAGCGGCGTCGAAAAAGGCCGGCGCTATTACCCGACCGCACATCCGTCCATGACAGTCCGCATCGGATTCTCATGAGCTGGCATCCCATGCCCCGTGTGGCGAGGCAGTGGCGCCGGCGACGCGCAGCATTGCTGCACTCGGCGCAAGCGCTCAGCGCCGGCAACACCGCGGCGGCTCGACGCTCGCAGTGGCCGTGTCAGGTACAAGGACTATGAACAACATGCATACCGGTTCCACGCTACACGACGACCGAACGGGCGTTTCCGCGCTCGGCGGATTGGGCGCGCAGGCGCGCGGCGCATCCGGCAGGCTGCTGCCGGAGATCTGGATGCAGGATGGCGCAAAGCGGGTCGAACAGGCGCTGGCGCGTCTTCTCTGCGCCGAAGATCACAGTGAGACCGAGCTGATGGCGGCGATGCGCTACGCCACCTTGCACGGCGGGAAGCGCACCCGCGCCTTGCTCTGTCTGGCTGCCGGCGCACTGGCCGACACGCCGGCGCACATGCTCGATGACGTCGGAGCCGCCATCGAGATGATGCACGCCTGTACCCTGGTCCACGACGACCTGCCCGCGATGGACGACGACGTGCTTCGGCGCGGCCTTCCGACCGTGCACGTCAACTTCGGCGAAGCCACTGCGATCCTGGTCGGCGATGCGCTGCAGGCGCACGCCTTCCTGACCCTGGCGAGCCTGGATGCGCCGGGCAACAACCGTATAGCGCTCGTGCGCGAACTGGCGCAGGCGGTGTCCGCCGAGGGTGCCGCAGGCGGGCAGGCCATGGATCTGTCGCTGGTCGGAAAGCACGTCGAGTTGGACAGGATCGTGGCGATGCACCGGAAGAAGAGCGGAGCGCTAGTACGCGCGTCCGTTCGCATGGGCGCGCTATGCGCCATCGCGGAGGATACCGCGCACGCTGCGCTGTACTGTGCGCTCGATCGCTACAGCGCCTGTTTCGGCCTCGCGTTGCAGGTGGTCGACGACCTTCTCGACGCGACAGCCGATGCCGCGACGCTGGGCAAGACCCCCGGCAAGGACGCGGCGGCGCAGAAGCCGACCTGCGCGTCAATCATGGGGCTGCAGGCAGCGCGCCAGTTCGCGCTGGATCTGTTGCGCGACGCCGGGGAGGCCATCGCCCCGCTGGGGTCGCGTGCGGAACGGTTGGCGCAGATGCTGCAGCGGGCCAAAGCGTATCTCTTCAAGCACGCGCCGGGCGCATGAGCGCGCCCGTCCGCATGGAGTCGCCCCTGTGCCGCTGCGATCGGCCCGGCGGCAGCGGTGCATGCTGCCTGTGTCCGAGTCCTCGGCGCCGATCAGCGGTTGCCCAGCACGGCCGCGGCGCACGGGCGCGCTGCGCGCAAGCCTATGCGGTAGAACGGCTCCAGCGTCGGGGCGCGTCGCCGCGCCGGAGCAGGGCGGCCGTCCGGCGCTGCACATGCGCCGGGACGCGACGGGGCTGCGGCCAGGTGCGCGGCGTCTGCCCAATCCTCGTCAACCGTTTGCAGAAGGACCATCCCGCGTGAACGCGCCGTCCGAACAGATCCTTTCCGAATTGCGCCACCTGCTGAGCGAGATGAGCGACGGCGGCAGCGTCGGTCCGTCCGTCTACGACACGGCGCGAGCTCTGCATTTCCACGGCAACGTCACCGGTCGGCAGGACGCATACGCCTGGCTGATCGCGCAGCAACAGGCCGATGGCGGATGGGGAAGCGCGGATTTCCCGCTGTTTCGCCATGCGCCCACGTGGGCGGCGTTGCTGGCATTGCAGCGCGCCGACCCTCTTCCCGGCGTTGCCGACGCAGTCCAGGCTGCAACCCGGTTCCTCGAGCGCCAGCCCGATCCCTACGCGCATGCGGTGCCGGAAGATGCGCCGATCGGCGCGGAGCTGATTCTGCCGCAGTTGTGCGGCGAGGCTTCCTCCCTGCTGGGCGGCGTGGCGTTTCCGCGCCACCTGGCGCTGTTGCCGTTGCGGCAAGCCTGCCTGGTCAAGCTGGGGGCGGTGGCGACGTTGCCGAGCGGCCATCCGTTGCTGCACTCCTGGGAAGCCTGGGGGACGTCGCCGACCACCGCATGCCCGGATGAAGACGGCAGCATCGGCATCAGTCCGGCGGCCACCGCCGCGTGGCGTGCGCAGGCCGTGACACAGGGGAGCAGGCCGCAGGTCGGGTGCGCCGACGCGTATCTGCAGGCGGCATCGCGGGCGACGCGCAGCGGCATCGAAGGTGTCGTTCCCAGCGTCTGGCCGATCAATGTGTTCGAGCCATGCTGGTCGCTGTACACCCTGCATCTGGCCGGGCTATTCGCGCATCCCGCGCTCGCCGAGGCGGTGCGCGTGATCGTCGCGCAGCTCGACGCCCGCTTGGGCGTGCGCGGTCTGGGCCCGGCCTTGCACTTCGCGGCCGATGCGGACGACACCGCCGTTGCGTTGTGCGTCCTGCGCCTTGCAGGCCGCGACCCGGCGGTTGATGCGTTGCGCCATTTCGAAATCGGCGAGCTATTCGTCACCTTCCCCGGCGAGCGCAATGCTTCGGTGTCGACCAACATCCATGCCCTGCATGCGTTGCGACTGTTGGGAAAGCCCGCCGCCGGCACCAGCGCCTACGTCGAGGCCAATCGCAACCCGCACGGCCTATGGGACAACGAAAAATGGCACGTTTCTTGGCTGTATCCCACCGCGCATGCGGTCGCTGCGCTGGCGCAAGGCAAGCCCCAGTGGCGCGACGAGCGCGCGCTGGCGGCGCTGCTGCAGGCGCAGCGCGACGACGGCGGCTGGGGCGCCGGTCGCGCGTCCACATTCGAGGAAACCGCCTATGCGCTGTTCGCGTTGCACGTGATGGACGGGAGTGAAGAGCCGACAGGGCGCCGGCGCATCGCGCAGGCTGTGGCGCATGCGCTGGAGTGGATGCTCGCCCGCCATGCGGCGCATGCATTGCCGCAGATGCCGCTGTGGATCGGCAAGGAACTGTATTGCCCCACCCGGGTTGTGCGCGTGGCCGAACTCGCCGGGTTGTGGCTGGCGCTTCGTTGGGGGCGGCGCGTCCTGGCCGAGGGAGTAGGAGCGGCGCCATGATCCAGACCGAACGCGCGCTGCAGCAGGTGCTGGAGTGGGGGCGTTCCCTGATCGGGTTCGCCGACGAGCATGCCGTGGAAGCGGTCAGGGGCGGCCAGTACATCCTGCAGCGCATCGACCCGAGCCTGCGCGACACCGGCGCCCGCACTGGTCGCGATCCGCAGGACGAAACACTGATCGTGGCGTTCTACCGCGAACTGGCGCTGCTGTTTTGGCTCGACGATTGCAACGACCTTGGCCTGATCGCGCCAGAGCAGCTCGCCGCGGTGGAGCAGGCGCTGGGGCAGGGCGTGCCGTGCGCACTCCCCGGATTCGAGGGCTGCGCTGTGCTAAGCGCTTCGCTGGCCGCGCTCGCCTACGATCGTCGCGACTATGCTCAGCTTCTCGACGATACCCGGTGCTACTGCGCGGCGCTGCGCGCCGGAGGCGCGCAGGCGGCAGGGGCGGAACGCTGGTCCTACGCCGAGTACCTGCACAACGGCATCGATTCGATCGCCTACAGGAACGTTTTGTGTTGCCTGTCGTTGTTGTGGGGGCTGGACATGGCGACTTTGCGCGCGCGTCCGGCGTTTCGCCAGGCCCTGCGGCTCATCTCCGCGATAGGGCGCCTGCAGAACGATCTGCATGGACGCGACAAGGACAGGTCGGCCGGCGAGGCCGACAACGCGGCGATCCTGCTGCTGCAGCGCTATCCGGCTATGCCTGTGGTGAAGTTCCTCAACGACGAGTTGGCCGGCCATACGCGCATGCTGCACCGAGTGATGGCGGAAGCACGCTTTCCCGCACCGTGGGGACCGTTGATCGAAGCCATGGCGGCCATCCGCGCGCAGTTCTACCAGACCTCGGCCACCCGCTACCGCAGGGACACTGCGGGGGGAGGCCAGCATGGGCCGGCTTGAACGCGCGGGAGGCGGCGGCCTGTGCATGCTGCCGTCGGTCCGATCCGACACAACGCGCCGTCGCCAGATGCGACGCATGGAGCGAGCATGAACGACACCGTCCTGAGCCGGCGCAAGGACGACCATCTTGGCATCGTGCTGGATCGGCGAACGGCGCCGGCCACGGTCGCCGCCGGCTGGGAGTGTATCCGTTTCGAACACTGCGCATTGCCCGAGTTGGACCTGACGCAGATCGACCTGCGCGCCTCGCTGCTGGGCAGGACCATGCGCGCGCCGCTGCTGATCAGCTCCATGACCGGCGGCATGCCGCGCGCCGACGCCATCAACCGGCATCTGAGCGAGGCAGCGCAAGCCTTAGGGATCGCCATGTGCGTCGGTTCGCAGCGCGTGAGCCTGCAATCCCGCAACTCCCAGGGGCTGACGCGCGCGCTGCGCCGCCTGGCCCCAGACATCCCGTTGCTGGCCAATATCGGCGCCGCGCAATTGCGCGAGGCCGACGGCCTAGACTTGGCGCGCCGGGCGGTGGATGCGCTGGAGGCCGATGCACTCATCGTTCATCTCAATCCGCTGCAGGAGGCGGTACAGCCGGAGGGCGACCGCGACTGGCGCGGCGTCCTGGCGCAGATCGCTCGCGCCGCGCGCAGCGTGGGCGTGCCGATCGTGGCCAAGGAAGTGGGGTCGGGCCTGTCCGCCTCGGTGGCTTCTGCGCTCGTCGAGGCGGGCGTGGCGGTGATCGATGTCGCCGGCGCCGGCGGCACCAGTTGGGCCGCGGTGGAGGGCGAGCGCGCCCGCGATGCCGCCGACCGTGCAGTGGCGATGGCGTTCGCCGATTGGGGGATTCCGACCCCTGCAAGCGTGCAGGCGGTACGTCGGGCGCTGCCAACGGTGAAGCTGATCGCGTCGGGCGGTATCCGCGACGGCGGCGACGTGGCCAAGGCCATCCGCCTGGGCGCGGACTTCGCCGGGCAGGCGGCCGGCGTGCTGCGCGCGGCGACGGTGTCCACCGAGGCGGTTGTCGCGCATTTCGAGATCGTCATCCGCCAGTTGGCAGTCGCGTGCTTCTGCACCGGCTCGGCTGATCTGGCGGCGTTGCGTCAAGCGCCGTTGTTGCCCTCGGCGCATCTGCCCGCCGGTTAATGCGTGGCGTCGTCCGCACGTGGCGACGGGCGCCTAGCAGGCTGCTGAATACCTAACCAACGATAGACTACTGATCCACCTCGGCGAGGCGGTTCGATGCGCGGGAGCTCGTGATCACCAGGCGGGAAGTCGATGTTCGGGGACAGCAATAGGATCGAACCGTCTCGTCACGCATGGCGGGACGATCGCTCCAGAGGAAGCATTCGGTTCTGCCACACAGCATTGGCCAGGCAAAATAGCTTGCGTTGCGCAGATAAAATGCCCTGATCCTGCCATTCCTCCATGGACACGTGGGCGGGGAGAGATCTCTTACAACCGGCAGCGAAGGGAGGTTCAGCCCAATGAGCGGGGTAGCGCATAAAGAAGTAATCCGGTGTCATCGGCGACCGCCGCTGACCTGTTCGATGCACTTGCACACAGCACAATTGCGTTTTCGCGCCGCAACCCCGAGGCGAGCTTGTAATTTTTCGCTTTTGCTGGGTTTGACTCCAGGGTCCGAGATATGAACCGGTTGTCCTAAGAATGCTACAAATTTCTGACAAGCTTACGCCGGCCAGGGGCGCTGCGTCTTTAACTGGGCTGATGTTCACGCTTCGTGCTTCTAAAGTCAAGGCTTCCGCCAAAGATGACCGCCGATGCTAAAAGGCCTTGCTCGCCGGCGGCGTTCGGAAAAGCCATAATCCGGCTTTTGCCTTTCGATTGTCCGACCGCGTCACTTCGATTGTTATGGGCCGAATAGACCGATTTCCCTTCGCTTTGGCCTTGTCTTCCCCCGCAGCATCTCCGTTTGGCCTTCAGCACGTTTCCGCCCGCGCTTGCCCTGTATCGGGGTAGGAGCTATCGCTTCCGGTGGATCCAGCATGCCCGGCAGGTGCACAGGATATGCCTGAAAGAGTTGGTCGATAGTCACGATCTGAATTCTTTGAACCTTCTATGATGTGGGGCCGCATCGGAAGGTGAAGTAGCGGCTTCGCGCACCATTGGTCCGGTCGGCGGATTGACACAGACAAATACGCCAATCTCCGCATCTGCTACCGGGCTGGGCTTCGCGTCGCCACCACTCTCGCCGAGTCGGCGGTGAACCCAGTCGTCGGGAAACGTATGGTCAAGAAGCAGCAGATGCGCTGGTCGCTTCACTGTGCGCATATGCTCATACAGGTCCGGGCAGCGGAGATTAACGGCGAACTTCTTAACCGGCTGCGGGCGCCTTTCCGACAGCCAGAACTGAACATGCCTCCAATATTCAGGCCCAAAACGCCTCTTCTACGCGCCGCCTGACCCCGGAGAAATTACTGGTCTCGATTGAGGCGTCGGCCTCTACACGTCTAATCCCTGGCCTCCACAGCATTCCCGACTTTGAGTTAACGCCAGCGACGTCGATCGAATGGGAACATAATGTAATCCCGCGCGGTCAGCGGCTCGGGCTGGTTTCGCATGCCAACCTCCGGCCACTCATTCTTTTTTGGCCAGTATGCCGTTAGAAAAATCGAATCCCAGATGGTTGTGAAAAACCCATAGTTTCGGCGCTGGTGATGCGGTTCCATCGAGTGGTGGATGCGGTGGAATTTGTTGTCGCCAATGATGTATCGAAGCGGCCCAAGATTGATGCGGGTACTAGAGTGCGAAAGATGGGCCTGGAACGTAATCAGCGTCATGGCAACGATGGGCACTACGCCAGATTCAAAATGGAGCAGAGCGAGTGGCAGTGCTACCAGCGCTGCGTAAACGAGTGGTTCGGAGATGTGATGATTGCAATTCCATGCCGTCAATTCGCGGATCGAGTGGTGCGTAGCGTGAAGTCGCCAGAGGAATGGAACAGCATGCTGAGCGCGGTGCATCCAATAGTAAAAGAAATCGCCAGCAATCGCGACTAAAACCCCGGAAAGGACCGCAAATCCACTGTTGAGGATTGCGTTGTCAGAGTGTAGCACCGTTGCGAAATTGATCGTTACCAGCGGCTTTACTCCTAGCCAAGCCAGACCAACAGCGAAGAAGTGCCAAACAAACGCACCCAATCCGAGCCGAATCAGCCAATTTCGCGCGCCGCGAGCGTATGAGGCAAGACTGTATCGATAGGCCGGAGAGGCGAACTCCAGCGCGGCGCAAATGGTGGCGAAGATCACCACTAGCTTGAGCGATTTCACGAGGATCTGCGATATCTGATTAAAATCGAGAACTTGCATTTGTTTGCTCCGGCGAATCGTTCAAGCTGCGCCAGCTTCAGGTCGGAACATCGAGGCAGTCATTTTCGTCATCAGGGCGAATCCGATGGTTAGTCGATCTCCGGCGCGGCCCAATAAATTCGAGGTCGGCACCCAAATCTATCTCCGCGCAGAACCCATAGCGGTCATGCAATTTGCTTTTTCAACGGGTGATTATTCCGTGCACGCAGGGCATCGCGGAAGCGGACTATGCGGGGTTCTCCTGGATTGGTAAAAGCGATTGTTTGGATGAGACGTATCTGTTTCCTAAATGGTCGGAAAAGCCCTTGGGCGAGTTGGCTTTCCCGAGGCGACAGACCATGTGTTGGGCGGCTCACGCTCGCGTCGGCACCATTGATCCCGTGAGCCTGAAAGACATGCTTGGCGATATCCAGGCCAATTGTGGTAATCTTCTCCATGGACGGCTCTCCCTTATGTGACTTTCGACAGCCACACTTTGGCACACTGCGATGCCGGGAGCGGAGGCCGTCCACATCTGGTCAGATGCGGGCTGCATCGTGATGCTCACAAATCAGCAACTCGGCGCGCAGGGTGTCGACGAGGGTCATCGCGACTTGCTAATGCAGGCTTTTCGGGGAAGTCCGGGTCGTGCGCGATGATTTCGACAATGGCATCGCCGATTTAAAGCAGGTCACATTTCACCATCAATGGCTTTCTTGGTTCGCCACCGACCCCGGCTTTCTTCCAGGCCGGCCGGCCGAAGTCTGGTCATAGAAGGGTGTTGCGCGTCCTTTTGGCGCCGGGTATCAAGGTGCGGCGAGCCCGCCTCGCGCCGCATCGTCGGCTCTGTCAGTCCTCTCCCAAGTGAACTCGGGCTCTTCGCGACCGAAATGACCATAGGTCGAGGTCTTGCGGTAAATCGGGGCGTAAGAGATCAAGCATCTTGATAATGCCTTTCGGTTTGAAATCGAACAACTCAGAATGAGCTGCTCGATCCTTCTTTCCTCGACCCTTGCTGCCCCGAAAGTATTGACCATGACAGAAACCGGACTGGCCACGCCGATCGCGTAATCAAGCTGCACCTCGCAGACGTCCGCGAGTCCGCTAGCCACTATATTGGGGTCGGAACAAGATGGGGTGGTTGCCGCCCATCTCAGACGGCATCAAATGTGCCAAATAGTGGGTGGACCCCACCCCATCTTGTTCCCACCCCTCGAACGGCTGCAGCAACTCGATGCCGTGCGCGAGCTGTCGGGCCGCGCCAGCTTCCGGCCATCGTCGATCGACAGGCCAATCTCACCGCCGTACAGGCGCTCCCAGCTCTTGTCGATCCGGACTACCCGGCGACAAACGTCGCCGAACTCGTTCTTCCCCTCGATCGTAACCGTCCATTCCACCGCCATCGCTTTGTCTCCGATCAAAACGATGATGATGGAATGCTCGAGCCTAACAACCCGTATTTGACCCCACAGAAATTACCGGTCTCGTGGTAGGCCTGTCAGGATTATATTCCTATTTAGCCTTTTGGTTTGTCAACCAGATAATCGCCAAAGGCAAAAGGTCGTGTTGAGCAGCGATCCAATTCTGGTGCGCGGAACGCCCGCGCCCCGGCTGCCTAATCTAGCAGTTGCACTGGGCATGCTCCGTGCTCGGCTATCTCGAGCTTCTCCAGTGCCTGCCTAATGTCATCTCCGGCGTCCTCCGGCAACGGCAAAATTGGACGCGGTGGCTGGACGTGCGCCAGACCGAGGTATTCGGCGACGACGAACATAACGCGGAAGCTACCGTAGCGCTTGAACACCGTCCAGAGCGGCTCGAAAGCGCGGTTCAACCGAGTGGACTCCACCGCGTCGCCGGACTGCGCCGCACGCGTCAGCGCAAGCGCCGGGACCGCCAGCAGACCTGCCGCAACGCTGTACCAGGTGTCACATCCGGCGAGTAGGGCATCCGCCGCGCCCCAATCGCCGCTGTATCCGATTGTGAACGTGTCAGGCGTCATCGACCGCAAGCGTGCCAGTTCCCCCGTGTAATCCTCATTCGTCGCCAAAGGCATTTTCACGGCGACGATGTTGGACACCTCTGACAGCCGGGCGATCAATGCGTCGCTGAATATGAAGCGCGTGGTGCTTGGATTGTTGTATATGCACAAAGGCAGTTCCCCCGCCTCGGCAACCGCGACGAAGTGCTGGAAGACTTCGTCCTCGTTCAGGGGAACGTAGGACATCGGTGCCAGGAGCAGGCCGTCAGCGCCAGCGGATTTTGCATCGCGCGCCAGAGCCTGAGCTTCGTCGGTACGCAATGCACCCACACCCACGACAAGGGGCGTTTTGCCGCCGATGCATTCCACGGCAGCCTGAACAGCACGCTTGCGTTCTTCCCTCGCGAGGTAAGCATAACCGCCTGTGCTCCCCAGAAGGCCGATGGAGTCTGCTCCCGCGTGTTGAATACGCTCGAGAAAGCGAGCCAGTGCCTCGGTGTCGACATGCCCTTTCGCATCGGTTGGCGTGAGGGGGAACGCCGACAGGCCACGAAACAAGGTCATCATCCATTCCTTTCGAAACTACATACGGGAAAGCAGCATGCGCAGCCCGGCGAACCCGAAGAACATCGCCAGCAGACTTTCGATCCAGCGGCGACAGCGGCGATATAGAGCCACCATTGGCGGCGTGGAGAAGACAATGGCGTAGCCGCAGAATATCGTGACACTTAGGACGGCGCAGCCACCCAATATCGCCGCGATGCTCTGCCACGACGAATTCGGGCCGATGCCCAATGTGACGAGCGCGATCCATGCCAGCACGGATTTTGGGTTCGCCAAATGCATTAAGAGGCCCTTTCTATAGAGCTCACCCCGTGAAAGAGCGACTTCGTCGGCCGAGGCGCGCGCCGCCAGCTGCTCGTTCGACGTAAGCGCCGACCGTCCCGCCCTGAAGGCAAGGAATAGCAGGTAAAGCCCCCCGAAAACCTGCAGCACGAGCAGTGCCTGGGCGTACCTGGCCAAGAGGGCGGAGATGCCGGTCGAGGCCATAAAGCCCCAGAAGATCGAGCCGCTGACGACGCCAGAGGCGAGCATGAGCGCGGCACCCCTGCCGCGCGACATCGCAACCCCCATGATGCGCATGTTGCTCGGGCCGGGGCTCCCCGCGGCAATGACATATGCAGCAAAGACGATGAGCAACTGATGGAGATCTGCATTCATTCTCTCAGCCCTTGATAATCTTGCGCCGGATGCCATGGACCCGTTCGCTCGACCGGAAACGTCTCCGGCGATGGCAATTTCTTGGCTCGCGATTTTGCAGCCAGCGGCGCGACCAGTCATGATCGCTTCCTGACTGCGAGCCAATATTGCATTCTACTGGTTTAAACTAAACTGCCACTTTTGGAGCCTTTCAGTGGTCCAGTAAAAGGAGGGCTCTCGCAGGACGGGAGCGACGCGTCGAATTTATCAATCCCTGCTCAAGCAGATCCAGGCCGGAGCCTACGGTGTCTGTGACGCCACTCAGTTCTCCGCAAGCTAGCGGTCCACAAGGTCCCCATGATCTGGTCATGCTGTTGTGAACCTAGCGCACTATCGTCGATGCCAGCGCCACCAGGCTGGCGTTGTAGTGTTCGAAACCGCGTTACCGCAGTTTTGCTTTACGTCGCGCGATGACCTTGGCCGAGGCCTAGAATGAAGCGCCGATTGGAGTGATGGGTCGGGCCGCGAGTTAGACGGGTAAAGCGCGCCCGTTGCACGCCACCCGCAGTGTTAGTCCATCCATAGCGTGGATGACAGCGATCCCAACAATCGATTTTACCAATCGTGCTGGATTTCATTCTAACTGAGCGCGCGCCAGGGCGGGTGTTCGTCCCTCGTCTGCGTCCGCTGAGGCTGCCGGTAAGAATTCGGAGAAGAACATGTGCGGGATTGTTGGCATCGTTGGAAAATGGCCGGTGTCGGAGCGCCTAGTCCACGCGTTGAAGCGTCTGGAATACCGCGGCTATGATTCGGCCGGCATTGCGACGATCACCGAGGGCACCTTGCAACGCCGACGCGCCGAGGGCAAGCTCGTCAATCTCGAGGCGAGACTGAAGGAAGAGCCGCTGAGTGGCACCATCGGCATCGCCCACACCCGCTGGGCAACGCATGGGCCACCGACGGAACGCAATGCACACCCGCACTTTACGGACGGTGTGGCCGTCGTTCATAACGGCATCATCGAGAATTTCGCCCAGCTGAAGGACGAATTGGCGGCGACGGGAACCGAGTTCCAAACCGACACGGACACCGAGGTCCTAGCGCATCTTTTGGCAAAACACCGCCGGGAGGGCATGGGGCGTGGTGAGGCGGTACACGTCATGCTGAAAAGCGTCAGGGGTGCCTATGCGCTTGCTATCCTCTTTGAGGATGATCCGTCGACCATCATTGCGGCGCGCAATGGACCACCGCTGGCGATCGGTCATGGCGACGGCGAGATGTTCCTGGGCTCCGACGCGATCGCGCTTGCTCCATTCACGAATGAAATCACCTATCTCCTCGACGGCGACTGGGCCGTCGTCGGCAGGACGCGCGCCGATATCTTTGATTACGACGGCCACCCCGTCACTCGTCTGCGCCAGACCTCCATGGCCGCGGCCACTCTGGCCAACAAGGGCAACCATCGCCACTTCATGGGGAAGGAAATCCTCGAGCAGCCAGAGGTCATCGCCGATGCGCTCGGTCATTATACCAATTTCATAGAAAATGACGCCGATGCGGTATTTGGCATCGACTTCGCCAGGATCCCGAGTTTGGCGATTTCTGCCTGCGGCACCGCGTATCTCGCCGGGCTGATCGGAAAATACTGGTTCGAGCGCTATGCGCGCCTGCCGGTCGAAATAGATGTTGCATCCGAATTCCGCTATCGCGAGATCCCGTTGTCGCCGCAGTCGGCGGCTCTTTTCATTTCACAGTCGGGCGAAACCGCCGACACGCTGGCATCGCTGAGGTACTGCAAGCAGCTTGGGCTAAAAATAGGCGCCGTTGTCAATGCGTGCGAATCGACCATCGCTCGGGAGGCTGATGTGGTCTTCCCGATCCTTGCCGGCCCGGAGATCGGCGTCGCCTCCACCAAGGCCTTCACCTGCCAGCTCACCGCTCTTGCAGCACTCGCCATCCACGCAGCCAAGGCCCGCGGAACAGTGACGGAAGCTGAGGTGCAGGCGCTCGTCGGGAGCCTCACCGAAATGCCGCGCCTCATGAGGCAGGTACTGGACAGCGTCCAGCCGGAGATTGAGCTTCTGTCGCGCGAACTGTCAAAGTTTCATCATGTCCTGTATCTCGGCCGTGGCACAAATTTCCCACTGGCGATGGAAGGTGCGCTGAAGGTCAAGGAGATTTCCTACATCCACGCCGAGGGCTATGCGGCAGGTGAATTGAAGCACGGTCCTATCGCATTGATAGACTCGAACATGCCAGTGATCGTCATCGCGCCACATGATCGCTTTTTCGACAAGACCCTCTCCAACATGCAAGAAGTGGTCGCCCGCGGAGGGCGCATTATCCTTATCACCGATGGAAAAGGGGCAGCCGCATCGAAACTCGATACGATGCACACGATCGTGCTGCCGGCCACCGACGAGATTATCGCGCCGATGATCTTCTCGCTGCCGATACAGCTTCTTGCGTACCACACGGCGGTCTTCGTGGGCACAGATCTCGACCAGCCACGCAACCTGGCAAAATCAGTCACAGTCGAATGATTGTGAAGCTTTCATAGGTCGCAACGCTCGCCTATTGGGAAAACCCCAAGCCCTTCAACCGGCGCAAGCGCACACCGCTTTGTGTTATTTACTGGAGCATGCCGGCTAGCGACGATTGGTTATCCGTTTGGCCGCCCCTCACGCTGCTTGGCTGTGCTTACAGGCAAACCCGGTCGAGAAGAGCATCGAATACGCAGCAATGGCGCTAATCACAAAGCGATGCTCCTGCCGCACGCGGATAAAACCCTTCGATGTCCACTATCCCGTCCTCGGCAGCATCGCCGGGCGTTTAGCTGAACTAAGAAAACGGATCGGATCAGACCCGTGGGCCGCACAGATTGCCGGCACATCAGCGGCTCGATGATTGCGGCTCGCGCGCGATCTTCGTCGGTGAGAAGGTAGCCCTTTGATTTTGCCAGGCGGCCAGCTGCGATGTGCCGGCTGTGGGAATCCCGTGTAACCTGGTTCTGGACGCAACGCTCGCCGGTACGCCCGGCCAGTCACAAGAGGATCGGGCGATGATCGGACGCTTCCAGGAACCGCTCGAAGGTTCGGTCGAGCGGACGACCGAAATAGCGGCCGTACAGCACGAGATTGGGCGAGATAAATACATGGTCGGTCAGCGACTTGAAGGGCGCTTGGACCTACGTGATCTGCTTGTCCGAAGCATCCTGCGCGGCGAGCGCGGTCAGGCCGGCGGCGGTCAGCGCGTCGAGGTCTCCGGACGCCAAGGTTGCATTGGCGTCGCCGCCGATCCGGTCGATATCGAAGCTGGGACACTGGCCGAGCCGAATCGACCGGTCGAATGCGGCATGCCGCGTTCCAGCAGCATCTCCTCGCCCAGGCGGACGCTGAAGGGAAGGGGATAGGATAGTAGCCCCAGACGGTGTGCACGATACTTTCGACGGGAAACCTGTGGCGCTTGTCGCTGACCAGCGCGTGCTCATACCGTCGCTGTCCAGCCAAGGCTGAACAGCGCTTATCACTGCGAATCGGACCGAAAGCGGAACGGCCTGATATAGCGCAAAGACACAGGAGAGCGCAGTGGTAAGGATTGGAAGGCATCAACATGGGACGGTAACTGTTGCAGACCACAAAACATCGCGAGGCCCGCCTGCCTTGGTACACCATCTATCCGACTGTCTCGGAGTTCTCTGGGGCGGTCGGCGCCGAGGCTTATAAGGAATGGCTTAGGAACCTACCGGCTGACGATCCGGCGTCACTTTACTTGCACGTTCCGTTCTGCCGATCAAAGTGCTGGTTTTGCGGCTTTCCCACCGCCATCACTCGCCATGATGCGCCGATCCTCAATTATCTGGCGGCGCTGCGTGACGAGATACGTTTGGTCTCGGAGCACGCGCCACAGGCGCTGCCCGTGAGCGATTTGCATTTCGGCGGCGGAACGCCAGCTCTCATGGGGCCAGTAGAGTTCCTCGCCCTGATGGAGTTCCTGCGCCGCCACTTTGCGCTCGCGAAAACAGCTACGATCGCCGTCGAGATCGATCCACGCACGTTCACGGCCGAGATGGCCGAAGCCTTGGAAGCAGCCGGCGTGAACCGCGCGAGCCTCGGCGTGCAGAGCTTCGATCCCATTGTTCAAAACGCGATCAACCGGGTCCAGAGTGAGGCGCAAACGGCGGCTGCCGTCGAAATGCTGCGTCGGCATGGAGTGAGAAGCATTAACTTCGACCTCATCTTTGGTCTCCCGCATCAAACAGTGCAGTCTTGCGTCGAGACCACGAGGGCGGCGGTCGCCATGCACCCCAACCGGCTTGCGGTGTTCGGCTACTCGCACATTCCGTCCTTTATTAAGAATCAGCGCCTCATCGACGAGACATCTCTTCCAGGCAGCGCTGCCCGCGCCGAACAGGATGCGGCCATTGCCGTGACGCTGATTGCCGCCGGCTACCGAGAGATCGGGCTCGACCATTTCGCCTTGCCGGACGACGATCTCGCCCTCGCACAGAAAACCGGGCGCCTGCGGCGCAACTCGCTGGGTTACTCGGCCGACACCTGCAAAACCCTGATCGGTTTTGGCGCGTCGGCTATCGGGCGTGTCGGCGAGGGTTACGTTCAGAACGAGGTTACACGGGAATCCTACAGCCGGCACATCGCAGCTGGCCGTCTGGCGACGTCAAAGGGCTACCGTCTTACCGACGAAGACCGCGCGCGAGCCGCAATCATCGAGCGACTAATGTGCGATCTCGAGGCCGATGTGCCGGCAATCTGTGCCGCCCACGGGTCTGATCCGATCCATCTACTCGAATCAGCTGAACGCTTGGCGATGCTTGCCAAGGACGGAATTGTGGACATCGAAAAGGGTTTTGTCCGCGTATGGCGGCAGCATCGCTTTGCGATTCGCGGTGTTGCTGCCGCATTCGATGCTTTTCTCGACCGGGTTGCCCCGTGAGTCAGCCAACGAGTGTGAGGGAGGCCAAGGCAACGCCGAAGCGAAAGTCGACGCACATGCGGTTTGCCTTCTTGTAGGTCAGGATTTCATCGCCGTCGCCGGCGTAGCGGGCCTCAAGCGGCTTCCCGCCCTCGAAGAAGGCCACGGTGAAGGCCCAACGAGCCTCGAGATCTGCGTCCGATACGCGGACGGCTGCACAGGCGACGCGCAGATTGGCGAAGCGGCGGGGAAGCAAAGAGTTCCTCAAGATTAGTGCAGAAGCCCGGCCTCGTTAACGCCCGCGCGCGCCCCCTCAGGAGCGGCAGCCAAGGAGCAGCCGTCTGTCGGCGGCCGACTAAAACGATCGGTCGTGTGGAGTTGGCCGACACCTGTGAACAAGCCGTGTGCGACATTGCAATCATCCATCTAATGGCTCAACTGCCCACATGGCCGTGAATGAACTGGATTTGTTTGTTTTCCAGATGGCAGTGGAAAGCGTCCGCTCACTCTGCTTGAGCTTCAATGACAAAGCGGCGGAAATAGCCGCGAGGAGCCGCGGAATCCTGATTTTCGACGTGCGGGTCGACGATGACGCCGACATCCAGCGGATCGCAGCCATCCGATATCGAGGCGACCAGATTGGTGTGGTGGCGTTGGACAGACAAGGCCTTGTTAGCCGCTACTGCGTCGTAAACGGTACCTTTTCCCGCTTCATTGTACCGTTGGAAAATTGGACCAGCATGCCGGTGTCAATGCAGGCCAAAATCGATGTCACTCACCTTGCCAGCCTCTTCCTAGGCGCGTTGCGAAATGCGGGTCATATGCCTGGCAACTAGCGCTTGGCGGAACGCATCTGAGGATTTTTGCATCCGCCTGGGCGTTTGAACCGGTGGCCCATCGAGATTCTGCAGCGCGCGGATGTGCCACGGCCGGGGAGTGATAGCCGCCTCTGCCCGACAGCATCGCCGGCGAAGCTTGCCACACAATGAATGTCGTCAATTCGGCGTCCGAGGAGATCGCCCAAGATATCCTCAGCGCCCAATATGTCCGAGCTCGCCTGAGGAATTCCCATGGCGGGCAGGCCCACCTCGCGATCCGATCTCGATAGGCCTGTTGTACCTCAGATCGGACTGGATGTTCAGGATTCCTCAGCGGCTTGCCCGCACGCTACCGCCAGCTCCCCGACCAAATATCCGACGTGCTCACGATAAGCACGAACGATATGGGCCCCCTCCGACATAGCAGTCAAGACTCGCTCGGGAATGCGCGAATATTGATGCACACCTCGAAGGAGAGCAACGGCGCGCCAAACAGCCTCTCGTCGCACCACGTCGTACATAGGGTGCATTCCTGTTCCGGCCGCCCCCGGCGATGCTCGATCCACCTCTCCAGAACAGCGGAGCTATCCAGTGACGCCCACAAAGCTTCTGATTGGGCAGATCGCCATTGTGTTCGCCATCGTTCTCCTTGGCGTGTGGGCTGCCACGCAATGGTGCGCTCATATGCTGGCCTTTCAGGAACAACTCGGCGCGCCATGGTTTGTCGCGGCTGGCTGGCCGATCTACGAGCCGTGGAAACTGTTGGAATGGTGGTTCCAATTCGATGCCTATGCGCCCGAGGTATTCGACAAGGCGGGCATGCTTGCGGGCACCAGTGGATTCATGGGCTGTGCCGCTGCAATCGCTGGTTCCCTCTGGCGCGCGCGCCAGCGCGGGTTGGTCACTACCTATGGCTCCTCTCGATGGGCGGCGACGCGGGAGATCGAGAAAGCAGGGCTGTTTCAGCCGGCAGGCGTCTTCCTCGGCAAACTGAAGGATCGGTATCTGCGTCATGACGGGCCGGAGCACGTCATGGCGTTTGCGCCGACACGTTCGGGCAAGGGCGTCGGACTGGTTGTCCCAACTCTTCTCTCCTGGTCCGGATCGGCCGTCATTCACGACATCAAAGGCGAGAACTGGCAGCTGACCTCCGGCTGGCGGTCGAAGTTCTCGTATTGCCTTTTGTTCAATCCGACTGATCCGCGATCGGCCCGCTACAACCCGCTCTTGGAAGTGCGCAAAGGTCCGAACGAGGTCCGCGACGTTCAGAACATCGCCGACATCTTGGTCGATCCTGAGGGCGCGCTGGAGCGGCGTAATCATTGGGAGAAGACCAGCCATTCACTCTTGGTCGGCGCCATCCTGCACGTCCTCTATGCCGAGGAGGAAAAGACACTCGCTCGGGTCGCCACGTTCTTGTCGGACCCGCAGCGCTCAATTGTTGCAACGCTACAGCGGATGATGACTACCAACCATCTTGGCGCGGCGGAAAGGCCTCAAGTACACCCGGTTGTGGCTTCTGCGGCGCGCGAGGTGCTGAACAAGTCGGAGAACGAGCGTTCAGGCGTGCTCTCGACCGCCATGTCTTTTCTCGGGCTCTACCATGATCCGACCGTGGCTGCGGCCACTTCGTCTTGTGACTGGCGGATTGCCGACTTGATGGATGCCGCGCGACCGACATCGCTCTATCTGGTCGTGCCGCCATCTGACATTTCGCGCACCAAGCCTTTGGTGCGACTGATCCTGAACCAGATCGGCAGGCGGCTCACGGAGCGCCTCGAGGGTGACCCAAAGAAGAGTCGCAAACATCAACTGCTCATGATGCTGGATGAGTTTCCGGCGCTCGGTCGCCTCGACTTCTTTGAGACCGCGCTCGCCTTTATGGCCGGTTACGGAATTCGCGCCTACTTGATCGCGCAATCGTTGAACCAGATCTCCAAAGCGTATGGCGAGAACAACGCCATTCTGGACAATTGCCATGTGCGAATTGCCTTTTCTTCCAACGATGAGCGCACGGCCAAGCGAATCTCGGACGCGCTTGGCATGGCCACGGAATTGAGATCGATGCGCAACTATGCGGGCCACCGGCTGGCGCCCTGGCTCTCGCATGTCATGGTGAGCCGCCAGGAAACCGCCCGCCCGCTGCTGACACCTGGCGAGGTGATGCAATTGCCGCCCTCGGACGAACTGGTGCTCGTTTCGGGATTGCCCCCCATCCGCGCCAAAAAGCTGCGCTACTACGAGGATCAGAATTTCACCGAACGAATGCTGCCTGCGCCGGTGCTGCATGACGGTCTCTACGCAGACTGCCCTGCGCCGCGCCAAGACGACTGGACTGGCCAAGTACGCGGCGTCGACCGCCGTCTTGCCTCCGACGACGAAAGCGCTGGCGCCGCGCTTGCGGACCAGGGAGGTGTTCAGCAGCAGCGCCATCCTGGCCTGCCCGAAGAACATACCGCCGTCACCCAGGAACCGGACCAGGACGATCTGTCCAGACCCGCAGACGATGATAGCGAGGCGATGGCCGACAAGCGCGTCATGGACCGGATCTCCACCGTCGCGCGTGCCTATGGCATCAACGAGGGAAGGGGCGACGACAAGGATATGGTCCCCGGCTTCTGAACGCCGGCGCGTGGCCGGCGTACTTCAGCGTAGATAACGGCCATAAGCGATTTCGGGGCTTTGGCCGATGCTTGTTCCCGTCGCCGGCGCAACGCCGGTCCGTCGGAACGAGCCGCATGAAGACCCACCGCATTCGTCACCAGTTTCTGCTCGAACCCGAATTGAGCGAGAGGCTGGAGAACCTCAGCCGCGATCCCTCGACGACCAAATCAGCCATTGTGGCGAAGGCGGTTGAGGCTTTCATCGAGCGGCGTGGCGAGAACGAACTCGACCGGCGCTACGGTGTGCGGCTCGATCGTCTTTCACGCGACCTCATTCGAGTCCGGCGCGATGCCGAGATGATTCTGGAGAGCCTGGCGCTCTTCATTCGCTTTTCGATCACGCTTCACGCCCACACGCCGGTCCCAGACAAGGCGACGCAGGCCATTGCCCAGGACCGTTTCGACAAATTCGTCGAGCAGGTCGGTCGCCAGATCGCTTCCGGGAAACGGTCGCTCGGCAAGGAGAATGGCAGGGGAGGGGAAGGATGAGCTCTCATCCGGAGGCCGACCATCGTCGCCGCGCGATGCTGCGCACCGCCATGGGCCCTGCGATCACCGAAGCGCTCTCCGATTCATTGGTTATCGAGGTGATGGTCAATCCCGACGGCGCGCTGCGGCTCGACCGGTTGGGCGAAGGCCGGGTCGATACCGGCGTGCACATGCATCCTTCCGAGGCGGAGCGCATTATCCGCCTGGTCGCGTCCCATATGCGCGCCGAGGCTCATGCCGACAACCCGATCGTCAGTGCGGAACTGCCGTCGGGCGAACGCTTCGAAGGACTGCTGCCGCCTGTGGTGCTGGCGCCGTGCTTCGCCATTCGCAAACCAGCGGCAAAACTCTACACGCTGGCCAACTATGTCGCCGACCGCATCATGTCGCCGCTGCAGGCCGATGCGCTGAGGAAGGCAGTGCGCGAGCGGCGCAATATCCTGGTCGCAGGCGGCACGTCCTCGGGCAAAACGACCCTTGCCAATGCGCTGCTGGCCGAAGTCGCCGACTGCGACGAGCGGGTGATCCTGATCGAGGATACGCGCGAACTGCAATGCGCAGCAAAGGACTGCGTTGCCTTGAGAACGAGGCGTGGTTCGGTAACGATCGCCGATCTCGTGCGCTCGACGCTCCGGCTCAGACCCGACCGCATCATTGTCGGCGAAGTGAGGGGCGCGGAAGCGCTCGACATGCTGAAGGCATGGAACACGGGCCACCCCGGCGGCATCGCCACGGTTCACGCCAATTCGGCGCGCTCCGCTCTCTACCGTATCGAGCAACTCGCTCAGGAGGCCGTCGTCACCGTTCCCCGACGCCTCATCGCCGATGCGATCGATCTAATCGTCTTCATCGCCGGGCGCGGATCCTCGCGCCGCATCGACGCGATCGCCGAGGTCACTGGTCTCGACGGCAGCGGCGACTACGCCGTCACCCAACTCACGCTTCCGCAACTCCAGCAGTTTTGAGAGGTCACTTCATGCGCAAGAAGCTTCGCTTTGTTTCGTCCACCGCGCTCGCGCTTCTAGTCACCGCCCCGGCATACGCGGCTGGTTCCGGCATGCCCTGGGAACAACCGCTGCAGCAAATTTTGGAATCGGTGCAGGGGCCGGTCGCCAAGATCGTCGCGGTGATCATCATCATCACCACCGGCCTGACGCTTGCCTTCGGTGACACGGCAGGCGGGTTCCGCCGGCTTATCCAGATCGTCTTCGGGCTGTCGATCGCGTTCGCGGCATCGAGTTTCTTCCTCTCCTTCTTCTCCTTTGGCGGCGGGGCACTCGTCTGATGGTCGCCGCAGAGCAGCACATCGAAGGGTTCGAGATCCCGGTTCATCGCGCATTGACGGAGCCGATCTTGCTGGGCGGCGCGCCGCGAGCGGTGGCGATTCTCAACGGCACGGTGGCCGCGGCAATAGGCCTTGGCTTACAGCAGTGGACTGCCGGGCTGGTGCTCTGGACCGCCGGGCACACGCTCGCGGTCTTTGCCGCAAGACGCGATCCCGATTTCGCCAGCGTGCTACTCCGCCACCTTCGCCTGAAGGGCTGGCTTGCATGCTGAACCTTTCGGAATATCGCGGCAAAGGCGACCGGCTTGCCGACCATCTGCCTTGGGCTGCTCTTGTCGCTCCGGGCATTGTGCTCAATAAGGATGGCAGCTTTCAGCGGACCTTCCGGTTTCGCGGCCCCGATCTCGAAAGCGCGACGGAAGCCGAGCTCGTCGGCATCTGCGCGCGAGCGAACAATGCGCTCAGACGACTTGGCTCCGGCTGGGCATTGTTCTTCGAGGCGGAGCGCATCGAAGCGCTGGGCTATCCGCAATCGCGTTTTCCCGACGCCGCGTCGTGGCTGGTCGACGAAGAACGCCGCGCGGCCTTTGAGGGCAAGGTGGCGCATTTCGAAAGCCGTTATCACCTGACCTTGCTGTTCATGCCATCGCCCGACAGCCAGGCGCGGGCGGAAAGCGCGCTCGTCGACTCGCATCATTCCGAAGGCGAACGAGACTGGCGCCAGGAGATGGCGCGGTTCCGTGACGAGACCGACCGTGTGCTGGACCTTCTGTCCGGCTTCATGCCCGAAGTGCGCGCGCTCGAGGATGCCGAGACGCTAACCTACCTGCACGGCACAATCGCGACCCGCCGCCATCCGGTCGCAGTGCCGGAAACGCCGATGTATCTCGACGGCTTCCTGGTCGACGTGCCGCTTACCGGCGGCCTGGAACCGATGCTGGGCGAGCAGTATCTGCGTACGCTCACCATCCTCGGCTTCCCGAACCTCACCCGGCCCGGGATCCTCGACGCCCTCAATCATCAGGATTTTGCCTATCGCTGGGTATCGCGGTTCATTCCGCTCGACAAGACTGCCGCCACGAAGACGCTGACACGGTTGCGGCGGCAGTGGTTTGCCAAGCGCAAGTCAATCTCGGCCATCCTGCGCGAGGTTGTGACCAACGAACCGGTCCCTCTCGTGGATAGCGATGCTGACAACAAGGCGCTCGATGCCGATGACGCGCTTCAAGCATTGGGTGGCGATCATGTCGGCTTCGGCTATCTCACCACGACCGTGACGGTGTGGGACGAGGATCGCCACGCCGCCGCGGAGAAACTCCGCGCGGTCGAGCGCATCGTCAACGGACTCGGTTTCACCACGATCCCGGAGAGCGTCAACGCGGTCGAGGCGTGGCTCGGGTCGCTGCCAGGTCATGTCTATGCCAATGTTCGCCAGCCACTCGTTCATACGCTGAACCTTGCCCATCTTATGCCGCTGTCGTCGGTTTGGGCCGGCCCGGCGACGAACGAGCATGTCGCGAAAGTCACCCAGATCGACGCCCCGCCGCTTCTCTTCGCCGAGACGAGCGGGTCAACTCCGTTCCGGCTTTCCACCCATGTCGACGATGTCGGTCACATGCTGATCGTTGGTCCGACCGGCGCCGGCAAGTCGGTGCTGCTTGCGCTGGTAGCTCTGCAGTTCCGACGCTATGCCGGCGCCCAGGTCTATGTCTTCGACAAAGGCAATTCGGCTCGAGCGGCAACGCTCGCCATGGGTGGAGAGCACCACGCACTCGGCGCGGATGGCGCGGTTGCCTTCCAGCCCCTGCGCGACATCAGCGACCCCGCGACGCGCAGCTGGGCGGCCGAATGGATCGCCGGCCTCATTGCCCATGAGAACGTCACCGTCACTCCGGAAGTGAAGGAGGCCATCTGGTCGGCACTTACCAGCCTATCTACAGCGCCGGCGCAGGAACGCACCCTGACCGGCCTGTCCGTCCTGCTTCAGTCCAATGCGCTGAAGTCTGCCTTGATGCCCTACACACTCGACGGTCCCTACGGCCGGCTGCTCGATGCCGATGATGATCGGCTGGCCTTGTCCGATGTGCAGTGTTTCGAGACCGAGCAACTGATGCACAGCCAGGGCGCTGTCACGACGCCGGTGCTCACCTATCTCTTCCATCGTCTTGAGGAGCGGTTCGACGGACGGCCGACACTGCTCATGCTCGACGAGGCGTGGGTCTATCTTGACAATCCGCTCTTTGCCGCCCGCATCCGCGAATGGCTGAAGGTGCTGCGCAAGAAGAACGTCTCGGTCATCTTCGCCACGCAGTCGCTTGCCGACATCGCCGGCTCGGCAATAGCGCCGGCAATCATCGAGAGCTGCCCTCAGCGCATCTTTCTTCCCAATGATCGTGCCGTGGAACCGCAGGCTAGGGCAGCCTACGAACGCTTCGGTCTCAACGAGCGGCAGATCGAGCTTGTCGCTCGCGCCACACCGAAGCGCCAGTACTATCTACAGTCGCGCCGCGGCAACCGGCTCTTTGAGCTTGGCCTCGGCCCGATTGCTCTCGCCCTTTGCGGTGCCTCCGATCCTGCCAGCCAGACGCTAATCGGTAGCGTGCTGTCCGAGCACGGGCAGGACGGCTTTGTCGCTCGGTTCCTGAATGCGCGCGGACTCGATTGGGCCGCCGAGCTTCTCAAGCAATTCCCTCAACCCATGGAGCAATCGTCATGATGCGGCGCCGTTTTCTCTCCACCCTGATCACTATTTCTCTGATCGCCAAGCCGATGGCCGACTATGTCCAGCCGGCCTATGCACTCATCGTGTTCGATCCCTCGAACTACGCGCAGAACGTTCTGACGGCGGCGCGCTCGTTGGAGCAGATCAACAACCAGATCCAGTCGCTGCAGAACCAGGCAACCATGCTACAGAACATGGCACGCAATCTTCAGAGTTTGGATTTCTCCTCCGTGGGTCAGCTGACCGGCGCGCTGCATCGCATCGATGGACTGATGGACCAGGCGAGCGGCCTGAGCTTTGATCTGGACAAGCTCAAGAACCAGTGGCGCAACCAATATCCGGAAAGCTACGACGCCACCATCAAGGTCAGCAATGTGGCGAGCGCCGCGCGCGAACGCTGGCAAAGCGCCATGCAGGCGTTCCGACAGACCATGGGTGTGCAGTCGCAGATCGTCGAGAATGTCCGAGGCGACGGTGACCTGCTTGCCGATCTCGTCAACCGCAGCCAAGGGGCGGCCGGCGCCCTTGAGGCAAGCCAGGCCACCAATCAGCTGATCGCGCTTTCGACCAAGCAGCAGATGCAGATCCAGACGCTGCTTGCGACGCAGTTTCGGGCTGAGGCTGAGGATGCCGCCCGCAAGGCGCAGTCCGAGGAAGCCGCCCGCGAGACGACAAAGCGCTTCCTGGGCACCGGCACGGCCTATCCCGGCAACTGATCACCAGTTCTTCAATACGAGAGAGGTGGCGGCGTGAACGACCTCGGGGTCATTGATCGCTTCATGGAGACTTTTATCGGCTATATCGATAGCGGGTTCGGTCTACTTTCGGGCGACGTCGCCTTCCTCACTACGACTTTAATTGGCATCGACATCACGCTTGCCGGCCTGGCCTGGGCATTCGGCGGCGAGCCCAACATTCTAGCCCGCCTCATCCGCAAGGTCCTCTATGTCGGCGTCTTCGCCTTCATTCTGAACAATTTCAAAAACCTTGCCGACATCATCTATCGGTCCTTTGCCGGTCTCGGCATCAATGCCTCTTCCGGCAATCTCTCCGCCGACAATCTGCTGCATCCAGGCCGCATTGCCGCGACGGGCTTCGAGGGCGCGTGGCCGCTTCTCGATCAGGCGAGCCAGTTGCTTGGTTTCCCCGAAATTTTTGGCAACGCGCTCACCATCTTCGTGCTGCTCTTGGCCTGGTTCCTGGTCATCATCGCCTTTTTCATTCTCTCCATCCAGCTCTTCATCACCATCCTGGAATTCAAACTCACCACGTTGGCAGGCTTCGTTCTCGTGCCCTTCGCGCTGTGGAACCGCTCGTCGTTTCTGGCCGAGCGCGTGCTCGGTAATGTGATCTCGTCGGGCATCAAGGTGATGGTGCTCGCCGCCATCGTCGGTATCGGGTCCACGCTCTTCGGCGAGTTCGCTTCAGCGCTGCAGGGCAAGGAGCCGGACTTGGCCGCTGCCATGTCGCAGGTGCTCGGGGCGCTGGCGCTGCTTGGGCTAGGCATTTTCGGCCCTGGGATCGCCTCGGGTCTCGTCTCCGGCGCGCCACAACTTGGCGCGGGCGCAGCACTTGGGACTACCGCGGCAGCGGCCGGTGCATCGCTCGTTGCCGGAGGTGCGGCATTCGCCGGCGCGCGCATGGCAACTGGCGGCGGGCTTGCCGCCATCCGAGCCGGCACGACCATTGGCTCGGCAGCTTCCTCGGCATGGCAGTTGGGACGAGCAACCTCGCCCGAGACCGGCCTGTCCGGTGTGGCTGCTGGAATGCAGGGCGTGGCGGGTGCCGCCAGCGGCGCCGCGATGCGAGTAGCACGATCTGCCGCGGGAGGGTTCGCGCGCAGCGCCGATTCCGGGCGCGAAGCCGCATGGACCGCGACCGGCGGTGCGCCGACCGCGTCAATGGCCGGAAGTCCAGCCAGTACCGCCGCTAACGCCGCGCCCATCTGGGCGAGGCGCTTGCGTTCCGAGCAGACCGCTCGTGCTCATCGCCACGCCGCCGTGCAGGCCGTCCGCGACGGTGACAGACCGGGCGGCAGCGCCAATCCCTCTCTCAATGACAAGGACAACTAGATGCTCTTCAAGCGACCCGTTCAACGTTACGGCAAGACGCCCGAGCCGGTCACGCCGTATCAGAAGGCCGCCCAGGTGTGGGATGAGCGCATCGGCTCATCGCGGGTGCAGGCCCGGAACTGGCGGCTGATGGCTCTTGGCTGCCTGGCTTTGACGACTGGGCTCTCCGGCGAACTCGTGTGGCAGTCGATGCACAGCCGTATCGTGCCATACGTCGTCGAGGTCGACCGCTTCGGTGAGGCGCTCTCCGTTGCACCGGCAATCCGGGACTACGAGCCGTCCGATGCACAGATCGCCTGGCATCTCGGCCGCTTTATCCAGAATGTCCGTTCCGTCTCCACAGATCCGGTGCTGGTGCGGCAAAACTGGTTGGCGGCCTACGACTTTGCCACCGACCGGGCGGCGCTCTTCCTCAACGAGTACGCCAAGGCGAACGACCCCTTCGGTCAGATCGGCACGCGCAGCGTGTCGGTGCAGGTGACCAGCGTGATCAGGGCTTCCGACAGCTCGTTCCAGGTCAAATGGACTGAGCAGGTTTTTGAGCGCGGCAGCCTTGCCAGCACGACGCGCTGGACGGCGATCCTCACCATCGTGATTCGCCCGCCGAGCAATACCGACCAGCTGCGCAACAACCCGCTCGGCGTCTTCGTCAATGCCATCGACTGGTCGCGTGAGCTCGACAGCGCCGCGCCGACATCCGTTTCCCCGAAGGAGCCTGCAAATGAAAAATAGAGTCCCATCATTCCGTGCCGCGCTACTCCTGTCCGCGTCAGCAGCCGTCCTTCCCGCTTGCGCCTCGAAGCCGGTGCCACCGCCTGAGATTTCCTACGATGCTGCCGACTTCAAACCAGCCGCGATCGAAAAGCCGCCGGAGAAGCCGGTGAAGATTGTCCAAGTCCCAAAGCCGCTACCGCTCCCGGGCCAGTTGCAGCCCGATCCGGATAAGGTTGCTGAGGAAAAGCGCTCTCCCGAAGACCGGGTCTCCGATGCCAACAAGGCTGCGACGCAGCAACCCACCAAATACGGCTATGTCAACGCGGTACAGGTCTATCCCTTCTCTGATGGAGCGCTTTATCAACTCTACGCCGCGCCGGAGCGCGTCACCGATATCGCTCTACAGCCGGGCGAGAAATTAACAGCCGTGTCGGCTGGCGATACCGTGCGCTGGGTGATTGGCGACACCGTCAGCGGCACCGGCGACAGTCAGCGCACCCATGTGCTGGTCAAACCTTTTGCGCCGGGGCTTAGCACCAATCTGGTGATCACCACGGAACGCCGGACATACCACCTGCAGCTTCAAAGCACCGAGAAAACTGCAATGGCGGCGATCTCCTGGACCTATAGCGAAGACCAGATCATTGCGTTGCGCCAGCGCAATGCGCAGGCCGACGCCGCCATGCCGGCAGCTTCAAATGTGGCGCTCGAAAACATTCGCTTCCGCTACTCGATCAGCGGTGACACGCCGCCTTGGCGGCCGACGCGTGCCTTCGACGACGGCAACAAGGTTTATATCGAATTCCCGCGGCGCATCGATCAGGGTGAGGCACCGCCACTCTTCATCGTCGGTGCTGACGGGAGCAACCAGCTCGTCAATTACCGCATGCGCGGGAACTATTACATCGTCGATCGTCTCTTTGCCGCCGCCGAATTGCGCCTCGGCGTCAAGCAGCAGCAAGTGGTCCGCATCACCAGGATCGACGGCCGGCAACCGCCGCGGCGAATACGGCTCTTTGCGCCGTCCAGCAGGTGAGGAGAGCGCTCATGACCGATACTTCCCGACCAGATGCACCGCCGAAACTCGACCCCGAGCAGCTGCAGTTGCGGGCTTCTCCCCGCCGCGCGGTGCGGTTCAGGCGCGGCGTGATCGTCGCTATCGCTGCAGTTGGGTCCGGCGCAATTCTGGGCGTCACGATGATAGCGCTTCAGGGGCCGGCGTTGCGTATCAAAGAGCGGGCGGAAGACCTCTACAACACCGAACGTAAGCCAACCGCGGAGGGACTTGAAACGCTTCCCAAGGACTATTCCGTAATGAAGCCGAAGCCTCCCGTGCTTGGGCCACCTCTGCCCGGCGATCTCGGCCGCCCCATTCTTGAACGCCAGCGACAGCTTGGCATCGCCCCGGGGCAGGAGGCCTCCGCCGAGGAGCAGCGGCTTGCCCAGCAGGCGATCGAGGCACGTGAGTCGCAAGTCATGTTCCGGATCGAAAACCGGCCCAGGGAAACGAATGTCGCCGACAATGCGCAGGGAGCGCGGCCGCCGTTTGAAGCACCACTTGCACAACCGGATGCGGGAGACGCAAGGGCTTCCGTTGCACCGGCTGAGGGTGATCAGAACAATCAGCAGCGCAAGCTCGACTTTGTCAGCCAGCAGAGCACAAATGGGATCTACAATCCGCACGCGCTGCAGACTCCGGCTTCGCCCTATCAGCTGATGGCCGGCAGCGTGATCGCCGCAAGCCTCATCACCGGCATCAATTCCGACCTGCCTGGCCTCGTGGTTGCACAGGTTACCGAGAATGTGCACGACACAGTCACCGGCAGCACCTTGCTCATCCCGCAGGGCTCGCGGCTCATCGGCACCTATGACAGTGTCGTCGCTTTTGGACAGAAGCGCGCGTTGCTAGTCTGGCAGCGCATTGTGATGCCGGACGGGTCGTCGATTGAAATCGACAATCTGCCAGCGACAGATACTGCCGGCTATGCAGGGCTGGAGGACCAGGTGGATTTCCACACTTGGCAGCTGATCAAGGGAGTTGCTCTAGCCACGCTGCTGGGCGTCGGCACCGAGTTGAGCTTTGGGGACAACGAAAGCGATCTGCTCAAGGCAATCCGCGAATCCACTCAGCAGAACGTCAGTCAAGCTGGCCAGCGCCTCACCGAAAAAAACCTCAATATTCAACCCACCATCACCGTCCGTCCTGGTTGGCCGCTCCGCGTCATCGTGCACAAGGACATCGTGCTACGACCATACATAAATTGAATAGGAGCCGCTCATGGCGAACCTGAAATTAGGAAAGCTTCCGGACCGGACGCCTTCCAAGATCACCATCACCGTCAGCGCGGGCCTCAGCCAAGCACTGAAGGACTACGCGGCGCTTTACCGTCAGACCTACAATGAGTCTGAGACAGTAGCTGAGCTCATTCCATTCATGCTGGTCGGGTTCTTGGAAGGCGATCGCGCGTTTGCCAAGGCCAGAAAGGAAAGCTTGCCTGCCGCCGGCATGTCAGAGAAATCGCGACGCGTGTCAGGTTCAGGTTCCGAGTAATTATAAAGTTGGTCAATGGCGCAAGCCGCAGCGCTGAGTAGCGGAAGCCGCAACGAGGTGCGTCGCTGACATTCAGTGAAAGAATGGGCCGAACAATCCAACCTCCTTGGGCGGATACAAAGTGGAGCCCTGCCTACAGGTTCCGGCCGGCCCTCTGCCATGCGACCCCCTACGGTCATCTTCGGAAACGCGATGCCGCGGGCCGCAGCCAGCCCGGCATTGGCGACCAGGCGCCCGCACCGGGCGGTCGACGGCATGTTCTGCACGTAGCCCTGGCGAAAAGCGCCCGATGGAGGAAGGACCAACGCCGATGAGCGTTTCGCAGCGATCCTCGGTGTAGCCCTGGAAATTGCGGCGAATTGTTCCCGCGCGAGCCGAGATTGCAAGCGCATCATCCGGCCTAGCGAAATGGTCTTCCGGCGCCCATGATCAGATGGGCGGCAATTTGCGACTGAGCGAACCGTTCGGCCGGACCCGGCAACCATGCCTCGTCGATCATAGTCTGATGCTTCTTGAACAGGTGCCGAACAGCGCCATCCGGTCAGGCTCCAGAGTCAGCGCCTGCGCCACGGTGGAACAGACGCTCTCCCTGGTCTGATGCGGCAGACCGTAAAGCAGATCGAGGTTCACGGACCCTACGCCGCGAGAGCGAATGTCGACAACCGCCTTGGTCTGCAAAAAGCTCTGCTCGCGGTTGATCGCCTTCCGCACTTCCGGATCGAAATCCTGCACGCCGAGGCTCGCCCGCGCCATGCCGATCTCGGAAAGTGCATCAAGGCGGGCTTCGTCCATGTCGTGGGGTTCGATTTCGACGCTGATCTTCGCATCGGCAAGAAAATCGAAGCTATCCCGCAGGACAGTTCCCAGGGCTATCATATCCTCGGGCTTCAGCATGGTCGGCGAGCCGCCGCCGAAATGCACAGCGCGGACATGGGCCTTGCCGCTGACAAGACCGGCGACAGTCGCGACTCCGCGTGAAGTGAGCGGAGATACGCAGCCCCCGGCTCGTAGTGGCGGGTCTGCTTTGTATGGCACGCACAGAACCAGCAGAGCCGGTCGCAATGAGGAATGTGCAGGTAGAGCGAGACCTCGTCACCGGTTTCGAGCGCCTTAAGCCAGTTTCGATAGGCATCAGCTTCGACGTCCGGATGGAAATGCGGCGCGGTCGGGTGACTGGTATAAGGCGGGACGTCCTCGCCAAGCCTGGCAGCTAATTCCGGTCTCATTTGGTGGTCCGCCGTTTTTGCCTCGCCGGAAGTCTGGACGCGTTGAAGAGTCAAAGGCCTGATTTCGGTCAGCCTCCAGCACGGACAAACTGCCGCAAGGATTTCTCTGCCATCGCTTGCTATCCTGCCGAAACTTGGGATCGATAGCGCGAGCGTAATGACAGTACAGCAGGACATTCACAGTTCCGGCATTCCCGTTCTTTGCCTGTCTTGCGCCGCACGGCATCGCGGGATCTGTGGTGCGCTCGATCCAAACCATTTGGTTGGGCTCGCCAAGACTTCGTCGCGGCACAAAATCGAGCCGGGGGTCGAACTGATCGCCGACGCCGCGGCTGTCGACAGCTATTCAAACATGCTTTCAGGCGTTGTGAAGCTGACGAAGTGCCTTTCGGACGGCCGCCAGCAGATTGTCGGTCTTCGGTTCGCACCGGATTTTCTGGGATGGCCCTTCAAGGTGAAAAGCACGATCAATGTGGAAGCGGCAACCTCCGTCTCGCTGTGCTCGTTTCCGAAGGCGGCCGTTGAACGAATAATGAAGGAATCACCGGAACTCCAGCTTCGCCTGCTCAAGCAGACGCTGAACGAACTCGACGAGGCACTTGAATGGATGGTGACTCTCGGGCGCAAGACCGCACCCGAGAAGGTGGCGAGCTTTCTCCTCATGATCGCCCAGAATATGGATTCCAGTATCGACCCGGCGGCTAGGTCCTCATGCTTCGATCTGCCGCTGACACGTGCCGACATCTCTGATTTCCTTGGACTGACGAACGAGACCGTGAGCCGCCAGCTTACGCGATTGCGGGCTGACGGCGTGATCCGGATCGAGAACAAACGCCATGTAACGGTGGACAGCATGAGCCGGCTGGAGCAGCGCTGCGGCGGCCGAGGCGCGTGGCAGCTGACCTTTGAATGAGACCTAAGCGCCGGGGTCTACGTCGCTTATTGCGATCCGCGGCAGGACGTGCTCGCGTTCGAAAGCGATGTGTCGCCGCAAGCCTTCGAAGAAGCCTCGTAGCATGAACCCGACAGCTTCCGGGCTCTCTATCGCATCACCATGACCGATCGCTAGGAGCGTTTCGGCCACCTCGCTAGCGAAGCATTGATCCTCAAGGTGCTCGACGCGCAACCGGCTGGTAGAGGCAAGTTTGGCCTCGGCCGGGGTCAAGTGCGCCTCATACGCAGGGAAAATCTCCGTCTCCTCAAACCCATGAAACAGCGGAACGATTTTCTTGGCCGTTCCAAGACATTTGAGGCGATCGACGTTCGGCAGCGCATCGGCAATGCTTTCCAGCGAGTCGCAGAGATTCAGCTTTTCCCGATGGGCACGCTTCATGACCTCGCCCGGAATCGCCTGTGTGCCGGCCCGGCGCGAGGAAGCTGCACTTGTCCATGAGTGGGGTGGCCCGTGCTGCGTTTCCTTGTTCAAATCGCCACCTTCTGATTGCACCGAACTCGATGCTGCCCGAAGCAAAATCGTGCTGCCCTGACATGGATCAGGGCGAGCAGGCGGCAACTGCGGAATTAATGCACCGCGGATTTAGCGTCCGCGCATTGGAATCCTGGTCGGGGACATGTCATGAAATTCGGCACAGAGATCGTCCTTTTAAGCCTGTTTGCCTTTGCGGCCCTGGTGGCTGCCGGCTTTGGCGTAGAAGGACCCTTTCGCCAGCACATGTGGGTTCTGTTCTTCGCACTGACTGGCTTCATCGCGATGTTGCTGCGCAATTGGGATTTCAAGCCCGTGGGGCCGATCGACCCCTCCGCCTACATGGATGGTCCGCTCCGCTACGGGGCCATCGCAACGGTGTTTTGGGGTGTCGTCGGCATGCTGGTCGGCGTCATTATCGCGCTTCAACTCGCCTTCCCCGACCTTAACATCCCACCCTGGTTCAATTTCGGCCGTTTGCGTCCGCTGCACACATCGGGAGTCGTCTTCGCCTTCGGCGGCAACGCGCTGCTTTGCACATCGCTCTATGTAGTCCAGCGCACCTGCCGCGCCCGGCTGTTTGGCGGCAATCTGGTCTGGTTTGTGTTCTGGGGTTACCAGCTGTTCATCGTCATGGCCGCGACCGGCTACCTGCTCGGCATCACCGAGAGCCGGGAATACGCCGAACCCGAATGGTATGTGGACCTCTGGCTGACCATCGTCTGGGTCGCCTATCTCATCCTGTTCCTCGGCACCATCCTGAAGCGCAAGGAACCGCATATCTACGTCGCCAACTGGTTCTATCTATCCTTCATCGTGACCATCGCGATGCTGCATGTGGTCAACAACCTGTCGATGCCGGCCTCTTTCCTCGGCTCGAAGAGCTACTCCGCCTTCTCCGGCGTCCAGGACGCCTTGACGCAATGGTGGTATGGCCACAATGCGGTCGGCTTCTTCCTGACGGCCGGCTTCCTTGGCATGATGTATTATTTCGTGCCCAAGCAGGCTAGCCGGCCGGTCTATTCCTACCGGCTGTCGATCATCCACTTCTGGGCGATCATTTTTCTCTACATCTGGGCCGGCCCGCACCACCTGCATTACACCGCCTTACCCGACTGGGCGCAGACGCTAGGCATGGCATTCTCGATCATGCTGTGGATGCCGTCATGGGGCGGCATGATCAACGGCCTGATGACGCTGTCAGGCGCCTGGGACAAGCTGCGCACCGATCCGATCATCCGCATGATGGTGATGGCAGTCGCCTTCTACGGCATGTCGACCTTCGAGGGTCCGATTATGTCGATCAAGACGGTCAATTCGCTATCGCACTACACGGACTGGACCATTGGCCATGTCCACTCAGGTGCGCTCGGCTGGGTCGGCATGATCTCGTTCGGCGCGATCTACTACATGGTGCCGAAACTGTGGAACCGTGACCGGCTCTATTCGATACGGCTCGTCACCTGGCACTTCTGGCTGGCGACGCTGGGGATCGTCGTCTACGCCGCGGTGATGTGGGTGTCCGGCATCATGCAGGGCCTGATGTGGCGCGAATACGACGAGCAGGGGTTCCTGGTCTACTCCTTCGCCGAAACCGTCGCCGCCATGCACCCCTACTACGTCATGCGCGCCATCGGCGGGGCGATGTACCTCTCCGGCGCCATGATCATGGCCTGGAACATCGCTATGACCATCCTCGGATACCGGCGCGAAGAGCAACCAATGCCGGGTTCCGAGCCCGCCCTCCGGCCTGCCGAATAGGGAGCCAGACAATGGGCTTGACGGACAAACACGCGATCATCGAGAAGAACGCCACGCTTCTTCTCGTTGGCTCTCTTCTTGTCGTGACCGTCGGCGGCATAGTCGAAATCGCACCGCTGTTCTATCTCGACAACACGATCGAGAAGGTCGAGGGCATGCGCCCCTATTCGCCGCTCGAACTCGCCGGACGCAACATCTATGTGCGCGAGGGCTGCTACCTCTGCCATAGCCAGATGATCAGGCCTTTCCGGGACGAGGTCGAACGCTACGGCCACTACAGCCTGGCGGCTGAGTCCATGTACGACCACCCCTTCCAGTGGGGCTCGAAGCGCACCGGCCCTGACCTTGCACGAGTTGGCAACCGCTATTCCAACGAATGGCACGTTCAGCACCTTGTGGATCCACGTTCGGTGGTGCCGGAATCTATCATGCCTCGCTATGCCTTCCTGAAGGACGCGCCGATCGAGGTGAAGGACTTCTCGACGCATCTGGTTGCGAACGCGCGTGTTGGCGTCCCGTACTCCGATGACCTGATCGCGCACGCTAATGCCGATCTAATGGCCCAGGCCGACCCGAATGCCGATAGCTCCGGCCTCGAGAAACGCTATCCGAAAGCCAAGGTCGGCGATCTGGACGGCAATCCGCAGCAGGTGACCGAGATGGATGCCCTCGTCGCCTATCTGCAAATGCTGGGAACACTGGTCGATTTCAAGACCTATGACGATGCAGCCGGCTACCGCTGAGGGGGACGCAATGAGCTATGATTTGATGCGGGAATTCGCGGACAGCTGGGGTCTGCTTGCCATGTCGCTCTTCTTCGTCGGCAGCATTGCCTTTGCCTTGCGTCCCGGCGGCAAAACACAGGCCGAGCAAGCCGCCCAGATTCCACTTAAGGGCGACCGATCATGAGCGACGAGCACATCGACGAAGTCTCGGGCATCTCAACGACCGGTCATGAATGGGACGGGATAAGGGAGCTCAACAATCCATTGCCCCGATGGTGGGTGATAACCTTCTACATCACCGTTGGTTGGGCGGTGGCTTATACAATTGCGTATCCGGCTTGGCCCATGCTGTCTTCCGCAACCAAGGGTGTGCTTGGATATTCCAGCCGCAACGATGTCAAGAACGAGCTGGCGGCGGCGGAAGCGGCGAAAGGCAAATACGCCGCGGCGGTGGAGTCGAAAAGCGTCTCTGAAATCGCCTCGGACTATGCCTTGCGCGAATTCGCGGTCGCGGCCGGCGGCGCCGCATTCAAGGTCAACTGCACGCAGTGCCATGGCTCCGGCGCCCAAGGGTCGAAGGGTTTTCCAAACCTGAACGACGATGACTGGCTGTGGGGCGGCACGACCGAGCAGATCCAGCAAACGATCGCGCACGGCATCCGCTTCGCGTCAGATCCGGACACGCGCCTGTCGGAAATGCCGGCCTTCGGCGACATCATCACCGCCGATCAGATCGCACAGGTGAGCGCCTACGTTGCCACCCTGTCCGGCAAGGTCCGCGATGCAAGTCTGATTGAACCCGGCGCCAAGATCTTCGCCGAAAACTGCGTCGCCTGTCACGGCGACAATGCAAAGGGCAACAGGGAACTCGGCGCACCCGACCTGACCGACGCGATCTGGCTCTACGGGTCGGGCGAGACAGCCGTCGCCGTCCAGGTCCGTGCGCCGAAGCACGGCGTCATGCCGGCCTGGATCGGGCGTCTCGGCGAGACCAAGGTTAAGGAACTTGCGGTTTATGTCCATTCGCTTGGCGGCGGAGAATAGGAACGGAAGCCTATTCTCGGCCCTCCCCCGCCAAGCGACGAGGCCCGGCTTTGCCGGGCCTCGACACCATTCCGGCATGCGGCGATTGACCCTGCTGCAAGACGGCGCGGCCCCATTCGGGGAAGCGGGCTCACTTCAGACCGGACGTCTGTCGAAGCAGACAAGTCCGTCGCACGACGTTGTCATAGGCCGCGGGCAAGTGGAGATACACGTGCTGGATAAAACGCAAATGGAGCGGCTCGAGGCAAATGCGGGCAACTCCGCCAAGACACGACAGCCGCTCTATGCACCGCGCAAGAAAATCTTCCCCAAGCGCGCCTCGGGTAGCTTCCGCCGCTTCAAGTGGCTGGTGATGGCGATCACGCTGGGCATCTACTATCTGACACCCTGGCTGCGCTGGGATCGAGGTCCGTTTGCTCCTGATCAGGCAGTGCTGATCGATCTTGCCAACCGCCGCTTCTACTTCTTCTTCATCGAGATATGGCCGCAGGAATTCTACTATGTCGCCGGCCTTCTGATAATGGCCGGCATCGGCCTCTTCCTGATCACGTCCACCGTCGGCCGCGCCTGGTGCGGCTATATCTGCCCGCAGACGGTATGGGTCGATCTTTTCCTGGTGGTGGAGCGGGCGATCGAAGGCGATCGCAATGCCCGCATAAAGCTCGACGCCGGCCCATGGACGATGCGCAAACTGGTACTGCGCGTATCGAAGCACGCCATCTGGCTGGTCATAGCAGCAGCCACCGGCGGCGCCTGGATCCTCTATTTCGCCGACGCGCCAACGCTGATCAGCGAGGTACTCACCGGCACCGCCGCTCCGGTCGCCTACGTCACCATCGCGGTGCTGACGGCGACCACCTACACGTTCGGCGGGCTGATGCGCGAGCAAGTCTGCACCTACATGTGCCCGTGGCCGCGCATCCAGGCTGCCATGCTCGACGAGAATTCGCTCACAGTGACCTACAATGACTGGCGCGGCGAACCTCGTTCGAGGCACGCCAAGAAGGCCCAGGGGGCGGGGCAGCGGGTCGGCGACTGCGTCGATTGCAATGCCTGTGTCGCGGTGTGCCCGATGGGGATCGACATTCGCGACGGCCAGCAGCTCGAATGCATTACCTGCGCGCTGTGTATCGACGCCTGCGACGGCGTCATGGACAAGCTCGGCAAGGAGCGTGGGCTGATCTCCTACGCGACGCTCTTCGACTACAACGCCAACATGATGCTGGCGACAGCAGGCGGCTCCAGTTCGATCAATCCGTCGCTGGTCAGGACTGCTGTCGGCACCTTCTGCGATCAGGTGGCGTATTTTCACATTCGCAAGATCTTTCGGCCGCGCACCTACGTCTACATGGCCCTGTGGCCGCTGATCGGGCTGGGCCTGTTCTATTCGCTGCTGACGCGCGATCGGCTCGAACTGAACGTGCTGCATGACCGCAATCCACAGTTCGTCACGCTGTCCGACGGTTCGATCCGCAATGGCTATACCGTCAAACTGCTCAACATGATCCCCGAGCCAAGGACAATCATTGTCGCGATGCAGGGCTTGCAGGGAGCCGAAATGAGCGTCGTCGGCAGTGATCTGCCGGCAGATCGCTTCTTCGGCATCGCGGTCGAACCCGACCGGCTGAAGATGCTGAAGGTTTTCGTGCGCCAGCCAGCGGGTGAGGTGCGGCATGCTGCACAAACCTTCAAGTTCCGGGTCGAGGACAAGGCGAACTTCGAATCGGACGAATACACGGCCACCTTCAACGCACCGGAGATCGCCAGATGAGCGCCAATACGCAAAAGACGCGTGAGTTCACCGGCAGGCACATGCTGCTCACCATTCTCGGCTTTTTCGGCGTGGTCATCGCCGTCAACCTGACCATGGCGACGCTCGCCAGCAAAAGCTGGACCGGCCTTGTCGTCGAGAACACCTATGTGGCCAGTCAGCAATTCAACAAAAAGGCCGAGGAAGGGCGCGCGCAGGCGGCACTCGGCTGGACCGGCAACCTGACGATCGCTCGGAGTGAGGTCCGCTACAGCTTGAGCGATGCCACCGGCAAGCCTGTCCCCTTGCATGGCGTGAAGATACTGTTTCGTCATCCCGCTTATGAGGCCGAGGACAAGTCCGTCACTCTTGCCCTTGCTTCGGCTCAGGAGTTTGCAGCACCGGACGTGCCCAAGGATGGCGTCTGGATCGTCGAAGTCGATGCCGACGCCGGTCTCGCGGAGCCCTATCGCGACGTTCGCCGGATCATGATTTCGCAAGGAGCGCTGCAATGAGCTGCTGTGCACCCGGCGCGGAACTGCCGCTGGATCTGACCGGTACCACATCGGTCCTGCCGTCTGGCCAGGAGATCAGGTTGGCGAGCCGCTTGGTTGGCGACGGTCTTCGCCAGACCGACCTTTCAGTTCCGACGGTTCGTTGCGCAGCCTGCATCCAGACGATCGAGAAGGCGTTGGGAAAGCTCGATCGCGTCGAGAGCGCCCGCGTCAACCTGTCGACGAAACGGGTCTCGGTCAGGTGGCGTGGTGACGAGGTGCCGCCGTTCGTCCTCGCGCTTGGGCGGCTAGGCTACCAGGTGCATCTGTTCGACCCCGAGGTTGGCGACAAGAACAAGACGCTATCCGAACTGATCCGCGCGGTCGCGGTTGCTGGTTTTGCGGCGGGCAACATCATGCTGCTTTCGGTCTCGGTCTGGTCCGGCGCCGAAGGCGCGACCCGCGACTTGTTCCACTGGGTCTCGGCGCTGATCGCGATCCCGGCGCTTGCCTTCGCCGGCGGCATTTTCTTCCGCTCGGCCTGGAACGCGCTGCGCCACGGCAGCATGAACATGGACGTGCCGATCGCGGTCGGGGTGTCGCTCGCCTACGCCATGAGCCTCTATGAGACGATCAATCATGGCGATCAAGCCTATTTCGACGCGTCGGTATCGCTGCTGTTCTTCCTGTTAATCGGGCGTACGCTGGATCACGTCATGCGCGAGCGGGCCCGGACCGCCGTAAACGGCCTGTCGCAGCTGGCGGCGCGTGGTGCCATGGTGCTGCGCGGCGACGGCGCGCGCGACTACCTGCCGGTTGTCGAGATCGAACCGGGAATGCAGCTGCTCATCGCTGCGGGCGAAAGGATTCCTGTCGACGGAAAGATCATTCGGGGATCATCGGATCTCGACTGCTCCCTGGTCTCCGGCGAAAGCACGCCTAGAAACGTGGCGCCAGGCGTAGCCGTGCAGGCTGGCGTACTCAACCTTACCGGCTCCCTGACGATCGAGGCGACAGCCGCCGCGAAGGACTCGTTCCTGGCGGAAATGGTTCGGTTGATGGAGGCGGCGGAGGGCGGCCGCTCGCCCTATCGACGCATCGCTGATCGTGTCTCCGCCCTCTATGCGCCGGTGATCCATCTCACAGCCTTAATAACATTCATCGGTTGGATGGTTGCGGTCGGCGACTGGCACCTGGCAATGACGATTGCAATTGCCGTTCTCATCATCACGTGCCCATGTGCGCTCGGCCTCGCCGTGCCGATCGTGCAGGTGGTCGCGGCGCGGCGTCTGTTCGAAAGCGGCATCATGGTCAAGGACGGTTCGGCCATGGAGCGCCTGGCGACGATGGATACGGCGGTGTTCGACAAGACCGGAACACTCACGCTCGGACAGCCCCGGCTCGTCAATGCGTCGTCGATCGATCCGGCCCTGCTGGCAATCGCCGCCGATATGGCCGCGCATTCGCGTCATCCGTTTTCAAAGGCCATAGCCGGTTTTGCCGCTGCTGGCGGGCAGCACAAGTTCGATGCCGTCACAGAGCATCCGGGGTTTGGAATCGAAGCCACTGTCGCCGGAAGTATCTGGCGGCTGGGCCGGCGCGGATGGGCTAGATGGAAGGCCCGAACCGATGGCGAAAGCGGGCATGGCGGAACAGTCCTGACGAAAGACGGGGGCATTGTCGCATCCTTCGTTTTCGAGGATGCGTTGCGGCCCGATGCCAGGGCCGCCTTGGCGCAGTTGAACGATGCCGGGGTCTCGGTCGAAATGCTGTCGGGCGATACCGCAGACGCCTGTGGCGATGTCGCAAGATTATTGGGCATCGACCGTTTTGTTTCGGCGCTGCTGCCGTCCGGGAAGGCTGAGCGGATCGAAGTGCTGACCAAGGCCGGCCACAAGGTCCTGATGGTGGGCGACGGGCTCAACGACAGCCCAGCGCTAGGCGCGGCGCACGTCTCGATCGCTCCAGCCACCGCCGCCGATGTCGGCCGCAACGCCGCCGATTTCGTGTTCCTGCGTGAAAGCCTTTCGGCGGTACCCCTTGCGCTGGACGTCTCGCGGAAGGCAGGGCGGCTGATCCGCCAGAACATAGCCATCGCGATCATCTACAACGCCGTTGCCGTTCCGATCGCCATCCTCGGCCACGTCACACCGTTGATCGCGGCGGTCGCGATGTCCGCCTCATCGCTGCTGGTGATCGGAAACGCGCTGCGGCTGCAGGGCTTTATGCTCGCCGAGCTGACAAGGGCTTCTTCGGCAACGCGTTCCGGCATTCGCTCATCAGCGCGGCCGTCATGACGACACTCGTCTACCTCATACCAGTCGCCCTATTTTTTGGCGCACTGGGGCTGTCTGGCTTTCTATGGGCGTTGAGAAGTGGCCAATATGAGGATCTTGATGGAGCCGTTGAGCGCATCCTCATCGACCAGGACGGCAAGCCGGGACGCTGAGCCAGATCGCTGTCCCGACGCTGTGCGCATGCCGGCCGTCAGCCGACTCGGAATAACGATTGAGGCTCCGCAACCAGCTAAGCCACCCTTGAGGTAGATTTGTGAAAAGCCCCGTCGCTCGAAGGACTGCGTCGCCGGTTCCGCCCCAACATAGACGCGGCCAATGTCGCGGCCGCCCATGGCGGGCGCTACAACATCGACATTCAAACCGAGGCATGATCTGGTCCGCCACCGAACGCTTCGCCGAAACCCCGTGCGGAGGCCGGAACCGATCCGCCGCGCGACCGGCGGCGTGGCGCGCGAAGCGGACCGCACTTGGATCATCGCGCCGGACCATCTCGATCGTGTCGCCGATTCCGGGAATCCATATTAGATCGGAAATGGGTGCAACGCTTGAACCGCCAACGAGGCAGGCCGCGATTGTAAAGGCAACCGAATATTTCTGCTGCAAGATCATCATTCAGATTCGTTTCGAATCCATGCTCGGTCAAAAGATCGCGATCAGTGTGGCCTGCAGCTACATCCATTTTTTGCCCACGCTGCCAGTTCGGCCCGAGCCTTTTCTGGCCAATCATGCAGAGGTGGCCAGACCTGCGGACACGAAAACCATTGCCTCCTGAAGGCCTCACATATGCGGGGTGCAAGCCGTTCCGACATAGTCGTCGCCGACGAATTGCCGGAACCAGCCCCGTCGAGCGTTTCGCGGTATGCCTTAAGGTCGGTTCCGAGTAGGTCACTGATTGCCCGGCCTATGTTGCAAAGCCCTTATCCATGTCTGATTGCTTCGCCGTAAAAGTTCGGACGGATGTTTGATGGTGAGTTCACGTAAGGATTTCGACGGACGGCCCCTCGGTAAGCCCGGCGGATGGCGTCCACACCCATGCTTTGCCAACCCTTCCGGCGCTTGGGGCAATGGAAAATGTAATCACAGTATCTTGAACCTTGCGGGTTACCAACGCGCAGTCGGTGCCCTCGATTGGCCCGTCAATGCGAGGGTTGCTGTTGGTTGGAAACGACACGACGAAGGGCGATACTTCACACGAGGCGCCGCCGGAGAGACTGTTGCCGATCAATGTTGGAATTCTGCCCACCAGCGCAATTTCGTCTATGGTGAGCCTACCGTCTGTAATGGTGGGTTTCCCGTCGAGATGCATCGTCTCCTCGGTCTTGCCGTAAATTTCGACTGAATGACCAAATAGAATGGCGTTGAAATCATCTGCCATTGAGAGGTGTGAGGCTGGGGATGACAATTAGCGCGAGAGGTTTCTCAAGCTACTTCGCATTGGACGGCCTTAGTCTTTTGGATCTGAAAGTGCCGCCGTATGTAGCCTTGTGGATGGGCGATCGGACTTGGCTCCGTGTCAGAGAAAAGGGCGGCATCGCTGCCGCCCCTCGAGATTGTTGAGGTGAGTGGACCTTAGAAATCCATACCCCCCATACCACCCATGCCGCCGCCGGGCATGCCGCCAGGCATGCCGCCGCCAGCCGACTCCTTCTTCGGGGCTTCGGCGATCATGGCTTCGGTGGTGACGAGCAGGCCGGCGACCGAGGCCGCGTCCTGGAGAGCCGTGCGCACGACCTTGACCGGGTCGACGATGCCCATGGCGATCATGTCGCCATACTCGCCGGTCTGGGCGTTGAAGCCAAAGGTCGCGCCCTTGTTCTCGAGGATCTTGCCAGCAACGATCGAAGCTTCGGCGCCCGCGTTCGCGGCGATCTGGCGGGCAGGAGCCTGCAGTGCGCGACGAACGATGGCGATGCCGGCGGTCTGGTCGGAGTTGGCGCCGCTGACAGTGATGGCCAGCGAAGCGCGCAGCAGCGCGACGCCGCCGCCGGGAACGATGCCTTCTTCGACGGCCGCGCGGGTCGCGTTGAGGGCGTCATCGACACGGTCCTTCTTTTCCTTGACTTCCACCTCGGTCGCGCCGCCGACGCGGATCACCGCGACGCCGCCCGCGAGCTTCGCAAGACGCTCCTGCAGCTTCTCCTTGTCGTAGTCCGAGGTGGTCTCCTCGATCTGCTGCTTGATCTGGGCGACGCGGCCCTGGATCTCTTCTTTCTTGCCAGCACCGTCGACGATGGTGGTGTTCTCCTTGGAGATCGACACCTTCTTGGCGCGGCCGAGCATGTTGAGGCCGACATTCTCGAGCTTGATGCCGAGGTCTTCCGAGATGACCTGGCCACCGGTGAGGATCGCGATGTCTTCCAGCATGGCCTTGCGGCGGTCACCGAAGCCCGGCGCCTTGACGGCGGCGATCTTCAGGCCACCGCGCAGCTTGTTGACGACCAGCGTGGCCAGAGCCTCGCCTTCGACGTCTTCCGAGATGATGATCAGCGGCTTCGAGGTCTGCACGACAGCCTCGAGGATTGGCAGCATGGCCTGCAGGTTGGAGAGCTTCTTCTCGTGGAGGAGGATGTAGACGTCCTCGAGATCGGCAACCATCTTGTCGGCATTGGTGACGAAGTAGGGCGAGAGATAGCCGCGGTCGAACTGCATGCCTTCGACGACTTCGAGCTCGGTCTCGGCGGTCTTGGCTTCCTCGACCGTGATGACGCCCTCGTTGCCGACCTTCTGCATCGCTTCGGCGATCATCGAGCCGACCGAAGCATCGCCATTGCCGGCGATGGTGCCGACCTGGGCAACCTCTTCCGAGGTCTTGATCTTCTTGGCGTTCTTGATCAGCGTCGCGACGACGTCGCTAACCGCGAGATCGATGCCGCGCTTCAGGTCCATCGGGTTCATGCCGGCGGCAACCGCCTTGTGGCCTTCCTGGACGATCGACTGCGCCAGTACGGTCGCGGTCGTGGTGCCGTCGCCGGCGATGTCGTTGGTCTTCGAAGCGACTTCGCGGACCATCTGCGCGCCCATGTTCTCGAACTTGTCTTCAAGCTCGATTTCCTTGGCGACGGTGACGCCGTCCTTGGTGATGCGCGGGGCGCCGAACGACTTGTCGATGACGACGTTGCGGCCCTTGGGGCCGAGCGTGACCTTCACCGCGTCGGCGAGGATGTTGACGCCGCGCAGCATGCGCTCGCGGGCATCACGGGAGAATTTTACGTCTTTGGCAGCCATGTTTAACTCCTGGCAGGGGCTCGGATCGAGCCCGAAGATTCAAGATTCAGTTGACGGTGAGGCCGATATTCAGCCGATGATGCCCATGATGTCGGATTCCTTCATGATCAGAAGGTCTTCGCCATTGAGCTTGACTTCAGTGCCCGACCACTTGCCGAACAGGATGCGGTCGCCGGCCTTGACGTCCAGCGGCACGAGCTTGCCGGCTTCGTCGCGGGCGCCGGAACCGACGGCGATGATCTCGCCTTCCTGCGGCTTTTCCTTAGCCGTATCGGGGATGATGATCCCGCCGGCGGTCTTGGATTCGGATTCGACCCGACGAACGACCACGCGGTCATGCAGCGGCCGGAACTTCGACTTTGCCATTTTGGATATCCCTGGTGCGGAGGTTGAAAGGTTCTCCGTTGCCGGAGCCGGTTAGCACTCGCCAGCGGGGAGTGCTAACATGGCGGTGAGATAGGCTGTAGGTTCGTCCTGGTCAAGACGGATGAGCGGACAGCCGAAGAGCAAAAGATTTGGAATCGACACGGAAGCCTGGCCTCCATTACGGGCGCATCCCACTGCCTAAGCGCGTTTCGGCCGTCAGCTCTGGGCCGATTTTTGTGTCTTATTTGGAATGTGAAATTATGTGAAATTAACGGCCGAGCCGTCGGCCGCATCCATAAACTTGGGGTCGCAACGAGCGCTCATCGCTTCGGCAGGCACTTGCAAAAGGCGCTCTGAGAGTAGTCGCTCACCGATCTCAATGGGGTTCCCCGTTTTACGATGGGAATGGCATCCCGGCTGGATGTCTCATGCCGTCGCATGCTGTCTAAATCAATAGCATCCTGCATGATGGGCTTTTTGGCGGGTAAGTTCTGAAATTCGCTCTAAATTATTGATTTTGTTTATGAACTGGCGGAGAGAGCGGGATTCGAACCCGCGTTACGGTTTCCCGTAAACACACTTTCCAGGCGTGCGCCTTCAACCACTCGGCCACCTCTCCGTCTTGCATGTCGCGTCGGCCGGTTTCGCCGCGCGGGTTGGGGAGATGCATCTCCCTCGGGAAGGCCTCTCGGCCTAAATTTGGGGTGCCTTCAACCGGCAGGCAACCCTTTCCCGGCACCTCTAGCCGTCTAGGCAAAACAGGCGCGGGGCTCATCTAGTCGATCCTAAAGCGAATGCCAAGTCATTCCGTGGCTTTTGCCGTGGATGACACGGAAGCTGCCTCGGTGGCCTGCCATGCAGCCGAATGCTGTGCACAGGCTGGCCGGCGGAGTTTCCCGCGCTTGACTTCGGCTCTGGCCGCCTGTCGACTGCCTGAGGCGTTGTTTTTGTGCACCTCCGGACGGAAAACCACGACGCAGTTCCCGGAACTGCTTGGGCTTTGCGAGGGGCATCGTCCTGACATGGCATCGATCAACCAGCAGCCCGCGGGCCGGCCCGACAGCGGGCTCTCCTTCATCCCGGTGGCGTGGCTGATCATCGTGATGGCGCTTTCGGCCTATGGCCTGATCTCGAGCTGGCGGCTGATCGGCGACTTCAATCTGCCGGAAAGCGTGCTCTTCCTGATCTACGGCGGGCTGACCGGTGGCGTCGTGACCATTCTGTGGGGGCTTTACCTGCTCGGCCTCGCCTTCAACCGGTCGGCGCGTTTCCCGCGTCACTATACGATCGGGCAGGTCGCCATCATCCTTTGGCTCGTCGTGCGTCAGGCCTACACGCTTCTTGTCCCCGATTTCGTCTTCTCGGCCGAAGGGCTGGGCTTCACGGTGGCCGAGATCGCCATCGGCCTGCTCTGCATCTACCTCCTGCGGCGCGGCGCCGGCGCCGACACGGTGTATGCCAATCCCGAGGCCGTACGCCCGCCGCTCCTGGTCTCGCTCGTCGCCGCGTTGCTCGGCATCATTCTTGGCGGCGCCATCGGCGCCTGCATCGGATTTTTCGCGGGGTCGCTAATCGCCGACGCCACCCATATGAGCTGCTTCGAGGGCGCCTGCGGGTTTTTTGCTGTCTTCATCGGCTTGGGCGGACTGATCATCGGAGCCGTCGGCGGCGGGATTTTCGCCATCTGGCGCGTCAACCGGCGCAAAGCGGCGCGGAGGGCCTAACTCAAAATCACGTGTCGCGATTGCGTGGCGGTTGTGCACGCTCTATGTCGTTTGGCGGGGCAGACGGGAGTGTTCCCGGGGAGTGCGTTGGATGCTGCGTTTCATCTTTCGGCTGGCGGCCATGGTTGCGTTGTCGATTTCTGTCATCATGGCGGTGATCGACACCACGCGCTCTGTCGCGGCGTCGGCGCTGGTCATGACGCCGCTCAACGCAAGCTGGCTGGCGGTATCGCCCGACACGCGCGCCGCGTTCGAGACCTATGTGCGCGCCAAGGCCAGTCCGCTGGTCTGGGACGGGATCATCGCCTGGGTGCTCGGCCAGCCGGGATTCGCCGTGTTCGCGGTATTGGCGTTCCTGCTCTACGCCCTCGGCTACCGCCGGCGGCGCCACGAATTCGCCCCGACCAACTGACGCTGACTCCGCCCGAAACGGTCGGCCTTCACGCTTTTTCCAACAGGTCAAAATTCCACGTGAATTTTGTTTCGGGCCGTGCCAGATTGGCCGCGAGCGGGAGGGGCATACACTTCCTGCCTGACGTCGCATGCCTGCCGGAGAACCGGGCAGGGTGTGCGGTGCAACGGAAAATAACCGACAGGGTGTGGATCACATGAAACGTATCGTTCTCGGCCTCCTGGCCGCAACCGCAATGGTTCTCCCGGCCTTCGCCGCGGATGTCCAGCCGGCCATCCTCTACGATCTCGGCGGCAAGTTCGACAAATCCTTCAACGAGGCTGCCTATAACGGCGCCGAGAAATTCAAGAAGGAAACCGGCGTCGCTTATGTCGAATTCGAAGTCTCCAACGCTTCGCAGCGCGAGCAGGCGCTGCGCCGCTTCGCCGAGGACGGCCGCAACCCGATCGTGATGGCCGGCTTTGCCTGGGAAGATGCGCTGAAGAAGGTCGCGGCCGAATATACCGACCTCAACTTCGCCATCATCGACGATGCCGTCGACCTGCCCAATGTCCGCTCGCTGGTGTTCAAGGAGAACGAAGGCTCCTACCTCGTCGGCATTCTGGCTGCGATGGCGTCAAAGTCGAAGAAGGTCGGCTTCGTCGGCGGCATGGACATCCCGCTGATCCGCAAGTTCGAATGTGGTTATGTCGGCGGCGCCAAGTCTGCCGGGGCCACCGAGGTCATCCAGAACATGACCGGCGATACCCCGGCCGCCTGGAACGACCCCGCCAAGGGCGGCGAGATCGCCAAGACGCAGATCGATCAGGGCGCGGACGTCGTCTATGCCGCGGCCGGCGGCACCGGCGTCGGCGTGCTGCAGGCGGCCGCGGATGCCGGCAAGCTCGGCATCGGCGTCGACTCCAACCAGAACGGCCTGCAGCCCGGCAAGGTGCTGACCTCGATGCTGAAGCGCGTGGACGTTGCCGTCTACACGGCTTTCATGGACGGCAAGAACGGGACCTTCAAGGGCGGCGTCGAAAATCTCGGCCTGAAGGAAGGCGGTGTCGACTACGCCATGGACGACAACAACAAGGCGCTGGTGACGGACGAGATGAAGGCGGCGGTCGAAAAGGCCAAGGCCGACATTATCGCCGGCAAGGTCCAGGTGCACGATTACACCACCGACAACAACTGCCCATATTGATCGGCAACTGAACGAGGCTTCTTAGACCGCCGGGCTTTTTGCCCGGCGGTTTGTTTTTGGGACCAGCATCATGCAACCGATTATCGAAGCCATGACGGAGCGCGATGTCGAGGCGATCGCCAAGCTGCGCCTGGCCGCCTTCTTTGAGGGCACCGGCCGGACGCTCGCAGAGGATATTGCGGGACTTCGCCGGCTGATCGCAGGCGACGGGTTCGAGGCGGCTGTCGTCGCCCGCCTCGGCGGCCCGCCGATCGGAAGCTGCCTCTTCGTCCGCAACGAGATCGACCCGGCGCATGATCTGACGCCGTGGCTCGCCGGGCTTGTTGTTGACAAGGCGTATCGAGGGCAGGGCGTTGGCACGGCGCTGGTCAGAGCCATAGAAGGCCACGCCGCGTCGGCCGGCGTTAACCGGCTCTATCTCTACACCTGGCAGGCACGACCGTTCTACGAAGCGCTTGGCTGGACTGCGGCGGAAGCTTTCGAGCAGGAGGGCGAGCCGATGCTTTTGATGTCATGCGCCCTATAGCGTGCCGGCGAGATAGCCCAGCGCGAAGGCGGCCGCCAGGGCGAGCGCGATAGCCAGGCCGAGCCGGCCGCCAAGGGGATGCAGGCCGACGCCATAAGGCTTGCGCTCGATCTTGTTGATCACGATCGGCTGCGGCTTCGCATCGCCCTTGTCCAGCCCGGCAAACCGCATTTGCGGCAATTCGCCAAGCCGGCGCTGGATAAGCTGCCAGCGCTCATCCGAAGCCGTGGCCGACGCTCTCTGCGGCTCCAAAGCACGCATGCGCTCGGCAAGCCGCAGCACCGCGTCGCGAAAGGCGGGATCGATCTGTAGGTCGCGCTCGGCGCGAGCGCGCTCCCGTTCGTCCATCAGGCCGAAGACATAGTCGCCGGCCCTTGCGATGCGGTCTCCTTCACCGGCCATGACCGTTCTCCTCGAACTCGCTCGCTCCCCCTGCAGGCTCAGTAGTGCGGCGGCTTGGTCACCGGCACGTCGGGAGCGGCCTGCTCCTCCAGGGCCAGGAATCGGTCGGCAAGGGCGGCCAGCTTGCGTTCCATGCGCTCGATCACCGTCCACTGCTCGGCGATCTGGCCGGACAGTTCCTCGATCGTCTTTTCCTGCTCGGCGGCGCGGATTTCCAGCGTCGTCAGCCGATCGTCAGGCATCGTCATCATCCCGGTCTCTGTGAATGTGAAGCTCCCGGCCACCTTCGAAATTGACAAGCGCGGGGGGATTTGTCGAGAGTGAATGGCGTTTCGGCCAATTGGCACGGGCGGGGCATCATGCTAGGCATTTGACCAAGCGATAAAAAATAACGAGTGGGACAGGCTGCATGGCGCAAGCCGCAATCGAGCTCATAGGCATCAACAAGAGTTTTGGCGCCGTGCGCGCCAACCGCGACATCAACCTGGAAGTCACGCGCGGCACCATCCATGGCATTGTCGGGGAGAACGGCGCAGGCAAATCGACGCTGATGTCGATCCTCTATGGCTTCTACCAGGCCGACAGCGGCGAAATCCGCGTCGCCGGCAAGGCGGTGTCGATCAACACCCCAAACGACGCGATAGCGCTCGGCATCGGCATGGTGCACCAACATTTCATGCTGGTCGACAATTTCACGGTGCTGGAGAACGTCATCCTCGGCGCCGAGACCGACGCGCTGTTGAAGAGCAGCATCGCCAAGGCGCGCTCCGAGCTCGAACGGCTGGAGCGCGAATACGGCCTCGAGGTCGATCCCGACGCCATCATCGAGGAATTGCCGGTCGGCCTGCAGCAGCGCGTCGAGATCCTCAAGGCGCTCTATCGCGGCGCCGAGATCCTGATCCTCGACGAGCCGACAGGGGTTCTGACGCCAGCCGAGGCCGACCATCTGTTCCGCATCCTCAAGCAGCTGAAGGAACAGGGAAAAACGGTGGTGCTGATCACCCACAAGCTGCGCGAGATCATGGCCGTTACCGACACGGTCTCGGTCATGCGCCAGGGGACCATGGTGGCGACCAGGGTGACCAGGGAAACGACGGTCGGCGAGTTGGCCGAACTGATGGTCGGCCGGCGCGTGCTGTTGCGGGTGGAGAAAGGCCAGTCGGAGGCCGGTGCGACAAAACTCTCGGTCAAGAACCTGACGGTCAAGGATTCACGCGGCGTCACCATGGTCGACGACGTCTCCTTCGACGTGCGCGGCGGCGAGATCGTCGGCATCGCCGGCGTGGCCGGCAACGGCCAGTCGGAGCTGCTTGAGGCGATCTCCGGCATCCGGCACGCCGTCTCGGGCGAGGTCATGCTCGACGGCAAGCCAATCGACCTGACCGGCAAGGCCGATCCCGGCGAATTGCGCGACCGCGGTCTCGCCCATGTGCCGGAAGACCGCCACCATGTCGGGCTGGTGCTCGCCTTCGAGGAGAACGAGAACTCGATCCTCGGCTATCATGACGACGAGCGCTATCTCAAGGGACCGTTCCTCAACGTCGATGCCATCATGGCCGACGCGAAGAACAAGATCGAGAAATACGACATCCGTCCCGGCAATCCGCGGCTGAAGACCGCAAATTTCTCCGGCGGCAACCAGCAGAAGATCGTGCTGGCCAGGGAGATGGAGCAGGATCCCGGCGTGCTGATCGTCGGCCAGCCGACGCGCGGCGTCGACGTCGGCGCCATCGAATTCATCCACAAGCGGCTGATCGCCATGCGCGATCAGGGCAAGGCGGTGCTGGTCGTGTCGGTCGAGCTCGACGAGATCCGCTCGCTGTCCGACCGCATCCTGGTGATGTTCGCCGGCCGCATCGTCGGCGAACGCGGACCGGAAGCGACGGAAGGCGAGCTTGGCCTCTTGATGGCCGGTGTCGAGCACCAGGAGGCCGCCGAATGAGCACGCCTTACGCCAAGCTCCCGGCCTGGGCCGATTATGGGTTGATCCCTTTGATCAACCTGTCGGTTGCTTTCATCGTCGCGGGCTTCGTCGTCATGCTGGTCGGCGAAAATCCGTTCCGCGCCGCCGTCATCCTGGTCGAAGGCGCTTTCGGCAAGGGCACAGGCATCGCCTTCACCTTGTTCTATGCCACGACCTTCATCTTCACCGGGCTGTCGGTGGCGGTGGCGGCGCATTGCAGCCTGTTCAACATCGGCACCGAAGGCCAGGCCTATATCGGCGGCCTCGGCATCGCGCTCGTCTGCCTGAGCTTCGACAGCGTCCTGCCCTGGTGGCTGATATTTCCGATGGCGATCGTCGCCGCGGCGGCGTTCGGCGCGCTCTGGGGTTTCATCCCGGCCTATCTGCAGGCCAAGCGTGGCTCGCACATCGTCATCACCACCATCATGTTCAACTTCATCGCTGCCTCGGTGATGGTCTATCTGCTGGTCGGTCCGCTGAAGCCGGTCGGATCGCAGGCGCCGCAGACACGCAATTTCCTGGCCGGCGCGGAATTGCCGAAGCTCAACTGGATGATCGAATTGTTCGGCGCCAAGATCCGCTCGGCGCCGCTCAACATCTGCTTCCTGCTGGCGCTGGCGATGGCGTTCCTGGTCTGGCTGCTGATCTGGCGCACCAAGCTCGGCTACGAGATGCGCACCTATGGCCATAGTCCGAAGGCGGCGCGCTATGCCGGCATTTCGGAAACCCGCATCATCCTCACCGCAATGATGATCTCGGGCGGCCTGGCCGGCATGATGGCCCTCAACCCCGTGATGGGCGACCAGCACAATGTGGCGATCGATTTCGTCTCGGGCGCCGGCTATGTCGGCATCGCGGTCGCGCTTATGGGCAGGCTGCATCCGGTCGGCATCGTGCTGGCGGCGATCCTATTCGGCATGCTCTACCAGGGCGGGGCCGAGCTTGCCTTCGAGATGCCGGCGATCAGCCGCGACATGATCGTCATCATTCAAGGGTTGGTCATCCTCTTCGCCGGCGCGCTGGAGCATATGTTCAGGCCCTATATCCAGGCGCTGTTCGCATCGGTCAGCCCGAAATCGGTCGGCATGCAGGCGGTCAAGGGGAAGGGGGCCTGAGATGGACAGTTTCAACGCGATCGTCCAGGTCCTGGATTCCACCATCCGCCTGTCGGTGCCGCTGCTGCTTGCCTGTCTTGCCGGCCTCTATTCAGAGCGGGCCGGCATCTTCGATATCGGTCTCGAAGGCAAGATGCTGGTCGGCGCCTTCGCCGGCGCTGCAGCGGCATCGGTCTTCCATTCGGCCTTTTTCGGTCTCGGCACCGCCGTCCTGATCTCGGTCGCCTTCGCCATGGTGCACGGTTTCGCCTCGATCACGCATCGCGGCAACCAGATCGTCTCCGGAGTCGCCATCAACTTCGTCGCCGCCGGTTCGACCATCATCCTCGGCCAGGCCTGGTTCGAGCAGGGCGGCCGCACGCCGGCGCTGCAGCCGGGCGAGCGCTTCGAGGCGATCGTGTGGCCGGGCGCCGAAGCCGTTCGCAACGTGCCGATCCTCGGGCCCGTTTATGCCGAGCTGATCTCCGGGCATTCGATCCTGGTCTACTTCGCCTTCGCGATGGTGCCGTTCACCTGGTGGGTGCTGTTCCGCACCCGCTTCGGTCTCAGGATGCGCGCCGTGGGCGAAAACCCGGCCGCCGTCGACACCGCCGGCATCTCGGTCGCCTGGCTGCGCTATCGGGCGCTGATCTGCACCGGTATCCTTACCGGCGTCGCCGGTGCGTATCTGTCCATGGTCCAGAATGGCGGCTTCGTAAAGGACATGACCGCAGGCAAGGGCTATATCGCGCTTGCCGCGCTGATCTTCGCCAAATGGAAGCCGGTCAACGCGATGTTCGCCTGCCTGCTGTTCGGCTTCCTCGACGCGGCATCGATCCGCTTGCAGGGCTCGCCGCTGCCGATCCTGGGCAAAGTGCCGGTGCAGTTCATGCAGGCGCTGCCCTATGTGCTCACCGTCATCCTGCTCGCCGGCTTCATCGGCAAGGCGATCCCGCCGCGCGCCGGCGGCGTGCCCTATGTCAAGGAACGCTGAGGCTCGGGCAGTCTCGGCAACCGGCAATTTGAACAAGATCGTGGGAGAGAAGAAGGAAATGTCGCATGATCTGTTCGAAGCGGCCAGGACGGCGATGGCCAAGGCCTATGCGCCCTATTCCAAGTTTCCCGTAGGCGCCGCGCTGCGCACCGAGGACGGTCGCGTCTTCACCGGCGCCAACATCGAGGTGGCGTCCTATCCGGAAGGCTGGTGTGCGGAGACCACCGCGCTCGGCCACTACATCATGGGCGGCGGCGGCAAGATCACCGAGATCGCGGTGATCGCCGAGCGCATGGCCAAATGCTCGCCCTGCGGCGGCTGCCGGCAGCGGCTGGCGGAATTCTGCCGGCCGGAGACGAAACTCTATCTCTGCGACAACACCGGCGTGGTCGAGACGGTCACCATGGGCGACATGCTGCCTTACGGCTTCAGGGGCGATATCTTGAAATGAAGGAGGCGCTGGATCATCTGGTCGAGAAACTGGACGGGCTGGCCCCGACCGCGGCGCTTGTGCTGGGCTCCGGCCTTGGTGGGCTGGTCGACCAGGTGGAGGACGCAAGGCGCATCCCCTATGCCGAACTGCCGGGCTTCCCGCGCAGCGGCGTCTCCGGCCACGCCGGCGAGGTGGTGGCAGGGCGTTTCGCCGGCACGCCGGTGCTGATGCTTTCCGGGCGCGCGCACTATTACGAGCACGGCAATGCCGCCGCCATGCGCCCGGCACTCGAGGTGCTTGCCGGCATCGGCATCTCGCATCTCATCCTCACCAACGCCGCCGGTTCGGTCGATCCCGAGATGGGACCGGGCTCGGTGATGATGATTACCGATCACATCAACTTCTCCGGCTCCAATCCGCTGATCGGAGAGCCGAGCGACCGCCGCTTCGTTGGCCTCACCGAGGCCTATGATGCCGGCTTGCGCAAGGCGATCGAGACGGCGGCGAAGGAGACCGGCACCGCGCTCCACCAAGGCGTCTACATGTGGTTTTCCGGACCATGTTTCGAGACGCCGGCCGAAATCCGCATGGCGCGCGTCATGGGCGCCAACGCGGTCGGCATGTCGACCGTGCCCGAAGTGATCCTGGCCCGCTTCCTCGGCCTCAAGGTCGCTGCCTGCTCGGTCATCACCAACCTTGCGGCAGGCATGACCGGGGCGGAACTCTCGCACCAGGAAACCAAGGACATGGCGCCGGTCGGCGGCGCGCGGCTGGCGACGATCCTGCGGCGCGTCTTCGAGGAAGGTTTGCCGGAAAGCTGATGCTCCCGCAGGAAATCATTCGGCGCAAGCGTGACGGCCACAAGCTCTCGATGCCCGAGATTGCGACCTTCATCGAGGGGATCACGGCCGGCACGCTCTCGGAGGGCCAGATCGGCGCCTTTGCCATGGCGGTGTTCCTCAAAGGCATGAGTCGCGAGGAAGCAGTGGCGCTGACGCTCGCGATGCGCGATTCCGGTGACGTGCTCGACTGGTCCGATTTGCCGGGACCGGTCACTGACAAGCATTCGACGGGCGGTGTCGGCGACAATGTCTCGCTGATGCTGGCGCCGATCGTCGCGGCCTGCGGCGCTTATGTGCCGATGATCTCTGGCCGCGGGCTTGGCCATACCGGCGGCACGCTGGACAAGATGGATGCCATTCCCGGTTACGTCAGCCGGCCGGATTTGGCGCGGTTCCGCAGGACGGTGCTCGAGACGGGCTGCGCCATCATCGGCCAGACCGCCGACCTGGCGCCGGCCGATCGCCGGCTCTACGCCATCCGCGACGTGACGGGCACAGTGGAATCGGTGCCGCTGATAACGGCTTCGATCCTGTCAAAGAAGCTTGCCGCCGGGCTCGGCTCGCTTGTGCTCGACGTCAAGGTCGGCAACGGCGCCTTCATGGAGAAGTCGCGCGATGCGGCCGCACTTGCGAACAGCCTGGTCGAGGTCGCCAATGGCGCCGGTCTGAAGGCTTCGGCACTGGTGACCGGCATGAACGAGCCGCTGGCCTCGGCAGCGGGCAATGCGGTCGAGGTGAAGAACGCGGTAGACTTTCTCACCGGCCGCTTCCGCGACCGCCGGCTGGAGGACGTCACGCTGGCGCTTGCCGCCGAGATGCTGCAATCGGCGGGAATTGTCTCGTCCAACCAGGACGGGATCAGGCGCGCGGCCGAGACGCTTGCCGGCGGCCGCGCGGCGGCGGTGTTCGCACGCATGGTGACGGCGCTCGGCGGCCCCGCCGACTTCGTCGAGAATCCGGAGAAATATCTGCCAAAGGCGGCAGTGGAATCGGCGGTCAAAGCGGCCGAGGACGGCTTCGTCACCGGGATCGCGACGCGCGAAATCGGGCTCGCCGTCGTTGCGCTGGGCGGCGGGCGCGTCCGTCCGGATGACAAGATCGATCATTCCGTCGGCCTCACCCGGCTGCTGCCTGTGGGCGCGGAGGTGCATGCGGGCGAGGCGCTGGCGCTGGTCCATGCGCGGACCGAGGCCGACGCCGAGGCTGCCGCCGTCGCGGTGCGCGCCGCCTATACGGTCGGTCACTCGAAGCCGACCGCAGAAAAGACGGTGCTCAGGCGGATACTGCCTCTGTAAAATCGCGCCTATTGAACGAGCAACAGCGCGCCGTCCTGCACTTCGTATTTCTGCAGCCGCTGCAGGAAGCTCATGCCGATCAGGTTGGTTTGCAGCGCTCGATCGTCGAGCACCACCGCCTGGACGTTGTCGAGGGAAATCTTGCCGATCTGCAGCCGGTCGACGGTGACCACGGCAGCCTTGATGGCGCCGTTCGCCGTGTTCACCTGTTGATTGAAATCCGACTGGTTGAGCGAGATGCCGATCCGGCGCGCCGTCGATATGTTGATCGCGACCAGCGTCGCGCCGGTGTCGATCATGCCGTCTATCTGACGGCCGTTGAACTTGAAGGCGGAAGTGAAATGGCCGCCCTGGTCGGCATTGACCAGCACCTGGCGGCCGAGCGGCATCGGCGTCGCCGGCCTGGCTGGAACCGAAGCGAGATTGACGTCCGGCTGAGCCTCAGGCGGCGCCGGCTTCGAAGCAAACGCCGATCTCAGCAGGGTTTCCACCATCTGCGGGTTCGACTGATAGACGATCGGAATCGATGCCGAGCTTCCGACAAAGACGCCAAGGAGAAGAAGCTTGCGCAGCATGGATCGACCTTCGTGAAGGGTCGATCCTTAAGCCGACATGGTGTTTTCGGCTTTAACGCGCGCCGGAACCACGGCGTTTCGTAAACGAGCGGTTAAGAAAAGATCTCACTTGGTTCCGTACATGCGGTCGCCGGCGTCGCCGAGGCCAGGCATGATGTAACCCTTGTCGTTCAACTGGCGGTCGATCGAAGCGGTGAAGATCGGGACATCCGGATGCGCTTTGGTGAAGCGCTCGATGCCTTCGGGTGCCGCCAGCAGGCAAAGGAAGCGGATGTTGGTGGCGCCGCGCCCCTTCAGCTTGTCGATCGCCGCGATCGCGGAATTGGCGGTCGCAAGCATCGGATCGACCACGATCACCAGACGGTCGGCAAGGTCGCTCGGCGCCTTGAAGAAATATTCGATCGCCTCGAGCGTCTCATGGTCGCGGTAAAGGCCGATATGGGCAACGCGCGCCGCCGGCACCAGATCGAGCAGGCCTTCGAGCAGGCCATTGCCGGCCCGCAGCACGGAGGCGAAAACCAGCTTCTTGCCCTCCAGCGTCGGCGCTTCCATCTCCTCGATCGGGGTCTCGATCGTGGTGGTCGTCAGTTCGAGGTTGCGGGTCACCTCGTAGCCGAGAAGCAGGGAGATCTCGCGCAGCAGCCGCCTGAAGCCTGCCGTCGAGGTCTCCTTCTTGCGCATGATGGTCAACTTGTGCTGGACAAGGGGGTGGTCGACGACGGTGACGCCCTGCATGGTCTTCTCCAGTGAATGGTGAGTAGTGAATAGTGAATAGTGAGCCGGTTTGCGAGTCCTGATGGGCCGATGATTGCGGTTGACAGGCCGAAGGGCCCGCGAACCATTCACCGGCCTTTGGGGTCGAGCCGGCTCATCAGCATCGCCTTGGTCTTCCGGTCGACGAAGGCCGCCTCGATGGCCGTCCTGGTGACGGCGGTAAGCGCCTTGTCGTCCATCGCGAAATGCTCGGCGGCGATGTCGTATTCGCGCTTCAGCGAGGTCCAGAAATAGGGCGGGTCGTCGGAATTGAGCGTCACCTTGCAGCCGGCCGCGCGCAACGCCGGAAAAGGATGCGTGGCGAAACTATCGAACACCTTGAGCGCGATGTTGGAGCCGGGGCAGCATTCCAGCACCACGCCCTCGGCGGCGATGCGGCGAACAAGGTCCGGGTTCTCGATGGCGCGCACGCCATGGCCGATCCGCGATGGGCGGATATGGTCGAGCGCTGCCGCCACGCTTTCCCAGCCCATCAATTCTCCGGCGTGGATGGTGATGCCGAGGCCGGCCTCGCGCGCGATCTCGAAAGCCCGCACATAGTCCTCGAAATCGCCGATGCGCTCGTCGCCGGCGACGCCGAAGCCGGTGACCAGCGGATGGCCGCAGCGCGCCGCAAAGCGCGCCGCCTGCTCGATCGCCTCGACGCCGACGTGGCGTACGCCGGTGACGATCATGCGCCCCTCGATGCCGGTCCTCGCCTTGGCGCGGGCCATGCCTTCGCCCAGCGCGTCCGTATAGGCCTTGGGCGAAAGCCCGGCCCTTTTCGCGTGATCCGGCGAGGTGAAGACCTCGGAATAGATGGCGCCGTCGCGGGCGAGGCTGGTGAGATAGTGATCGGTTAGACGGGCGTAATCCTCCTCGGTGCGGAACAGGTCGGAAGCAAAATCATAGGCGGCGAGGAAAGACGTGAAATCGTGCCAGACGAAAGAGCCGTTCTGGATGTAGGGCGAAGGGTCCTTGCCGTATTTGCGGGCCTGGCTGACGACGAGGTCGGGCGCCGCTGCCCCTTCGATGTGGCAGTGCAATTCGGCTTTCAAGATCATGCGGCCATCCCGTGCGGTATTCTTCTGTCGTGGCGCCGATTCCGGGTAGAAAATCGTGGCAAACTCTTCCCCGACCCGTTCTGAAAGCGCGGCCGAAAACCGCGCCTTGGACAATAGCGCCCGCCCCATCGATCGGCTATGGTCCCGCCGGTTTTATGGCGGATCGAAATAATGTCAGTTGAGAGAACCACGGCCGCGGGCGGCATGGAAACCTCCTATGGTTTCAGGAAGGTTGGCGCGGGCGACAAGCAGTCGCTCGTCAATGACGTCTTTCACAAGGTGGCCAATCGATACGACCTGATGAACGATCTGATGTCGGGTGGGTTGCACCGGCTGTGGAAGGACGCGATGGTCGCGTGGCTCAACCCCCCGAAGCGGCCGGGCTGGAAGGTGCTCGACGTCGCCGGCGGCACCGGCGACATCGCCTTTCGCATCATCGAGGCAAGCCAGCGCCATGCGCATGCCACGGTGCTCGACATCAACGGCTCAATGCTCGACGTCGGCCGCGACAGGGCCGAAAAGAAAGGCCTCTCGGAAAAGACCGATTTCGTCGAGGCCAATGCCGAAGCGCTGCCGTTCGAGGACGGCACGTTCGATGCGTATACGATCGCGTTCGGCATCCGCAACGTGCCGCGCATCGATGTGGCGCTGAGCGAAGCTTTTCGTGTGCTGAAGCGCGGCGGGCGCTTCCTATGCCTGGAGTTTTCCGAGGTCGACATGCCGCTGCTCGACAAGGCCTACGAGGCTTGGTCGTTCAACGCCATCCCCAAAATCGGCAGGGCGGTGACCGGCGACGACGAGCCCTATTCCTATCTGGTCGAATCGATCCGCAAGTTCCCCAACCAGCAGAACTTCGCCGCGATGATTGGTCGGGCCGGCTTCGATCGGGTTACTTTCCGCAACTATTCGGGGGGCATCGCGGCGCTCCATTCGGGCTGGAAGCTTTGAGGCAGGGCGTCCGATGACCAGCGTTGGCGCCGGCTTCCGGCTCGCCAGGGCCAGCTGGGTGCTGGTCCGCGAGGGCGTCGTCGCGGCGCTGCCCGGCGAAGAGCTTTCCGGTATGCCGAAGCTCGGCTGGCGGCTGGCGCGCGTGCTCACTCGCCGCCGCGCCCGAAGCCATCTGCGCGGCGACCGGCTGGCGCAGGCGGTGGTGCGGCTGGGGCCATCCTATGTGAAGCTCGGCCAGTTCCTCGCCACGCGGCCCGACGTCGTCGGCAACGACATGGCGGTCGACCTTGCGCTGCTGCAGGACAAGATGCACACCTTTCCGAGGGCGGAAGCGGTCGCGGCGATCGAAGCCTCGCTCGGGCGCAGGATCGAGGATCTCTACGCAACCTTCGGCGAGCCGGTCGCGGCGGCATCGATCGCCCAGGTGCACGGCGCCGAAGTCGTTCGCGACGGAAAGGCTTCACGGGTCGCGGTGAAGGTCATCCGCCCCGGCGTGCGCCATCGCTTCTTCCAGGATCTCGAGAGCTACTTCCTCGCCGCCCGCCTGCAGGAGAAGTACATCCCCTCCTCGCGGCGCCTGCGGCCGATCGAGGTGACCCAGACGCTGGCGCAGACCACCAAGGTCGAGATGGACATGCGGCTCGAAGCGGCCGCGTTTTCCGAGCTCGCTGAGAACACCAAGGATGATCCGGGCTTCCGCGTGCCGGCGGTCGATTGGGAGCGGACCGGCCGAGACGTGATCACCATGGAGTGGATCGACGGCGTCAAGATGAACGATCTGACCGGCCTTGCTGCCGCCGGTCACGACCTCAAGGCGATCGCAGCCAATCTCGTCCAGTCCTTCCTCAGGCATACGCTGCGCGACGGCTTCTTCCATGCCGACATGCATCCGGGCAACCTGTTCGTCGAACCGGACGGCACCATCGTTGCCGTCGATCTCGGCATCGCCGGCAGACTCGGCAAGAAGGAGCGGCGTTTTCTGGCCGAGATCCTCTACGGCTTCATCGTGCGCGACTACCGGCGCGTCGCCGAGGTGCATTTCGAGGCCGGCTATGTGCCGCGTCAGCACAATGTCTCGGCCTTCGCGCAGGCGATCCGCGCCATCGGCGAGCCGATCCACGGCCAATCGGCCGACACGATCTCGATGGCCAAGCTTCTGACGCTGCTGTTCGAGGTCACCGACCTCTTCGACATGGCGACGCGGACCGAGCTGGTGCTTTTGCAAAAGACCATGGTGGTGGTCGAAGGCGTGGCCCGCACGCTCGATCCGGCGTTCAACATGTGGAAGACTTCGGAGCCGGTGGTCAGTGACTGGATCGCGGGCAATCTCGGCCCGCGCGGCGTGCTCTCGGACGCGCGGGACGCCGGCAAGGCCTTGATCTCGCTGGCGAGGCAGGCGCCGGACATTGCGGTTCGCACCGAGCGGCTGTCGCGTGAGATCGACCTGATGGCCGAGCATGGCTTGCGCTTCGACGAGGCGACCGCGCGCGCGATCGGCAAGGCGGAGGCGCGCCACACCCGCTCCGGCCGCGTGGCGCTGTGGACCATTGCGCTGACGCTGATTTACATCGCGTGGCGGATTTTCTGACCGCCCGCCGCCTTGCTGCGTTTTGATTGCATTGCTATCATTGCCGGCGCTAGTTTGAAGCGGGTGCAATCAGATGGCCAGCATCACGATCCGCAACCTTGACGATGGAGTTAAGGACCTGCTGCGCCAATTGGCTGCCGAAAATGGCTGCTCGATGGAGGAGCAGGCCCGGGCGATGATCAGGGCGGCGGTTGAGGGCCGGGCAGGGCAGGCCGACCGCATCGACCAGATCGAGAAGACGTTGCGCGCGCTGACCGGCCCCGGCCAGCAAGCACCGCCTATCGCCGACATGCCCGGCAGGCCATCAGTTCGCGGAACGCTCTCCGGCAAACGCATCCTTCTCGTCATCGGCGGCGGCATCGCTGCCTATAAATCGCTCGACCTGATCCGGCGCCTGCGCGAGCGCGGCGCTTCTGTCCGGGTGGTAATGACATCAGCTGCGCAGGAATTCGTCACCACGCTGTCCGTCGGCGCGCTTTCGGCCGACCATGTTTTCACCGAACTCTTCGACCGCAATGACGAGCACGATGTCGGCCACATAAGGCTGTCGCGCGAGGCCGATCTGCTGGTCGTGGCGCCGGCCACCGCCGACCTGATGGCGAAGCTCGCCAACGGCCATGCCAATGATCTTGCCTCGACGGTGCTGCTTGCGACCGACAAGAAAGTGCTGATGGCGCCGGCGATGAATCCGAAGATGTGGTCGCATCCGGCGACGCGGCGCAACCGGGCGACCTTGCAGAAGGATGGCATCGCCTTTGTCGGGCCGGCCAAGGGCGAGATGGCGGAAAGCAACGAGGCGGGCGAAGGCCGCATGGCCGAGCCGCTGGAAATCGTGGCCGCGATCGAGGCGATGCTCGACGAGAAGCCGCAGCCGCTTGCGGGCCGCAAGATCATCGTCACCTCGGGGCCGACGCATGAGCCGATCGATCCGGTGCGCTACATCGCCAACCGTTCGTCCGGCAAGCAGGGCCATGCGATCGCGGCGGCACTGGCGAAGCTCGGCGCCGATGTCCGGCTCGTGTCCGGTCCGGTCAACATCGCCGATCCGGCCGGGGTGAAGACCACGCATGTGGAAACAGCGGCCGAGATGAAGGAAGCGGTCGAGAACCTTCTGCCGGCGGACGCGGCTGTTTTCGTCGCGGCCGTCGCCGACTGGCGCACCGCGAATGCCGCCGGTGAAAAGATCAAGAAGGTGGCAGGGAAGGGCCCGCCGTCGCTCAAGATGGTCGAGAATCCCGACATCCTGGCGGGCGTCGGCCATCATGCGCAGAGGCCCGGCCTTGTCGTCGGCTTTGCCGCCGAGACGCAGGACCTCATCGGCAACGCCGAGGCCAAGCTCAGGAAGAAGGGCGCCGATCTCATCGTCGCCAACGACGTCTCGCATGGCAGTGGCATCGGCCCTTCCGGCGTGATGGGCGGCGATCGCAACAAGGTGCGCATCGTCTCGCGCAGGGGCGTCGAGGAGTGGCCGGAGATGGGCAAGGACGAGGTGGCGACACGGCTCGCCGCATCGATTGCCGAGCGGCTGAAAACGACAGTGGTTTAGCTGGCCGCTGCCTGCGGTCGCATTGGCGGCAGCGCGATCCGCAGCGCGGCGATGCAGCCGAGGATCCCAAGCGGCACGAAGGCGAGGAAGAGCCAGCCGGCCACGCCTGCAGCCGCGTCACGATTGAGGCCTTGCGAGAAGCCGCTGGCGTTGGCCACAATGCCGGCAACGGCCGCGCCCACCGCGTAGCCGATCCGCTGCATGGTCGGCACGGCGGCGGAAGCGATCGTCTGCTCGCCGTCGCGGGCCGAAGCGACGATGACACGCGTCAGGAACGGCCAGCAGACGCCGAAGCCGCCGCCCTGCAGCAGAGCGCAGAGCAGGATCAGCGGGATCGAACCTGCGGGGATGGCATAGGCGAAACCGGCAAGACCGGAGGCGATCATCAGCGCGCCGACGACGATGATCAGTCTTTCGCGCTCCAGCGGCGCATTGGCGATGAGGATCGACAGGATCGACCAGGCGATGGATTCGGCAGCGATGATATAGCCGGTGGTCAGGATTGGGATGCCGTGCAGCGTGGTGAGCAGCAGCGGCCCGTAAATGGTGAACGTACAGGTGGCTACCGAGAAGGCCGCAACCATCGTCATGCCTGAGCCAAGCGGCGAGCGCCATGAGAACAAAGGTGCCGGAAACAGGCGCGAGCGCGGCCTGCGGGCATCGATGCGGAAGAAAAGCGCCAGGCCGATCAGCCCGAGGGCCAGCAGCAGCGACGAGCGCAGCAGGGCGATGTCGATGCCGGCGGCAGCGATCAGCACGACGGCGATGGCGAGACAGGCAAGCGCCGGATAGGGAAAGGGCGGCGCCGTGCCGCTGCCCGCCTGCGGCCTCGTCGCCTCCGGCGTGCCCAGCACGATAAAGCTCGCCAGCGCCATCGCCGCGCCGCCGACAGTGAAGACGCCAAAGGCCCAGCGCCATGACAGGAACTCGGTCATAACAGCGCCGAGCATCGGTCCGCTGAAGGCGGCGACGCCCCAGATCGCCGACATGATGCCGAAGAGCTGCGGCCAGATGTTGCGCGGAAAGAGACGCTCGACCGAAACGAAGGCGAGCGACACCAGCGCGCCGCCGCCAAGTCCCTCGACCAGCCGCCCGGCGAGGAAGAACGGCATGGAGGGTGCCACGGCGCAGATCAGCGCGCCTGCCGCGTAGAGCAGGGCGGCGACCATCATGTTGGAGCGCAGCGCGACATAGCTCACCAGCCGCCCGGCGGCGGCACCAGCGACGATGGCGCCGAGCTCATAGATCGCCAGCGACCAGCCAACGAGCTGGACGCCGGCCAGTTCGCCGACCATGGCCGGCATCACCGTCGCCACCATAGTCTCATTGGTGGCATGCAGCAGGATGCCGAGACTGACAAAGCAGAAACGCGCCAGGTCGCCGCTTGCCCACAGTGCTCGCCAGTCCACCTTGTTGCCGGCCACCTTGCCGCCGCCTGCTGCCGTCACGTCGATCTCCCGCTTGTTTTCCGCAACCTCATCCGCATTGCGAACGAAGCGCCAGATCCAGTTCGGCAGGGCTTGTAGAACCTCAAGCGCAGTTGAGCTCAAGAGGCATTTTCGGCGATGTCAGCGAGCAAGCGCGCTAAAAATTCGGCCCGGGAACGAGCGTCCCGGGCCGTATCGGTGCTAATTGATTTGAAATTTCACTTATAGGAGTGGACGAGGTCCAGCGAAGCCACGGCAACAGCGAGGTTGACGCCGGTCTGTGCCTGGACGCTCAGCGGCTCGAGCATGAAGGCGCCGTCCAGGCCACCGACCAAAAGATTGGCGCCGCCGCCGGTCACGACGCTCGCCTCCGCGTTGACGCCGTAATAGCTGCCGGCGAGATCGCCCGAGTCATGGTGGCGGGTGGCGGCGAGAACTGCCCAGACAAGCTGACCTTGATGCGTCCGGCCGATATCGACGCCAAGCTTGGAGATCATGCCCGTATAGAGCTCGGCCGGGCCGTGATGATAGGGGCGGAAGACGCAGGACACGCCCTTGTTGGAGGTGATGACGTAACCGGTGCCCCCGTCGATGGTGCAATCGAGCGTGCCGAGCCGGAGCGTGCCGGCGCTGACCGGAGAAGCGAGGACCGTGGCGGCAAGCGCGGCGGCGGCACAGGCAAGTGTCTTGATCATCGGAAATGTCCTTTCGCAACAAACGGCCCCGGTTAAACGGTCGAGGTGCGAGGAGCGTTCCGCCCAAAACTTGGCGCGAGCATGGCGAGCCAACGCATCGCCGTTGGCGGCTGACGGCCACATCGGCGTGTCAGCGCCGCAATGGACCCATCGCGGGCGACCGGACCCCCGGGCGGCCTTAGCTTCCGATCAGCTGGCGCCGGCCGAGGTGCGCGACAGGCCGTCCTTGGCGGGTTGGTAGTTCGGGTCGAGGTGGACAGCCTCGCGGTAGGACTTGGCCGCCCTTTCCTTGTCGCCGCGTCGCTCGTAGATCAGCGCCTGGTTGGCCCAGGCCTCGGCGTTCTTGCCGTCGAGCTTGATGGCCATGTTGAAGTCGGCGAAGGCGTTGTCCTCGTCATTCATGGCGAGATAGGACAGGCCGCGGCCGTTGTAGGGCTCGGCTGCGTCCGGCGCCAGCGAGATGGCGGTCGAGAAATCCTCGATGGCGAACTTGTGCTGGCCCTGGCTCTGATAGATCAGGCCGCGATTGTGGTAGGCGCGGGCGTCGGTCGTGTCGAGTTGGATCGCCTTCTGGAAATCGTTGAAGGCGTCGTTGACGCGGCCGGCCTTGCGATAAAGATTGCCGCGGCCGATATAGGCGGCGTCGTAGTTGGCGTTGATCTGGATCGAGCGGTTATAGTCGGCAAGCGCTGCTTGCTGGTTGCCGAGGAAACGCTGGATGAGCGCCCGGTTCGAATAGGCCTGATAGAAGTTCGGATTGAGCTGGATGGCGGTGTCGAAATCCTTGAGCGCCGCCTGGTACTGGCCGCCGCGGCCATAGGCCGAGCCGCGCACATTGTAACCCTCGGGATCCTGAGGATTGCGCTGGATGACAGCCGACAGCGAGGAGATGTTCTCGGTCGAGCCTTGCGCCTTGTCGATATTGTTGAACTCTCCCGTCGGGGCGGTCTGGCATGCTGCAAGGGTCAGGCCCGAAAGCAGGGCCGCCGTCAGGGCGAAGCCGCGAAAAGCGGTTCTGCGCTCCACGGTAATTGCGTTCATCTCAGTCCTCACTGGCGCCGCGCCGTCAGGTCCGTTCCCTCTCCGAACCGGCTCGAACGCATAAACAAAAAGGTGGCGGCGATTCCGCATCGCGCCACCCTCGGTATCCTTCGAAAAGGACGAAAAATTGACGGTATCAGCGCGGCGAACGCGATGCGCCGGCAGCACCAGCCGGAGCCGGGCGCGGGGTCATCGGCAGCAGGCCTTCGCGCTGGGCGCGCTTACGGGCCAGCTTGCGGGCGCGGCGGACGGCTTCCGCCTTCTCGCGGGCACGCTTCTCGGACGGCTTTTCGTAGTGACCGCGCATCTTCATTTCGCGGAAAATACCTTCGCGCTGCATCTTCTTCTTCAGCGCGCGAAGCGCCTGATCAACGTTGTTGTCGCGGACGAGTACCTGCACGTGCAATCCTGTCTTCGGGTTTGAAATCTCAGGCAAGCAGCCCATAGCCGCATGCCTCCGCAGTGACCTGCACCGCGAATTGTGCCGGCTGATAGCAGAATCAGGCCGTGCTGTCCACCGTTGATTGCAGGAAACCGCGATCGGAAGCCCGAGTACCGTGCCTTGCGGGTCTGAGCCTTAGGCGGTCGCCAGATGCAGACGGGCGAAATCCTCAAAGAATTCGCCATAGTCGCAAGTGATTTCCTCGCCGGCCGCGATATCCCGGGTCGCTGTGGCGCCACCATATTGGGAGAAATCCGTGTTCGGCCGCTCGGAATGGTTCATGAAGCGGCCATTGTCGACCTCATATACCATGAAACCCGGCTTGTCCGGGCTCGGATAGGCGTAGCGGTCGAGCAATTCCTTGAGATGCGGCAGCGCCTTCTCGTATTTCTCCATGGGGATCAGCCGGTCGAAATCGGGATCGAGCCGCCAGATGGAGGCGCCTTTCCTGACCGGCTCGGCGGCGAAAACACCGACGCCTTCGATAGCGCTCTGGGCGACATAGGTTCTGATCAGCAGCATCGTTCCGATCCGTTTTCGACGGGAAACCAAATCGTCAAAACGGACCGGAATGCAAGGCCCCGTCGCGCTATTTCAGCGGATGAGCATGGCTGCCGACCGTCAGATGATTCACGTCCGATTGATCGAGACGCCACCATCGGCAAACAGCGCCGCGCCGGTGGTGAAGCTTGAGGCGTCCGAGGCAAGGTAGAGCGCTGAGCGGGCGATCTCCTCGGGCCGGGCCACACGCTTCAAGGCATGCAGGTTTTCGACGAATGTCCGCGACTCCGGCGTCTTGAACGTCGCTGCGGGCGTGTCGGTGCCGCCGGGCAGCAGCGCGTTGACGCGCAGCCCTTTCGGGCCGTATTCGGCGGCCAGCACCTGCGTCAGCCCGATCAAACCCGCCTTGGCGGCGGCATAGGCGGCCATGCCCGGCATGCCGGCGGTATAGCCGACGAAGCTCGAGGTGAAGATCAGCGAGCCGCCGCCGCGCTCCAGCATCGCCGGGATCTGGTGCCTGGCGGCGAGGAAGGCGCTGGTCAAATTGGTGTCGATCGTGTCGTGCCAAGTCGCCGGCGCCATCTCAGGAACCTGCGCCATCAAGCCGACGGCGCCGGCATTGTTGAAGGCAATGTCGAGGCCGCCGAACCTTTCGACTGCAAGCTCGACCAGAGCCCTGGCATAGGCTTCGTCTCGGACATCGCCGGCGAGTGCAATTGCGGTTCCACCGGCCGTCTCGATTTCGCCGACGAGTGCATCGAGTTCGGCCCGGCGGCGCGCCGCGACGACGAGACTGGCGCCCTGCTCGGCGAACAGACTGGCCGTAGCGCGGCCGATGCCGGAACTGGCGCCGGTGACGATGGCGACCTTTTCGGTGAGTGCGAACATTTCACATCCTTTCTCTATGCCGGTCCAGCCGGTGGTGGGATGGTTGGTCGCAAATCGGCATTTCGGCAGCCACCCGAAAGCTGACTTGCCGATCGGAATGCAAGTTGTCGGGCATGCGCCGCGCAGCCGCGGCGCAAAACGGCAAGCGCCGTCGCAAACAGCGCAAGGGTGACTGCACGCTTTCGCTAGTGATACACCACGCGCGCCGGGGAATGCCCGGCCGAGATCCGCGATTTTTGGCGCGAGGCTGAACGTGAAGAAATACTCCGTATTCGCCATTGCCCGCGAGGCGATGCGCGGCCACAAGGGCTGGGAAGAGCAATGGACCTCACCCGAGCCGAAGAAGGAATACGACGTCATCATCGTCGGCGCCGGCGGCCACGGCCTGGCCACCGCCTATTATCTGGCGACCGAGCACGGCATCACCAATGTCGCGGTGCTGGAAAAGGGCTGGCTCGGCGGCGGCAACACCGGCCGCAACACCACCATCATCCGCTCCAACTATCTCTATGACGAAAGCGCCGGCATCTACGACCATGCGCTGAAGTTGTGGGACGGACTGAGCCAGGAGCTCAACTACAACGTCATGTATTCGGCGCGCGGCGTCATGATGCTCGCGCACAATGTGCATGACGTTCAGGTGTTCAAGCGCCACATCCATGCCAACCGCCTCAACGGCATCGACAATGAGTGGCTGACGCCGGAACAGGCGAAGGAGTTCTGTCCGCCGCTCAACATTTCCAAGGAGGCGCGCTATCCGGTCATGGGTGCCGCGCTGCAGCGCCGCGGCGGCACGGCCCGCCACGATGCGGTCGCCTGGGGTTATGCGCGCGGCGCCTCGGTGCGCGGCGTGCACATCATCCAGAACTGCGAGGTCACCGGCGTCAAGCGTGCGGCCAACGGCGCGGTCACCGGCGTCGAGACGACGCGCGGCTTCATCGGCGCCAAGAAGGTCGGCGTCGTCGCTGCCGGCCATTCGTCGGTCATCATGGATATGGCCGGCGTGCGCATGCCGTTGGAGAGTTATCCGTTGCAGGCGCTGGTCTCGGAGCCGGTCAAGCCGGTGGTGCCATGCGTCATCATGTCGAACACGGTGCACGCCTATATCTCGCAGTCGGACAAGGGCGAGCTGGTCATCGGCGCCGGCACCGACCAGTATATCTCCTATTCGCAAACCGGCGGCCTGCACATCCTGCAGCACACGCTCGACGCCATCTGCGAGATGTTCCCGATCTTCACCCGCATGAAGATGCTGCGCTCCTGGGGCGGCATCGTCGACGTGACCCCCGACCGCTCGCCGATCCTGGCTAAGACGCCGGTCAAGGGCCTCTATGTCAATTGCGGCTGGGGCACCGGCGGCTTCAAGGCGACGCCAGGTTCGGGCAACGTCTTTGCCCACACCATCGCCAGGGACGACCCGCACCCGATCAACGCGCCCTTCACGCTCGAGCGCTTCCGCACCGGCCGTCTCATCGACGAAGCGGCGGCGGCGGCGGTGGCGCATTGATGATGGCCGAGATGGCCTGCCAGAAGCTTTGCGATCAACCGGCCGGCGCCCGCGTCAGCCATGGCGAATTGTAGGATCAACCTAGATGCTTCTCATCCGCTGTCCCTATTGCGAGGAAGAGCGCCCGGAACTCGAGTTCCGCAATGCCGGCGAGGCGCATATTGCGCGCCCGACCAACATTGCCGCCGAGAGCGACGACGATTTCGAGAAATTCTTCTTCATCCGCTCGAACCCCAAGGGCGTGATCTATGAGCGCTGGCGGCACATCCATGGCTGCGCGCGCTTTTTCAACGCCGTGCGCGACACCGTGACCGACAAGTTCGTCATGACCTACAAGGCCGGCGAGCCGAAGCCTGCGAAGCTGCCTGGAGCCTCGAAATGAACGCCGCCTTCCGCATTTCCGGCGCCGGGCGTCTCAGCCAGGCGAAGACCGCCTCGTTCAGCTTCGACGGCAAGCAGTATATCGGGATCGAGGGCGACACGCTGGCCTCGGCGCTGCTCGCCAACGGCGTGCATCTCGTCGGCCGCTCCTTCAAGTACCACCGGCCGCGCGGCTTCCTCTCGGCCGGCGCGGAAGAACCCAACGCGCTGGTGCAGATCGTGCGCGACGACGCGCGCAAGACGCCGAATGTGCGGGCGACCGTGCAGGAGCTCTATGACGGGCTGACCGCCCATTCGCAGAACCGCTGGCCCTCGCTCGCCTTCGATGTCGGCGCGGTCAACGACATTGCCTCGCCGATGTTCTCGGCCGGCTTCTACTACAAGACCTTCATGTGGCCGAAGTCGGCCTGGTTGAACTTCTATGAGCCGAAGATCCGCGCGACGGCCGGCCTTGGCGTTTCCCCCGACCGGCCGGATCCCGACCATTATGCGGCGCGCTACGCGCATTGCGACGTGCTGGTGCTGGGCGGCGGTGCGGCCGGCATCACTGCGGCGCTTGCCGCAGCCGAAACCGGCGTGCGGGTGATCCTCGCCGACGAGCAGGCCGAATTCGGCGGCAGCCTGCGCTTCGAGAGCGGCGCCAGGATCGATGGCGAGGACGGCTTTGCCTGGGCACAAGCCGCGATCGCCAAACTCAAGGCGATGGACAATGTCCGAGTGCTGTCGCGCACGACAGCTTTCGGGTACTACGCGCAGAACTTCGTCGGCCTGGTCGAGCGGGTCAGCGACCATCTCAAGAGCCCCGGCCCGGAGCTGGCGCGCGAGCGCCTGTGGCAGGTTCGCGCCAAGCGGGTCGTGCTCGCGACCGGCGCCATCGAGCGGCACATGGTGTTCGCCAACAACGACCGGCCGGGCGTCATGCTGGCATCGGCGGCGCGCACCTACCTCAACCACTATGGCGTGGCGGTCGGTAGGAATGTCGGCGTCTATACGGCAAACGACTCGGCCTACGCGGCCGCGATCGACCTGAGGAAGGCCGGCGTCAATGTCGCTGCCATCGTCGACCTGCGCGACAACCCGTCGGGGGCGGTGATCGACGAAGCGAGGAGCCTCGGCATCGAGATCAATTTCGGTCGCGCTGTGGTTAGCGCCGGCGGCAAGCTGCGCGTATCGTCGATGACGGTGCAGCCGAAGAACGGCGGCGGCGAGCGCAGGATCGCGGTCGACGCCATCCTGATGTCCGCCGGCTGGACGCCGTCGGTGCATCTGTTCTCGCAGTCGCGCGGCAAAGTCGCCTTCAACGAGGAGGCGCGACGCTTCGTGCCGGGGACCTATGCGCAGGACTGCGTCTCGGTCGGCGCCTGCAACGGCACGGACGGTTTGGAGGCAACGGTCGACGAGGCCTATGCGGCAGGCGCCCAGGCGGCAAGGGACGCCGGCGGCAAGGATTCCAGCGGCAAGATGGGCAAGGGCGCCAAGCCAAAGGTCGATGCCAGTGAAAGCTGGTCACGCGGCATGCTTGGCGCTGCGCCCGGCGCCGGGCCGGGCACCACGGTCAAGGCCTTCGTCGATTTTCAGAACGATGTCACCGCCAAGGACATTCGCCAGGCGGTGCATGAGGGCATGCACTCGATCGAGCACGTCAAGCGCTTCACCACCAACGGCATGGCGACCGACCAGGGTAAGACGTCGAACATGCACGGCCTGGCGATCGCCGCCGAGACGCTCGGCAAGCCGATCCCGCAGGTCGGTCTCACCACGTTCCGCGCGCCCTATACCCCGGTCACCTTCGGCTCGATCGTCGGCCATGCGCGTGGCGCGCTGTTCGACCCGACGCGCCGCACGGCGACGCATGGCTGGGCGGCCGCCCAAGGTGCCGTGTTCGAGGATGTCGGCCAGTGGAAGCGCGCCTGGTATTTCCCAAAAGCCGGCGAGGACATGCACGCCGCTGTCAACCGCGAATGCGTGACGGTGCGCAAAGCGGCCGGCCTGTTCGACGCCTCCACGCTCGGCAAGATCGAGGTGGTCGGGCCGGATGCGGCGAAGTTCATGGAGCTGCTCTACACCAACCCGTGGGAGAAGCTGGAGCCCGGCCGCTGCCGCTACGGCATCATGCTGCGCGAGGACGGCTTCATCTATGATGACGGCGTCGTCGGCAGGCTGGCGCCGGACCGCTTCCATGTGACGACGACCACCGGCGGCGCGCCGCGTGTCATGCATCACATGGAGGATTATCTCCAGACCGAGTTCCCGCATCTCAATGTCTGGCTGACCTCGATCACCGAGCAATGGGCGGTGATCGCCGTGCAGGGGCCGAGCGCGCGGAAGATCATCGAGCCTTTGGTCGAAGGCATCGACATGTCGGACGAGGCACTGCCGCATATGTCGGTGCGAGAAGGTAAGATCTGCGGCGTGCCGACGCGGCTGTTCCGCATGTCTTTCACCGGCGAGCGCGGCTTCGAGGTCAACGTGCCGGCCGACTATGGCGAAGCGGTGTGGGAAGCGCTGTGGGCCGAAGGCCAGAAGCATGGCGCGACCGCTTACGGCACCGAAACGATGCACGTGCTGCGCGCCGAAAAGGGCTACATCATCGTCGGCCAGGATACGGACGGCACGGTGACGCCGAACGATGCCGGTCTCGACTGGGCGGTCGGCAAGAAGAAGACCGACTTCGTCGGCATCCGCGGCATGATGCGCGCGGATCTCGTCGCCAAGGGCCGCAAGCAACTGGTCGGCCTGAAGGCCAAGGATCCGAAGGTCGTGTTGGAAGAAGGCGCGCAGATCGTCGAGGATCCGAAACAGGCGATCCCGATGAAGATGATCGGCCACGTCACCTCCAGCTACTGGTCGGAGAACTGCGGGCGCTCGATCGCGCTGGCGCTGGTCGCCGGCGGCCGTGATCGCATGGGCCAGACGCTCTATGTGCCGATGCCGAACGGCACGATCGAGGTGGAGGTCACCGGCATGGTGTTCGTCGACGAAAAGGGGGAGCGCCTCAATGGCTAAGGCTACCGCCAAGACAAAAGCCGCCGACGCTTCAGCTGCCGCCGAACGGCGTCCGGCACTTGCTGGGCGCGCGGTGTCGGCGCCGGGCGTCAAGGTCGAGATCCTACCGCCGGCCGAACGCATCTCGCTGCGCGCGCCCGAAGCTTCCGTCGCCGCGCTCTCCAAGGCCCTCGGCGTGACGCTGCCGTCGAAGCCGAAGACCTCGGCGGCGAAAGGCGGGCGCACCGCCTTATGGCTCGGGCCGGACGAATGGCTGGTCATCGACGATGCCGGCAACGATCCGCTGGCCGACTGCGCCAAGGTTTCGGCGCTGCACTCCGCGGTCGGCATCTCGCATCGCAATGTGGCGATCTCGGTTGCCGGGCCGGCGGCCGCGGTGACGGTCAGTTCCGGTTGCCCACAGGACCTGTCGCTCGAGGCCTTCCCGGTCGGGGCAGCATCGCGCACCATTCTCGGCAAGTCCGAGATCGTGCTGCTGCGTACCGCTGAAGACACGTTCCGGGTGGAATGCTGGCGTTCCTTCTCGGACTATGTATTTACTTTGCTGTCGGAAGCGGCGAGCGACGCGGCGAACTGATCCTGCGCCAACCGGTCCGAAGGGCCGGCCTCGGGGAGCCTTCACCGGTCCGGGCCGTTTCTGCGGCTTGCGAGGAGACTGCCGATGCCGTCCAAGTCTGCGCCGAAGTCGCCCAAGAAGTCAGAGGCGGTCCGTTCGCTGGAGCGGGATCGCGAGATCGAGGAAGAAGAGCTCGAGGAAGGCCTCGAGGACACCTTCCCGGCCAGCGATCCGGTGTCGATTACCAGCACCACCATCCCCGGCGGGCCGGCAAAGCCTGGCAGGGCCAAGACCTTGCCTGGAATGAAGTCGCACAAGAAGTAGAGCGCCGCCGCAGTCAAATCGGGCTTCAGGCGAAACGAAAACGGGCGGCCAAGCGCCGCCGGTTTCGTTTGCGATTTGGCGCTGATTAGAGGCCCGGCACGAACCAAGGGTTCACGTCGATACCGAGCCGCGGGCCGTTGGTCGTCTGAGTGTTGGCGGCATCGGGCTTTTCCACCGAGCCGGTCGCGGCGCAGTCGAGCGCCTGATTGGTGTGAGTCTGGGTGCAGGCCGCAGGGGCGTGCTTGGCCGGCTGGCTCCCGCCAGCGAAAGCGGCGCCCGAGAAAGCCAGCAAGGCAGCGAGCGCGAGGATTGTCTTTTTCATCTTTCCGTCTCCAATCGTACATGTACGACACAACGTACATATACGGTTAATGGAGGCTGAATTCAAGAGGGAATTTGTACGCGTACGACAAATTAGCTTGAACCGAGTAACCGGCGTCGCAAATCAAGCGACCGGCGTTGTGTCAAGCCGGCGAAGCCGGTCAGCAGTTGACCGGTGTTTCGGTGAGCGGGGGTATGTCTTGCGCCGACAACGAGGCCAGCATGAAGTCGCACATCCGCTTCACATAGGCCTGGGGGTCGCCGAACGGATAGAAGGGAAAGGTGATCAGCAGCGAGATCGTGCCGTGGCCAACGGTCCACAGCATGGTGGCTATGGCGCGAGGGTCGCCTTTGAGCTTGCCGGCTGCGACGCAGGCCTCGACCCTTTTGATCAGCACCTTCATCGCCGGGTTGCTCTCTTCCATGTCCTCGTAGGTGCGGCCCTCCGGAAGCCGGGTCTTCTCTGTCATGAAGACGGTGCGGTATTCATTGGGATTGCCGAGCCCGAAGGCGGCATACTCGGTCATAACAGCCCTCAGCGCCTCAACGGGATCGTCAGCCGGGTGCTCCTCGATGCGGCGGGCAAGCGTTTCGAACGCGTCCTCGGCGAGCGCGAACAGGATGTCCTGCTTGTCGGCAAAATAGGAATAGACCGACATCGGCGCGTAGCCGACCCGCTTGGCAAGCTTGCGGATGGTAAGCCCTTCGTATCCCTCTTCCTGGACGAGCTTGTGAGCTGCGTCGACCAGTTCGGAACGAAGCTCGGCTTTCTGTTTCTCGCGGCGTTTCTGAACGCTCAGCGGCAATTTCCGCCTGCCTTTATGACTGGGTGCCTGACAAAATTATATACGCTGTACGGAAACGGACAAGGGAGCGGCCTGGTTCCCCAAGATACGCCCTAACGCTTTGTTCCTACTTAATTCCGAACAGGAAAGCCGCTACCCACTTTTTCCGAACTAGATCGCGCTAATGCCGCCGTCCAGCGCCAGCGCATGGCCGCTCGCCCTCAGTGGCGAAGGCTTTGGCCGCGCCGCTGCCGAGGCCGCCTGTCGCACCGGCTAAAACACCGTCGCTCCATCGAAACGGCCCCGGCTTGGCTCCCTCAACTTTTCTTGTCAATCAGTTCCACCGCCAGCGCGGCGAGCAGCTTCACCGCCTCGCCATAGGTCCTGGCCTTTTCCGGGTTGGAGGCATTGCCGTCCAGCGCGCGGCGGTAGACGCCCTGGCAGATCGCCGCCAGGCGGAAGAAGGAGAAGGCGAGGAAGAAGGTCCAGTTGCCGATGCCGTCGATGCCGCGCCGGCGGCAATAGGCGGCGACATAGGCCTCCTCGGACGGCAGGCCGATCGAGGCGCGGTCGATGCCGTCTAGGCCGCGAAAGCCAGACGCATGCGGCAGCCGCCATTGCATGCATTGATAGGCGAGGTCGGCAAAGGGATGGCCAAGCGTCGACAGTTCCCAGTCGAGCACGGCGATGACCTTGGGCTCGTCCTTGGCGAAAATCATATTGTCCAATCGGTAGTCGCCATGGACCAGCGAGACCCGGCCGTCATCGGCCGGCATATGCGTCTCCAGCCAGGTCATCAGCTGATCCATAGCGGCTATGCTTTCGGTTTCGGAGGCGCGGTACTGACTTGTCCAGCGCGCGAACTGGCGCTGGAAATAGCTGCCGGGCTTGCCGAAATCGCCTAAGCCCACAGCCTCGACATCGACTTGGTGCAGGGCGGCGAGGGTGGCATTCATGGCGTCGCAGATCGCGGCACGCTCGTCATTGCCGGATATATCCGGCAGCGACGGATCCCAGAAGATGCGCCCGTCGAGGAACTCCATGACGTAGAACATGCGGCCGATCGGCGTCATCTCGCCTGAAAGATGGAGCATGCGCGGCACCGGCACGGAGGTCGTGCTCAGCGCCTGCATGACCCGGAATTCGCGGTCGACCTGATGCGCCGATTTCAGCAACTGCCCCGGCGGCTTGGCGCGCAGCACGTAGCGGCCGCTGGCGGCGGTCAGCAGATAGGTCGGGTTCGACTGTCCGGACTCGAATTTTTCGGCCGCGCAAAGCTTGGAAAAACCAGGCACATGCGCTTCGAGATAAGGCGCAAGCGCTGCTTGGTCGAGCGCGTTGGCGTCGCCGCTCATGCGGTCTCGGGCTGGCGCTCGATCAGCGTCAGGGTCAGCCAGCGCGCGGTGAGCGCCGGCTTCTTCGATCCTTCGATCTCGATGGTGACGTCGTGCGCCGTCTGCACCCATCCGGAAGGCCGCACCTTGACGTCGGCCAGCACGAAATGGGTGCGGATGCGCGAGCCGGTCTTCACCGGCGCCAGGAAGCGCAGCGTGTCGAAGCCGTGATTGACGCCCATCTTGGTGTTTTCGATCGGCGGCATGGTCTCGAAGGTCATGGCCGACAGCAGCGACAGCGACAGGAAGCCGTGCGCGATGGTGCCGCCGAACGGCGTCTCGCGCGCGGCCCGTTCCGGATCGCAATGGATGAACTGGTGATCGTCGGTGGCGTCGGCGAACTGATCGATCATGCGCTGCGTCACCGTGCGCCAGGGCGACACGCCGACTTCCTTGCCGACGCAGGCCAGAAGCGTATCGAGACTGATCGGTTCCACGCTGATGTCCTCCGCACCCCGCCCGATCGCGATTGCTTGAACCGGGCGTCCTACTCCTTGAACAATGTCATCCCGTGCTGCACCGACTGGCCGCCGTCGATCGGCAGGATGGCGCCGGTGACATAGCTTCCGGCACGGCTGCACAAATAGAGCGTTGCGCCGGCAATGTCATCCGCCACGCCGATGCGGCCGAGCGGAACATGGCTGCCGACACGTTTCGCCTGCTCCTCCGTGGCGGTGGCAAAGGCCGTCATCCGACTCTGGAAGGGACCGGGCGCAAAGGCGTTGACGGTGATGCGGCGGGCGGCGAATTCGATCGCCAGCGTGCGCGTCAGGTGATGCACCGCAGCCTTGGAGGCGGTGTAGGAATAGGCGTCGTCGGCCAGCGGCTGCGTGCCCATCACCGAGCCCAGATTGATCACGCGGGCCGGGTCATCGTCGCTTGCTGCAGCATCGAGCAGCGGCAAGAGCTCGCGCGTCAGGTGGAAGACGGCGGTGACGTTGACGCCCAACACCTTCGTCCAGGCGTGGTAGGGAAACTCTGCGAGCGGCGCGCCCCAGGAAATGCCGGCATTGTTGACCAGGATGTGCAGCCGGTCCGTTCGGACCTTCACCTCGGCAACCAGCGCGGCGATGCCCGCTTCGCTGGACACGTCGCCGGCAAACCCCTCGGTCCGACCGGAGCCGCCCTGAGCGTTCATTTCGTCGGCGACCCGCACACAGTCCTCGCCCTTGCGCGAGGCGATCATCACAGTGGCGCCGGCCTGCACCAGTCCGGTCGCCACCATGCGGCCGATGCCTGTTGCGGCACCGGTCACAAGCGCGGTCTTGCCGACGACCGAGAACAGCTTGTCGAGATAGCTCATCCTAATTCCTCCCGCGCGCCTCGTCCCGGCCGGAACCGAAGGACTCGCGTTGACAAGGCTAGCCGAAGTACGGTCATCCTTGCCACGGATAAAGAAGCGAAAGGGTCGGAACCGATGGCGGACATGAACCTCGGCATGACCGAGCGGCTGAAGCCGATCCATCAGCGCGTGGCCGCGATGGTGCGCGACGAGATCGCACCGCTCGGCGAGGAGTTTCTCGCCGAGGTCGGCAGAAACGGAGACCGCTGGACTTACACGGCCAGGCAGACTGAAATCCTCGAAGGACTGAAGAAGACGGCGCGGGAGCGCGGGCTGTGGAACTTCTGGCTGACCGATTCCAAGCGCGGCTACGGCCTGTCGACGGTCGAATATGCCTATTTGGCGGAGGAGATGGGCAAGGCGCATCTCGGCGCAGAGACCTTCAACTGCTCGGCGCCCGATACCGGCAATATGGAAGTGCTGGAGCGCTACGGCTCGGAAGAGCACAGGCGGCAATGGCTGGAGCCGCTGCTCGAAGGGAAGATCCGCTCGGCCTATCTGATGACCGAGCCGGACGTCGCCTCATCCGATGCCACCAATATTTCGATGCGCTGCGAGCGGCAGGGCGACGACTATGTGCTTAACGGCGAGAAATGGTGGGCGTCCGGGGCCGGCGATCCGCGCTGCGCCATCTATATCGTCATGGTGAGGACCGGCTCGGACGAGGAGCCGCAGCATCGCCGGCATTCGATGATCCTGGTGCCGGCAGAGAGCGAGGGGATCACCAAGCTCCGGCCAATGCAGGTCTATGGCGACGACGACGCGCCGCATGGCCATATGCATCTAAGGTTCGAGGATGTGCGGGTGCCGGCGGCGAACCTGATCCTCGGCGAGGGCAGGGGCTTCGAGATCGCGCAGGGACGGCTTGGGCCAGGCCGCATCCATCATTGCATGCGTGCGATCGGCCAGGCCGAGATGGCGCTGGAGATGCTGTGCCAGCGTTCGGTGCGGCGCGAGGCGTTCGGCCAATCGCTGGCAAAGCTCGGCGCCAATTTCGACATCGTCGCCGAATGCCGCATGGAGATCGAGATGGCGAGGCTCTTGTGCCTGAAGGCAGCTTGGATGATCGACCAGGGCGATGCACGCGCTGCGGCCCCTTGGATCAGCCAGATCAAGGTGGTAGCGCCGCGCGTCGCGCTCAAGGTCACCGACGAGGCGGTGCAGATGTTCGGCGCGCAAGGCATCAGCCAGGATACGCCGCTCGCCCGCTCGTGGACGCATCTGAGAACTCTGCGGTTGGCCGACGGGCCGGACGCCGTGCACCGGCGGCAGGTGGCGCGCGCCGAGCTCAGGAAATACACGCAGGAGAAGATCTGACCGCCATGACGCTTCCATCGGAAATGCGAGGCTTGCTGCTTGTCGGCGACGGCTACAGCAAAACGCCTTCGGCCAGCGTGCCGGAGGCGATGGAGCCTTATTTGAAGCCCGGCAGCATTGCCGTGCCGGCGCCTGGTCCGACACAAGCGCTGATCAAGGTCAGTCTCGCCTCAATCAACCCGTCCGATATCGCCTTCATCACAGGGCAATACGGCCAGCCCCGTGTGCAGGGCCGGCCGGCCGGATTTGAGGGCGTCGGAATCGTGGCCTCGACTGGCGACGATCCATACGCAAAAAGCCTTGCGGGCAAGCGCGTCGCCTTCGCCACCGGCGTGTCGAACTGGGGCGCCTGGGCAGAATACGCGGTTGCCGAGGCGGCTTCCTGCATTCCACTGCTCGACACGGTGCGCGACGAGGACGCCGCGGCGATGATCGTCAATCCGCTGACCGCCTTAGCCATGTTCGACATCGTCAAGCAGGAGGGTGAGAAGGCCTTCATCATGACTGCCGGCGCCAGCCAGCTCTGCAAGCTGATCATCGGGCTGGCGAAAGAGGAGGGTTTTAGGCCGATCGTCACCGTGCGCCGCGACGAGCAGATCCCGCTGCTGAAAGGGCTGGGCGCCGCCCATGCGCTCAACGAGAAGGCGGCGGATTTCGAGGCCGCGCTGCGCGAGGTGATGAAGGCGGAGCAGCCCCGCATCTTCCTGGACGCAGTGACCGGACTGCTTGCCTCGGCCATCTTCAACGCCATGCCGAAGCGCTCGCGCTGGATCGTCTATGGGAGGCTCGACGCCGAGCCGACTGTCATCCGCGAGCCCGGCCAACTGATCTTCCAGCACAAGCGCATCGAAGGCTTCTGGCTGGCCGAATGGATGCGGCAGTTCCGCGACCGGCTCGGCCCGGCGGTGCTGGAGGCACAGAAGAGATTTTCCGACGGGCGCTGGTCGACGGATGTGACAGCGGTGGTGCCGCTGGACGAGGCGATGGCCAGGCTGTCGGACGAGCTGGCCAAGCCGAACGGCAAGGTGTTTGTTAAGCCCTGATCAAAATAACTCGAGGTCGCGTCTATGAGGCTACGGTGGTTTGTCGGATTCGTCCTGGTGTCAATGGCAGGTCCATTTAGTGCCGAGGCCGCCGACAAGTTCCCGCCCATTTGGCGCAAGTCGATGACCAATGATCCGGGTACGAACTATTTTCTCAATAAATATTCGGCCTCTTTGAATGATCCAGCATCGACCGCAATTAGAAATATCATGCTGGCGCGCGTCGTCGGCTCTGAATGCCAGTCATCGCGGCTCAGCAAGGCCAAGGTCAGGGCCTATCGCAATAGCATGCTCGGCTCGCTTTCGTCGGATGCGATGAAAGCGGCTGCATTCGCAGCCGGCAGCGAATTGCGCAACTTCGACTATGAAACGCTCGCGCATCTTTGTGCCGGCATCGATTATCAATTTGGGCCGAAAGGAGTGCTCATAGCGGGAGCCGTTTCGTCTGGCAAAGGCGAGCCAAGATATCCCTACGATCAGCGCAATCCATACATTCGGCTGCCCGATTTCACCGGCAAGTAGCTGAGCTGCCTGGCTCGTGCCTGCGCACTATTCCGCCGGCTCGACATTGGCATAGGCGGCTTGCTCGAGTTCGCGCTTCACGCGGGCTTCCTCATGCGCCTTGGGCGTGACGAAGCGGCCAAGCAAGAGATAGGCGACAGGGGTCAGGAAGAGCGTGGAGACGGTCGCCAGGCCAAGGCCGCCGACGATCACCCAACCGAGCGCCACGCGCGCCTCGGCGCCTGCGCCCGAAGCCAGCACCAGCGGCACGCCGCCGAGCACGGTGCAGATCATCGTCATCATCACCGGGCGAAGGCGAATGGTGGCAGCCTCTTCGATCGCCTCGCGCACGCCAAGCCCGCGGTCGCGCAGCTGGTTGGCAAACTCGACGATGAGGATGCCGTTCTTGGCCATGACGCCGACCAGCAGGACCAGGCCGATCTGGCTGTAGGCATTGAGACTGGTGCCCGACAAAAGCAGCGCGAAGATGGCGCAGGCGAGCCCGAGCGGCACTGTCGCCATGATGATGACGGCGCTGACGAAGCTCTCGAACTGGGCCGCCAGCACCAGAAGAATGATGACCAGCGCGAAACCGAAGATGGTCGCCATGGCGCTGTTGCTCTCGCCGAGTGTCGCCGCCTCGGCCAGCGGCACGATCCGCGCGTCCGACGGCAGCAGCGGTGTTGCGATCTCCTCGGCGCGGGTCAGCGCATCGCCGAGCGCGAAGCTGCCGCCGAGACTGGCGGTGATCGCCACCGACGGCTGCTGCTGCTCGCGAGTCAGGGACGGCGGCACGGCGCGCTCGGTCAGCGTGGCGATGGTCGACATCGGCACGAAGCGGCCGTCCGACGTTTTCAGGAAGATGTTTTCCAGATCCGTCGGATCGTTGATCGGATTGGTGGTCGAGACCAGCTTCACGCCATAGCTGCGGTCGGCGATGTAGACGTCGACGACATCGTTGCCGTCGAGCATCGCCTGCAGCGTGTCCGCAAGCCCGGTGATGTCGATGCCGAGGTCGGAGGCGCGCTCGCGGTCGATGGCAACGGCAAGCTGCGGCTGCGTAAGGTCGACGGAAAGTCGCGGTGATTGGAAGCGCGGATCCTGCCGCATTTCCTCGACGATCTGCACCGCCGCCGCGCTTAGCGCCTTGCGGTCGTTGCCGACCAGGGCGAATTGCAGGCCGCTGCCCGCGCCGCGGATGCGAAGGCTGTTGGGCTGAACCGGGAAAACGCGGACGCTTGGCACCTGCTTTGTCAGGCGGCTGATCTCGGCCATGATCTCCTGCTGGCTGCGCGTCCGCTCGGCCCACGGCGCCAGCGTCATCACCATGAAGCCGCTATTGTAGGCGCCGTTGTTGCCGGCATTCGCGAAGGTGCTGCGGATCTCGCCGGAATCGCGCAAAGGCTGGATCAGCCGCTCGATCTTGCGCATCTGCTCGGTCGTGTAGTCGAGGCTGACTCCTTGCGGCGCGTTGATGCGCAGCAAAACGACGGCGCGGTCTTCGGTCGGCGTCAGCTCCTGACGTATCGTGCCGAACAAAGTGAAGGCGGTGCCAGCGAAGAGCATAGCGACGAGCACTACGATCCAGGGGGCGCCGAGGCAGGCATGCAGGCAGCGCTTGTAGAGCCGATGCAATGCGCCGCCGATGCGAGCGCCCACGCCGCTGCCACCTTCGTGGTGAAGAGAGGCGCTGGTCAGCATGCGCGAGGCGAGCATCGGGCAGAGCGTCAGCGCCACGACGCAGGAGAGCAGTACCGACATCGCCAGCACGAAGCCGAACTCGCGAAAGAGCCCGCCGGTCTGTCCCGGCAGGAAGGAGATCGGCACGAAGACGGCGACCAGGGTCAGCGTCGTGGCAACGACGGCGAAGAAGACTTCCTGGGTGCCGAGCACGGCGGCCGCTCGCGGCCCCATGCCCTCGTTGCGGCGGCGCACGATATTTTCGAGCACGACGATGGCGTCGTCGACGACGAGGCCCGTCGCCAGAACCAGCGCCAGCAGCGTCAGGATGTTGATGGAAAAGCCGGCGAGGTAGATCGCGGCGATGGTGCCGATCATGGCGACCGGCATCGACAGGCCCGGGATCAGCGTCGCGCGCCAGTCGAGCAGGAAGGCGTAGATGACGATCAGCACGATCGAGACGGAAAGCGCGAGCGCGATCTCAACCTCGTGCACAGCGCCGTTGACGAAGACGGCATCGTCGCTGGTGACCTTGATCGACATGCCTTGCGGAAGGTTTGCCTGGAGCTTCTCCACGGCGGCCCTGACGCCGGTCGATATATCGAGCGTGTTCGATTCCGCCTGGCGGATGATGCCGAGGCCGATGCCGGTTTTGCCGTCGGAGCGCAATGAGGTCTGGCCGATGTCGGGGCCGAGCGTCACGGTCGCGACGTCGCGGATGCGCGTCGCGCCGCCGATGACGATGCTCTCGAATTCCTCCGACGTGGTCACGTCGGCCGTCGTGCGCACGACGAGGTCCTGGTTGGTGGTGGTGATCGAGCCGGCCGGGGAATCGAAGGCGACGGAGGCGAGCGCCTTGCGCAAATCCGCCACGGTGAAGCCATGGCTTGCCAGCTTGTTCTGGTCGACATCGATGCGGAAGATCTTGTCGCGGTCGCCGGATACCTGGACGTCGGCGACTCCTGGAACGGCGGCGAGCTCGTCCTCGATGCGGTCCTGGACCAGCACCGTCATGTCCTGCACCGACATGGTGTCGGACGTGACCGCCAGCCGCATCACCGGGTCGGAATTGGCGTCGGCCTTGACGATGCGCGGCGCATCGGCGGTCTCGGGCAGTTGGTTGGTGATGCGGCTGACGGAATCGCGGACATCGGAGGCGGCTACATTGAGATCGACGCCGTCGCTGAACTCGATGGTGACGCGGCTCTGGCCGAAAGATGAAGTCGACGAGATCGACTTGACACCCGAGACGCGCGCGACGGCGCCCTCGATCGGGTCGGTCAACTCGCGGTCGACGGTTTCGGCGGCCGCGCCTTCGAAGGTGGTGTTGACGGTGATGACCGGGCGGTCGACATCCGGCAGTTCGCGGATTTCGACGCCCCAGAAGGCTGCGAGGCCGGCGACCGCGATCAGCGTGTTGAGCACGAAGGCCATGACCGGCCTGCGGATAAAGAGCGCGGTCAGGCCCGATCCCGCGGTCTGGTCGCCGGCGGCGCTCATGAGCCTTCGGCCGCGGTGGCGCGGTCCTCGCCGGCGATCCGGACGTCGCCGCCTTCGCTGACACTCTCCGTGCCTTCGGTCACCACCATATCGCCGCTCTCGACGGGAGCATCGATCAGCACCGTCTCGGTGTTGCGCTGGATGATGCGCACCGGCACGCGCTTTGCCTTGCCGTTTTCGACGGTCCAGATATAGGCGCCGTCGGTGCCCCACTGGATGGCCAGTGGGCTGACGGCCGGATAGGTGTCGCCGGGGAATTTCATGGCGATCTGGAACGACATGCCGGCGCGCAGCGAATCCGGCGGGTTGGCGATCGTCGCCTTGACGAGCAGCGTGCGGCTGTTCTCGTCGATATGGTTGTCGATGGCCGAAACCGTGCCGGAATAGACCTGGTTGGGGTTGGCCAGCGGCGTGGCCGACAATCGCTGTCCGACCTTTACAGCGGCGGCGAAACGCTCCGGCACCCAGAAATCGACCAATATGCTCGAGCGGTCGTCAAGCGTGGCGATCGCCGACTGGCTGGTGACATAGTTGCCGGCGGCGATCGGCAGGATACCGACAGTGCCTTCGATAGGCGCGACGACCGAGCGGCGCTCGAGCGCGAGCTCGGCATCGCGCAGCGCCAGCTTGGCATTGGCGAGCGCCACCTCGGCATCCGCGACGGCAACTTGCGTGGCGGCATTGGAGGCTCGCAGCGACTTGACCCGGTCGAGCTTCGCCTGGGCGTCGTCGAGCGCGACCTTGGCACGGTCGCGCGCAATCACTTCCGTCTCCGAATCGAGCCTGGCGATGACATCGCCTTTTTCGACATGGGTGCCGGACTGCACCGGCAGTTCGGTGAGGCGGCCGGAAGAGTATGGATTGACAGTGACTGTCGCATTGGCGCGGCCGGTCCCGATCGCCTGAAGCCTGTCGTTGATGGTGGCGGTGCCGGCAGGGGAGGCGACAATGGTCACGATCTGGCCGGCGCGATTGCGACCGGACCGGACAGAACCGCTCTCGATGCTTCCCGTGGCGGGGGGCGTCGCCGCAATCGCCCAGTCCATACCCCAGCGTGCCAATACCTCAGGCGCGCCGGGATAGAAGCGCGCCCAGGCGGCCGCAGCGGCAACCACGATCACCAGCGCAAGAACAATCTGTTTCCAGCTCGACATTGACACTCCAGCGGCAGAATCGTCCGCCGGTTCCAGGTGGAAGCAGGCTGAGCGACGATACGGCGTGAGAGCGATACCGGCCACGCCACATCATAATATCAGCGTTTTATGGCAATTATCACGCAAACGTGCACATTAAATCTCGGTAACGTGAAGCGGGATCATCGCTTCGGTCCCACCTTTTGCCGCAATTTGGGGGACGCCGGCCGCCATTCGGTTAAAGGAAAACCGAACGGACGGAACTGCCTAGCGCAGGCTCTCCAGGTCGCGGATGCGCTTGGCGCCGGCGGCTTCGAGCTGCCTCGTGACCGCGCCGATTAGCGTTTCGGCGACGACAAAGAGGGCGGCGGACGAATCCCAGGCCGAAGGCACGGCGGTACGCCCGGCGATCACATGGCGGGCGAAGCGGGCGATCGGCGAGAGCCACTGATCGGTGAAGAGCACGATCTGGACGCCGCGCTGGTGCGCCTTCTCGGCAAAGCGGAGCAGACTTTCCTGGTAGCGCCTGATGTCGAAGATAACCAGGACGTCGCGCTTGCCCATGTCAATCAGCCGGTCGCGCCAGATGCTCTCCTGGCCGGCGAGGTGGTAGACGTCTGGCTGGATGATGGCGAGATGGGCTGCCATGTAGCGCGCGAGCGGATCGGTGAAGCGGCCGCCGATCAGAAAGGTCTTGCCGCGGCGCTCGGCAAGCCGTGCGGCAATGTCGGCCAACTGCTTGTCGGTAAGGTGCCGGAACGTCTCGCGCATGTTGTCGAGCGTCGCCTCCAGCATCGGCGAAACGGCGCCGCCATTGGCGGGCGACGCCGAGTTGAGCGTGCGAGAGGCCGGCGACTGCAATTGCGCGGCCAGTTCATCCTGCAGCGCCGACTGGAATTCGGGATAGTTCTGGAAACCTAACCTCGCGACGAAACGCAGAATCGTCGGTGAGGAGACTCCCGCCGCGGTCGAGAACTCGGCCACGGTCTTCAGCCCGGTCAGCGGATAGTTGGCAATCAGCGTCTGTGCGGCGCGGCGCTCGCCTGCCGGCATCGTGCCGATGCGGTCCGAAATCAGTTCGGCAATACTGGAGATCATCGTTTTCCCCACCCTTTGACCCGGTCGCCGCCGTTTTCGGAATTCCGCGTTTGACAAAGCCGCGTAAACTGTATGAAATCATTCACAGGGGCGCAATGAGGCAAATTACGTAACATAAGATACAGCGCTCCCGAGGGGACGGCAGTATGGAGAAAGCACGGCGCGCCAGCCTTGCACCGTCTGAGACCGTGAGGGTGACCAACCCCGGCGGCTCGAGCCCCTTCGTCCTCACCTGCGATCACGCCTCGAACTTCCTGCCCGCCGAATTCGGAACGCTCGGGCTGCCCGCCGAGGATCTCTCCCGGCATATCGCCTGGGATCCGGGCGCGCTGCCGGTCGCCAGCCGGATGGCCGACGCGCTCGACGCCACGCTGGTCGAAACCCGCATCTCGCGCCTGGTGATCGACTGCAACCGCCCGCTCGACGCGCCGGACCTCGTGCCGCCGGTCAGCGAGGCGACGGCCATTCCGGGCAATTCGAATCTCTCCGGCAAGCAGCGCGCGGAGCGGATCGATCTCGCGTGGCGTCCGTTCCACGACACGATCGCTGAGATCATCGAGCAGCGGCTGGCGCTCGGCCAGGAAACGCGCCTGGTGTCGGTGCACTCCTTCACGCCGGTCTATAAGGGCAGGACCCGTCCCTGGCATATCGGCATCATCCATGACGACGATCGCCGGCTCGCCGCGCCGCTGATATCGGCGCTCAAGCGGCTCTCCGGCGTCACCGTTGGCGTCAACGAACCCTATTCGCCGGCCGACCGCGTCTATTTCACGCTGGAACGGCACGCGCGCTCGCGCGGCCTTGCCTGCGCGATGATCGAAATCCGCAACGACGAGATCTCCGGCGAGACCGGGCAGCGGAAATGGGCGGATCTGCTCACAGGCATATTCTCGAATCTGGAGCCCGAGGAGGCCAGGGGCTCCCGACAACGCGCAATGGGAAAGTCAGTACAGTCGGCCAGCTAAGAAACCACAGGGGACTTCCAACATGGCAGCAAATGACTACACCGAAGTCGACAAGGCTGAGGACATACAAGTCCTCCACAGCATGGGCTATGCCCAGGAACTGGAGCGACGCCTCAGCCGCTTCTCGAATTTCGCGGTTTCCTTCTCCATCATCTGCATCCTGTCCGGCGGCATCAACTCGCTGGCGCAGGCGACCTCCGGCGCCGGCGGCATCGCCATCGGCATCGGCTGGCTGGTGGGCTGTTTCGTGTCGCTCACCTTCGCGGTCGCCATGTCGCAGATCAGCTCGGCCTATCCGACGGCCGGCGGCCTCTATCACTGGGGCTCGATCCTCGGCAATCGCGGCACCGGCTGGGTTACCGCCTGGCTCAACCTGCTTGGCCTGATCACCGTGCTCGGCGCCATCAATGTCGGCACCTGGACTTTCTTCGTCGGCGCTTTCGGGTCGGCGCTGGGCATTGAAAACAACCTGACCACCCAGACGATCTTCCTGGTCATCATCACCGGCGCGCAGGCGCTGATCAACCATCTGGGCATCAAGCTGACGGCAAAGCTCACCGACTTTTCGGGCTATCTGATCTTCTTCGGCTCGATCCTGATCGCGGTGGTCTGCCTGCTCTCGGCCGAGACCTGGGACTTCAGCCGCCTCTTCACCTTCCACAACTACTCAGGCGATGCCGGAGGTGGCGTGTGGCCGCAGGTCTCGAACGCCTGGGTCTTCGCGCTGGGCCTCCTGCTGCCGATCTATACGATCACCGGCTATGACGCCTCGGCGCACACGTCGGAGGAAACCATCAAGGCGGCTTCTTCCGTGCCGCGCGCGATGGTCATGTCGGTCATCTGGTCGGCGCTGTTCGGCTACCTGTTCCTGGCTGCCTTCGTGTTGATGATCCCGAACATGGACGAGGCCGCCAAGCAGGGCTGGAACGTGTTCTTCTGGGCCTTCGACCAGCGCGTCGGAACCGGACTGAAGGAGTTCGTCTATCTCGTCGTGTTCCTGGCACAGCTGCTGTGCGGCCTTGCCACCGTCACTTCGGCCTCGCGCATGATCTTCGCCTTCTCGCGTGACGGCGGCCTGCCCGGCTCGGCAGCGCTTTCCAAGGTCAGCCCGACCTATCGCACGCCCGTGGCGGCGATCTGGACAGCCTCGATCCTGTCGGTGCTGTTCGTGTGGGGCTCGTCGGTGGTCTCGGTCGCTGGCACCTCGGCCTACACGATCGTGGTGTCCTGCACCGTCATCTTCCTGTTCCTCTCCTTCACCGTGCCGATCGTGCTCGGCATGATGGCCTGGGGGACGCCGAAGTGGGACAAGATGGGGCCGTGGAACATGGGCCGCGGCATCTTCATGCTGTTCGGTCTGCTCTCGATCGTGTCGATGATCCTGATCTTCGTCATCGGCATCCAGCCGCCGAACGACTGGGCGCTCTACATCACCGTCGGCTTCTTCATCCTGACGGCGGTCGTCTGGTTCGCCTTCGAGCGCAACCGCTTCCAGGGGCCGCCGCTCGGCGACATTATCGCGGCGCGCCAGGCGGCGATCAAGGCGGCAGAGCAGGCGGTCGGCGAGACCGGCCACTGATATCGAACATCATCGCTCTGGCCGGCGTCACGCCGGCCAGAGCTTCGTTTCTCCCTTTCAATCGACAAGTGTTGGAGTGCCAAAGGAATGGCCGGGAATTTCTCGTTCGATCAGTTGAAGAAAGCGGTCTCGAACGGCGAGGTCGACACGGTGCTGGCCTGCATCGTCGACATGCAGGGCCGGCTCGCGGGGAAGCGCTTCCTGGCCCAGTATTTCGTCGATTCCGCGCATGGCGAGACGCATGGCTGCAACTATCTGCTGGCCTGCGACATCGATATGGAGCCGGTGCCAGGCTACAAGGCGGCGAGCTGGTCGAAGGGTTATGGCGACTTTGTCATGAAACCCGACCTGTCGACGTTGCGGCGCGTCCCATGGCTGGAGAAGACGGCGCTGGTCATCTGCGACGTGCTCGATCATCACGACCATGAGGACCTCGCGCATTCGCCGCGCGCGATCCTGAAGAAGCAGGTCAAGCGCCTGAGCGAGCGCGGCTATATCGGCTACTTCGCCTCCGAGCTCGAATTCTACCTGTTCAGCGAAACCTATGAATCGGCGCGCAGGAAGCACTGGCAAGGGCTCGACAGCGCTTCGCCCTATATCGGCGACTACCAGATCGGCATCACCACCAAGGAAGAAGGCGTCATGCGCCGGCTCCGCAACGAGATGGAGGCAGCCGGTATCCCGATCGAAAATTCCAAGGGCGAGTGGGGTCCGGGCCAGGAAGAGATCAATGTGCGCTATGCCGAAGCACTGGAGATGGCGGATCGCCACGTCATCCTGAAGAACGGCGCCAAGGAGATCGCCGATTCCGAAGGCAAGGCCATCTCCTTCATGGCCAAGTACAATTACGGGCTCGCCGGCAATTCCAGCCACATCCATAATTCGCTGTGGAGCGCCGACGGCGGGACGCCGCTGTTCTTCGACAAAAACGCCGAATGGACGCTGTCGAGCCTCGGTCAGCAATGGGCGGCCGGCCAGCTCAAATACGCCAAGGAGTTCACCTGGTTCCTGGCGCCGTACATCAACTCCTACAAGCGCTTCCAGGCCGGCACCTTCGCGCCGACCAAGATCATGTGGAGCGAGGACAACCGCACGGCGGGATTCCGGCTGTGCGGCGAGGGTACCAAAGGCATCCGCATGGAATGCCGCATCGGCGGCGCCGATCTCAACCCCTATCTCGCCTTCGCCGCGCTGATCGCGGCCGGTCTCGCCGGCATCGACGAGAAGCTGGAGCTGCAGAAGCCGTTTGTCGGCGACGCCTATCAGGCGTCGCAACTGCCGGAAATCCCGAAGACGCTGCGCGATGCCACCGAGACGCTGGAAGCCTCCACGATGCTGAAGCAGGCCTTCGGCGAGGAGGTGATCGAGCACTATGTCCACACCGCCCGCTGGGAGCAGTTCGAATACGACCGCCGCATCACGGATTGGGAACTGCACCGGGGGTTTGAACGCTACTAAAGCTGTAGTCGAACGTTGACTGAACCTAACTAAAGCTGTAGTCTTGGCTGGTTGAGTTCGGGAGCGTGAGAATGGGAAAGTATTCGCCTTTGCGTTCGTATCTTATGGCTCAAACCGGCGAGCGGGTTCCGATGTCGTTCAGCGACATCGAGAAGCTGCTTGGCGAAAAGCTACCGGCGTCCAAGCAGTATCCTGCTTGGTGGAGCAATAACCCCAGCAACAATCCAATGACAAAGGAGTGGCTGGCTGCGGGGTTCCAGACTGAGTCCGTCAATATAGCGGACGAAAATCTGGTCTTTCGGCGCGTTCAGCCAGGTTCCGGCACTTCAAAGGGGTTCGGCGAATCGGCTCAGGCCGAGATCGGCGGGACACCGACACGGCACCCGATCTTCGGCTGCATGAAGGGAACGCTTACTATCCTCCCAGAGGTCGATCTGACGGAGCCTGTCGAGCAGTATTGGGGCAAGGTCTATGAAGACTGAGAACCTTCTGTTGGACACTTGCGCGGTCATCTGGATTTCGCAGGACGAACCGATAGCCGATGCGGCGACAACGGCTATCAGCAAGGCTCCTCAGTCCGGCACGCTGAACGTATCGGTCATGTCGGCATGGGAGATGGGCATGCTGGTGTCGAAGGGCAGGTTGCCGTCCACGAAGACGCCCGACCGTTGGTTCGACGAGTTCGTTGAGGCGGCGGCCGTCACAGTGGAAGGGGTGACGCCACGTATTCTCATAGCGGCCTCCTACCTCCCAGGTGTCGTTCACAGCGATCCAATGGATCGAATTCTGATAGCGACCGCGCGGGAGCGCGATTTGACTATCGTAACCCGTGACAAGGCCATTTTGGCCTATGCCGCGCAGGGTCATGTCAGAGCCATCGCCTGCTGAAAGAGTCAATTTGGAGACGTCTTCTTGGATACCGTAAAACTCAAATCACCCATCGACGGCTCGATCTACGCCGAGCGGCCGGTCGCGACGGATCAGGCGATCAATGCGGCGGTAGAGCGCGCCAGGGCGGCGCAGGAGAAATGGGCCGAGACACCGGTCGCCGAGCGCGGCAAGTACATGCTGGCGATGCTGGAAGCGCTGGTCGGCATCAGCGACGAGATCGTGCCCGAGATCGCCTGGCAGATGGGGCGGCCGGTGCGCTATGGCGGCGAGTTCGGCGGCGTCAAGGAACGCACCAGCTACATGGTCGAGATCGCGGAAGCTGCGCTGAAGCCGATCATGGCCTCCAATCCGAAGGACGGCTTTCGCCGCTATGTCAAGAAGGTGCCGCTCGGCGTCGTGCTGGTGATCGCGCCGTGGAACTATCCTTATCTCACCGCGGTCAACACGATCGTGCCGGCGCTGATGGCCGGAAGCGCGGTCATCCTCAAGCATGCGGCGCAGACGCTGCTGGTCGGCGAGCGCTTCCAGCAGGCGTTCGACAAGGCGGGCCTGCCGAAAGGCCTGTTCCAGAATCTGGTCATGAACCACGACCAGACCGAAAGGCTGCTCGGCTCGGGCAAGATCGATCATGTCAACTTCACCGGCTCGGTCGCCGGCGGCCGCGCCATCGAGAAGGCCGCGGCCGGCACCTTCATGACGCTCGGCCTCGAGCTCGGCGGCAAGGATCCGGCCTATGTCCTTCCCGACGCCAAAATGGACCATGCGGTCGCCAATTTGGTCGACGGCGCCTTCTACAATTCCGGCCAATGCTGCTGCGGCATCGAGCGCGTCTATGTGCACGAAAAGGTCTATGACGAGTTCGTCGAAGGTTTTGTCGCCGAGACCAGGAACTATGTCGTCGGCAATCCGCTGGAGCAGGCGACGACCATGGGTCCGATGGCGCAGGCACGCTTCGCCGACCTGATCCGCGAGCAGAAGGCAGAGGCGCTGCGCAAGGGCGCCAAGGCGCACATCGCCATGAAGGTGGAAAACGACAGGCCGGGCTCGCCCTATCTGGCGCCGGAAGTGCTGACCGGTGTCGACCACCAGATGAGCGTCATGCGCGAGGAAAGCTTCGGGCCGATCGTCGGCATCATGAAGGTGCGCGACGACGAGGAAGCCATCGCGCTGATGAACGACAGCCCCTATGGGCTGACGGCCTCGATCTGGACGCGCGACACCGAGCGCGCCGTGGCGATCGGCGACCGGGTCCAGACAGGTACCGTGTTCATGAACCGCTGCGACTATCTCGATCCGGCGCTGGTCTGGACCGGCGTCAAGGACACCGGCAAGGGCGCGGCGCTGTCCGCCATCGGCTACGACAACCTGACCCGGCCGAAATCCTATCACCTGCGCGAAGCGATCTGATTTTTCGAAAGACAATCCATGTCCAAGCTCACCTCCAAATGGAACTACCCCACCACCGTCCGCTTCGGCGCGGGGCGCATCAAGGAACTGCCGGACGCGCTGGCTGCGGCAGGCATCAAGCGCCCGCTTTTCGTCACCGACCCGGGGCTGGCGAAGCTGCCCGTCGTCGCTTCGACGCTGAAGATCCTCGACGATGCCAAGGTGCCTTATGGCGTCTTTTCCGAGGTGAAGCCGAACCCGGTCGAGTCCAACCTGACCGCCGGCATCGCCGTTTTCAAGAACGGCAAGCATGACGGGGTCGTCGCTTTCGGCGGCGGCTCGGCGCTCGACCTCGGCAAGCTGATCGCCTTCCAGGCCGGGCAGACGCGTCCGGTATGGGATTTCGAGGACATCGGCGACTGGTGGGCGCGCGCCAACTCGGATGCGATCGCGCCGATCATCGCGGTGCCGACCACGGCGGGCACCGGTTCCGAGGTCGGCCGCGCCGGCGTCATCACCAATGAAGAGACCCACACCAAGAAAGTCATTTTCCACCCCAAGCTTCTGCCGGCGATCGTGATTGCCGATCCGGAGCTGTCGGTCGGCATGCCGCCCTTCATCACGGCCGGCACCGGCATGGACGCGCTCGCCCACTGCCTCGAAGCCTATTGCGCGCCGGGCTATCATCCGATGGCCGACGGCATCGCCGTGGAAGGCATCCGGCTGGTGTTCGAGAACCTGCCCAAGGCCTTCGCCAACGGCAAGGATCTGGTCGCCCGCGCGAATATGATGAGCGCGGCCGCGATGGGCGCGGCCGCCTTCCAGAAAGGGCTGGGCGCCATCCACTCTCTGTCGCATCCGATCGGCGCGCTCTACGACACGCATCACGGCATGACCAATGCGGTGTTCATGCCCTATGTCCTCGCCTTCAACCGCGATGCGATCGAGGATCGCATCGCGCGGCTCGCCGCCTATTGCGGCATCAAGGGCGGCTTCGATGGCTTCGCAAAAGCCGTCATTAAATTGCGCAAGGAGCTCAAGGTGCCGCATGCGCTGCCCGGCCTGATCAAGGGCCTCGACATGGACAAGAACCGCAAGACACTGATCGCCGACATGGCGGTGGTCGATCCGACCGCCGGCGGCAATCCGGTCAAGCTCACCAAGAAAGGGGCGCTTGCTCTGCTCGAAAATGCCATCGTAGGGTCTGTGTAAACCAATTTGCAGCGGAAAGTTGATCTGGAAACGAGGGGAAAGGAAAGGGCAACGGGCGGAATGCAAGGAGGAGAATAATTAGCCGGAAAAAGAATCGCGAAGCGATTGCTACAGCCGGTTAAAGAGAGTTTACTTTTTCGTGTTGCGGGGTGCCGCTTTCACAAAGCTTTCATCTGGCTGTCACACGAAAACGATACCGCATCGCAGGCGTCCAATGGCGTCAGTTCAACGGAGAGAACACATGTTCAAATTCACGGGGAAAGTGCTTTCCCTTTCGGCCGCGGCGCTGTTTGCGTCGACGGTGATTTCGTCCGCCGACGCGATGGACGATCTCGTCAAGGCGGCGAAAGCCGAGGGCCAGCTCACCACCATCGCGCTGCCGCACGACTGGTGCGGCTATGGCGACGTCATCGCCGGCTTCAAGGCGAAGTATCCGGAGATCACCGTCAACGAGCTCAACCCGGATGCAGGCTCCGGCGATGAGATCGAGGCGATCAAAGCGAACAAGGACAACAAGGGCCCGCAGGCACCTGACGTCATCGACGTCGGCCTGTCCTTCGGTCCGTCCGCCAAGAAGGACGGCCTGATCCAGCCTTATAAAGTCTCGACCTGGGATTCTATTCCGGACAGCGCCAAGGACGCTGACGGCTACTGGACAGGCGACTATTATGGCGTGCTCTCGTTCCAGGTGAACAAGGATCTGGTCAAAGAATCGCCGACCGACTGGGCCGACCTGCTGAAGCCTGAATTCGCCAACTCGGTTGCCCTTGCCGGCGATCCGCGCGCTTCGAACCAGGCTATCCAGGCCGTCTACGCCGCCGGCCTTGCCAGCGGCGCTGCCGCTGGCGAAGCCGCAGGCACTGCTGGGCTCGAGTTTTTCAAGAAGCTCAATGCCGCCGGCAACTTCGTGCCGGTCATCGGCAAAACCGCCACGCTCGCCCAGGGCCAGACGCCGATCCTCGTCACCTGGGACTACAACGCGCTCTCCGGTCGCGACACGCTGAAGGGCAATCCCCCCGTTGACGTCATTGTGCCGAAGACCGGCGTTGTCGCCGGCGTTTACGTGCAGGCGATCAGCGCTTACGCGCCGCATCCGAATGCGGCCAAGCTTTGGCTGGAATATCTCTACTCCGACGAAGGCCAGATCGGCTGGCTGAAGGGCTATTGCCACCCGATCCGCTTCAACGATCTCGCCAAGAACGGCAAGGTTCCGGCGGATATGCTGGCGAAGATGCCTCCGGCCGAGTCCTATGCGGCCGCGGTGTTTCCGACGCTCGATGAACAGGGCAAGGCGAAAGAAGCCATCACCAAGAACTGGGACGCCGTTGTCGGCGCCAATGTGAAGTAAGCATCAATATGGTCCGGGCGGCCCGATGGCCGCCCGGACTCCTTCCCAAAAACGGTAGCCGGCGCATGACCGATCTCTCGGTTTCCAATCAGGCAATTGCAGGCAAGGCCGCGCCCCCCGGCGAAGCGCGCGCAATGCGGCTGCCGACGCAATGGCTTGGCGTAACGCCGTTCTTCGTCTTCGCCGTCATGTTCCTGATCCTGCCCACGCTCTACTTGATGCTGGGCGCCTTCCAGAACGAGTCGGGCGAGTTCACCTTCGCCAACATCGTCGCGCTTTTTTCGGCCAACATCGTTGCCGCCTACTGGATTTCGATAAAGGTCAGCCTGGCGTCATCGCTGATCGGCGCCTTCGCCGGTCTTGCCATCGCCATCGCCATCGTGCGCGGAGGCCTGCCCAACTGGATACGGTCGGGGACGCTGACGTTTTCCGGTGTCGCGTCCAATTTCGCCGGAGTGCCGCTGGCTTTCGCCTTCATCGCGACCCTAGGCCGGCTGGGCCTCGTCACCGTGCTTCTCAACACGCTGGTCGGGTTCAACATCTATGCGCATGGCTTCAACCTGCTGTCGTTCTGGGGTCTGACGATCACCTATGTCTATTTCCAGATCCCGCTGATGGTGGTCATCATCGTGCCGGCGATCGACGGACTAAAAAGGGAATGGGGCGAAGCCGCCGCCACGCTCGGCGCCACCCAGGCGCAATACTGGCGCTTGGTGGTAATCCCCGTGCTGTGGCCAAGCTTCCTCGGCACCGTGATCCTGCTCTTCGCCAATGCCTTCGGGGCGATCGCCACCGCCTATGCGCTGACCGGGTCCTCGCTCAACATCGTGCCGATCCTGCTCTACGCCCAGATCCGCGGCGACGTGCTGCACAATGCCCATCTCGGTTACGCGATCGCCTTCGGCATGATCGTCATCACCGGGCTTGCCAACATCTTCTACATCTGGTTCCGGACGCGCTCGGAGAGGTGGCTGAAATGAAATCCGGCAGGTTCTGGGCCTGGGTCGTCTTTGTCCTCGGCGCGGCGTATTTCTTCATCCCGCTGATCGCGACGATCGAGTTCTCGCTGCGCATGCGCCGCGGCGTCTATTCCCTGGACGCCTACAAGGTCGTGCTCGGCGACAGCCAGTTCCAGGCGACCTTCATGTTTTCGGTGGTCGTCGCCATCTTCACCATTCTCCTCGGCGTGCTGATCGTCGTGCCTACGGCCTACTGGATCCGCCTTCGCATGCCGCAGATCAGGCCGATCGTCGAGTTCATCACGCTGCTGCCGCTGGTGATCCCGGCCATCGTCATCGTCTTCGGCTATATCAGGATGTATGGGTCGAATTCGCCGCTGCCGTTCCTGGCAACCAATCCAGGCGCGAATGCTCTGCTGGTCATCGGCTATGCAACGCTTGCACTGCCATACATGTACCGCGCCGTCGACACCGGGCTTCGCACCATCGACGTGCGCACGTTGACGGAAGCGGCGCAGATCCTGGGTGCCGGCTGGGGCACGATTATCAGCCGCGTGATCCTGCCCAATGTGCTGATCGCGGTGCTTTCGGGCGCATTCCTGACCTTCGCCATCGTGATCGGCGAATTCACCATGGCCAGCCTGCTCAACCGGCCGGCATTCGGCCCGTATTTGCAGAATCTTGTGGCCAACCGCGCCTATGAGCCGGCGGCGTTGTCGATCATCGCGTTCGTCATAACCTGGGGCTGCATGTCGCTGATCCAGATCTTGTCCCGTTTCGCGCCGAAATCGGCGAACCGCCCCAATTGAGCGAAGTACCGACCGAAAGAAAAAGCCATGGCCGAGCCGTTCCTCTCCATCCAGCATGTGCGAAAGTCCTTCGGCGCCACAACCGTGGTCGAGGATTTCAACCTCGATGTCGCGCCGGGCGAATTCGTCTCCTTCCTCGGTCCGTCCGGCTGCGGCAAGACGACGGTGTTGCGCATGGTGGCCGGCTTCGAGGAGCCCTCGGCCGGCAAGATCGTGGTTAGCGGCAAGGACATCACCAGGCTGAAGCCCAACCAGCGCAATATCGGCATGGTGTTCCAGGCCTATGCGCTGTTTCCCAACCTCACTGTGGCGCAGAATATCGGGTTCGGACTGAAGGTGGCGGGCATGCCCAGGGCGGCCATCGATTCCCGTGTCGCGGAGATGCTCGACATCATCAGGCTGCCGCAGATGGCCGACCGCTATCCCTACCAGCTCTCCGGCGGCCAGCAGCAGCGCATCGCGCTGGCGCGCGCCATTGCGCCGAAGCCGAAGCTTTTGCTGCTCGACGAGCCGCTGTCGGCGCTGGACGCCAAAGTGCGCATTTCGCTGCGAGAGGAAATCCGCTCGATCCAGAAGAAGCTCGGCATAACCACCATCTTCGTGACGCATGACCAGGAAGAGGCGCTGTCGATCTCCGACCGCATCGCGGTCATGTATGGCGGCAAGGCCGAACAGGTCGGCACGCCGTTCGAGATCTACAACCGGCCGGCGACCAAGTTCGTTGCCAATTTCGTCGGCACGCTCAACGTCCTGGAAGGCAAGGTCACCGATGCCGCGTCCGGCAAGGTGCGGGTCAACACGCAGGAAGTCTCGCTGAAGGGCAAGCTCAACGGCTCGAAGTCTGGCGACACGCTGTCGCTGGCGCTGCGGCCCGAAGCGATTTCGCTCGGACGCCAGCCCGGCCACGACACCAGCCTTTCGGGCGAGATCGCCGAAGTGCATTTCCTCGGCTCGGTCATCCGGGTGCGCGTCGGCATCGGCGGCAACACGGTATCGCTCGACACCTTCAACAACTCGGCGACGCCGCCGCCTGTCGTCGGCGAGAAGGCGGACATCTCGTTCTCGTCGGGCGACATGCTGGTGCTGCACTAGGGTGAATGGTGAATAGTGAATAGTGAATGGTAGTCAGCGAAGAGAGCACTTTACGTGCTCGAATTGTTCTGATGATGCTATTCACCATTCACCATTCACCATTCACCATTCACCGTTCGCCATTCACCATTCACCATTCGTTTTTTGCAGTGCCAAAGGCCTGGTTCCATCGCTACGATGAGTCATGGCGCTTTTCGAGCTCACCCTCATTCTGCTTCTGATCGCCGTCGGGCTGACGACGTTGTCGCGATGGCTGGGGATACCTTATCCCTCCCTGCTGGCCTTGGCCGGAGTGGGGATCGCCTTTCTGCCAGGTGCGCCGACCATCGAGATCGATCCGGAACTGGCGCTTGCCCTGTTCATCGCGCCGGTGCTTCTCGATGCCGCCTATGATACGTCGCTGCGCGACCTGAAGCGCTACCGGCTGTCGCTGGTGCTGCTGGCGTTGGGCGCGGTCGTCTTCACCACCGTGGTCGTCGCCTTCGTCGGCTGGAAGATGGCAGGTCTGCCGATCGCGGCGGCGATCGCGCTCGGCGCCATCGTCGCGCCGCCGGACGCCGTGGCGGCGAGCGCCGTGCTTGGCCAGTTCAAGGTGCCGCACCGCCTCAACGCCATCCTGCAAGGGGAGAGCCTGCTCAACGACGCCACGGCACTTCTGATCTACCGCATCGCCGTTTCGGCCGCGGTCGGCTCGGTCATGCTGAGCGATGCGGTGCCGGTGATCCTTCTGTCGACGGTCGGCAGCGTCGCCGCCGGCTATCTGTTCGGCCGCCTCTCGCTGCTGACGCTGACGCGCATCGAGGATGCGGCAAGCAGCACCGTGGTGCAGTTTGCCGGAACCTTTGCCGTCTGGATCATCGCCGACAGGATCGGCCTTTCCGCCATCATCACCATCGTCGTCTATGCCATCACCATCGCGCGCACCGCGCCGCGCCAGATGTCGGCCAGACGCCGCGTCAGCACCTACTCGGTCTGGGAGTCGGCAGTGTTCGTGCTCAATGTGCTGGCTTTCGTGCTGATGGGCCTGCAGGCCCGGTCGATCGTCGGCAGGCTCTCCGGCGATGGGCAGGGCGATGAATTTGTCTTCGCCGCAACGGTGCTGGCCGTTGTCATCGTGGCACGCCTCGTCTGGGTGTTTGGCTACGTCGCGATCATACGGCGGTTCGCCCGCTTCGACAGCAAAGAGCAAAGGCGGGATGCGCCGACATTCGGGGGCGCCTTGCTTGTCGGCTGGTGCGGCATGCGTGGGCTGGTGAGCCTGGTGGTGGCCATTGCACTGCCGGCCAATTTCCCTGGCCGGGACCCGATCGTGCTTGCCGCCTTCGCGGTCGTGCTCGGCACGCTGGTGCTGCAAGGCATGAGCTTGAAGCCGCTGCTGCGCTGGCTCAATTTCGAAGAGGATACGACGATAGATCGCGAAGTGGCGCAGGCACGCGTTGCCATCATGGAAGCCGCGCTCGACGTCCTGAGCCGCAAGACGTCTGCCGCTGCCGACGTCGTGCGCGAGCAGTACGAGGCCCAACGCAAGATCGCCGAGAATCCTGAGGATGCGCAGGCGGCCACCGAATACGACCGGCTGCGCCTCTATGCCATCAAGCGGCAGCGCGATAGGCTCGAAGAATTGCGCCGCGACGGTACGATCGGCGACGAAGCCTATCACCGTCTGGAAGAAGAAATCGACTGGTCCGAGCTGGCAGCATCGCCGGCGGGGCGGTTCCAGTCGCTCACGACCTAGACGATGCCAGGGTCGGCGGTCATGACTGGACCATTCCGCACGTCGATGGCGTCCATTGCAACGCGATGGCCGAGGCGCTAGTGCCGTGGCCGGATATTCAGCCGGTTAATCGATGAAGCTGGTCAGCTACAACATCCAGTACGGCTACGGCAGCGACGGCCGCTACGATCTGGTGCGCGCCGCGCGCCTCGTCGACGGCGCCGACATCATTGCCCTGCAGGAAGTGGAGCGGCACTGGCAGCGCAGCAACGGCGACGACCAGCCGGAAATCCTGTCCAGGCTGCTGCCCGACTATCACTGGGTCTACGGTCCGGCCTTCGACATGGACGCCAGCGAAAAGCGTGATGGGCGCATCGTCAACCGCCGCAGGCAGTTCGGCACGATGCTTCTGTCCAAGCTGCCGATCGTCTGGTCGCGGCTGCATGCGCTGCCGCTGCGCCGCACGCTCAAGCCCCTCAACACGCGCAACGCCGCGCTGGAGTGCATGATCCGGACGCCGGCGGGATCGGTGCGGGTTTTCTCGCTGCATCTTGCCCATATCGCGGCCGAAGAGCGGCTGGAGCAAATCGACTATCTGCTCGCCGAACAGCGCCGCGCGCCGTCCGATGGCGGTCCCTGGAGCGGCGCCGATGACGAGCCGCAGCGCAACTGGGCGAATGGCGAGCCGGAGCCGGAAAACCCGCTGGCGGCGATCTGGCTCGGCGATTTCAACATGGAGCCGGGAAGTGCGGAATACCGGCGCATCGTCGGCAGCACGCCCTATCATCGCGGCGCCGTCTATATCGACGGGTTCGTCGATGCCGCAGCCGTCGCCGCCAAGCCGGTGGCGGACTTCCACACGCATGAAAAGATCATCGAGGGCAAGCTGGCGAAACGCCGGCTCGATCATTGCTTCGTTGGCGGCGTGCTGGCCGGGCGGGTGCGTTCCGTGAGCGCCGATATCGGCGAAGTGGCCTCCGACCATTTCCCGCTCAGGGTCGATATCGATCTGGAAACGCCAGGCATCGCCGCTAGGCTTGCAGGCGGGTGAGGCGGGCATGACGCTTTTCGTCTTCCTCGCGGTGCTGTCGGCGGCCGCCATGCACGCGATCTGGAACGCGCTGGTCAAGGTGCACCTCGACCGCTTCCTGTCGATCACCTTGATGACGCTCGGCATGGGGGCTGCGGCGCTGCTGGCGCTGCCTTTCGTTGAAGTGCCGAAAGCCGAGGTCTGGCCATTCATCCTCGCCTCGGTCTTCTTCCATATGGGCTACCGGACGTTTCTGATCGGCGCTTACAAGGCCGGCGATTTCGCTCAGACCTATCCGCTGGCGCGCGGTACCGCGCCGCTGCTCTCCGCGCTCGGCGGCATCGTTCTGCTCGGAGAGATACCGGCGCCACTCTCCATCTTCGGCATCGTGCTTCTGTCGGCAGGCACGCTGGTCATGTCGTTTCGCGGCGGTGTGCATCTTGAACGGTTCAATCTGCGCGCCGTCAGCTTCGCGCTCGGCACATCGATCTTCATTGCCAGCTACACGCTGTCGGACGGCAGCGGCGCGCGGCTGGCGGCAACCGCGCAAAGCTATGCGGCCTGGCTGTTCGTCTGCGATGCGCTCTGGGCGCTGGTGCTGTGCATCGCCTTTCGCGGGCCACAGTCGCTGCCCCTGCTGGCGCGGGACTGGAAGGCAGGCCTCTTCACCGGCGTGCTCAGCGGCGCCGCCTACTGGATCGTGATGTGGGCGATGACCAAGGCGCCGATCGCCTCGGTGGCGTCGCTGCGCGAGACCTCGATCCTGTTCGCCATGCTGATCTCGGTGCTTGCGCTGGGCGAGAAGATGACGGCATGGCGCGCCGCCGCGGCGCTGGGCATCGTCGCGGGCGTGGTCGCGCTCAGACTGGGCTGACTTCCCGGTCGATCACGGTCATGACCTCGCCACGCTTCTCGGGGCTGAAGCGGATCACGACGATGATGCAGACGGCGACCACGCCGGCAAACAATGCCAGCGCATAGCCATAGCTGCCTCCCCGCGCTTCGGCGATGCCGGCCTGATACGGGCCGCCATAGGAGGCCGCCAGATTGCCGGCCTGGTAGATGAAGCCAGGCAAGGTCGCCCGCACGGAGCCCGGCGATAGCTCGTTGAGATGCACCGGAATGACGCCCCAGGCGCCTTGCACCGCCACCTGCATGATGAAGGCGCCGAGCGCCAGCATGAAGGGCGTCGTCGTATAGGCCCAGAGCGGAATAGCCGGCAGGGCAATGACGCAGGCGAGCGTGATGGCGTTTATGCGCCCGATCTTCTCCGACAGCGCGCCGAACGCCAGACCGCCGACAATGGCGCCGATATTGGCGACAATGGTGATCCAGCTCACCGTGTGCGGATCGAAGCCGTGCTGCTTCTTCAGGAAGGTCGGGTAGAGGTCCTGCGTGCCATGGCTGAAGAAGTTGAAGAACATCATCAGCACCACGGCATAGAGCGCGATGCCCCAGTGCTTCTGCAGCGTTACGAGAAGACCCGGCCGCGCCTGCGCCCGGCCTGAGACGAAGGCGGGCGATTCAGGCACGTGCGAGCGGATGAAGAGCACGATCAGCGCCGGCACGAAGCTCAGCAGGAACATGGCGCGCCAGCCGAAGGTGAAATCGCCGATCTTCTGGCCGTAGAGCAGCCCATAGACAACTGCCGCCAGCAGATATCCCGCCGGATAGCCGCATTGCAGTATGCCCGAAACCATGCCGCGGGCGCTGGGCGGAATGGATTCCATGGCGAGCGAGCTGCCAAGGCCCCACTCGCCGCCCATCGCGATGCCGAACAGCGCCCGAAGCGCCAGGAAGATGCCGAGATTGGGCGAGAAGGCCGCCAGCGCCCCGATCACCGAGTAGCTGACGATGTTGAGCATCAGCAGCGGTTTGCGCCCATATCTGTCGGCCAGCATGCCGAACAGGAACGCGCCGATGAATCGCGTGGCCAAGGTCAGGAACAGCGCCTTGGAGACCGCCGGGACATCGGTATGGAATTCAGCGGCGATATCGGTGAGCAGGAATGTCAGAAGGAAGAAATCAAAAGCGTCGAGCGTCCAGCCCAGGAAAGATGCGAGTACGGTTTTCTTCTGCTCCGAGGTGAGACTCAAATCGCTGCTCCTTTGCATCCGCGAAAGGAACGATATGTTCCATGCAGTGCAAAAAAGAACGGGTTATTTGCCGGTTTCCGATCAACCGGCGGTCACATTTCCGTAAACTCCAAGTCGAGGACCATCAGCCCGTCGGTGCCCCCTTCGAGCGCCGCTACCAGGCGAGCGCCGGCGCGCTGATGCGCCTCGTGCGCCAGTAGGCGTCGCGGGCGGCAGCATCGCGGAAATCGATGGTAAAGCCATGGCCGAAACCGCGCGCGAACGGCTCCGGGCTGACCTTGGCGCTGAAATGAACCTTGCCCATGCCGTCGATGGCCGGGCGCAGCGCTTCGAGATCGGCGTGAATCGCGGCGCGCTCGGCGGCGGAGGTGCCGTCGCCGAAGCGGACAAAGACGCAGTGGCGGATCATTGTTCTCCCCTCAAGCCGCCTTATTGCCCTTGAACACGGCCGGCGGCAGCGGCTCGCGTCCGAGGATCAGATCGGCGCCCTTCTCGCCGACCATGATGGTCGGCGCATTGGTGTTGGAGGAGGGGACACGCGGCATCACCGACGCGTCGCAGACCCGCAGGCCGTCGATGCCGCGCAGCCTGAGATCGGGCGTCACCACAGCCAACGCATCATGTCCCATGCGGCAGGTGCCGACGGGATGGTGATCGGTCTTGGACGCGCGGCAGGCATAGTCGAAGAGGTCGGCGTCGCTTTGCAGGGCAGGGCCGGGCAGCACCTCGCGCAGCACAAAAGGCTGCAGCGCCTTCTGCCGCATGATCTCGCGCGCCAGCCGCAGTCCCTTGATCGACATGTCGCGATCGTAGGAATCGGACCAGTAGTTCGGGTCGATCAGCGGATGATCGGCGGGATCGGCGCTCTTCAATCGCACGGTGCCGCGCGAGCGCGGGCGCAGGAAGGCGGAGTTCAGCGTCACGCCGGGATTGTTCAGCTTCTCGACCCCAGCCTCGATGCCGGAGCCGAGACCGAGATGGAACTGGATGTCGGGCGAGGCGGCGGTCGGATCGGCGTACCAGAAGCCGCCGGTCTCGAACAGGCTGGATGCGACAGGGCCCTTCTTCAAAAGCACGTATTGCAGGCCGGCCCACATCGTGCGGTGCAGCTTGGCATAGTTGTCATAGGTGTGGTCGCCGGTGCATTCGGCGATCACGAACAGGTCGAGATGGTCCTGCATGTTGGAGCCGACGCCGGGCAGGTCGTGGACCGGCGTGACGCCGACCGACTTCAGATGGTCGGCCGGGCCAATGCCGGATTGCATCAAAAGCTTCGGCGAGCCGATGGCGCCGGAGGAGACGATCACCTCGCGTTCGGCGCGCAGGATCGTCTTCTCTCCGCCCGGCCTGTCGACGATCTCGACGCCGATGGCGCGGCCTTTCTCGACGACGACGCGGGTGACGAGCATATCGGTCCTGACCGTCAGGTTCTTGCGGGCGCGGATAGGCTTCAGATAGGCGACCGAGGCGGAGGAGCGCCGCGCGTCCTTCTGGGTGAGCTGGTAATAGCCGACGCCTTCCTGGCTGGCGCCGTTGAAATCCGGATTGAAGGGGATTCCCATCTCCTGGCCGGCGCGGAAATAGGCCTCGCAGATCGGCAGCGGCGAGATCGGGTTGGAAACGCCGAGCGGCCCTTGGTCGCCGTGATAATCGTTGGCGAAGCGCTGGTTGTTCTCGGCGCGCTTGAAATAGGGCAGCACATCGCGATAGCCCCAGCCGGCCAAGCCCTCTTCCTTCTCCCAGGCGTCATAGTCGCGGGCGTTGCCGCGCGTGTAGATCTGGGCGTTGATCGACGAGCCGCCGCCGACAACCTTGGCTTGGGTGTACCAGAAGACGCGGTCCTTCATGTGCTTCTGCGGAACCGTCGACCAGCCCCAGGAAGCGATGCCCTTGGTCATCTTGGCGAAGCCTGCCGGCATGTGGATCAGCGGGTGCCAATCCTTGCCGCCGGCTTCGAGCAGCAGCACCGAATTGGTCGGCTCCTCGCTCAGCCGGTTGGCCAGCACGCAACCGGCCGGTCCGGCGCCAACGATGATGTAGTCAGCCATGGTTCCACTCACTCACAGACGAGGCACGGAGAGCGCGCCGTCGACATCGATGACCGATCCGGTTGCAAAGCCGAATTTTCCGCTGGCAAGTGCGGCCACCACAGCGCCGATATCGGCGCCCTCGCCCCAGCGTTTGGCCGGCACCAACCCGCCGTCGATCAGCGCGTCATATTTGGCGGATACGCCTGCCGTCATGTCGGTGCGAATGATGCCCGGCCGCACCTCGAACACGCCGATGTTTTCCGCGGCGAGCCGCAGCGCCAGGTTCTTCACCCACATCGAAAGCCCTGCCTTTGAGATGCAGTAGTCGGCGCGCTCCGGCGAGGCCATTGTCGCGCTGACCGAGGTGATGGTGACGATCGACCTCGCAAAGCTGGCGGGTGTCGCCAGCATCGCCTTGGCGACGGCCTGGCTGAGGAACACCGTGCCGCGCAGATTGATATTTAGCTCGTGGTCGAAATTATCAGGCTTCAGTTCAAGAAGGTCGCCGCGCACGACGGCGCCTATGCCGGCGTTGTTGACGAGGCAATCGATGCTGCCGAAGGCGTCCACCGCCGCCGCGACCAGTTTTGGATGGCCGGCGAGATCAGCGATGTCACAGCTGGCATAGGCAAACTTCGCGCCGCGCGCGGCGATGCTTTCGGCAAGTCCATCGGCCGGCTTGTCCGCAAGGTCGGCAACAAGAATATCGAAGCCGGCATCGGCCAGCGCCTCGGCGCAGGCAAGGCCGATGCCGCGCGCGCCGCCGGTGACGATGGCTGCCGGGCGGGTCATGCCGCGAACTCCGTCTTGCGGATATGGTCTGCTACGCGCAGCGCCTGGGCGGCGATCGACAGCGCCGGATTGACCGCCGCCGAGGTCGGCAGGAAGCCGGCGTCCACGACGAACAGGTTCTTATGGTCGTAAGCACGACAGAACGTATCGAGTGGCTCCGTCGCCGGGTCGTTGCCCATGCGCACCGTGCCGCACTGGTGCGAGGGCGTGCGCTTGTCGAAGGGGTGCGACAGCACGATCGGGTAACCGCAGGCGCGGAAGTTTTCGCGCATCACCTTGGTCAGGCCTTCCAACGACTGCATGTTGGAGCGCCGCCACTGCATGACGATCTCCTTGCCGTCGACCAGGATGCGGCTTTCAGGATCGGGCAGGTCCTCGCACATCAGGTACCAATCGACGGCGTGGCCGGCCATGAAATCGAGCGCGAATCTCGGCGCCAGCTTCACATTGGCCCGCAGCATGTTGCCGTCGATCTTGCCGAGCAGTTGCACGTTGCCGAGTGGTTTACCGCCCTTGCCGTCCGACAGATAATAGTCGTTGAGCATCAGCGTCTTCTGGTAGACGGCGTCGTTGCGGCGGCGCGGGTCGATCGCCAGCATCGCGCTGGAATTGTGGTTCATGAAATTGCGGCCGACCTGGTCGGAACTGTTGGCGAGGCCTTTGCCGTTTGTCGAGGGCGAGCGCAGCAGGATGGCGGCGGAGTTGATCGCGCCGGCCGAAAGGATGACCAGCTTCGGCGAGAGCGTCCTTTGCGCGCCGTTCTGCGTGTAATGAATGGCGGCAATCGATTTGCCGCCCGGCGAGGCCTCGAGCCAGTCGACATGGGCGCCGGTTTCGAGCTTGATGTTCTTGTCATTGAGCGCAGCCGCCAGAGGCCCGGTCTGGGCGTCGACCTTGCCTTGGCCGGTGTTCGGAAAAGCATCCCAGCCGGTCTTGCCCTCCTTCAGCCAGGCTTCGATGTCGACGCCGAGCGGCAGCGAGGCAGGATGCAGGCCGAGGCCTTTGAGCTCGGCGCGGGCACGCGCGATCGAAGGTTCGTCGGGCACCGGCTTGAAGGCATAGGGAATCGAATGGAACGGCTCGGTCGGATCCTCGCCGAGCGCGCCGCGCACGCGGAAAAGCTGCTCGGCCTTCGAATACCAGGGTTCGAACTCGTCATAGGAAAACGGCCAGGCCGGCGAGACACCGCCGAAATGCTCCAACTCGGAGAAATCCTCCTTGCGGTAGCGGATCAGCACCGCGCCGAAAAATTTCGAGTTGCCGCCGACATAATAGTAATTGCCGGGGTTGAACGCGGCGCCGCCGGCCTCGCGCCACATCTCCTTCGGCCGGTAATGCCCGTCGACGAAGATCGAGCGCGTCGAGCGCGCATGCGGCGTCGCGGGCAGCGGTTCACCGCGTTCCAGGATCAGGATCGAGGCGCCGCTGCCGGCCAAGCCGGAGGCGATCGTGGCGCCGCCGATGCCGGAGCCGATGATGACGATATCCGGATTTGTCATGGTCTAAAGCGCGTCGTGTTTGAACTGACCGGGACCACGCGCTTTAGATCTTTGTCTTGACGCATGTCGCTGCCCCAAAACCGGATCCACTTTTGGGCGACATGCATCAGAGAATGCGCTTCTCGGTCGCCGGATCGAAGAACACCGCCTTGCTGAGATTGAAGGCCAGCGGCGTGCTGGTGCCGGGCTGGATCCTGGCGTCGGCGCGCAGCCGCGCCACCACGCCCTTGCCGCCGAGATTGGTGACCGCGAAGGTGTCCGATCCCGCCGGCTCGACCACTTCGATGTGGCAGTCGGCGGTGGCGATTTCGGATCCGTTGCGTTCGGCGCCTTCTGGGTCGGTCAGCGCCTCCGGCCGCACGCCGAAGATGACCGGCTTGTCCTTGAAGGCCGCAAGGCCGGTCGGCGCGCCGGGCAGCGACAGCGTGATCGGTTGGCGGGCCTCACGATCGAGAACAACGGAAAGCCCGCTGCCATTGGCGCCGATCTTGGCCGGGATCAGGTTCATCGCGGGCGAGCCCATGAAATCGGCGACGAAGATATTGGTGGGGTTGTTGTAGACTTCGGCCGGCGTGCCGAACTGCTGTACCTCGCCGTCGCGCATCACGGCGATCTTGGTCGCCAGCGTCATCGCCTCGATCTGGTCGTGGGTGACATAGACGATCGTGGTGCCGGTCGTGGCGTGCAGGCGCTTGATCTCGATGCGCATGTCGACGCGCAGCTTGGCGTCGAGGTTGGAAAGCGGCTCGTCAAACAGGAAGAGTTTCGGGTCGCGAACCAGCGCCCGGCCCATGGCGACGCGCTGGCGCTGGCCGCCGGAAAGCTGGCTGGGCTTGCGGTTGAGCAGGTGACCGATCTGCAGTATCTTTGCCACCTTGTCGATCGCCGCCTGGCGCTCCGCCGCCGGCACGCCGCGCATCTCCATGCCGAAGGCGATGTTTCCGGCAACCGTCATGTTCGGATAGAGCGCGTAGCTCTGGAAGACCATGGCGATGTCGCGCTTCGAGGGATGCAGATCGTTGATCGCGCGGCCGTCGACGCGGATCTGGCCCTCGGTGATGGTTTCCAGCCCGGCAATGGTGTTGAGCAGGGTGGACTTGCCGCAGCCGGACGGGCCGACCAGCACCAGGAAGCCGCCCTTTTCGAGCTCGACATCGATGCCCTTCAGGATCTCGACATTCCCGAAGCGCTTCTTCAGCCCATCAATTTCCAGAAAAGCCATGGTCGTTCCTTCAGAAAATAGGGTCAGCCCTTGACCGCGCCGGCCATCAGCCCGCGCACGAAATAGCGGCCGGCGACGACATAGACGATCAGGGTGGGGAGCGCGGCAATCATCGCCGCCGCCATGTTGACGTTGTATTCGACGACGCCGGTCGAGGTGTTGACGACATTGTTGAGCGCCACCGTCATCGGCATCACGTCGCCGGTGCCGGCGTAAGCGGAAGCGAACAGGAAGTCGTTCCAGATGTTGGTGAACTGGTAGATGACGGTGACGACGAAGATCGGCATCGAGTTGGGCAGCATGATGCGACGGAAAATCTGGAAGAAGGAGGCGCCGTCGACCTGCGCCGCCTTCACCAGTTCGGTCGGGAAGGCCTCGTAATAGTTGCGGAAGAACAGCGTGGTGAAGCCGAGGCCGTAGACCACATGGACGAAGGCCAGGTTGACCGTCGAGTTGCCGAGGCCGAAGTTGAACCCCGTCGCGTTCTGCAGGCTGGCGCCGAAGCGGCCGATGCTGCCGAGGATGGTCGCCATTGGCAAGAGCACCGACTGGAACGGAATGAAGCAGGCAAACAGCATCATCGCGAAGACCAGCGTGTGGCCGCGGAAGCGCCATTTGGTCAGCACATAGCCGTTGAGAGCGCCGAGCAGCGTCGAGATCAGCACCGCCGGCACCACCATCTTGATGGAGTTCCAGAAGTAGCCCTTGATGCCGGCACAAGTCAGGCCGACGCAGGTTTCGCCCCAGGCCTTGAACCATGGCGCGATGGTCGGCGACTGCGGCAGCGCCAGCATGTTGCCGTTCTGGATCTCGTCCATGGTCTTGAACGAGGTGACCAGCATCACGAAGAGCGGCATCAGGTAGAACAGCGCGAACAGCGCAAGCAGTCCGTAGATGACGATGCGGTTGATTGTCCTGGCGCTGACGCCGCTCGATGCCTGGCTGGCCGGTGAGGTGACGGCGCTCATCGCGGCTTCTCCCTGAGCTCGGAATAGAGATAAGGCACGATGATCGCGGTCAGCGTCATCAGCATGATCACCGCGCTCGCCGAGCCCACCGCCATCTCGTTGCGCTTGAAGGTGAACTCATACATGAAGTTGGAGGGCAGCCAGGCCGAACCGCCCGGTCCGCCGCTGGTCAGCGCCACGACAAGGTCATAGGACTTGATGGCCAGATGCGCGAGCACGATGAAGGCCGACAGGAACACCGGCCTGAGCAGCGGAATGACGATGCGGCGGTAGAGCTGGAAGGTGGTGGCGCCGTCGATCTGCGCGGCTTTCATGATTTCACCGTCGATGCCGCGAAGCCCGGCCAGGAACATCGCCATGATGAAGCCGGAAGCCTGCCAGACGCCGGCGATCACCACTGTGTAGATGACGAAATCCTTGTTCTTGATCCAGTCGAAATGGAAGCTCGTCCAGCCCCATTGGTGTAGCGTCTGCTCGAGACCGAGGCCGGGGTCGAGGAACCATTTCCAGGCGACGCCGGTGACGATGAAGGAGAGCGCCATCGGATAGAGATAGATCGGCCGCAGCATCCCTTCGCCGCGGATCTTCTGGTCGAGCAGGATGGCCAGGAACAGGCCGAGCGCCAGGCAGATCAGGATGTAGAGGAAGCCGAAAATCCCCATGTTGGTGATCGAGGTGTACCAGCTCGACGGCGGGTCGCTCTCGAAGGTCCAGCGCCACAGCCGCTGATAGGCGCGGGCGCCGGTGATGTCGTAGGATGGGAAGGTCTTGGAGTTGGTGAACGACAGATAGATCGTCCACAGGATGAAGCCATAGACGAAGACGATTGTCGCCGCGAAGCTCGGCGCCAGGACGATCTTCGGCAAAAGGTCCTGCAATCGCGAGCGGACGGAGGCGCCGGGACGGGCGTCGTGTTCCGGCGTCAGCTTGATTTGGGTTTCGGCGACTGTGCTCATCGGCTCATCCAGTACCGGTTATTGGGGACCAGTCAGCGTGCGGCGCACACAAGGCAGCAATCCCGTATATCGTCTCGACAGGAGACTCCCCCGCCGGAGCGGGGGAGACTCGAGTGGTTTGTTTATGCAATTCCGAACGGAAAACCGCTATGCACTTTTCCTGGAATTGCTCCAGCAGAACGCCTTACTTGGCGTCGTCGATCGCCTTGACCAATTCGGTCACGGCTTCGTCCGAGGTCTTGATCTGGCCATGGACGAACTTCGAGATGACGTCCTTGTAGGCGTTGGCGACAGCCGGGGGCGCGCCATAGCCCTGGGCCAACGAGCCGAACAGCTTGCCGCCTTCGTTAGCCGCCTTAAGGTCGGCGATGCCCTTCTTGCCGCAAGCATCGAAGTCGGTGTCCGGCACGTCGGTACGGGCGGGGACCGAGCCCTTCACGACATTGAAAGCCGACTGGAAGCTCTTCGACAGGGTGGCGGTGGCCAGAGCGACCTGCGCGGCCTTGCGGTCGTCCGGAACGTTGAACATGCCGAACATGTCGGAGTTGTAGATCACCGAGCCGTCGGTGCCCGGGAAGCGGTAGCAGAGGAAGTCCGTGCCCGGGGTCTTGTTGGCGGCGTGGAACTCGCCCTTGGCCCAGTCGCCCATGACCTGAACCAGCGCATCGCCCTTGATGACCATGGCGGTGGCGAGGTTCCAGTCGCGGCCCGAGAAGTTCGGGTCGACATAGGTGACGAGCTTGGCAAGGTTGTCGAACGACTTCTTCATCGTGTCGGACTTGAGCGACTCCTCATCGAGGTCGTTCATCGCCTTCTTGTAGAATTCCGGTCCGCCGGTCGACAGCACGACGGAGTCGAACATGGTCGCTTCCTGCCAGTTCTGGCCGCCAAGCGCCAGCGGGATGACGCCAGCGGCCTTGGCCTTGTCGAGCAGGGCGATGAAGTCGTCGAAGGTCTTCGGCTCGGTGCCGCCGATCTTGTCCATCACGGCCTTGTTGATCCACAGCCAGTTGACCGAGTGGACGTTGACCGGAGCCGCGACCCACTTGCCGTCATAGACGGAGAACTTCTGCAGGGCGGCCGGAACGCTCTTGTCCCAGCCTTCCTTCTTGGCGGTCTCGGTGAGGTCGCCCATGACGCCAGCAGCGGCATAGTCGAGCACGGTGTAGCCCAGCATCTGCGAGGCAGTCGGATAGTTGCCGGCCGCGACCATCGCCTTCAGAGCGGTCATGGCGGCGTCGCCGCCGCCGCCGGCCACCGGCACGTCCTTCCAGGCATAGCCTTCCTTGGCCAGATCCTGCTTCAGCACGTTCAGAGCAGCCGCTTCGCCGCCCGACGTCCACCAATGCAGCATCTGCACTTCCTTGACGTCCGCGGCATGCGCCGAGAACGCAAAGCTCGTCGCAAGAGCCGTTCCGATAAGCAGTTTGCGCAACATGTACTACCTCCCTTGTTGCATTCACATAACCGGCGGGGTGACCGCCGGGGTCTCCCAACTCAGCCAAGCCACCATCCGGTGCGCTGGCCGCGATGAAACTGGATTGTCTTTTCCTCGGTATAGTCCTCGACGGCGCGTTTGCCGAGTTCGCGTCCGAGACCGGATTGCTTGTAGCCGCCGAAGGGCAGTTCGGGATAACCCTCCATGAACGTATTCACCCAAACCGTCCCCGAACGCACACCGCGCGCCACCGACATGCATGTGTCGATGCTGGCGCTCCACACTCCCGCAGACAGACCATAGGGCGTGTTGTTGGCGATGTGCAATGCCCTTTCAATCGTTTCAAAAGTGAGCACGGACAGCACCGGCCCGAAGACTTCCTCGCGCGCGATTTCCATGTCCTCGGTAACGTTGCGGACAATGGTCGGATCGAGATACTGGCCGGCGTTGGAGGCGAGCTGTTCGCCGCCGCTGAAGACGCTGCCGCCGCTGGTCTTGGCCGCCGTCACATAGCCGGCTACCTTTGCCATGTGGTCGGCCGAGATCATCGCGCCGACCTTGGTGCGGTCGTCAAGCGGATCGCCGACTTTCACCCTCTCGGCCAGCGCCTTGACTGCGCCGAGAAAGTCGTCCGCGATCGCCTCATGCACGATCAGCCGACTGCCGGCATTGCAGCATTCGCCGGCGTTGAAGAAGCCGCCGAAGACTGCGGCATCCGCCGCTGCTTCGAGATCGGCGTCGGGGAAGACGATCTGGCCGTTCTTGCCGCCGAGCTCCATCGACACCTTCTTCAGCGAACTGGACGCCGCCGCCATCGTCATCTTGCCGACGCGGGTCGAGCCGGTGAAGGACACCATCTCAACCAGCGGATGCCTGACCATCGGCGCGCCGACATCGCTACCCAGGCCGGCGAGGATGTTGACGACACCCGCCGGCAGGCCGGCCTGCAGCAGGATATCGCCGAGCACGAAGGTCGACGCCGAGGTCATCTCGCTCGGCTTGACCACGGCAGTGCAGCCGGCGGCGAGCGCGAAGGGCAGTTTCTGGCTGACGATCAGGAAGGGAAAATTCCACGGCGTGACGATCGAGACGACGCCGATCGGCTCGCGCAGCACCACGCCCAGCATGTCATCGCCGAGATTGGCGTAGCTCTCGCCATGGAGCGTGCGGGCAAGCGAAGCGGCATAGCGCCAGATGTCGACGGCGCCGCCGATCTCGCCGCGCGCCTGCGCGATCGGCTTGCCGGATTCCAACGCGTCGAGCCTGGCAATCTCTTCCAGTCGGCCCTCGATCAGATCGGCCGCTTTGAGCAGCACCGCGGCGCGTTCCGAAGCCTTCATGCGCGGCCATGCGCCGGCCTCGAAGGCCTTGTGCGCGGCCTGCACCGCAGCGTCGACTTCCGCAGCACCCGCCTGCGCATAGCGTGAAACCGCAAAACCGTGGCCGGGGCTGTTGCGTTCGATCGTGCGGCCATCCCGGGCACCGACATGTTTGCCGTCGATCAGAAGCTTGTAGCTCTTCGGCGCCTGAGACGCTTCGACCGGCATGGAAATGTTAAGCGGTGCGTTCATCGTATCTTCTCTCAAGATCTCGAAAAGTCCGGCTTGTGCCTGGCCTTGAAGGCGCCGACACCGGCCTTGAGGTCGCCGGTGAGCGCAATGAAGCCGCTGGCCAGCGCTTCCGTGGCGGCGGCGTCTTCCTCGCCTTCGGCAATGCCGATCATCAGCTTGGCGGCCTCGGTTGCGAGCGGACCACGCTCGGCGATCTTTTCTCCCCAGGCTTTTGCTTCATCCAAGGCCTTGCCGGTTTCGACGACGCGGTCGACGACGCCGAGGGCGAGCGCCTCGTTCGCCAGAAAAATCTCGCCGCCAAGCGCCATGCGCCGCACGATCTGTGCACCGAAGCGGCGCACAGCGCGCTGCGTACCAGACCAGCCGGGCACGACGCCGATCGAGGTCTCGGGAAAGCCGAGCTTGATCTGGGTTTCGGCGACGCGAAAATCGCAGGCGGCGGCCAATTCCAAGCCGCCGCCCAGCGCATGGCCGGACAGCACGGCGATTGTCGGTTGCCGAAGCCGCGCCAGCCGGTCGAAGACACGATGGCCGTAGCGCACCCATTGAACCTGGAAATCGGCGGCGCTTAATTGTGCCCAGGCCTCGACGTCGCCGCCGGCGCAGAAACCCTTGCCTTCGCCGCTGATGAGCACGACACGGACACCCTCGGCCAGTTCGGCCTTGTCGAGTGCGGCTTCGAGCGCGCGCAGCATCGGAATGTCGAGCGCGTTGAACTTTTCCGGCCGCCTGAGCGTCACGGTACCGATCACGCCATCCTGCTCGAAGGTGACGAGGCGCTCAGCCATGCGCGCCTCCAAGCGAAGCGCCGCCGTTGAGCGACAGGCCGATCGGCCGATCTTGATAGAGCGAGGCCGGCGTGAACTTGAGGTCGTTTGCGACGGAGAGCGGAGTGTCGGACTGCGCCAGCACATCGCGTTCGAGATCGATGCCGGGCGCCAGCTCGGTCACCATCAGCCCGGCCTGGGTCAGCTTCATCACACAGCGTTCGGTGACATAGGTGATGTCCTGGCCTTGCGCGACCGCGCGCTTGCCGGAGAAGGAGATGTGCTCGACCTCCTCGACGATCTTTTTCACCTTGCCTTCCTGGTCGATGCGGAGGGCGCCGTTCGCCAGCGAAAGCTTGGCGCCAGCATTGAAGAAGCCGGAGAAGACGATCTTCTTCGCCCGCGCGGTGATATCGACGAAGCCGCCGGCGCCGGCCGTCACATGCGGTCTCGCCGAAAGCTTCGACACGTTGACCGAGCCGTGGCGGTCGATCTGCAGGAAGGACAGGAGCGAGGCGTCAAAGCCGCCGGCCTGGAAATAGATGAACTGGTGCGGCGAGGGCATGATCGCCTCGGCATTCGAGGCGCAGCCGAACTTGAAGTCGAGCAGCGGCACGCCGCCGACCGCGCCCTGCTCGATCACCCAGGTGACCTTGCCGTGCTGGCCTTCCTCGAGAAGAATGCGCGGCACGTTGGCGGAGATGCCGAAGCCGATATTGACGGCCATGCCGTCGCGCAACTCCATGGCGACGCGGCGCGCGATCACCTTCTGGATGTTCATCTCCGGGGTGCGGAAGGTGGAGAGCGGCCGGAAGATCTCGCCCGAGATCGCCGGGTCGTAAGCCGTCTGCGTCGTCTGCAGCTGATCGGGCGCGACCACGATATGGTCGACCAAGACGCCGGGCACGCGCACATCGTGCGGCTTGAGGGTGCCGTTCTCGACGATGCGCTTAACCTGCGCAATGACGATGCCGCCATTGTTGCGGGCAGCCAATGACTGTTCGAGACCGCCGAGATAGGCGCCCTCATGCTCGTAGGTGAGATTGCCGCGCTCGTCGGCGGAGGTGGCGCGGATGATCGAGACGTTGGGGACGATGGCGCGGAAATAGAGCCACTCCTCGCCGTCGAACTGCTGCACCGAGACGATCGGCTCGCTGGCGGCGGCGTTCATGGCGCAGCCCTGGTGGCGAGGGTCGGCGAAAGTGTCGAGGCCGACCTTGGTCAGCACGCCGGGACGCTTGGCGGCCGCCTCGCGATGCATGTCGAAGAGGATGCCGGAGGGCACGTTGTAAGCCGCGACCGAGTTGTCGCCGATCATCTGCCAGATCCGCGGCGGCTCGGCGGAGGAGGGGCCTGACGGATACGAGCCGCAGAGCGTGCGTTTGAGCAGGCCAGGCTTGGCGAGATGGTCGATGCCCTTGATGCCGTACATGTCGCCAGCGGCGATCGGGTGCAGCGTGGTGATCGCTCTCGGATGCCCTTCCGCATCGAAGCGCTCGCCGATCGCGGCGAGCACGGCGTCGGGGCAGCCGAGGCCGCTCGAGGACGACACCGAGACAACCATGCCGTCCTTGATCAGGCTGGCGGCATGCGCTGCCGTGACGAGCTTGCTCACGCGAGGCTCCCGAGTTGCGGATCGATGATCACGGCCTTGCCGGTCTTCGATGATTGCAGTGCTGCTTCGGCGGATGCCAGCGACCAAATGCCGTCCTCGCCGGTGGCCGAAGGCTGGCCTTCGCCGCGGGTCGCGGCATGGAACTGGCGCAGCGAGCGGGTGTAGAGGTCCTCGCGATCGAAGTTCAGCTCTTCCTCGCCATTTGCAGTGCGCAGCAGCACCGAGCCGACCGGCTTCTGCGTCATCACATCGGTGGCGATCAGCGAGCCCTCCGACCCATGCACTTCGAAACCGATGCCGGCGAACTTGGTCGTGAAGCCTTCATGCGATTGCGCAATGACGCCGGACTTGAAGCGCCAGATGCACATCGCGCCGTCCTCCAGCCCGCCGCCGGCCATGCCGGCCGACTGTGTGAAGGCCGAGATCTCGACCGGATCGTCGCCGAGCACGAAGCGCAGCGTGTCGGCATCATGCACCGTGATGTCGAGCACCACGCCGCCCCCGGCTTCGGGCCTGGTGATGCGCCAGCCCTGCAGGCTTTCAGGCAGATAGACGGAATGGAAGACACGCGCGGCGATCGGCTTGCCGATACGGCCGGTTGCGATCGCCTCGCGCATCGCCCGGTGCGCGCCGGCATTGCGCAGATGATGGTTGGTGCCGAACACGATGCCGGCTTTCCTGGCCACCGCCACCATCTTGCGCGCATCGGCGCTGGTCAGCGCCAGCGGCTTTTCGCAGAGCACATGCTTGCCGGCCTTGATGGCGGCCAGCCCCTGTTCGAGATGCAGCTCATTGGTGGTCGAGATGTAGACGGCATCAATGTCCGAGCCAAGCAGCGCATCGAGCGTCGAGACGGCTTTAGGAATGCCGTTTTCCTTGGCGTAGCCTTGAGCCCGCTCTGCGCTGGAGCTCATCACGGCGGCAACCTCGCCGTCGGCCTGCGCGCGAATGGCGTTGATCATGAACTGCCTGGCGATTGTGCTCGCGCCGATCAGGCCCCATCTCACGCTCATGCCGCGTCTCCCATTCCAGTGCCGTGCGCGCTGCGGCTCGGGCCGCAGCTTTCCCTGACGACGAGGCTGACCGCGCCGATATGGTCCTCGGCGCGCGTCGTGCGCGACTGGATCATCTTCAGCATGACGTGCGCGGCGCGCTCGCCGAGGCCTGGGGTGTCGACGGCGACGCTGGTCAGCGCCGGCATGTAGTGCTCGGCTTCGGCCACGTCGTCGAAACCGACCACGGCGAAGTCGGCCCCGGCCTCCAGGCCGCGCTTGCGCAGCGCGAGCATGACGCCGAAAGCGACGGCGTCGTTGAAGCAAAGCGCGGCTGTCGGCGGCTCGGCTGCCGCAAGCGCGGTCTCCAGGCAGGCCATGCCGCCTCTGCGGCTGGTCTCGCCTTCGACGATCGTCCGGTTGGCGGCCGGGATGCCAAGCGCCTCGCAAGCCTCGATGAAGCCGCCGAGCCTGTCGTGATAGACAACGAGGTCGGACGAACCGCCGAAGAAAGCCAGCCGGCGGTGGCCTTTGCCGATCAGATGCTGGGTGGCGAGATAGGCGCCGCGATGGTTGTCGGGCGCGATTGCCGGGATGCGGCTCTCGGGCAGGCGGCGCATGGCGAAGACGACCGGCACGCCGGCAGCCTCGATGCGGCGGAAGGCGCCGGGCGTGGTGCCGCGCGCCGGCGAGACGATCAAACCGGCGACGCCCTGTTCCAGCAGCGACTTCAGCACTTCTTCCTGGCGGACCGGATTTTCCGCGGTGTTGGCGATGAAGGGCACGATGCCTGCGGCCTGAAAGACGCGCTCCATGCCAACCGCCAGCTCGGCGAAGAAGGGATTGGTGAGATCGTTGATCACCATGCCGATGACGTTGGAATGCGCCTTGCGCAGGTTGGCGGCGCCGCGGTTGTAGACATAGCCGACATCCTCGATCGCCTTGCGGACCTTGACCGCGGTCTCAGGCCGGATCAGCCCGCTGCCTTGCAGCACGAGCGATACCGTCGATTTGGACACGCCGGCCTCGCGGGCGATGTCCAGGATCGTCGCCTTGGCCCGGCTGACCATATCCGTGCTTCCTCCGCGTCCGGCGCTAAAATTTATTGGAACGTTCTAAACATTGCGTCAAACCGGAGTCAACTGGGAATCATGTCGATTTCGAAAAATTGATCGATGGCCGGAAAATGTATGGGCTTAGGGCCGCAGCGCTGCGTTGGATCGCTTCAGTCGCAGGGATCATAAAGGTTCTTGATTTATTGGAACGTTCCATCTATAGGCTGCCACAAAGGGAGATTTCGATGGACATCATCCTGCCTGCGAAGAATGGCGATCGTGTCGGCTACCGGCTGGTCGGCCAACCGGCGCAGCCCATCATCGGCGCGGATTTCCCGCGCCTCGCCTATGCCGCCGCCCATGTCGTCGCCAACCCCTTCGCCATGACCGATCCCTGGTCGCGGCCGGCGGTCGAGTGGGACAAGACCATGGCATTCCGTCATCATCTGTGGCGGCTCGGCTTCCGCATCGCCGAGGCGATGGACACCTCGCAGCGCGGCATGGGGTTCGACTGGGCGAGCGCGAAAGAACTGATCCGGCGCTCGATCGCCGAGGCGCGCACGGTGAAAGGCGCCGATCTCGCCTCCGGCGCCGGCACCGACCATCTGGCGCCGGCCGCGGCAAGGACGCTCGACGATGTGATCCGAGCCTATGAGGAGCAGTTCGCCTTCATCGAAGGCGAGGGCGGCAAGGCGATCATGATGGCAAGCCGCGCGCTGGCGGCCGCGGCCAAAGGCCCGGACGACTATGCCCGCGTCTACGACCGGATCCTCAGCCAAGCCTCCGGCAAGGTGATCCTGCACTGGCTGGGCGACATGTTCGATCCGGCGCTCAAGGGCTATTGGGGCAGCAATGATTTCGATACCGCCCTGGACACCGTGGTCGCCATCATCGAGCGGCACGCCGACAAGGTCGAAGGCATAAAGATATCGCTGCTCGACGCAGGCAAGGAGGTGCTGCTGCGAGACCGCCTGCCTGAAGGCGTGGTGATGTTCACGGGTGACGATTTCAACTATCCGGAGTTGATCGCGGGCGACGGCAAGAGGCACTCGCATGCGCTGCTCGGCATCTTCGATGCCATCGCCCCGGTGGCCAACCCCGCGCTGGCCAGGCTCGCCGAGGGCGACCGGGCCGGCTATGACGCGCTGATGGCGCCGACCGTGCCGCTGTCGCGCAAGATCTTCGAAGCCCCGACGGAATATTACAAGGCAGGCATCGTCTTCATGGCCTGGCTGAATGGCCACCAGGATCATTTCACCATGGTCGGCGGCATGCAGTCGGCACGCGGCGTCTGCCACTACGCCGATGTTTTCCGCCTCGCCGATCAGGCGGGATTGCTGGCCGATCCAGATCTCGCCGTCGCTAGAATGAAAGCGCTGTGCGCCGTCTCGGGCGTCTGAGAGGGATACGCCTCTCGCTTCCCCTGCCGCTGGCGAAGAGCGTAACTTTGATATCGGGCTTGGACCGGCGGCAGTCGAACTTCAGCTGGAAGGGGTGGGCACTGCCGTCACGGACCATCATTAGGTCGGCCGATCGGCAGTAGCGCACGTCCCGCAGGCCCAGGTTTAGACCCCAGGGACTTTGCGAGAAATCCGCTTCAACCGGTGCGGATCGATCTGCGGTTCTGTGTCGATGAGCTTCTGCCTCGAACGATTGATCACATCTCTCGTTTGGGCGAGGAGCTTCCTGTCGCTCTCGGCTTGAAGAGGGCGCGGACGTGGGTTGTCGGGAATTTGGTCTCGCATGACGCGTCTCCGGTCTTGGTTCAGACGGGAGCGCGGTCGCTGTCTCTCACCCGCCGGCGTCCTTTGCTAGTTGCCGACGATGAAGGTTAACTTGCGAGCGTCAGATCAGTTGCACGGTGCGTTAGATCTTCTGGGCCTTGCCGGAATATCCAGGCTCGCTCTCGGGCCGATTGCACCGGATCCGTCGCGCTTGTTGCCGTTCGGCATCGACTTCGGCTCGAAGCCGATACCGCTCGGCGCGCAATTTGATGGAATCTATATAGACCTTCCAGAAACGGTCGTCGTCTTCGGCCATTGCAGCCAGTCCCCATTTGGCGTGCAACGGAACGCGTCCGCTTTGGTTCCGGAGTGCGGTTGGAAATCTTCGCCCCGGAGTTTCTGTGCCAATCGGCACATTGGGTTAGCTAAGTTATTGAAAGGATGGTGGGCGTGACAAGGATTGAACTTGTGACCCCTGCAATGTCAATGCAGTGCTCTCCCGCTGAGCTACACGCCCATCCGAAGCCGCGCATACACCATTTTTGGTCCGGCACGTCAATAGCAGGAACAAGAAAAGAAAGCTCCGTTTCGCCGCAGCAGCGGAAGCGCCGATGCCTAAAGCGCGTCGCGTCGAAACGGGTTCGAGTGACGCGCTTAGATCTTTGTTTTGTGGATGTCGTTTTCCCAGCCGCTGCGCCGTTTTGGACGACATGCGCCGGCCGGAAAAACCCTTTAGGCGGCCTGAAGCATCTTCTCGACCTCGTTGACGAGATCGCGCAGATGGAACGGCTTCGACAGCACCTTGGCGTCCTTGGGCGCCTTGGAATCCGGATTGAGCGCGACGGCAGCGAAGCCGGTGATGAACATGACCTTGAGATCCGGATCGATCTCAGTGGCGCGGCGGGCAAGCTCGATGCCGTCCATCTCCGGCATGACGATGTCGGTCAGAAGCAGCGAAAAAGGCTCCTCGCGCAGCCGCTCATAGGCGCTGGCGCCGTTGTCGAAATCGCTCACCTGGTAGCCGGCGCGTTCCAGCGCCTTGACGAGGAACCGGCGCATATCGTCGTCGTCTTCCGCCAGAAGAATGCGTGCCATCGTATCCCGTCCGAATCACCCGCCCCAAGCCTGCCGCCGGGCAAGCCCGTTAACCATCCTGTATATGAGGAGGAGACGGTAAACATCAAGTGAACGTTGGCCTTGTCGCGACCACTTCGACTGTGCGTTTCGCGGGGCTGAAATGCTGGACATGCCGGGCGCAAGATGTCAGTTTCGCATCATGATGCAGTGCTTCGTCCTGGTTCGTTCAAATTGAAGACGGCAGCCGAGGATTTTTCGGTCACACCACCCTTCGAAATCCGGTCGGGCGCCGAGCAACGCGTAGCTTTCCTGTTCAACTCGCCGCATAGCGGCCGCCATTATCCCGAGCGCTTCCTGGCCATGGTGCGGCTCGACCGCAACGCCATACGCCGGTCGGAGGATTGCTATGTCGATGAGCTGTTCGGCGGCGCCGTCGCGCTCGGCGCGCCCATGCTGGCGGCAAATTTCCCGCGCGCCTATCTCGACGTCAATCGCGAACCGTGGGAACTCGATCCGCGCATGTTCGCGGAGCCGGTGCCGTCCTTCTGCAACATCCGCTCTGCCCGCGTGGCGGGCGGGCTGGGCACCGTGCCGAAGCTGGTGGGGGAAGGGCTCGATATCTATCCCGGGCGTCTGCCGCTCTCCGAGGCCGTGGGACGCATAGAGGCCGTCTACAAGCCCTACCACGAGACGCTGAAGCGGCTATTGACCAGGACCCACGCCAGGTTCGGCTATGCCGTGCTGATCGACTGCCATTCGATGCCGGCCAGCGTCCGGGTCGGCGACAATGGCGCGCGGCCGGACTTCATCATCGGCGATCGTTTCGGCATTTCCGCCAGCGCGGCTCTAACCGAGAGGGCGATCGGCCTGCTCACCGGAATGGGCTACGCTGTCGCGCATAACAAGCCTTATGCCGGCGGCTTCATAACCGAGCATTACGGGCGGCCGGCGCGTCATCTCCACGCGCTGCAGATCGAGGTCAATCGCGGGCTCTACATGAACGAGCGGACATTCCAGAAATCGGCCGGCTTCGACGCTTTAGCCGACGACCTGACGCGGTTTTCGGCCGAACTGATTTCGATGCCCGGCCATCATTTCCTCGACCTGCCGCTCGCCGCCGAATGACGGCAGCGCTGCGATCCGCGGCTCAAAAAAAGACCGCATCGTTTTCACGACACGGTCGAAGTCTAGGGAGGAAACGCCCAAGGAGGGCATGGACAGGATAAGCTGTCCGAGAACAAAAGTATTGTGCGATGCACAAATGTCAATCGACTTCAGGCTTTTTTAATTCAATATGATGTGCAAATCCGGTTTCGGCGCCTGACGTGTGACTTTGAGGCAACAGGCGAGGGCGCCTGACCCGGTTGCACGCTCCGGTCCGACAAGAAGACAGCAGCTGCCGGATGGTTGCCGCAACGGGGAGAGTGGGTTGGATATCAGCATCGACTTCATGCGGCGCATCGCGCGTGCCGCCGCCGCCGAGACCTTGCCTCGCTTCCGCAGCCAGGCCGCAGTCGCCAACAAGCTGGCGGAGAGCTTCGATCCGGTGACGGAAGCCGATCGCGAGGCCGAGCGGGCGATCCGGGCGCTTATCTCGGCGGAGTATCCCGATCACGGCATCCTCGGCGAAGAGCATGGCAGCGAGAACATTTCGAGCCGGCATGTCTGGGTCATCGACCCGATCGACGGCACACGCGCCTTCATTTCCGGCCTGCCGGTCTGGGGAACGCTGGTCGGACTGACGATCGACGGCGATGCCGTCGCCGGCCTGATGTCGCAGCCCTTCACCGGCGAGCTGTTCTATGCCAATGCCTCCGGCTCGCATTACGAAGGCCCGGGTGGCCCGCGCAAGCTCGCGACGCGCAAGACGACGCAGCTTTCGCAAGCGACCCTGTTCACCACCACGCCGGCGCTGTTCAAGGGCGCGGCGCGCAACCGCTATGACGCGTTCGAGAAACAAGTGCAGCTCGCCCGCTACGGCACCGACTGCTACGCCTTCGCCATGATGGCGGCGGGCAGCGTCGATATCGTCGCCGATCCGGGTTTGAAACCCTACGACATCGTGGCGCTGATCCCGATCATCGAGAAGGCGGGCGGCGTCGTCACCACCTTCGAAGGCGGGCCGGCGGAAAACGGCGGCGACATATTGGCGGCGGCGACGCCGGAGTTGCACGCCGCGGCAATGGCGGCGCTGCGCGGCTGATCCGCGGCGTCGTTCCGTGATCAGGCAGCGTCGCCGGTTCCCGGAACAAAAGCATCGAAGGCCGCCAGGAGCTGCTCGCGAAAGAGATCCCTCTCCTGCAGGATCTCATGATGCGCGCCGTCGATCATCAACAAAGAGCCGACGCGCAGCCGTCTGGCATAGGATTCGACCGCCTTGGTCGAGACCACCTGGTCGGCGCCGGCGCCGACGATCAGCGTCGGTACTTGGATCCTTGCGATGAAATCGGGGTCGCTGACCGCCTCCGCGGCTGCGGCTGCGGCCTTCAGCCAGCGGATGGTCGGACCACCGAGTCCCAGGTGGGGCCAGGCCCTGTAAATATCGGTATTGCGCCGGTAGCGCTCCGGGTCGGACGTCACCTTGTTCATTTCGAAGGGCGTCGGCAATTTCGAGCGGGGCCCCCAGGCGGCATAGAGCCGGCCGAGGCCCAGCGCGCAGAACACCGCGCAGACGCGCCTTATGGTGGCCATCGAAACCCGCAAGTCGGGCACGGCCAGGAAAGGCGCGATCAGCACCATCCGCCGCACCCGGTTGGCCATCGACGGCGAGGCAAGCAGCGCGATCACCGCTCCCGTCGAATGGGCGAGGATGTAATAGGGGCCGCGGCAATCGGGCAGCACGATCTCCTCGAAGAACTGCTCGAGATCACGGGTGTAGTCACGGAAGCTGCGGACATAGCCGCGCTGCCGGTCGCGCAGCAGGCGGCTGGAATCGCCCTGGCCGCGCCAGTCGAGGGTGGCGACGCCGAATCCGCGGTCGGCGAGATCGCGGATGGTCTCGAAATATTTCTCGATGCACTCGTTGCGGCCGGTCAGCAGCACCACCGTGCCCTGGAGCGGGCGGGCGACGGCGGCGAAAACGCCGTAGCGGATCTTCCTGCCGTCGCGGGTGGTGAAGAAGCCGCCGGCAGCGTTCTGCGGCGGCGGGTTGCCCTCAGTCAGATAGTAAAGGTCCGTCATTCGGCGCTTCGTTGATTGCTTCTTGCCCGAGCGGGCCAGGCGTCGCCACGGTGATAGACGGCCATGCGCCAAAAGCAAAGGTCCGGGATACGCGCTTTCCTGAACAGGAAGGCCGGAAGCGCCTGCGGCGCGCTTCCGGCCTCTGTCGATCCGGGAGGAAGGGACGTTGCACCCGGTCGGCCTCGTCGCGGCGCACCGATCGAGGCGCCGCATATCCGTATCGTTGACTGCAGCCTAGCGATCCCACGCTGAACGGATGCCGAAGCCTCGGTTCATCTGGCGTTCATCGAAACGAAAAAATCGAAGGGAAAGTTGGTGCGCGAAGTTCTTGAAATGGGCTTTTCCGCTTCCCAAATGGAGGTTGCGGCCGCCGATGTCGGGGCCGCTGGCCTATCCGGAACGCCTTTCGAGGGTTTCGTACCGGGTCAAACGCAAACCATGTTGCTCAACAGGAGAACACATCATGCGTCACGTTGATTTTTCCCCGCTTTATCGTTCGACCGTCGGTTTCGACCGGCTGTTCACCATGCTCGATACGCTCGGCCAGCCCGAGAGCGCGCAGACCTATCCGCCCTATAACATCGAGCGCACCGGCGAGAACGCCTATCGCATCTCGATGGCGGTTGCCGGCTTCTCGGAAGACGAGATCTCGATCGAGGCGCACCGCAATGTGCTGACCGTCAAGGGTGAGCGCAAGGAAGAGAACAATGGCGAGGGTTCGGAGCTGCTCTATCGCGGCATCGCTTCGCGCGCCTTCGAGCGTCGCTTCCAGCTCGCCGACCACGTTGAGGTCGAGGGCGCCACGCTGAAGAACGGCCTGCTCTTCGTCGACCTCAAGCGCAACATTCCGGAAGAGCTGAAGCCGCGCAAGATCGCGATCACCTCGTCTTCGGACAAGGCCAAGCAGATCGAGGCCAAGGCCGCCGCGTAAGCCGCGGGCTCCATGTAAGAAACGTCTCCCTCCCGAGACGAAAGCGGCGCCGAAGGGCGCCGCTTTTTTGTGACATTAATCCTGCGCCAGAAAATCAACGCGGCGACATTTCGCCGATGTTTTCTGGCTTTTTTGATCCTGCTTGGCCTCGAACTGTCGCTGGGGCCTTTGCTCGCCTGATCATTGCGAGAGGTGTTGGCCGAGACGGTCGATCTCTTGGGTGGTGGTGGCGAAGCTGGCGACGAAACGGTAGATTGCTTCCTTGTCGCCGAGATGGCCATCGAAACCCTGCGGCACGCCCCATTCATAGAATTTGGCGCCGGCGGTCTGCAGCTTTTCGGCAAGAGCGCGGTCGAAGATTGCGAACACTTCGTTGGCCTGCGGCAGCCAGGCGAGCCTGCCCGCCGGCGCGTCCTCGATCGTCTCGGCGAGATGTGCCGCCATCGCATTGGCATGCCGCGCCATCCTCAGCCAAAGGTCGTCGGTGAAATAGGCTTCGAATTGCGCCGAGATGAAGCGCGCCTTGGAAAAGGTCTGTCCGGCGCGCTGGCGAAGCAGGCGCAGATCCCGGCCGACTTCCGGGTTGAAGATCACCACCGCGTCGGCCATCCAGCAACCGTTCTTGGTGCCGCCGAAGGAGATCAAGTCGACGCCGCTCCTCCAGGTCATTTCCGCCGGCGTGACGTCGGTCGCGGCAATCGCATTGGCAAAGCGCGCGCCATCCATATGCAGCGGCAGCTTGTGCCTACGGCTGACCTCGGCAATCGCCTTGACGTCGTCGACGGTGTAGACGGTGCCCACCTCGGTCGCCTGGGTGATCGTCACGGCCATCGGCTGGCCGGCCGGCGCAAGATCCTGTGAATAACGCCTGATGGCGTCGTCGAGAGCCTGCGGGTTGATGCGCCCCAGGGGACCCGCAACCGGCGTCGTACGAGCGCCGCCGGTGTAGAAGCCCATCGCTCCGAACTCGTCGACATTCATATGCGCTTCGGAATGACAAAGGGCGATGCCGCCGATACGGTTCAACGCCGCCATCGAAAGGGCGTTGGCCGCGGTGCCGGTGGCGACGAAGAACACTTGAACATCGCGCTCGAAGATCTCGCTGAAGCGATGGTAGACGGTGCGGTCCAGGTCGCCGTCGCCATACGCGGTCGCGATGCCGGCCGCGTGGCGGGAGAGGTTCGCCGAAATGTCGGGATGAACGCCCGCCCAATTGTCGGATGCAAAGAACATCGAGAGGTCCGTATTGTGATTGGCAGAAAGCGGCGCGACTTGACTGCTTTGGCGCCCGAAGCGCAAGGGCCAATCTTTCGCAAAACGGTGAAGCCAGCCGGGCCGTAACGACTGACTAGAGGTTGTGTTTTCCGATCCCTTCGCGAAATTTTGTGTCGCGGCACGCCCAAGAATTTTGTGAATCGGTCTTGTGCAGGTGCGGGATTTCTGCCATAAAAAATTTAGGACAGTAGTGCTGTCTTATTTTGTCGCACAAAACAGGCTGGACTGGCATATCATCGCTGCCATTCCGGCTATTGTCGCGAGCGGCGGGTAGACGGCTCCGCTCTGGCCTGTACGATACCGGATGCGAACCGGGCGTATGGCCGCATGGTTCGGCAAGAATTTCGCGAGACGTGCAGCAAGGACGAAGGGAAGCATCGTGCTTCCCAAGGCAAGCCAGCGCCCCGAGGGAAATCACCGCCAAGGGTGCGGAACGGAGGACAGGACGATGACGGAACTGACGCCATCTGCGATCAACGGCCAGGCCGCGCAGACGAAAGCGGCAGCCGTCAAAACTGGTACCACCGCCAATGGTTTGATCGCGCAGGGCCTCTACGATCCGCGCAACGAGCATGACGCCTGCGGCGTCGGCTTCATCGCCAACATGAAGGGCGTAAAGTCGCACCAGATCGTCGAGGACGGTCTGGCGATGCTGGAAAACCTCACCCATCGCGGCGCTGTCGGCGCCGATCCGCTGGTCGGCGACGGCGCCGGCGTGCTGGTGCAGATTCCGGATCGGTTCTTCCGCGATGAGATGGCCGCAAACGGCGTCGAACTGCCGCCGGCCGGCCAATATGGCGTCGGCCACTGGTTCATGCCGCAGGACGCAGCACTTCGCGCCCATATCGAGGATATCATCGCCGAATCGGCCCAGTCCGAAGGGCTGCCGCTGATCGGCTTCCGCGACGTGCCGGTCGATAATTCGTCGCTGTCGAAGGCGCCGGAGATTGTCGCCTCCGAGCCGTTCCATCGCCAGGTGTTTATCGGCCGCACGGCCGACATTCCGGACGACGAGGAATACGAGGCGAGGCTCTACCTGCTGCGCAAAGTGATCTCGGGCCGCATCTATGCCGAGAACGACAACAAGGATGTCGGCGCCTATTGCGTGTCGCTGTCGGCGCGCACCATCGTCTACAAGGGCATGTTCCTCGCCTACCAAGTCGGCGCCTATTACAAGGACCTCAAGGATCCGCGCTTCGACACGGCGCTGATTCTCGTCCACCAGCGCTTCTCGACCAATACCTTCCCGTCATGGAAGCTGGCGCATCCCTATCGCATGGTCGCGCATAACGGCGAGATCAACACGGTGCGCGGCAACAACAACTGGATGGCGGCGCGTCAGGCCTCGGTCGATTCCGAGCTGTTCGGCAACAACATCTCGAAGCTGTGGCCGATATCCTATGAAGGCCAGTCCGACACGGCGTGCTTCGACAATGCGCTCGAATTCCTGTTCCAGGGCGGCTATAGCTTAAGCCACGCCATGATGATGCTGATCCCGGAAGCCTGGGCCGGCAACAAGCTCATGGATTCCGACCGCAAGGCGTTTTACGAATACCACGCCGCGCTGATGGAGCCGTGGGACGGGCCGGCGGCGGTCGTCTTCACCGACGGGCGGCAGATCGGCGCGACGCTCGATCGCAACGGCCTGCGTCCGGCTCGCTACATCGTCACCGACGACGACCGCGTCATCATGGCTTCGGAAGCCGGCGTGCTGCCGGTGCCGGAGGAAAAGATCGTGCAGAAGTGGCGGCTGCAGCCCGGCCGCATGCTTTTGATCGATTTGGCCAAGGGCCGCATCATCTCCGACGAGGAGATCAAGTCGGAGATCGCGACCAGGCACCCTTACAAGACCTGGCTCGCCAACACGCAGTTGATTCTTGAAGAGCTGAAGCCGGTCGAGCCGCGGGCGCTGCGCAAGGATGTCAGCCTGCTCGATCGCCAGCAGGCCTTCGGCTACACACAGGAAGACACGAAGCTTCTAATGGCACCGATGGCCACTACCGGCCAGGAAGCGGTCGGCTCGATGGGCACCGACACGCCGATCTCGGCGATGTCGGACAAGTCGAAGCTGCTCTACACCTATTTCAAGCAGAACTTCGCTCAGGTCACCAATCCGCCGATCGACCCGATCCGTGAGGAACTGGTGATGAGCCTGGTGTCCTTCATCGGGCCGCGGCCGAACATCTTCGACCTGATCGGCACATCGCGCCGCAAGCGGCTTGAAGTGCGCCAGCCGATTCTCACCAACGGCGATCTCGAGAAGATCCGCTCCATCGGACACACCGAGGACCGCTTCGACACCAAGACGATCGACATCACCTACGGTTCGAACGAGGGCGCTGCCGGCATGCAAGGCGCCATCGACCGGCTCTGCGAGCGCGCCGAGGCGGCGGTCGCGGGCGGCTACAACATCATCATCCTGTCCGACCGCCAGGTCGGGCCGGACCGCATCGCCATTCCGGTTTTGCTGGCGACGGCGGCGGTGCACCATCACCTGATCCGCAAGGGCCTGCGCACCGCGGTCGGACTGGTCGTCGAATCCGGCGAGCCCCGCGAGGTGCATCATTTCTGCTGCCTGGCCGGCTATGGCGCCGAGGCGATCAACCCCTATCTCGCTTTCGACACGCTGCTCGACATGCACAGGCGCGGCGAACTGCCGGAGGAGGTCGACGCATACGAGGTCGTCTCCCGCTACATCAAGTCGATCGGCAAGGGCATCCTCAAAGTGATGTCCAAGATGGGCATCTCGACTTACCAGTCCTATTGCGGTGCGCAGATCTTCGACGCCATCGGGCTCAAGTCGGACTTCGTCGAGAAGTATTTCACCGGCACCGCGACGCTGATCGAAGGCGTCGGGCTGGACGAGATCGCGACCGAGACTCTCAGCCGCCATACCGATGCCTTCGGCAACGACCCGGTGCTGCGCAGCAATCTCGAGGTCGGCGGCGAATACATGTTCCGCATGCGCGGTGAGGCGCATATGTGGTCGCCGGATGCGGTCGCCAGCCTGCAGCATGCCGTGCGCCAGGGCTCCTGGGACACGTTCAAGGAGTATTCGGCGCAGATCGACAGCGCGACAGCTAGAGCGCAGACCATCCGCGGCCTGTTCGAGATCAAGCTGGCGGAAGAGACCGGCCGCAAGAAGGTCGCGATCGAAGACGTCATGCCGGCGGCCGAGATCGTCAAGCGCTTCTCGACCGGGGCGATGTCCTTCGGTTCGATCTCCCGGGAAGCGCACACCACGCTGGCGCGCGCGATGAACGCCATCGGCGGCAAGTCGAACACCGGCGAGGGCGGCGAAGAGGCCGACCGCTATCTGCCGCTGCCCGGCGGCGGCAAGAATCCGGAACGCTCGGCGATCAAGCAGGTCGCGTCGGGGCGGTTCGGCGTGACGGCGGAGTATCTGGTCAATTCCGACGTCATGCAGATCAAGGTGGCCCAAGGCGCCAAGCCCGGCGAGGGCGGTCAGTTGCCCGGACACAAGGTCGACGCCACCATCGCCAAGGTCAGACACTCGACGCCAGGCGTCGGCCTGATCTCGCCGCCGCCGCATCACGACATCTATTCGATCGAGGATCTGGCTCAGCTGATCTACGACCTTAAGAACGTCAATCCGGCGGCCGATGTCTCGGTCAAGCTGGTCTCGGAGGTCGGCGTCGGCACGGTTGCGGCGGGCGTCGCCAAGGCGCGCGCCGATCACATCACCATCTCCGGCTACGACGGCGGCACCGGCGCTTCGCCGCTGACCTCACTCAAGCATGCCGGCAGCCCGTGGGAAATGGGCCTCGCCGAGACGCATCAGACCCTCGTGCTCAACGGCCTGCGCTCCCGCGTGGCGCTGCAGGTCGACGGCGGGTTGCGCACCGGCCGTGACGTCATCATCGGCGCGCTGCTCGGCGCCGACGAGTTCGGCTTCTCGACCGCGCCGCTGATTGCGGCCGGCTGCATCATGATGCGCAAGTGCCACCTGAACACCTGCCCGGTCGGGGTGGCGACGCAGGACCCGGTGCTGCGCAAGCGCTTCAAGGGCACGCCGGAGCATGTCATCAACTTCTTCTTCTATGTGGCGGAGGAGGTGCGCGCGCTGCTTGCGGAAATGGGCTTCACCCGTCTCGACCAGATCATCGGCGACACCGACCTTCTGGAGAAGCGCGACGTGATCCAGCACTGGAAGGCGCGCGGGCTCGACTTCTCGAAGATGTTCTTCAAGCCGGAGGCGCCGCCTGAGGCGCTGCACTGGACCGAGCGGCAGAAGCATCCGATCGACGACGTGCTCGACCGCAAGCTGATCGAGCTGGCAAAGCCGGCGCTGGAAGCCAAGCAGCCGGTCAGCATCGAGCTGCCGATCCGCAATGTCGACCGCTCTGCCGGCGCGATGCTGTCGGGCGAAGTCGCCAAGCGCTTCAAGCACAAAGGCCTGCGCGAGGACACGATCCAGGTCAAGCTCACCGGCACGGCCGGCCAGTCTTTCGGTGCGTTTCTCGCGCGCGGCGTCTCCTTCGAGCTGGTCGGCGCCGGCAACGACTATGTCGGCAAAGGCCTGTCGGGCGGCCGCATCGTCATCCGGCCGCCGGAAGAGGCCAAGATCGTCGCGGCCGACTCGATCATCGTCGGCAACACGGTGCTCTACGGCGCGACCGAGGGCGAGGCCTATTTCGCCGGGGTCGCCGGCGAGCGCTTCGCGGTGCGCAATTCCGGCGTCGTTGCCGTCGTCGAAGGCGTCGGCGACCATGGCTGCGAATACATGACCGGCGGCATCGTCGTGGTCATCGGCAAAACGGGCCGCAACTTCGCCGCCGGCATGTCGGGCGGCGTCGCCTATGTGCTCGACGAGAAGGGCGATTTCGCCGAACGCTGCAACATGGCGATGGTCGAGCTGGAGCCCGTTCCGGAAGAGGACGACCTGATGGAGAAGCTGCTCCATCATGGCGGCGACCTCGACCATAAGGGACGCGTCGACGTCTCCGGAGACATGACAAGCCATGACGAGGAGCGGCTCTATCAGCTGATCTCGAACCACGTCCATTACACGGGCTCGGTGCGCGGCCGCGAGATCCTCGACAATTGGGCAAGCTTCCGGCCGAAATTCCGGAAAATCATGCCGGTCGAGTATCGCCGCGCGCTGATCGAGATGGAGCGCATGCGCATGAGCGTGGCGGCGGAATAGGCTTTGGGCACGGCCGAGGAGACGCCCGGCCGGCATCCTCACCAACAATCCTGACCTCGGACCAAGGTTGCCACGGCGTCCTTATGAGGTTAACGGGTGCGCCGACAAGCTAGACTTGCGAGCGCGCCTTCGGACAGCAGGGACTGGACTATGGGCAAGGTAACAGGGTTTCTCGAAATCGACCGGCAGGTGCAGAAGTACCAGCCTGCCTCGGATCGCATCCGGCATTTCCGCGAATTCACGCTGCCGATGTCGGACAAGGAGGTCGAGAAACAGGCCGCGCGCTGCATGGATTGCGGCATCCCGTTTTGCCATGGGCCGACCGGCTGCCCGATCCACAACCAGATCCCGGACTGGAACGACCTCGTCTACAATGGCGACTGGGACAGCGCGATCCGCAACCTGCATTCGACCAACAATTTCCCGGAGTTTACCGGCCGCATCTGCCCGGCGCCTTGCGAGGAAGCCTGCACGCTGAACCTCGAGGACATTCCGGTCGCCATCAAGACGGTCGAGCAGGCGATCGCCGACAAGGCCTATGAAACCGGCCACATCCGGCCCTACCCGCCGGAAAAGAAGACCGGCAAGCGGGTTGCCGTCATCGGCTCCGGGCCGGCCGGCATGGCCGCCGCCCAGCAGCTCGGCCGCGCCGGCCACGATGTGCATGTCTATGAGCGCGAGAGCCGGCCGGGCGGGCTGATGCGCTACGGCATTCCCGACTTCAAGATCGAGAAGCATTACATCGATCGCCGCATCGAGCAGATGCAGGGCGAGGGCGTGAGTTTCCATTGCGGCGTCAATGTCGGCGTCGACAAGCCGGTTGCCGAGCTCCTCGCCGAGCACGACGCCGTGCTCTATTGCGGCGGCTCGGAAACGCCGCGCCCGGCCAACATTCCGGGCGACGATCTCAGCGGTGTCTATGATGCCATGCCGTATCTCGTGCAGCAGAACCGCCGCGTCGGCGGCGAGCCGATCCAATCGGTGGCCTGGCCGTCACATCCGATCATCGCCGGCGGCCAGCATGTCGTCGTCGTCGGCGGCGGCGACACCGCGTCCGACTGCATCGGCACCGCCTTCCGGCAAGGCGCGGTGCGCGTGACGCAGCTCGACATCCGTCCGCAGCCGCCGGAGAAGGAAGACAAGCTCGCCGTTTGGCCTTACTGGGCGACGAAGATGCGCACGTCTTCCTCGCAGGCCGAGGGCGCGGAGCGCGAATTCCAGGTGGCGACCCTCGAATTCATCGGCGAGGACGGACAGCTGACCGGCGTCCGCTGCTGCGAGGTCGATGAGAAGCGCAAGCCGATCGCCGGCACCGAGTTCGTCATCCGCGCCGATCTCGCCTTCATCGCCATCGGCTTTGCCGGTCCGGCGAATGATGGGGTCATGAAGGAGCTGGACGGCGAGATAAAAATGGTCACCGACAGCCGCCGCTCGCGGAACGTCGAGGCCGACGACCGCGACTACAGAACCAGCATAGACAGGCTCTATGCCGCGGGCGACGTCCGTCGCGGCCAGTCGCTGGTGGTGTGGGCGATCCGCGAAGGCCGCCAGGCAGCGCGGGCGATCGACGAGGCGCTGATGGGGTCTAGCGTACTCCCCCGCTGAGGCTACCTGCAGCCACGATGGGCTCTTCCGTTGCGGCCCTACCGACGCACCGCTGTCGAGGTCTCCGATGAAGCGGTCGGCGTCTTCGGCGGCCAGGAAAAATCGTCGGCTCGGCCGGGCGAGGCGACGGGCGCCTTGCCCTCGACGGTCAGCTTTTCGCCTGGAAGATTCGGATCGGCCTTGGCTGGCGGTGCGGCACCCAGCAGCTCGGTCCCGCCGTCGAGCGCGGGGTCGCTGAGCAGCATCGGCGCGGTGCGGTCGACGATGACAGGGGCCGCGGCAGGCTTCGACGCCTCGACCGGAGCGCCCGCCGGCGCGGAAACCGTGGTGACGCTTCCGGGTGCCGCCAGCCCGAGGATCTTGGCCAGCGGCTTTTCGGTGTAGAAGGCAAGCTTGCGCTTGCCGGCCTTGGTCACGTTGATGCCGTCGTCGGAGCGCAGGCGCACCGGCTGGCCGTTGATGTCCGGACCGGAGGTGACGAAGGCGCCGTTCTCGTCGACGAAGCCGTCCCAGACATCGACGAACTCGCCGCCATGGGTCTGTGCGGCTGAATGATAGATGTCGTTGAAGGCGAGCATATCCGAGGTCATTTTTGCCGCCCCGAACGCCGGCATGCCGACCCACAGGAACGGCACCTTTGCATCCTGAATGGCCTTGCCCAGCCCATCGGTGCGGTGCTCGTATTCCTTGGTCCAGTTCTCGGAGCGCGGCTGCTCGCGGACGTCGCCGACGCGCATCTGCTGGCGGTCGTTGGAGCCAAGCATGACCACCACCACGGACGGCTTCTCCGTCTCGATCAGAGACTTGATCTCGACCGGCCAATTGTAGAAATCGTCACGCACGAAGCCCGACGAGCCGTTGCTGCGCGAAACGATCCTGACCGCCGGATTGTCGGCAAAGGCGACGTCCAGACCCTCGGCGAGCCCGCCCGCCAGGAAATCGCCGACCACCAGCACGACGCGCGCATCCGGCGCCTTTTCGACGACCGGCGCCTCCGGCTCGGCCGGCGGGCGCGGCTTGGGTTTTCTGGCCTTCGGCTTCGGCCTCACCGGCTGGACATTGGCAGGGGGTTCAATGCGCTCGCTGCGGCGCGGGAAAAGAAGATCGCGCAGCGACCAGCCGCGGTTTCCGTCTTCCTGCGCGAAAGCCGGGGAATGAAAGGCGCTCGAGCCGGCGACGGCAAGCACAGCGATGGCCAGGACGAGAATCGGCAGGCGGCGAACGATCAGCCAGACACGCGCGACCGTAACCAATGAAAGTCTCCATCCTTGGCGCATGACAACGTAAAAAGCCGGCAAGTCATGCGCAGGCCGCAGCGCTACAGCATCCTTTCCGCTTTTGAAAGGATGCTTGACGCCATGGGCGGCTCTATTGCTTCCGGAGCCATTTCAGCACTTCCAGGCTCGGATAGCCATCCTGGCTCAAGCCTACCTTCGCCTGGTAGGCCATGATGGCGGCTTTCGACCCCTCGCCGATCTTGCCGTCGAACTTGCCGTCATAATAACCGTGCTCGGAAAGCCGCTTCTGCAGTTCCTGCCGTTGCTCGAAGCTGAGCTTGGTGAAAGGCCGCTGCCAGTCCTGCACAAGCCCGGTGCCACCGGCGATTTCGTCGGCGAGCAGGCCGACGGCCAAAGCATATTTGTCGGCATTGTTGTAAGCCTTGATGACCGAGAAATTCCTGATCATCAGGAAGGCCGGTCCGCCCCTGCCGTCCGGCACCTTGAGCGTCGCCTTGTCGCTCAGGTTCCTGAACGGCTTGCCGTTGGCCCTGGCGACCCCGAGAGCCTGCCACTGCGCCAGCGTCTTCGATCCGGCGGGCAGCTTGCCCGGCGGCAAGGTCACTTCATAGCCCCAGGTCTTGCCGGCCTGCCAGCCGTTCTTCCTGAGCAGGTTGGCGGCAGTCGCCAACGCGTCGGGTATCGAATTCCAGATGTCGCGCCGGCCATTGCCGTCCATGTCCACCGCGTAGTGCTGATAGCTGGTCGGGATGAACTGCGTCTGACCCATCGCGCCCGCCCAGGAACCCATGAGATGGCTTTCGTCGATGTCGCCGGTCTGCAGGATCTTCAGCGCCGCGATCAGCTGGGTTCGGGCATATTTCGACCGCTTCGGGTCGCCATAGGCTAGGGTCGCCAGCGAACGGATGACATTGCGCATGATGTCGTCGCGCTTGAGGATCTCGCCATAGTTCGATTCCATCGACCAGATGGCGAGAAGGATATGGCGATCGACGCCGAACCGCGCCTCGATCCGATCCAGCCATGGCTTCCATTTGCGCGCCATTGCCTGACCGTTGGTCACCGACTGGTCATGCACCCGGTTGTCGAAATAATCCCAGGCGGGGGCGGTGAATTCCGGCTGGGTGCGGGCCTTTTCCAGCACGACCGGGTCGGGCTCGATGCCCCTCATGGCCTTGTCGTAGACTGCGCCGGAAACGCCGCCCGAAACCGCGGTGGCACGGAAGTCCGCGACCCACTGGCGGAAACCCGCATCGGCGAAAGCGGGTCCGGCGGGCATCAGCAAGGCAAGCGTGAGGCCCGCGGCCGTCACAAATGCCGTCAGGCGCCTTGCGCTGTTGCGAACGGACATCCTTTTCCTCCTTCATCAAAATTAGGAAGGATCATTCAACGCCGAAGCCGGTTAGTATTTAGTTTACCATAGGTGCCATTAGGAACGAAAAGAGAGGTCGGTGCTTTAACTTTCGATTTTCAGGCCAGCCGCTCGGGTAATTCAACATTCCGGCGCGAAAATGTTCGGGGGGATTGCAGAGCGGATGGCCGCGCGGATAATGGGCTTAAACGTATGGGTGGAGCATGAAGCGAGTTCGCAAGGCAGTTTTCCCGGTCGCCGGTCTCGGCACACGGTTTCTTCCGGCCACCAAGGCCATCCCGAAGGAGATGCTGACGGTCGTCGACCGGCCGGTCATTCAATATGTGGTCGACGAGGCGCGCGACGCCGGCATCGAGCATTTCATTTTCGTGACCGGGCGCAACAAGGCGGTCATCGAGGATCACTTCGACGTCCAGTTCGAGCTCTACGATACGCTCGCCCAGCGCGGCAAGGACGACCAGCTCGCCCGCCTGCAGCGGCTGCAGCCAGCGCCTGGCCAGACCAGCTTCACCCGCCAGCAGGTGCCGATGGGCCTTGGCCATGCCGTCTGGTGCGCGCGTGAACTGGTCGGTGACGAACCGTTCGCGCTGCTTTTGCCCGACATGATCATGCAGTCGGAAAAAAGCTGCATGAAGGATATGGTCGAACTCTATGCCGAGACCGGGAACAACATCATCGCCGTACAGGAATGCGATCCGGCCGAGGCCCATAAATACGGCATCGTCGGCCGTGGCGAGGACACCCATCACGGTTTCCGCATCACCGGCATGGTGGAGAAGCCTAAGGCTGGCACGGCGCCCTCCAATCTCTTCATCAACGGGCGCTACATCCTGCAACCGGAGATTTTCGGCATCCTCGAAAGCCAGGAGCGCGGCGCCGGCAACGAGATCCAGCTGACGGATGCGATGCTGAAGCTGGAGAAGCAGCAGCCCTTCTACGGCTATCACTATAAGGGGCGCACCTTCGACTGCGGCTCGCCGGAAGGCTTCGTCGAGGCCAATGTCGCCTTCGCGCTCTGGCGCAGCGACATGAATGCGAGCATGGCTGGGGTCATCCGCACGCTGCTGGATGAGGTGCGGCCGGCGGAGCGGGTCGGCGCCGCTTCCTAGGTGCTGGCTAAGCGGCGTTGATCCTTCGGATCTCCGCGTCCGCGTCGCTGGCGCGAGGATGACGAAGCGTCAGCGCTGCACCTTCAGGCCGAGATAGACGCTGTTGGCGACATAATCGCGACCGGGAAGGTTGCTGGTGAGCTTCTCCGTCCTGATTCTTGTGGTGAGGCCGGCATAGCGGTTCAGCCACCAGGTCAGGCCGGCCTCGGCGCTCAGGACCAGATCGTGGCCATCGGAGCCGGTGTAGTCGCGCCAGTCGAGCCCGAGCGCTGTATTCGCCGTCAGGTTGGCGCGGACCTGCCGCTCGCCGGTGAGCCGGCCCGAATAGAGGAGGTCGCCGCTCTCGTTAGCGATGGTCGTGGTCTCGACCGTGGTTCTTCCGGTCAGCCCGATGATGGTGCCGCGCTCGGGCGACCATCTGAGGTCGGCGTTGACGTAGGGCCCCGCAATCGCCGGCAGACGGTCGTCGTCGATGCCTTCGCGCAGCCAGCCGACGGAGAACTCGCCGGAGAGCTTCTCGCGCATGTCGAGCTCGAGGCCGGCACGCGCGCCGAGCCGCGTCGAGGAGCGCTCGAAACCGTTGCTGTCGAGGCGCAGATCGTAGATCCGCCGGCCGGCTTCCACCTCAAGGAATGGCGTCATGGCCGGTGAGACCTGGTAGCCGGTACGCAAGGTCGCAGAGTAGAGTGTCGAGTCGCGATCCTTCAGCGACAAGACGGTGCCGTCCGAGAGCTTGGCGTCGCCGTAGAAGTCATGCGAGACCGCGCCGGTCAGCGCGTAGCGCATCTTGCCGACATCCTTCTCGATGCCGAGGCTGCCGTCGACGGTCTGCCGCAGCGGCTGTGAGGTGACGCCGGCAATCGCATCCGGCGAGGACGCCGATTCCGGCACCGCTTCATAGCCGAGCTTGGCGATGGCGCGCAGTTCATTGTCGAGGTCGACATTGAGCTGGCCTTCGATCCGTCCCTGCGCATCGTTGATCTTCTGGCCCGAAAGCGTGTTGCGAAAAAGGCCGTAGCCGTCGACGACGGCCGAATTCTCGCGCCAGTCGGAGGTGGCGGAGAAACGCAGCGCGGTTTCGGACAGCACAGCCGACCTGCCGCCGGCGCTGGCATCGGCATTGGAAGTCGCGGTGAGGCCTTGCTCGAGTGTCGGACGGAAGACAAAGGTCCCGACCTTGATGCCGGGGGCGGCGAAGGCATCGTCCTCCAGCTTCACTTTCTGGCCCTCGATCGATCCTGTGCGCTCCGCGCCGGGATCGAGCTTCTGCCGGTCGACGCTGTCGATGGTGACGGCGCGGCGGTTCGCGCCGTCATCCTCGGTGGCCGCCGTTTCGGCCGGATCGCCGGTGGCGGCCTTGGCCGTGCTGTCGGCCGTCTGGCCAGGCTTCTTGTTGGCGTTTTTCTTGTCGGCCGCCTTGGCATCGCTTTTCGCGTTGGCACCCGCCGAGCCCTGCCTGGCAGTCGAAGGCCGACGTGGCGCGGCAATTGTCTGATTGTCGGCGAAGGGGTCGTCGGTGGCTTGCGGCTGGTTGAAGATGCTGCCCTCCGCGCCCCCGGTCTGGTCGTCGTCGGGCACCGCGCCTGGGCTTGCCGGCTCATAAGGGTTGGCGGGCGTCTGGTCCTCAGCCATTTGGGTCGCCGGAACCGCTTGATCCAGCGATCCCTGCGGGCGCAACTGTCTCGCCTTGCGTTGCTGGTCGGCCAGGATTGCCGATTCGGAGACCTCGCCGCGCAACTCGGTTTCCTGCGAAAATGCCGGCACTGTGCGCAGCAAGGCGACGATGCTTGCCGTCAGCAAAAGCGCTGCAACGGCAATGCACTTCCGGCCCTTTTTCGTATCTGGCTCGCCGCCGAACATCATCACCACTGCTTGCGCGGCGCAGGCGCGCCATACTTACCGGACCGTAAATGCGGATGGTTAACGGAGGGTTGAAACAGGCCAAGGGCCCTGTCCGCGACGCACGCGAGACGGGAATTCCGTTGGACAGGCGGGCGACATGGCGCTAATGGCATCTGCCATGCACGCGGGGTCCTCAGAAAGAAAGCAGCCGGACAGGCAGGCAGCGATTGAATCGGCGCTGAGAACGGTGGCGACGGAGCAGGCCGGCATGGCCGCGCTTGCAGCCGCTCTCGGCAACGGCTTGTCCGAACCGTTCGCTGCCGCAGTGGATGCCATCGCGCGGATCGAGGGCCGCGTCATCGTCACCGGCGTCGGCAAGAGCGGCCATATCGGCTCAAAGATCGCGGCGACGCTCGCCTCGACCGGCACGCCTGCCTTCTTCGTCCATCCGGCCGAGGCCAATCATGGCGATCTCGGCATGATCGCCAGGGACGACGCCATCATCGCCATGTCGTGGTCGGGCGAGAGCAAGGAACTGATGGGCATCGTCGCCTATTCCAGACGCTTTTCGATCCCGCTGATCGCCATCACCTCGGGCGAGAATTCGGCGCTGGCGCGCGCCGCCGACGTCGTGCTGTTGCTGCCGGCCGCGCCGGAGGCCTGTCCCCACGGGCTGGCGCCGACGACATCGGCGCTGCTGCAGCTGGTCATGGGCGACGCGCTGGCGATCGCGCTGCTCGAGGCGCGCGGCTTCACGCCGGACCATTTCCGCACCTTCCATCCCGGCGGTCAGCTCGGCGCCAATCTGATGCAACTGCGCGAGATCATGCATGTCGGCGAGCGGCTGCCGCTGGTGCCGTCGGGCACGGGAATGCGCGAAGCGATCGTCGAACTGTCGCGCAAGGGTTTTGGCTGCGTGGCGATCACTGGCGCCGACGGTGCGCTGATCGGCATCATCACCGATGGCGACATCCGCCGCCACATTGCCGATGATCTTCTGTCGATGAACGTCGATGAGGTGATGACAAAGAAGCCGAAGACGGCTGCCCCCGACACGCTGGTGGCGACGGCGCTGCAGACGATCAATACGTCGGCCATCACCAGCCTGATGGTGGTCGAGGCCGATCGCCCCGTGGGGCTGGTGCATCTGCACGATCTGCTGCGCATCGGCGCCGCCTGAGATGGGCGAGACTCAGGACACGCAGGCCTGATTCCCAAACGGCTTCAGAATAGGAAACCCGCAAACGTCAGACGGCCTCCACCGTCAGCTCCAGATCGGTGTCGGCGGCGCCGGTCACACGCACCTGGGTGCCGACGGGCAGGTCCGGGCCGGAGACACGCCACAGCGTGTCGCCGAGGCGGATGCGGCCGCGGCCATTCTTGATGGGCTCGGCCAATGTCGCCGTGCGGCCGACCATCTGAGCGCCGCGGCGGTTGAGCAGCGGCTGGTCCGCATTGACGGCACGATCGCCCACCAGCTTCTTGCCGACGAAGGCTGAGACCAGAGAGAGCACGAGGAAGGCGAGCACCTGGAGCTGCCAGGTCCAGAAGGCAGCGTCCCAAATCAGCAGCGATACCGCGCCGATGATCAGCGCGGCGATGCCGATCCACAGCATGAACACGCCGGGCGCCACGATTTCCATCACCAGCAGCACGAAGCCGAGGACCATCCAGTTCCACGGCCCGAGTTCCGAGACGATGCGATCGATCATTGACGTTCTCCCACCCAGATGGCGTGACTCAATTGTCCGACGGTCGCACGAGCGGCGTGCGCGCCCCCTGACGTTGCGGGCCGGAAGGGCCGTCGGCCTTGAACACTTCGCGGGCGATCTCGCCGATGCCGCCGAGCGAACCGATCAGCGATGAGGCTTCGAACGGCATGAGCACGATCTTGTTGTTGCTGGACGAGCCGATCCTGGCCAGCGCCTCGGTGTATTTCTGCGCGATGAAGTAGTTGATCGCCTGCACGTCGCCCTTGGCGATGGCTTCCGACACCACCTGGGTCGCCTTGGCCTCCGCCTCGGCGGAACGCTCGCGCGCCTCGGCATCGCGGAAAGCAGCTTCCCTGCGGCCTTCGGCCTCGAGGATCTGCGACTGCTTCATGCCTTCGGCGGCCAGGATCTGGGCGCGCTTGTCGCGCTCGGCGATCATCTGGCGGCTCATCGAATCCACCAGATTGGCCGGCGGGTTGATGTCCTTGATCTCGACGCGGGTGATCTTGATGCCCCACGGGTGCGCGGCCTCATCGACGACGCGCAGCAGCCGTTCGTTGATCGCATCGCGGTTGGACAGCAATTCGTCGAGATCCATCGAGCCCATGACGGTACGGATGTTGGTCATGGTGAGGTTGAGGATGGCGTTCTGCAGCCCGGAGACCTGATAGGCGGCCTGCGGGGCATTCAGCACCTGGTAGAAGGCGACGCCGTCGACGCCGACGATTGCATTGTCGCGGGTGATGATCTCCTGCGTCGGGACATCGAGCACCTGCTCCATCATGTTCATCTTGGCGCCTACACGCTCGAAGATCGGGTTGATGATGTTCAGGCCGGGCGTCAGCGTCTTGGTGTAGCGGCCGAAACGCTCCACCGTGTAGTTGTAGCCCTGCGGCACCGTTCTGATGCCTTTGAAAAGAAGGATGATGACGAGGAATACAAGAACAATGATGGCAATATCGAAACCGCTAAACCCCATTTCGTTTCTCCCTCAAAAGGCGGCGACCTCGCGGAATCACTTAAGTGTGTTTCCGAAGCGTTACAATCAGGTGATCGCGAATATTGGTTAGCGAAGGCTGTGCGAACCGGTTTCGCCGCCTAATATCGGACGTCAGACCCAGCCTGACAGTTCCCGCCGCACCAGCGCCTCGATCACTGCCATGCCCTCGGCGCTGTCGTTGAGGCAGGGGATGTGGGCGAAGTTCTTGCCGCCGGCATGGTGGAATGTCTCGGCGGCCTCGCGGCCGATCTCGTCCAGCGTCTCGATACAGTCGACGGAAAAACCCGGATTGACGACCGCGATCGATTTGACGCCGTCCTTCGCCAGCTTCTCGACAGTGACGTCGGTGTAGGGCTGCAGCCATTCCTGGGCGCCGAAGCGCGACTGGAAGGTGGTGATGAGCTTCTTCTCGTCCCAGCCGAGCCTTGCCCTGAGCAGCCTCGTCGTCTCGAGGCAATGCGCCTGGTAAGGGTCACCCTTGTCGGAATAGGGTTTTGGGATGCCGTGGTAGGAGGTGATCACCACCTCCGGCGCGAAATCGAGCGTCGCCAGGTTTTTCTCGATCGAGCGGGCGAGGGCGTCGATATAGACCGGCTCGTCATAATAGGGCGGCACGCTGCGGATCGCCGGCGCTTGCCTGATCTTCATCAGCGCCCGGAACAGCTGGTCGTTCGCCGTCGCCGTGGTCGTCGCCGAATATTGCGGATAGAGCGGAAAAGTGAGGATGCGCTCGCAGCCCTGCTCGACCAGCCGGCGGACGACGCTGCCGGTCGAGGGATTGCCGTAGCGCATGGCCCAGTCGACCACGACGTCCGGCAGATCAGCAAGCGCAATGGCGAGTTTCTCCGCCTGCGAGCGGGTGAAGGTGCGCAGCGGCGACTCGTTCTTCTCCCGGTTCCAGATCCTGGCGTAGTTGGCGCCGGACTTTTTCGGCCGCGTTGTGAGAACCAGCGCGTAGAGGATCGGATACCAGATCGCCTTGTTGAGCTCGATGACGCGCGGATCGGAGAGAAATTCTCTGAGATAGCGCCACATCGGCTTGAAATCGGTGCCGTCGGGCGTGCCGAGATTGATCAGCATGATGCCGGTCTTGCCCGCTTTCACCGGCGCGGCACCCGCCGGCGCCGGACCGGCGGTCTTGGCGGCTTTCGCATCGGCAGGATTGGCAAGCGTCATCGACGGTCTCCGGTTGTCGGTGCGAAAACTAGCGATGCCATGCCGGTTTTGGAATGCTGCGTCTGGACGCACCTTACCGCGTTTGCGTCTGAAAACGGAACACCCGTCCGGTCTCCCGGACGGGCGCCATGAATTTCCGGCGAAAGGTTACTTTGCGGCCGGCGGAATTGTCAGCGTTGCTCCGAGCGGCAGACGGCGCGGCCTGTAGTCCTTGTTGGCCTCGGAGATCAGCTTCCATTTGCTGCCGTCGCCATAGTTTTTCTTGGCCAGATCCCAATAGGTGTCGCCGGCGGCGACCACATGGCTGGTCTCTGGGCTGGCCTCCGGACCGGTCGCGGCCGGCTTGGCCTCGGCGGGCGCTGTTTCGGCCGGCTTGGCGGATTCGGTCGCAGGGGCGGCGGTCGCCGGCGCAGTCTCGGCAGGTTTTGCTGTCTCCGACGTTGCCGGTGCCGTCTCGGTCGGAACGGCCGGCGGCGTCCCGGCGATGTCGCCGGAATTGGACGGCAAAGCCGGCATGGCAGGCTCGGTGGCCGCCGGCGCCGTCTCGGCCGGCTTCGCGGGTTGGGCGGCAGGCGGCGTCGTGGCGGTCTCGGCAGGTTTTGCCGGCTCCGCGGCCGCTGTCATGGCGCCGATCTCGGTGATGCGGCCGTCGAGCTTCGGCGTGTAGGGGCGGTGCGCGCCGAGATAGTCGGCCACCACCTGCTCCAGGCCCGGGCCGTAGTCATAGGCGTCCGTGGCCTTTTCGGCGAAGACCTTGTAGCCGTCGCCGCCCTGGCGGACGTAGTTGTTGGTGGCGACGAGATACTGCTTGTCCGGATTGATCGGCACCCAGGCGCCGTTCTCCATCACCTCGACCGATTTGACGCGGCCGGCATTGGGCGCGATCGACTTGTCGAAGGCATATTTCAAGCCGGCCACCTGCGGGAAGCGGCCGGCGGCGTCCTCGACCTGGCTGACGCCGCTTTCGAGACCGGCGACCAGGTCCTTGCCGGAGATCTTGAAGGTCGCCAGCGTGTTCTGGAACGGCAGCACCGTCAGCACTTCGCCCATGGTCACGGTGCCCTGGTCGATCGAGGCGCGCAGTCCGCCGCCATTCGAGATGACGATCTCGACGCCCTGGCCCTTGACCCGATCGAGGACGGCGTCGGAGACGAGATTGCCCATTTCGCATTCGCGGGTGCGGCAGCTTTCACGACTGCCATCGATCGGCTTGGTGGTCTCCGCCACTTCCTTGTTCTTCAGCGCCTCGATCGGCGCGCCAAGCTCCTTGATGCGGGCGAGCACCGCCGGATCGGGCGTGATCGACTTGTCGAGAAAGATCGGGTCGCCGCTGGCCGACTTGACGACGCCGTTGTCGTCGAACACGACCTTGAATTCGCCGAGATATTTCGAATAGGACGCCGCCTGCACCACCGGCACCTTGTAGCCGTCGGGGTTGTCGACCATCGTCGGGTAGGGGCCTGCCGCCTTCGGATCGGTGTTCGACAAAAGCGTGTGGCTGTGGCCGCCGACCACCACGTCGACGCCGGGGATTTTCGCGATGACGTCGCGCTCGCGGTTATAGCCGATATGGGTGACGGCGATGATCTTGTTGATGCCCTGCGCCTTCAGTTTCTCGACCTCGGCGGTGATCGACTTGACGTCGTCCGCGATGGCAATGTTGGGGCCGGGCGAGGCGAGTTCCGGAGTGTCGTTGGTGACGGCGCCGACGATGCCGATCTTCTGGCCGCCGACCTCGACCACGATGGACGGCTTGACCTTGCCGTGGGCGCCGGACTTGTCGTTGGGCACGACGTTGGCGCTGACCACCGGGAACTTCGCCTTGTCGAGGTAAGGCACAAGCGCGCTTTCGCCGTCGTCGAACTCATGGTTGCCGAGCGTCACCGCGTCGGGCTTGAGCTGATTGAGGAATTCCTCCTCCGCTGCTCCCTTGTAGGTGATGTAGAACAGCGATCCCTGGAAGCTGTCGCCTGCATTGAGCAGCAGCACGTTCTGACCTTCGAGCTTCTTGCGCTCCTGCGCGATCGCAGTGACCAGCCGGCCGGCGCCGCCAATGCACTCGCCTTTGGTCTCCTCCTCCGCGGAACATGTCGACTCGTATTTGTTGTTGCCTTCGATGCGGCTATGCCAATCGTTGAAATGCAGGATGTTCAGCGTGTAGTCGGCAAAAGACGCTCCGGCCGAGAGGCCAAGTGCTGATGCGGAAAGGGCGGCAATGGCGGCAAATTTCTTCATTCTCGTCTCCCGGATGAGCTGACTTGAAGTGCTTAAAGCCCTCGCTTGGCTGGAAGGTAACAGTCAGCTTCGGATCATGTTCACATCGCGTTTTGGCCGATGCAAGCGGAAATCGGGAGGAGGTTTGCCGGCACAAAAAAGGACGGCGGCTCGCGCCGCCATCCTCGACAAAGTCGATCTCTGCCTGCGCTCAGGCCCGGCGCGTCAGCACGAAATTCTGACCACTGGAGCTGGTGCAGTTGAGCTGGCTGGTAGAGACCATCAGGCAGTTGAAGCTAACCGGCGTCTGGCGGATCAGCGAGGTGCCGTGGATCTCGACCGAGGTCGCGCCGGTCATGGTGTAGCTGCCCTCGGACAGCTTCTGGCCGGTATCGGTCGCGACGGTGGTGAAGCTGCCGGCCGCGAAAGTCGAGAGGCCGGTGCCCTTGGCGTCGATCCAGTTGCCCTCGACGCCCTTGGGCGCCGCTGCGATCGGCTCCGAAGGGCCGGTGGTGGTGCAGGCGGCCGCGGCCAGAAGGCTTGCCGCGGAGCCTGCCGAAAGCAATTTGCGCGCAATGGTCATTTAGAATCCTCTCCTCTCGCGTCGGCCCGAAAACCGATCTCCGATCTTCGGAAAAGCACGATGCGTGCATTCAAAGTGCTAGAGTACTTTGTGCGTCCGAAGGAACGCCCGTTTCTCTAGGCTGCCCGTCTTCAATCGCCCGATTTCCGGGCGATTGCAAGGTGGAGACGCGGGTAGGCTTGGCTGCTATCGCACCAGGATGTTGCGGAACTGCCACGGATCGTCCTTGTCCAGATCCTCGGGGAAAAGCCCCGGGCGATTATCAAGCGGCGTCCAGTCGGTGTAGTAGCCCCTGACCGGCCCGAGATAGGGAAGCTGCACTTCCAGGCAGCGCCGGTAGTCCATCTCGTCGGCCTCGACGATGCCGGCCATCGGATTTTCCAACGCCCAGACCATGCCGGCCAGCACCGCCGAGGTGACCTGCAGGCCGGTGGCGTTCTGATAAGGCGCCAGCTTGCGCGCCTCGGCCAGCGACAGCTGCGAGCCGTACCAATAGGCGTTCTTGGCATGGCCGTAGAGCAGCACGCCGAGCTCGTCGACGCCGTCGACCAGCTCGTTCTCGTCGAGCACGTGATGCACCGGTTGCGCCTTGCCGGCGGCGCCGAACATCTCGTGCAGCGACAGCACGGCATCGTTGCAGGGGTGATAGGCATAATGGCAGGTCGGGCGATACTGAACCTTGCCCTTCTTGCCGCGCACGGTGAAGAAATCGGCGATCGAGATCGCCTCGTTGTGGGTGACCAGGAAGCCGTATTGCGGGCCGGGCGTCGGGCACCAGGAGCGCACGCGCGTGTTGGCGCCCGGCTGCTCCAGATAGATCGCCGCCTGCGAGCCATGCTTGTGCTTCTTGCCGTTCTTCGGCATCCAGGTCTCATGCGTGCCCCAGCCGAGCTCGGCCGGCTGCAGGCCTTCCGAGATGAAGCCCTCGACCGACCAGGTGTTCCAGAATACATCCATCGGCTTCGGCTTCTTGGTGCGCTGGGTATCGCGCTCGGCGATGTGGATGCCCTTGACTCCGGCCTTCTTCATCAGCTTCGCCCAGCCCTCGCGGTCGTGCTCCGGCGGGACCACAAACTCGAGCCCGAGATCGTTGGCGAGGTTGACCAGTGCCTGCTTGACGAACCAGGAGACCATGCCAGGATTGGCGCCGCAGCAGGAGATCGCCGTAGTGCCGCCGGGAGCCTTCTCCTTCTCCTGGCGCACGCTCTCGCGCAGCGCGTAATTGGTGCGCGAGGCATTGTCGGCCTTGTCGTCGAAATAGAAGCCGAGCCACGGCTCGACCACCGTATCGACATAGAGCACGCCGAGCTTGCGGCAGAGCTTCATCAACTCGAGCGAGGAGGTGTCGACCGACAGGTTGACGCACATGCCCTGACCGCTGCCATTGGTGAGAAGCGGGGTCAGAAGCTTCTTGTAGTTCTTCCTGGTCACCGCGTCCTGAACGAAGGCGATGCCGCGCTCGTCGAGCAGCATGCGGTCGCTGTCGCGCGGGTCGATGACCACCATGCGCGACTTGTCGAACTTGAAATGGCGTTCGATCAGCGGCAGCGTTCCCCGTCCGATCGAGCCGAAGCCGATCATCACGACAGGGCCGGTGATTTCACCGTAAACGGGCCAGTTCTCGTTCGCCATTTTTTCGCACACTCCTTCAAACACGGGAAAGTCCGGCATTTTTCGCCGGTAGCCCTACATCATAGATCATTGTCACAAACCAGCAAAAACCGCCAACCGACGGCCAAACCGGCCTGGCGGTTTGGTTAAGCCACCATGGCCATGCCGGCGAGGTACGAAACCAGCCGGTCGCGGTCCGCGCTCAAACCCTTGTAGTCGAGCTGCGCCTGATCGAGAGCATTGAGCTGGTCGGCGAAGGAGGCCGCAAGCGCGACCTTGTCGGGGTGGCGGGCAAGCACCGCCAGCGGGTCGAGATGGATGCGAATGGTGAAAAGGATGTCGCGCGACACCGGCAGCTTGCGCAAGGTCTGACGCTCGACGCGAATGAAGGCATGGGCGTTGATGTCACCATCCGAAAAACGCGTCGGACGGTTCGTGGCACGGTCGATGCGCTCCCCGTTGGAAAGCGGATGATAGAGCGCGTCGCCCGCCTGGATCGACCAGTTGAAGCGCTCGACCGCTTGTCCCTGCAGGCCGTCGAACATGCGGTTGATGAGGTCGGCAGGCCGCGTGCCGGGGCCGAAGCCGGGCACGGGCGCGTGGATCTGTTGTAGCGGCTTGCCGAATTTCTCCTGGAGCGACCAGGACGACGGAAAGCAGAGCGAGCCGGCGGCGAGCCGCCAGCCATCATCGCCGCGGCGCATCAGGATCAGGTCTTCCTGGATTAGCAGCGAGGCTGCGACCAGCGGGGCGTCGGGGCCGACATTGCTGCCTTCGGGGCCGGCTACCTCGATCCCGGCACCCTTGCGGCGGTAGGTTTCGGGATGTTTCGCCAGCAGGTGCGCTCCAAGCAGATCCAGCACCTCCTGCTGCGCCTCACGCGTGCCCTCCTCCTCGACAAAAACCCGGCTTGGGATTTCCGCGTAGAGACGGCGCTTCTCGGCGAGATGCGGCAAAAGAAACTCGTCGAGCTCGATCCATCGATCGAGATCGAGCGGTTTCAGCCCGATGGTGAAAAGCCTTGACGATCCGTCATAGGGCGTATGGGTCGGCTGGCGAACACTCATGCTTCCTTGAAGGCGTCCAGTTCGGTGGCGGTCAACCGCGCCGCGAATTCGGTGATTTCGTAGTCGGCCGCGCCTGCCTCGGAGAAAGGGTCGGCCGCCAGTCTGGCGTCAAGCACGTCGCGGGAACCGCGCGCGACGATGATGCCGCCGGTCCTTGGCCGTTTCGGTCCAGACGCAACAAAAATGCCTTCCGCGTAGCAGGCCTTCAGCCATTCGACATGCGCCGGCGCCAGCCGATCGATCTCGGTCAGCGGCACCTTGTAGTTCAGCGAAACGATGAACATTGCATTCTCCTGCTTGGCGTCATGCCAGCCTCGCCGGGATCAACCCACGTAGCGAATTGCCGACGAAGATCGCCTGCGCCGACTTCAGATCGTCGAAGGTGTAGATCGCTTCCGCGGCGCGGCCTTCGTCCAGAAGCTCGCCGCGCAATACTCCAGGCAGCAGGCCGCAATCAAGCCGGGGCGTCACCAGCATCCCGTCGCCGAAATCGGCGAACAGATTGGTGATCGTGCCTTCGCAGAGTTCTCCGCGCTCGTTGGCGAGCAGCACTTCGTCGGCGCGGGTGGCGAGGTATTCGGCGCGCGCCTGTTGGTAGGTTTCGCGGCGGTTGGTCTTGTGACGCAGCAACAAGTTACCGGAATCGAGGCGGACCCGCGCCAGCTGCAGACGCCATGCCCTACCTGCGGGAAGCTGCTCAAAGGGCTGCGCGGCTGCTGTCGCCTCGCCGTTGCGCTGCAGTGCAAGCCGGGTGCGCAAAGCGATCCGCTGCCCGCCGATCGCGTTCTTCAGCACCTCGCCGATCCGTTGCGGATCGCAGGCAAAGCCGAGCTCCGCGGCCGAGGCATAAAGCCGTGCAAGATGGCGCTCGAAGCGCAGGAAGCCCGAGCCAGGCTCCCAGCGCATGGTCTCGATCAGCTCGAAGTCGGCACGGTTCCCGTCGCGAAGCGCGCTTTCAGAAGACACTCCCGGTACTCCTCCTCGGCGGTGGAATCGAAGACGACGCCGCCGCCAACATTGTAGACAGCCTCGCCGTCGGCAAAGAGCGAGATGGTGCGGATCGCCACCGAGAACCGCATCGTGCCGCCGGGCGCGACCCAGCCGATGGCGCCGCAATAGACGTCGCGCGGCACGCCCTCCAGATCGTGCAGGATCTCCATGGCGCGGATCTTCGGCGCGCCGGTGATCGAGCCGCAGGGAAAGAGCGCTGCGAAGACTTGGCGAATACCGATATCAGGCAGGAGCTTCGCCCGCACCCGGCTCACCATCTGGTGCACCGTCGGGTAGGTCTCGATGCGGAACAGCTCAGGCACTTCCAGCGTGCCGACCTCGCTGATCAGCGAGATGTCGTTGCGCAGGAGATCGACGATCATCCGGTTCTCGGCCTGGTTCTTCTCGTCGTTGCGCAGGAACGCCTTCAGCCGCGCGTCCTCGGCCTTGGTGGCGCCGCGCGGCGCCGTGCCCTTCATCGGGTGCGTCTCGATCATACCGTCGGCGTCGATCTCGAAGAAGAGTTCCGGCGAGCGCGACAGCACGATCGGATCGCCGAACGAGATCAGCGCGCCGTATTTCACCGGCTGGCGCCCGGTCAGCGCCTCGAAGGCGGCAAGCGGATCGCCCGACCATTGCGCATGGACCGGAAAGGTTAGATTGCCCTGATAACAGTCGCCCTTGCGAATATGGTGGTGGAGGCGCGCGAAGCGGACGGCGTAGTCCTCGGCGGACCAGGATGCGCGGGCGTCGAAGATCGGTCCGTTGCTAGCGGGGCCTTCATTCCGCGGGACAGCCTGTTCGAGCGGCGCATCGAAGACACCGAGACAGATCAGCGGCGCGCGGCGGCCCTCTGGCAGCAACGGCACCAGTTTCGGCTCCAGCAGGTAGCCTGCCTCATAGGAGAAATAGCCTGCCAGCCATTTGCCCGCGTCGGAGGCGGCCTGTGCCGCTTCCAGCGCCGGCGTGAATTCGTCCGCGGTTCGCGCCGTGATGACCTCATGCGGCCCGTCAAAGACGAGCTGGCGGCCGGTCTCGTCATTGCGGAATATTGCTGAGGGCAGGGACATAAGCCTTGGATGGGTCGATTAAGTCGATCGCTCTATATGGGGGCGCGGCGAGGCGCAATCGAGAGAGCGGCGTCGGAGGGCGTAAAGGCATCTGGTCCAAAGCAAAAACGGCGCCCAATGGACGCCGCCTGCGCTGGGAAGACACAGCGAGATCAGTTGTTGTTCGAGGTCGCCGCCGTGGGGAACCGGCTAGCGAATTCGGCCTCGTCGCCCGCGGCCAGCAGTTTCGCCTGCTCGATCCATTTCTCGCGCGCGATGCGGCCGTCGAAATTGAGCACCTCCTCGACGCGCTTGACGTCGGCATCGGTCCAAGCGGCGATCTGGGCATAGGACGTGACGCCCTGCGCCTTGAGCAGCTTTTCATTGACCGGGCCGATGCCGATCAGGCGGCGCAGATTGTCCGCCTTGCCGGTGGTCGCCTTCGGGGCGGCGGCTTTCTTCGGAGCCGGCGCCTTCTTTGGCGCCGCGGCGGCCGTCTTTGCCGCTGCCGGCTTGGCCGCGGCGGATTTGGTCGAAGCCGATTTTGCCGCTGACGGTCTTGCAGATGAGGATCTGGCTGGGGTCGGGGTCGACATCAGCGCCGCAGGCGCCGGCGCGGAGGCTTTGTCGGTTCCCGCCTTGGCGGAAGAGGTCGGCGCTTCGCGCAGCTTGCGTTCGAGATCGGCGCGGCTGCGGCCGCATGCGTCGAGCTCGCCGCTCAGGCGGTAGGTATCGGCGCTAAACCGGTCGCGTTCGCTCTTGGCGCGACCGAGTTCGCCGCGCAGGCTGTCGAGCTCGCCACGCAGGCGGCCCCAGATGAACCAGCCAACCAGGACACCGACAACGAACGCCAGGAGCATATAGAAGAAAGTGCTCATTTCCCTCTCCAGTCCGATCGGGCCGCGGTCGCAAACGGCGGCCTTGCCGCAGGGATCGTCAATCGTTCCGCGCGCTGGGCGGAACCGCCCCTCCAATCGCTGGCGGCTGGCCCTCCTCCGGCTGCGGCCCGACGGCCGCTATCGCTCTCGCTGAAGCAACGCTAGGGCCGCCTCCGGCCTTGCTGTCGCGTCCGGTTGAGCTTGGGGTCTACGCTAGCACACGGCCTGCGCAAAGCTAATTGAAAAGTGCGGGCAGAGTTATTCAAGAACAGCACAAGTATGCGTTCCGGCCAAACTGTTCCCGGTCTATGCCGCCAGGCGAGCACCCGTCATTTGTCGAGCGCCTCCAGCTCGTCGATCAGCGCGCCGATCACACCCAGGCCGATCTGCCAGAAGGCCGGATCCGTGGCGTCGAGGCCGAAGGGCGCCAGCAGTTCCGAATGATGCTTGGTGCCGCCGGCGCGCAGCATCTCGAAATACTTCTCCTGAAAGCCGCGCTCGGCGTTCTGGTAGACGGCGTAGAGCGAGTTGACCAGGCAGTCGCCGAAGGCATAGGCGTAGACGTAGAAGGGCGAGTGGATGAAGTGCGGGATATAAGTCCAGAAGACCTCGTAGCCATCGCGCAACTTGATCGCCGGCCCCAGGCTTTCAGCCTGCACCTCAAGCCAGAACTGGCCCAGCCTGTCCGAGGTCAGCTCGCCGTTGCGGCGCTCGGCATGCACCTTGCGCTCGAACTCGTAGAAGGCGATCTGGCGCACGACGGTATTGATCATGTCCTCGACCTTCTGGGCGAGCATGGCCTTGCGCTCGCGCTTGTCGGAGGTCTGGTCGAGCAGCGAGCGGAAGGTCAGCATCTCTCCGAAGACGGAGGCGGTCTCGGCCAGCGTCAGCGGGGTGGACGCCATCAGCGCGCCCTGGCCGGCGGCCAGCACCTGGTGAACGCCGTGGCCCAGCTCATGCGCCAGCGTCATCACATCGCGCGGCTTGCCCATGTAGTTGAGGAGCACGTAGGGATGCGCCGATGGCACAGTCGGGTGGGCGAAGGCGCCGGGCGATTTGCCCGGCCTGACCGGCGCATCAATCCATTTGCGGTCGAAGAAGGTCCGCGCGATTTCCGCCATCTTCGGCGAGAAACGCTGATAGGCTGACAGCACCGTGTCCCTGGCGTCGTCCCAGCGGATCACCGACTGCGGGGTCTCGGGCAGCGGCGCGTTGCGGTCCCAGTGGTTCATGACGTCCATGCCGAGCCAGCGCGCCTTCATCTGATAGTAGCGGTGCGACAGGCGCGGATAGGCTTCGCGCACGGCCGCGGCCAAAGCATCGACCACGCCGCGTTCGACGCGGTTGGCGAGATGGCGCGAATCGGCGATGTCCTCGAAGCCGCGCCAGCGGTCGGAGATCTCCTTGTCCTTGGCCAGCGTGTTGGTGATGAGCGTGAAGGTGCGCAGGTTCTTGCGGAAGGTCGCGGCGAGCGCCTCGGAGGCGCGGCGGCGCACTTCGCCATCCGCGTCCTGCAGTCGGTTCAGCGCCGGCTCCAGCGTCAGCTCCTCGCCGTCGACGTCGAAGCGCAGGTCGGTCATCGTCTCGTCGAACAGGCGGTTCCAGGCGCCGCGTCCGGTGACCGACTTCTCGTGGAACAACTGCTCGACCCGATCCTCAAGCTGGTACGGCTTGTCCTTCCTGAGATCGAGCACCCATGGGCGATAGTGGGCGAAGGCCAGGTCGGCCGCGAGTGCTGCTTCGATCACCGCGTCGTCGATCAGGTTGAGCTCCAGCGCGAAGAACAAAAGATGCGCGCTGGCATCCGTCATCTTCTCCTGAATGTCGCCATAGAGCTTGGCGCGCTGCGGATCGGCGGTGTTGCCGGCATAGACAAGCCCGGCATAGGAGACGATGCGGCCGATCAGTTCCTCCAGCGCCTCGTAGGTCTTCAGCGCCTCGCCGAGCCGGCCGGCGGCGCCACGCTCGGCTTCGGCGGCCAACGTGCCCTTCCAACGGACCTCGAAGGCAATGGCGTCGCTTGCCGCCCGGGCGATGTCACGCTTCAGCTCCGGCGCTTCCATGCCGGAATAGAGATCGGCGAGATTCCACTCCGGCAGATCGCCGAGCTCCGCCGCGGCCTGGCCAGATGCCGTCGCCGCAAGCCGCTGACCAAACATCATGCGCATCGACAATACCTTCTTCGAATCAACGGGAAAGGAGAAGCCGGTCAAATCCTAAGGAATTCGTTCACCGGGTTTTTTGAAACCTTATTTAGAACCCTGTGCCAAGATGATCCATGGGGATTTATCGGGCGGATAATTCAAAGAGTCATGACAGGTTCCGTACTCATAGTCGATGACGATCCCGTGCAGCGCAGGCTGCTCGAGGCGGCGGTGACGAAATTCGGCCACAGCGCCATCGTCACCGACGGCGGCGAGGCCGGCCTCGATGTGCTGGACGGACCGAAGGCGCGCGATGTGTCGGTCGTCATCCTCGACCTGGTCATGCCCGGTCTCGACGGCATCGGCGTGCTGAAGGCGATGCGCGAGCGCGCCATCAATCTCCCGGTCATCGTGCAGACCGCGCAGGGCGGCATCGAAACCGTTGTCTCGGCCATGCGCCACGGCGCTTTCGATTTCGTCGTCAAGCCGGCCTCGCCCGACCGGCTGCAGACCTCGATTTCCAATGCTTTGAAGGTCGAAGCGGTCGAGGACGAGGTGAAGCGCACGTCGCGGCGTCGCGGCGGCCATCTCACCTTCAAGGATCTGATCACCCGCAGCCCGGCGATGGACCGGGTGATCCGGCTCGGCCAGAAGGCGGCGGCCTCCAACATTCCGATCCTGATCGAGGGTGAATCGGGCGTGGGCAAGGAGTTGGTGGCGCGCGCCATCCAGGGCAGCGGCGACCGCCGCTCGAAACCCCTCGTCACCGTCAATTGCGGCGCCATCCCCGACAATCTGGTGGAATCGATCCTGTTCGGCCATGAGAAGGGTTCCTTCACCGGCGCCACGGACAAGCACACCGGCAAATTCGTCGAGGCGCATTCGGGCACGCTGTTCCTGGACGAGATCGGCGACCTGCCGCTCGACGTCCAGGTCAAGCTGCTGCGCGCCGTGCAGGAGGGCGAGGTCGACCCGGTCGGCGGCCGTTCGACCGTCAAGGTCGACATCCGGCTGATCTCGGCGACGCATCGGAATCTTTTGCAGCAGGTCAAGGACGGCAAATTCCGCGAGGACCTATTTTATCGCCTGAACGTCTATCCGATCTTCGTGCCGCCGCTGCGCGACCGGCGCGAGGACATCCCCCATCTGGTCAGGCATTTCATGGAGAAGGTGGCGCCGGCCGATCCGCGTCATCGTCTCACCGGCATATCGGCCAAAGCGCTGGCGATGCTGCAGGCCTACGATTGGCCGGGCAACATCCGCCAGCTGGAAAATGCGGTGTTCAGGGCGTCGGTGCTCGCCGAAGGCGAATTGCTGACCGAAGAGGAATTCCCACAGATTCGCGCGCAGGTCGAAGGCACGGTGAAGCTCGATGCCGAGCCTGCGACTGCCGTGGCACCGGTCGCGGACGAGCGGCAGCCGGGCGATCAGGCCGTCTCCAATGGAGCGGCGGCAGGTTCGCACGAGGCCGAGGCGCGGGCGCCGCTGCAGCCGCGATTCGGCACGCTGAGGGCCTTGGACGAGCGCGGCAATGTGCGGGCGCTGGCCGATGTCGAGTTCGAGATGATCAAGCTTGCGATCGACCACTATAACGGCCAGATGAGCGAGGTGGCGCGCCGCCTCGGCATCGGGCGCTCTACGCTCTACCGAAAGTTGAAGGAATATGGCATTGACCCCGAAGCGGGTCGGCTTGATCGACTTGCCTCTTGAGACGCAAGCCCAGCCCGGTTTATATTCCGACTTAAATCGTCGCTTTTTCGTTTCTGAAGGCGCTTTTTCAGTCGCTTGCGTGTTCGCGATCACGCATTTAACGCAATCGGTAACAGATTGTGTTTGGGCCAAAGCCGAATTCTCGATCTAAACCAGCGATTTACCACGAAACGTGGTGCATCATTTTTGACGGGATATCGCCACGGTGTTACCGCATTTCGGCTCCAATAAGCGATGATTAACCATTAGGATCGATATTCGGATGTGAGAACCACGCATCCGTTTGGGCAAATCCGGGGACAAACGGCAGCCTGCAAGGCCTTTTGATTTGAACCAAGTCGAACGACACACGAACGGGCGGCATTTTCACATGAGCGTCTGGCCACGGTGGCTGACGTTTATGATTTTGGCCGTAGGGTTCCTTTCGGCAGCCGCCTCCGGCGCGAAAGCCGAAGTCCGTTCGCTGAAGCTCTATCACCTGCACACACACGAAAAGGCCGAGATCGTCTACAAGCGTAACGGCCGCTACGTTCCCGAAGGCCTGCGCAAGATCAACATCATCCTGCGCGACTGGCGCCGCAACGAGCCGACCAAGATGGATCCGCGGCTGCTCGATCTGGTGTGGGAGGCCTACCGGCAGAGCGGAGCGACCGACTACATCCAGGTCGTCTGCGGCTATCGCTCGCCATCTACCAATTCGATGCTGCGCAGCCGCAGCCGCGGTGTCGCCGAGAAAAGCCAGCACATGCTTGGCAAGGCGATGGACTTCTACATCCCCGGCGTGCCGCTGAAGAAGCTGCGCAACATCGGCCTCAAGATGCAGGGCGGCGGCGTCGGCTACTATCCGAATTCCGGTTCTCCGTTCGTCCACATGGATGTCGGTAATGTCCGCCACTGGCCGGGTATCAGCCGTCAGGAACTGGTCAGCCTGTTCCCGAACGGCAAGACGCTGCACGTGCCGAGCGACGGCCGGCCGCTGCCTGGCTATGAGCAGGCTCTGGCCGCCTACAAGGCGCGCAAGGGCGCCGGCACCCCCAATATCGAGCTGGCCAGCGCCGGCGGCTCGACCAAGCGGTCCGGCGGACTGTTTGCGGCCTGGTTCGGCGGCGGCGACGACGAGGCCGACGATACCGCCGATGTCCCGAGCGCCCAACCCGCACCCCAGCCGAAAGCTGTGAAGCAGGTGGCGGCCGCCAAGAGCGGCAACAGCGGCAGCCTGCCGGGCATCGCGATCGTGTCGCCGCAGGATGCCAAGCGCGCCAACATCCCGCAGATCGCCGATGACAGCTCGGACGATTCGCAACCGCAGCAGGACACGCCCGAAACCATCATTGCCGCGTTGCCGCCGAAGGAGGTTCCTCTGCCCGCCTTCGCGCCGAGGCCCAAGGCCGATGTCGGCCAGCAGACGGCTGAAAACGTGCCGTTCGCCGTGGCGGACGCCTCGGCCACGGCTGAGCAGGCGGTGGCGACGGCGCATGCTCCGGCCAACGTACCGTTCGGCATGGCCGCCGGCGCGGCGCAGGCCGCAGCCGATCCCGCGCAGGGGGCGTTCAACAATGTTCCGCTGCCGACGAGGCGGCCCGATCTGCCGAGGGAACTTGCGCCCAAGGACAAGGGCGTGCTTCTGGCGCTGGCGGAAACCGCCTCGCAGGACAAGAGCGCGACCGATGCCTTCTCGGTGCTGCCGACCGCGCGGCCCGACACGGGCAAGCCGGATGAGATCAAAGCGGTGCTCGAGCAGGCCAGCGCGACCACCGTGGCCGGCTCGAGTGGGGCCGAATACGAAGTCGCTTCGCTGACTGCGCCGGAGCCACGCTCGGCATTCAACGATCCGTCGGGTCTCGATGCAGCTTCGCCGCGTCAAGCCATCGCCGCACGCCCCGCCGGCACCGATCCGGCGCAGGCGATCGGCGCCGGCGTGAAGACGACGCGCAAGGAGGCCAGGGCGTCCGCCAACGACCTGAAGCCCGGCCCGAAGGCAATGGTGGTGGCAACGCCGCCGCAGGCAGCGCGCTGGGCGCTGGGCAGCGGCGTCAACATCGCCACCGTTTCCGATCCGACCACGGCACCGCGCTATGCCTACAATATCGTGCACACGCCGCCGAGCGAGGTCTACACGGCCGGCTTCCAGACGGATGCGCAATTGCCGGACGCCAGCCGGTTCACCGGCAACGCGGTGAAGTTCCTTTCGGTCGCCCGCTTCCAGACGAAATAACGAGCCTGCCAGTGCCGCAACAGCCGCGTTGAACAACAGCGCGGCTTTTGCTTTTATCACGGCAGCATAGTTTGAACGGCGCGGGTTTCCCGCGTAGTCTTTTCCCGCTTCGTCTAACGGTAGGACAGCGCCCTTTGAAGGCGTGAATCGTGGTTCGAATCCATGAGCGGGAACCAGCCGGCGGCTGGTTTTCGGCCCGCACCGGCATGCCATCACGCACGCTTAAACTTCTCGTGAGACCGGAACGGGCCGCGCTTTTTCGGGTTAGGATGCGTTCGTTCCAAACTGGGGATATTCATGAAGAAGATTCTATTGGCGTCAGTTCTCGCTCTGGCCGCGGCATCGGCTGCGGTGGCTCCAACGCAGGCCGAAACCGTTATCGTCAATTCCGGCAAGCATCACTGCAGAACCAAGGTGGTCACCCATTGGGTTCACCACCGCAAGGTCGTCGAGAAGGTCAAGGTCTGCCACTGACCGCATGTCCAGCCCTGGAGCGGTTCAGCGTTTGATAGACCGCTGAACCGCTCCAGGTTGTTCTTTACACGATCCGGACGGAAGAACCGGTGCCCACTCTTCCTGGAATTGCGTTAGGCGAGCTTGCTCGCCTCGTGCGCCAGGGCTTCGATCTCATCCCATTTGCCGGCCTTGATGAATTCGTCGGGCGCCACCCACGAGCCGCCGACGCAGATGACGTTGGGGAGGCTCAGATAGTCGGCGGCGTTCTTGGCCGTTATGCGGCCGGTCGGGCAGAATTTCACGTCGGCGAGCGGCGAGGCGAAGGCCTTCAGCGATGCGATGCCGCCCGACTGTTCGGCCGGGAAGAATTTCAGGAAGCGCAGGCCGGCTTCGCGCGCAGCCATGATCTCCCCGGGGGTGATGGCGCCGGGCAGCAGCGGCACGGGGCTGTCCTTGGCCGCGTCGAGAAGCTGGCTCGTAATGCCGGGGCTGACGATGAATTTCGAGCCGGCGCGTGCCGCCTCGTCGAACTGCTTGGCATCGAGAATGGTGCCGGCACCGACAACCGCATCCTCGACTTCGGCCGCGACGCGGCGGATCGCTTCCAGCGCATCGGCGGTGCGCAGCGTGATCTCGATCGCCCTCAAGCCGCCGCGCGACAGAGCGCGAGCGAGCGGCACGGCGTCGGCGACATTGGCGATCTTGAGCACCGGGATGACCGGCTGGCCGTTGAGGAGCGACAGAAGCTTTTCGGTCTTGCTGGTCATTGGCTTGTCTCTCCGTGTCGGTCGATTTCAACCGATTAGCAGAAGGGGTATTCCGAGTCCACGAAGGCGGGCGTGTCGCAATGTCACGCGGCCCGTCCGCTCCGCCTTGAAACGGCTTTCAGCACGGTCTAGTGCCATGGGCATGACAACAAACAAGGAAATTCAGCCGGTCCGCGTTGCCGCGCTCTACAAGTTTGCGTGGCTCGACAATTACCAAGCGCTGCGCGCGCCGCTTGCCGCCTTCTGCTGCGGACGCGGCATCAAGGGCACGCTGCTTTTGGCGCATGAGGGCATCAACGGCACGGTCGCCGGCAGCGAGGCAGCGATCGCCGCGCTTATCGATCACCTGGAGGCGATCGAAGCGCTTGCCGGCCTGGAAGTGAAATACAGCACCGCCGCCGAGATGCCGTTCCACCGCATGAAGGTGCGGCTGAAGCGCGAGATCGTCACGATGGGCGTCGACAATCTCGATCCGACGAGCAGCGCCGGCACCTATGTCGCGCCGGCCGATTGGAACGCGCTGATCTCGGACGCCGACACGTTGGTCATCGACACGCGCAACGCCTACGAGGTTTGGATCGGCACCTTCAAGGGCGCGGTCGATCCCAAGACCGCCAGCTTTCGCGAGTTCCCGGGCTGGGTCGAAGAGCACCGCGAGGAGCTCGAAGGCCGCAAGGTGGCGATGTTCTGCACCGGCGGCATTCGCTGCGAGAAGGCGACCGCTTACGTGAAGTCGCTGGGCTTCAGGCAGGTCTTCCACCTTAAGGGCGGCATCCTGAAATATCTCGAAGAGGTGCCGGCCGAAGAGAGCCTGTGGCAGGGCGAATGCTTCGTCTTCGACGAGCGGGTATCGGTGTCGCATGGCCTGGCCGAGGGCGAAGCCGAACTCTGCCGCGCCTGCCGCCATCCGCTCACCGTCGAGGACCGGCTCTCGCCGAAATATACGGTCGGCGTCTCATGCCCGCATTGCTTCGAAGCGCGCTCGGACGAGGACCGCGCGCGCTACGCCGAGCGCCATCGCCAGGTGGAACTCGCGCATGCGCGGGGCGCCAAGCGCCACATCGGAAGCTGAGCAGCCCAGGTTTCGTCAAATCATCCGCCCGTTCATTGTAATGTCAATGCGCGGGGCCTACGTCTTGCCGATCCGAAACCCCGCCCGGGCGCATTCGGCCGGGCCAATTCTGGAGGCATTGATGCTCGACCCCAAGAAGCTGCTCGACGACCTTTTCGGCTCGCAAATTCCCGGCACGGGATCGACCGTTCGCGACAAGGCGGGGCAGGCGGTGCAGATGGCGAAGGACAATCCGCTCGCCGCCGGCGCGCTGGCGGCGGTGCTGCTCGGCACCGGCCCCGGTCGACAGGTGACGGGCGCTGCCATGAAGCTCGGCGGCCTGGCAGCCATTGGCGGCCTCGCCTATAAGGCCTACCAGAACTACAAGGCCGGCAATGTGCCGGCACAAGAACCCGTGGCCGGCGAGCCCGAGTTGCTGCCGCCGCCCAAGGACACCGCCTTCCATCCCTCGCAGGCGCCGCAGGGCGAGGCCGAATTCACGCTGACCCTGGTGCGGGCGATGATCTCCGCAGCCAAGGCGGACGGTCACGTCGATGACGAGGAGCGGCAGAAAATCGCCGACAAGCTCAAGCTCGCCGGCATCGGTGCCGAAGCGGAAAAATTTCTGCTGGATGAGCTTGAACGCCCGCTCGATCTCGACGTCCTGATCACCGGCGCCAAGACCGATGCGCAGAAGGTTGAGCTCTACACCGCCTCGCGCCTTACCATCGATCCCGACACCCGCACGGAGCGCGGCTATCTCGACCTGCTAGCCGGCCGCCTCGGCCTGCCGGACGCGCTGGTCGACCATGTCGAGGCGACGGTCTCGGCGGCGAAGGCGCCGGCTTGAACCGTGCCCGATCCGCGCCAGCAAATTGCCGGTTGGTAAACGCGCGTCGGACGTGCTGCTGGCCGTTAATCTTTCGTTAACCCAGCAAGCGCATCATTCTAACCAGTCGGACCGGCTTATCCTCCTCCCAAGCGCGGTTCAGATGAGGGGCGGTCGCCAATGACCGCCCTTTTTGTCGGCTCCGCTTTCTTGCCGACAATAGCCGCTTGCCACGCCCTCCGTCATTTGCGATGCCACGTCTTCTTCCAGCAGTGACGGGGAGCGAGGACGATGACCGCCATGACAGAGAAAACAGCCATCGTAACCGGCGCCGGCACCGGCATCGGCAAGAGCGTCGCCACCACGCTGCTCAAGGCAGGCTGGAACACCGTGTTCTGCGGCCGCCGCAAGACGCTGCTCGAGGAGGCGATCGCCGAGGCCGGGAAGACCAGCGCCAGGGCGCTTGCCGTTGCATGCGACATCAGCAAGGCCGGCGAAGTCGACGACATGTTCGAGACAGTGGTGGAGGCGTTCGGGCGCGTCGACCTGCTCTTCAACAATGCCGGCATGGGCTACAAGTCGACGCTGATCGACGAGATCCCGGTCGAGGTCTGGAACGATGTCGTCGGCGTCAACCTGACCGGCTCGTTCCTATGCGCCCGTGCCGCCTTCGGCGTCATGCGCCGGCAAAAGCCGATGGGTGGGCGCATCATCAACAATGGCTCGGTGTCGGCCTATGCGCCGCGGCCGGGCTCAGCGCCCTACACGGCGACCAAGCATGCCATCACCGGCCTGACCAAGACCCTGGCGCTCGACGGCCGGCCCTATGACATTGCCTGCGGCCAGATCGACATCGGCAATGCGCTGACCGAGATGGCGCAGGCGATGACCGTCGGCGTGCCGCAGGCCAACGGCTCCATCGCCGCCGAAGCGGTGATGGATGTCCAGCGCGTCGCCGACGCGGTGCTTCACATGGCGAGCCTGCCGCTCGACGCCAATGTGCTGTTCATGACGGTGATGGCGACGAAGATGCCGTTCGTCGGCCGCGGGTGAGGGGGCTGAGGCTCTATTTCGTCAAGAACCCTTCGATCCGCTCCAGCGCTCGCAATATGTTCTCCTCGGAATTGGCGTAGGAAAGCCGGACATAGCCTTCGCCGAGCACGCCGAAATCGGGGCCGCCGATCAGCGCTACGCCGGCATCCTCCAACAGCGCCGAGGCAAGCTTCTTGGCCTTCCAGCCGGTCTTCGAAACATTGGGGAAGGCGTAGAAGGCGCCCTTCGGCGTGATGCAGGAAATGCCGGGGAGCGCGTTCAGCCCTTCGACCACTATCTTCCTGCGGTTGTCGAAGGCGAGCATCATCTTTTCGACATCGTCCTGCGGGCCGTCTATCGCGGCGATGCCGGCATACTGGCTCGGCGCGTTGACGCAGGACCAGCAGTTGACCGCAAGCTTGCGCACCTTGTCGTAGAGATAGGCGCCCTTTTCGCCGTTTGGCCAGATCGACCAGCCCATGCGCCAGCCGGTCATCGCCCAGGTCTTGGACCAGCCGTTGAGCACGATCAGCCTGTCGCGGAGTTCCGGAAAGTTGAGCAGCGAGCAGTGGGTCTCGCCGTCATAGGTCATGACATTGTAGATTTCGTCGGAGAGGATCGCGACCTCAGGGTGCTTCTCCAAGCCCTTCACGAGTTTGGCGATCTCGTCCCGCGCGGTCACGCCGCCGGTCGGATTGGCGGGCGAGTTTAGGATCAGCAGCCTTGTCTTCGGCGTGATCAGCGCCAGCGTCTCTTCCGCCGAGAAGGCAAAGCCGTTCTCCTCGCGGATCGGCACCGGGATTGGAGCAGCACCCGTGAACTCGATCATCGAACGATAAATCGGAAAGCCGGGATCGGGATAAAGAATCTCCGCCCCCCGCTCGCCGAACATCAGGATCGCGGCGAACATGGTCGGCTTGCCGCCGGGCAGGATCATCACGCTCTCGGGCGATACTTCGACGCCGGTGATGGTCAGCGTGCGGCGCACGACGGCCTCGCGAGTGGCTAAAAGGCCGTTGGCAGGCGTGTAGCCGTGGTGGCCGTCGCGCAGCGCCTTTATCGCCGCCTCGACGATATGCTGCGGCGTCTTGAAGTCGGGCTGGCCGATGCCGAGGTTGATGATGTCGCGGCCCTGATGGGCAAGCGTCGTTGCCCGCGCGAGCACCGCAAAGGCATTTTCCTCGCCGAGACGATCGAAGGCCGCGATGGTGTGGAGCATTTTTCCCGTCCCTGTGGTTCTTTCTGTGGGCGAGCGTTTTTGTGAGCGTGCGCCAGGAAAAGTCAAACGGATTGGAGCTTTCGGTGTCGGAAAATCTGAAGAATTGGCAGCCACGCCCGCGGCCCGAACGCAAGGCGCTGGAAGGCCGCTATGTCCGGCTCGAGCCACTGAGCGCGTCAAAGCACGGCGACGGCCTCTATGAGGCGTCGTCGGTGCCCGATGCCGGAGGCCGCTTCGCCTGGCTGCCGGACTATCCGCCTGAGAACCGCGCCGCCTTCCAGCCATGGCTCGACAAAGTCGAGGCGAGCGAGGATCCGCTGTTCTTCGCCGTCATCGACAAGCCGAGCGGCAAGATCGCCGGACGTCAGACGCTGATGCGCATTGATGCCGCCAACGGCGTCATCGAGATCGGCAACATCTATTGGGGGCCGCTGATCTCGCGCAGGCCGCAGGCGACGGAAGCACAGTTCCTGTTCACCAAATATGCCTTCGACGAGCTTGGCTATCGCCGCTACGAATGGAAATGCAACAACCGCAACGAGCCGTCGAAACGTGCGGCGGAACGTTTCGGTTTCAAGTTCGAAGGCATTTTCCGCCAGCATCTTGTGGTGAAGGGCGAAAACCGCGATACGGCGTGGTACTCGATCATCGACAAGGAGTGGCCGGCGCTGCGCAAGGCCTATGAGGCCTGGCTCGATCCGGCGAATTTCGATGGCGAGGGCCGCCAAAAGCGACGGCTCGAGGAATTCCGCGCCGAGTCCGGCGCGTAGCAGGAGTTGCGCGATGGCGCATGATCACGGCTCACACGCCCACAGCCACGGCGCCGATCACGTGCACGGGTCGACCGACAAGAAGCGCGTTCTCGTCGCGGGCTGCCTGACAGCGGGCTTCATGATCGCGGAGGCGCTCGGCGGCTGGCTCACCGGCTCGCTGGCGCTGCTTGCGGATGCCGGCCATATGCTGGCGGACGCGATCGCGCTCGGCCTCGCCTGGTATGCCTTCCATCTCACCGGACGTCCCGCCACCGGGCGTCTCACCTACGGCTTCGCTCGCGTGAAGACGCTGGTGGCCTACACCAACGGCATCGCCATCTTCGTCATGGCGCTTTGGATCGTCTACGAGGCCTGGGCGCGGCTGATGCAACCGGCGCCGGTGCTGGGCGGGCCGATGCTGGTGGTGGCAGTCGCCGGCCTGCTGGTCAACGTCGCCTCCTTCTTCGTGCTGCATGGCGGCGACCGCGAGAGCCTCAACATGCGCGGCGCCATACTGCATGTGCTGGGCGACCTGCTTGGCTCGGCCGCGGCAATCGCTGCGGCCCTCATCATTCTCGCCACCGGCTGGACGCCGATCGATCCGATCCTCTCCGTGCTGGTGGCGCTGCTGATCCTGTCGACGGCGTGGTCGCTGATGCGCGAGGCCGCCCATGTGCTGCTCGAAGGCGTGCCGGCAAGCCTCGACCGCGATCTCATCGCCAAGGATCTGGAAGCCGCGGTCAAGGGCGTGCGGGAGGTGCATCACATGCATGTCTGGTCGCTCGACGGCACCAGCAACATGGCGACGCTGCATGCCTGCCTGAATGACGGCGTCGATCCGCATGCTGCGGTAAGCGCCATCAAGAAGCGGCTTGCGGCGAAGCACGGGATCGATCATGCAACGGTGGAGCCCGAGTTCGGGCTATGCGCCGACAGCCATGACGAGCACGATCATCACCATGATCACGACCATGCGCATGATGCGCCTCGCGATCGCCGCCACTATCACTGAGCCGGTGATGAGCTTCGGATCGAGGGACGGCGCCTGATGGATCGCGAGACACGCAACGCGGCGATCGCCGCGGCCTGGATACTGCTCCTGTTCGGGCTCGCCGCCTATTTCCTGCCGACCATCATGCTGGCCGCCGGCAAGGTCTCTACGGTCCTTGCGGTCGTCATCGCCGCGCTCTTCATGGTGGGGCTGTTCGCCGTCCTGTGGCTGCGCGGACGCAGCCAACGCAAGAAGGGTCTATGAGATGAGAGTTCTGATTACCGGCGCCGCCGGCATGGTTGGCCGCAAGCTGATCGCAAGGCTGGCCAAGGACGGTGTGCTGCGCGGGCGCAAAATAGCAGCGCTCGATCTGCACGATATCGTGCCGCCGCAGGCGCCGACGCTCGCGGGAGTCGATCTCTCGATCCACACCGGCGACCTTTCCACGCCCGGCGCGACGGCCAAGCTCGTTGCTTCCCGCCCGGACGTGATCTTCCATCTCGCCGGCATCGTTTCCGGCGAGGCGGAGGCCAATTTCGACCTCGGCTACCGCGTCAATCTCGACGGCACGCGCGCTTTGTTCGACGCGGTGCGGGTGGCGGGCTTCGCGCCGCGCCTTGTCTTCACCTCGTCGATCGCGGTGTTCGGCGCGCCGTTCCCGGATGTCATCCCGGACGAGTTCCATCCGACGCCGCTCACCTCCTACGGCACGCAGAAGCTGATCAGTGAGGCGCTGCTTGCCGACTACTCGCGGCGCGGAGTCTTCGACGGCATCGGCATCCGGCTGCCCACCATCTGCGTGCGGCCGGGCAAGCCGAACAAGGCGGCGTCGAGCTTCTTCTCAGGGATCATCCGCGAGCCGCTTAGCGGCCAGGAGGCGATCCTGCCGGTGCCGCGCTCGGTGCTGCACACGCATGCCAGCCCGCGATCGGCGGTGAATTTCCTGATCCATGCGGCCGAAATCGATGGCGATAAGGTCGGGCCGCGGCGCAATCTCACCATGCCCGGCGTGGCGGTCACCGTCGGCGAGCAGATCGAAGCGCTCGGGCGCATAGCCGGCGCCGAGGTGGTCAAACGGATCCGCGAGCGGCCCGACGAAACGATCTGGGCGATCGTCAGAGGCTGGCCGACGCGCTTCGAGGCGCGCCGCTCGCGGGAACTGGGTTTTGTCGCCGAGAAGAATTTTGACGAGATCATCCGCGCCCATATCGAGGACGAACTCGACGGAAAGATCGGGTGACAGTTCCGGTCGGCTTCAGACGCCGCCCGTCAGGCTGGCCGACAAGAGCAGCAGGCCAACGAGGAAGATGAAGGCGGCGCCGCCGATCTCGACGATCGAATGGATGCGGTTGCCGATGCGTCCGTCGCCGGCGAAATAGACAGCCCAGTTCTTGGCCGTCACCGCGATCATCGCCAGCGCTGAGACGGTGATCGCGGTGCCGATCGACATGGCGAGCACCGAGAGCAGGCCGCCGAGCCAGAGGCCGTTGAGGAGCGCGAAGCTCAGCACGATCAGCGCGCCGGAGCAGGGGCGGATGCCGACGGCGGCCACCGCCGACCAGGCGGTCTTCCAGTCGAAGCGATCGCCCGAAAGCAGCGCCGGATCCGGCGCGTGCGAATGGCCGCAGGTGTCGCAGACTTCGCCCGGGCCGTGGTGATGTTGCCCAGCGTGAGCATGGTCGTGCGCCGCGTGGTCGTGATCATGCGCCTTGTGATCAGTCGCCTCATGGCTGTGCGCATGCGAATGCGCGGCATGATCATGGTCGTGATGCGCGTGCGAGTGCGTCGAGTGGGCATGCGCGGAATGCGAATGGGAGTGGGAATGACCGGCATGGGAATGCGCGTGAGCATGCGAGTGCCCGCCATGCGAGTGGCCGGCATGGGCCGCCGACAGACTGTAGGCCGGACCGGCGCCGAACCGCCGAAGAATGGCCGGGCCCGCCTTGCGCCACAGTAGCCAGGCGCCGAACAGCGTCACCAGCACATAACTCGAGATCTCAAGAAACCATGCCGCGTCGGTCATCGACACCGCCGTGCCGCGCAGCACGAAATAGGCAAGCATCATGACGACGATCGCGGTCAGCCCCTGCAGCAGCGCCGAGACGAAGGACAGCATGATCCCGCGCTTCAGCGCCACTTCGTTGGCGACCATGTAGGACGAAATCACCGCCTTGCCGTGGCCGGGCCCGGCGGCGTGGAAAATGCCGTAGGCGAAGGACAGGCCGACCAGGAGCCAGAGCTTGCTGCCGTCCTGGCGCATGGCTTTCATGGCGGCCGCCAGCGAATGGTAAAATTCCTGCTGCCTAAGGTTGATCCACATCAGGATATGGGCGAACGGACCGGTCGTGCTCGGCGCCATGCCGTCATTGGTGCCGATGCCGAGCGAGCTCTGGGCATGAGCGACGCCGGGTAGATGCATCATGACCAAGGTGGCGGCCGCGAGGCCGAGCGCCAGGCGCAGCGACGGTTTCATCACCGATTATCCTTCCGGCGGACAGTTCAGTTCGAGCTTGGTGGCGAAGATCTTGCTCATGTCGGTGCCCGTCGGATCGTTGAAGAAGGCTTCCGTCAGGGTCTTCTGGTTTTCCTTGATCGCTTCGTCCGGATCGGGACGGATCACCTTCTTGGTGCAATTCGCGGGCAATCCCTCAACGGTGAGGTTGGCGTCGTCGGTGAAGTCGATCGCCGTGTAGAAGGTCGGATCGTAGACGCCGATGTCGATCTTGCCGGCGAGCTTGATCGGCGTCTTCGGCTGCGACTCGAACAGAATGATCAGCTGGTCGTTGTCGAAGCTCGCCATCAGATGCGGCGGAGGGACCATGGACACGTCCTTGCCGTCCTGCGTGACCAGCTGGAAATAGTTGAACTCGGCCAGCGAGGAATGGACGGTGTCGGCCACTTCCTTGAGCTCTTTGTCGTCAAGCTTCAGATCGGAGTTCTTGTCGAACTCCATCATCACTGTACTCGAAAACAGATCGTCGAAGCGCCAAAGGTGGCGCAGCGCCGTCACACTTTGGTGATCCGCGCCGAGGATGACGTCGAGGCGAGCCTCGGCGAAGACGTGCGGGTGCACCTGGGCGGGCTCTACCGCGGCAAAGGTGGCCGCAATTGCCGAAGCCAGTACGATTGCTTGCCGTTTCAGGTGCATTCCGGGCCGCGATTCCATCGACTTTGTGAGTGGGCTCCGAGAGTTAACAGAAAGGGGGCGAAAATGGGACGCGCTCTCGGAGAGCCTCGCGCTTTTTCCAGATTCGCTCGATGCGCTTTTAGGCTCTGATTCTGCGCATGTCCTTGTGCCGAAAACGGTTCCCACCTTCGGGGGACGTGCTTCACGCAGCGTCGCGCGTCCTGAACCAGTGCACCAGGAAATCGACGAAGACACGGACCTTGGCGGGCAAATAGCGGCGATGCGGATAGACCGCGAAGATGCCGCTGCCCGAGAGGATGCGGTCGTCGAGCACCGTCACCAGCTTGCCCGACGCGACTTCGGGCGCAGCGATGAAATCCGGCAGGATGGTGAAGCCCAGGCCCGACACGGCGGCTGCTCTCGCCGCCATCGGACTGTTGACCTCGATCGGCCCCGACACGGTGACGCTCACCGAATCCTCGCCGTCTCCCTTGAAGCGCCAGTTGGCTAAAGAGCGGCCGTTGGTGTCGACGATGCAGGGCATGTTGGAAAGATCCTGCGGGCGCGTCGGGGTGCCATGCTTTGCAAGCAGGTCCGGCGAAGCGCAGAGCTTGATCGAAAACGGCCCGAGGCGCCGCGCGATCAGCGACGAGTTCTCCAGCCGCGAAATGCGCACGGCGACATCGAAGCCCTCCTCGACCAGATCGACGAAGCGGTCGTCGAGATGGATGTCGAGAACGATATCCGGATGTTGCTTGGCAAAGTCGATCAGCGACTGGCCAATCGGCGCGTCGGCAAAGGTGCGCGCCGCCGAGAGCTTGATGCGGCCGCGCACGTCGCCGGAAGATTCGCGCACGGCATCGGCCAGGCTGTCGACCTCGCGCACGATTTCGGAGGCGCGCTGATAATAGGTGTGGCCGGCTTCGGTCAGCGAGAACTGCCGCGTGGTACGGTTCAACAACAGCGCGCCGAGTTCGTCCTCCAGCTCGCGCACATATTTCGACAGCAGCGCCTTGGAACGGCCGATCTTGCGCGCGGCGGCCGAGAAGCCTTCGGCCTCGACCACGTCGATGAAGGCGCGCATGCGGGTCAATGTATCCATGATCAGACCTTTCGGGCCGCATCGAGAATCGTGCGGCCGAGCCCTATCAGGGCGACGTCGCTGCCGAAAGGGCCGAGCAGCGACAGGCCGAAGGGCGCGCCGTCGACGGAACCGAGCGGCAAGGTGATCTGCGGGAAGCCCGACAACCCGGCCAGGCACAAAAGATGCAGCGCCCTCTCGCGATAGGCCTGGAACTGCTCCGGCGTGCTGGTCTTCAGTGGCGCTGCGCCCGGCACGGTCGGCAGAACAAGAAAGCCGCCGTTGCCGAGCAGCTTGCCGAACTCGAAACGGAAGGCTGCCCGACGCGCCGTTTCGGCTTCGACAGTCTTTGCATCGATCGTGCGGCCGAAGCCGAAACGCTCGTCGACACCTGGACCAAGCCCGTGATCGCCTGCCGAAATCCAGCCGCCATGCACCTGCCAGGCCTCGAAGGCCTGCAGCCGACGAAAGCACCAGTAGAGATCATCCGGGGAGGAGGCGAAGGCGTGTTCGGTTTCGGTCGGCTCGCCGACGACGGCTGCTGCCTGTGCCTTCATTCGCGCATATTCGGCGGCTTCCGTCGGCCCGGAGACAAAGGCATCGAGCCAGCCGATCGACAGCGGGCGGTTGAGCGGATGCTGGTGTGGATCGCGCCCGAGCAGAAGCTTGCCGACCAATTCGTAAGTTTCTATGTCGCCGGCGAACCAGCCGAAAGTGTCGAAGCTCGGCGCGAGCTTCATGGCGCCCTCGAGCGATATCCGGCCGTGACTGGTACGCAGCCCGATCAACCCGCAGAAGCTCGCCGGCGCGCGGATCGAGCCGCCCGTGTCGGAGCCGACGGCGATGTCGGCAAGGCCGCCGGCGACCGCTGCCGCCGAACCTGACGAGGAGCCGCCGGTCACGCGATCCGGAGCGGCTGCGTTCACCGGAAACGGGAAATGCGAATTCTGGCCGAACAGCGAGAAGGCGAGCTCGTCGGTTTGCGTCTTGCCGACGAATCGCGCACCGGCATCGAGAATCAACTGCACAGCCTCGGCCGTCCGCGAGGCGGCGTGAGCCTGTTCGAACTTGCGCGGGTTGCCGCAGCCGGTGCGATAGCCGGCGACGTCATAGATGTCCTTCACGGCTAGGCGCAGGCCGGCCAACGGGCCAAATTCCGCATTGGCCACGGGCATTTGGCGCAGATCGAGGAAGGCGTTGAGAGGGCCGTGGGTGCCTGGCATTGTTCGATTTCCGAATACGGTCCACAAACATTGTTCGATGCCGCAATATTTACAACCGGCGCTGACGATTTTTATTGATTGTGAAACCCTTCGCTCTTATATCGCGCTTGCCCAAAGTCGCACGTGCCTGTGGGTGTCCGCCGATCCTCGAATGGTGAGGGCAATCGGTAAGGTAACTGGAGCCAACCCCTCCAGTCGGTCAGTGGCCAACCACAAGACCGAGGACACCTTGAAGCAACGACGGTGCGGGCCTTTCTGGTGTCTGCCGGTCGTCCAAAGACCGGGGTTACTGAAGAGGCACACCTTCATTGCCGGCAGTGCGGACGGGTCCTCCCATCCAAGCCAAGGCAGACAAAGCGAACCGAGGCCGGGCAAGGCCAGGTTCACCGCCGCGAGACGGCGATCCGTGGTTCCGGGGTCTCCACCGGCTGGTTCCATGGATTTTCCGTCCCGCCTTTGTCCACCGCGAGTTCGCGAGGCCGAGCGCCCGCGTCCCGCAGCCTTTGTGCGCGCCGAAAGGCGCAGATGGAGAGACCTCGATGGCCAGCCAGCGCATCCTTGACTTTCTCGCCACCCGACGTCCGAACGGTCCCTGCCTCGTCGTCGACCTCGATGTCGTGCGCGACAATTTCCGCGCCTTCGAGAAGGCGTTGCCCGATTCCAAGATCTACTATGCGGTGAAAGCAAACCCGGCGCCGGAGATCCTGCGCCTGCTTGCTGCGATGGGCTCGTCCTTCGACACCGCGTCGGTTGCCGAGGTCGAGATGGCGATGGATGCCGGCGCGCCGGCGGATCGCATTTCCTTCGGCAACACCATCAAGAAGGAGCGCGACATTGCGCGCGCCTACCAGCTCGGCATCCGCCTCTATGCCGTGGATTGCGTCGAGGAGGTCGAGAAGATCGCCCGTGCCGCCCCGGGCTCGCGCGTGTTCTGCCGCGTGCTCACCGACGGCGAGGGCGCCGAATGGCCGCTGTCGCGCAAGTTCGGCTGCGTGCCGACGATGGCGGTGAATGTGCTGCGGCATGCCAAGGCGCTCGGCCTCGATGCCTATGGCGTGTCGTTCCATGTCGGCTCGCAGCAGACCGATCTCTCGGCTTGGGACCGCGCGCTGGGCGATGCCAAGAAGGTGTTCGCCACGCTCGCCGAGGAAGGCATCGTCTTGAAGATGGTCAACATGGGCGGCGGTTTCCCGACCCGTTACCTGAAGGACGTGCCGGCGGCGCAGGCCTATGGCCAGGCGATCTTCTCGGCGCTGCGCAAGCATTTCGGCAACGCGCTGCCCGAGACGATCATCGAGCCGGGTCGCGGCATGGTCGGCAATGCCGGCGTCATCAAGTCGGAAGTCGTGCTGATCTCGAAGAAGGCCGACAATGACAATGTGCGCTGGGTGTTCCTCGACATCGGCAAGTTCGGGGGCCTCGCCGAGACCATGGACGAGGCGATCCGCTATCCGATCGTGACGCCGCGCGACGGATCGGAGACCGCGCCTTGCGTGCTCGCCGGCCCGACCTGCGATTCGGCCGATGTGCTCTACGAGAAGACGCCTTATCCGCTGCCGCTGTCGCTCACCATCGGCGACGAGGTGCTGATCGAAGGTACCGGCGCCTACACGACCACCTATTCGTCGGTCGCCTTCAACGGCTTCGAGCCTCTCCGATCCTACGTGATCTGAAGGCGCGAGCCTTCAGATCAACCGGCGTGGGCGACATCGCCCGCCCGGGCTCGCTTGTGGAACAGATCTCCGCTCGTGAAGGATCGCGGAAATGGACTTTGCAGATTTCATCATCGAGGGCGCTGCGCGCCGGGTCTCCCCCCTCGAGGGGGAGATGGCCGCGCAGCGGTCAGAGGGGGGCGTCGCGCGTGGAGCGCCAGCGCCGCTTCTCGTCACGCTGGGCGCCGGTATTACATGCGCAACGACCCCCTCTGTCGCCTTTGGCGACATCTCCCGCTCGAGGGGGGAGATTGCGCCGGCCTTCGTCATCGTTGCCGAAGGCATCGGTGATATGCAGGCGCGCGAAGCGCTGCTCGACCGCGCCATGGGGCCGAAGCGCAGGAAGAAGTCGTCCGAGAAACTGCGGCGTGGCCGCCGGCCGTCGGAAGGCCTGGCCTTTGTCGCGCGCGACCCGTCGGGCGCGCTCGTCGGCACGGTTCGGCTGTGGGACGTGACGCTGGGCGAGGGTGGTCCGGCAGCGCTCCTGCTTGGGCCGCTGGCAGTCGAGCCGGGCCTGAGGAGCGGCGGCATCGGCTCGGCGCTGATGCGGCACGCGATCGCCGAGGCTGCGCGGCTCGGTCACGGCGCGATCCTGCTCGTCGGCGATGCACCCTATTACGGGCGGTTCGGTTTTTCGGCCGACCGCACCGGCTCGCTCGCCATGCCTGGGCCCTATGAGCGGCACCGCCTGCTGGCGCTCGAGCTGAAGGAGGGCTCGCTCGACGGGGCCGCGGGCACGATCAAGGCAGCCGGCCGCAAGGTCAAGGCGCTGGATTTCGTCGCCTGACTGTCGGAGGCATACCAATGCGGCGGCGCGCGTTCAAAAACGCGGCGCCGCATCGCTCTTCTAAAATAGTTGGCTGCCGGTCAGCCGAGCAACTGGCTGAGCGCCATGGCGACCGTCATGTCGCCCTCGACCTTCAGCTTGCCGGCCATGAAGGCCATGGTCGGGTTGAGGTCGCCGGCGATCAGCGAATCGAGATCGTCGAGCGAGAGCTTGATCGTGCAGTCGGTCGGGGCATCGGCGGTCGAAACGGTCGCGCCGTCGATCACGATGACGCCGTCGCTGCCGGTGTCGAACTTGACCGAATGCTCGAAGCCGGCGCTTGCCACCTGCGACCTGATCTTGTCGGCAATCTCCTGAACGCCCATGGCGGTTCTCCTCGTTTGGTTGCGTTTGACGCGCACCGGCCTTGGCCGCTGGGCGAAGCGCCGCGTCGCGCGGCAGCGCGGCGACAGCCATCGGCGCATATAGCTTCGGGTTGACGTTTACGTCAACGTGGCTGCCATGCGGCATGTCGCATCACCAGACGAGGGTGTGACCCCGCCAGTCGATCGCCGAGAGCGGATCAATGCTCCGGCTGGAACGGCTTGGTCATCGCTTGCGCGGTCTCGCCGGCAGTTTTGCGGCGGCGGATGGCGTTGTCGCGGATTTCGTCCTTGGACAGGAAGTTGACCTGGTCGATCAGCACGTCATGCACCAGCTCGACGCCGACGCGGGCGTTGACGGTATCGCGGATCGCTTTGCGGAAAGCATCGAGATCGATCGTGTCCTTCTTGGTGAAATCGATCTGCGGATTGGAATAGAGGTAGGAATAGACCTGATCGGTGATGATCGCCGGCGCCGGGATCGATAGTTTCTTTATCTGATCCGGCTCCACTGTGTAGACGAGCTTGGTGAGAAAATAGCCGTCGATCTTGGCATCGCGGATGAGCGGCACCGAAATGATGTCGGTCTTGACGTAGTCTAGACCGCCCAGCATCGGCTTCGGCGGCTCACCGACGCCGCGCTCGCCCGCCGCCTGGAAGGAATAAAACACGGCGCCGAGCGTTACGGCGCAGATCCAGAGCGCTGCGGCGAGGAACTTGATCACCGGATCCTACCTTGCTCCGCAGTCATCTCATTCAAGCCCGGGCGTATCCGAATTCGCCTGCCGAGTAGGTGCCGTCGGCATCGGCGCGCTGGATGGCGTTCTTCAACAGCGTGGCGACCTCGTTGACGGCATTGAGATGGGCAAGGATAGCCGCCTCGTTCTTTGCCAGCTTCTGGCGCAGCCGCGCCAGCCCCTCGCGATGCTGCTCGAGGAACTCGATCTCATTGGCGCCCTTCAGCGCGCGGGTCAGTTCGTAGAGATAGCGGCTTTTGCGGGCATTCGAGGCCTTGAGGTCGTAGCTGGTGCCGCTGCGGATACCCGCCGTCTCCTCGTCCACCGCCTCCTCGATCCGGCCGATGATGGCGGCGAGGTTGCCAGGCCGTGCAGCTGCGATCGGTGCTTCCGCGGCGGTGGTTCGTGCAGGCAGGTTGGAAAGGTCCGTTTGGTCGGCCATGTAGGTCCCTAGATCTTGATGTCCGTTTTTATGGTTGTGTCGTCACCGGTCATAGACCGGGCGGCCTTGCGCTCGAGCTCGTCGACCAGGGAGGTCGAAAGCCTGGTCTGCTGGTCGATCTCGGCTTTGTCCGGTCCGCCCCCAACGGACCCGACCGGCACCTTGTGTTTGCCGTCCAGATAATGGTCGGCAAGCATCGATCTCGCGATGCCGATCCCGCCATGCGCGGCCATGACATCGGCTACCTTTTCGGCAAGCTGCGATTTCCACATGTCGCCGGCCAGACCCTTGCCGTAAACGCCCTCGGTGTCCTTAGGCATCATGTTCTGGATGAAAGTGGTCAGCACCATCGCCTCGAAGCGCTGGAACTTTTTAGCCGGATTTGCCGCCTCGGCCTTGTCGGCAGCGGCGCGCGAGAGCACCGAGCCCGCCTCGACCGAGGCAGTCTGGTCGATCGAGAAGGTCTCCCCGGCACCGCCGGCCCGCCTCGCGAGTGCTGCCCGCGCGGCCTCGACGTCGGCCGGCTCCGCCGCACGGGCGACGTCCATCACGATGTCGCTGGGAGGTGAAATCGCCAAGAAAGCACTGCCTTTTGCCGGTTATGTCCGTTGCACAATGACGCAACAAGCTTGTGGCAGGCTTGCGGGGATGGCGAGGTGCAGTGCAGCCCGCTCCAAGCGGTGGCGCGCCCGCCGCCAGAGAGTCACCTCATCGATCGATCGTTCGGCCGAACCCCTCCGTAGCTTCGTACAAGCTCAAATCTTATTTTAGCAGGTATTAATATTTTAACGGTGTTGCCCCGCCGCCGGCGCAATTCGGGGTTTTGAAAACGACTAATTAACCCCGCCCCCTCATCCTCGAGACCACGCCTTGGAGACGTTGATCGTGAAAAGCGATGTCGTGCTGATCGCATTTCTGCTGTCGGTTGCCAGCCCATTTGCCGCCCAGGCCGGAACGGCGATGCAAACCAAAGGCAAGGCGTTCCCACCGCCGGCCTTCTATTCGTTCTGCAGCCGCCAACCCAGCCTCTGCAGCACGGCCGGCGGAACAAAGGTCGTCGCCCTGCGGCCTCAGCTCAGCGCGCAATTGAACGAGATCAACCTTTCGGTCAATTCACGCATTACCGAGGTCAGTGATCGAGCCGTTGTCGGCAAGAACGACGACTGGCGCGTGCCGACCGTGTCCGGCGATTGCGAGGATATCGCGATACTGAAGAAGCTCGAACTGATGAAGCGCGGCTGGCCGGCCTCGGCGCTGCTGTTGACCGTGGCAAGCTATCACGGCGAGGGACACACGGTGCTGACGGTGCGCACCAACGAGGGCGACCTGGTGCTCGACAACCTCACCAGCGCGGTCCGTGATTGGTCCAGCACGCCCTACAACTATTTCGCCCGGCAGGCGCAGGGCAATGGCAGGCGCTGGGAGCGGATCGGGGCGGCCAAGTCGGTCGGCACGACGGCGACCGGCATCTGACAGCCTCGTTCGCCGCGCGCCGGATCCACCGCTCTATCTTCTTGGTTTGACGCAAGTCCGGACGGGAGGCCACGGCGACGTCGCCGAGCCCAACCGTTTCATGCTTTTCCTGATTGCCCTAGTCATGTCCCCGCTTCTGGGCAATGAGGTCCAGCCGCTCGCGGTCTGAGCGTTCGCGCTCGTCGCGGCGGCGAGCGTCCCTATAGGCGCGCTCGACCATGTTGGTCCGCGCGGTCGCGGCGGCGATCAACGTCGCCTCCTCCCGGGCGCTTTCAAGATTCTGTTTTTGTTGGCCGAGCGCGTTCGCAATCCGGCGATGGTAAAGTTCCGGGAACAGGCCGGCCAGCGAGCTGTCAGCGTCGAAATGCCCGATGAGTTCCTTTGCTTCCGATTCGGCCGCCGCGGCCGCGGAGAGGAAGCCGGCATGACGAGTTTCGTGCACCGCCTTCAACTGCTCCTGCACCTTGACCAACTTCTTCAGTCTGTCCTTGCGCGAGGCCATCGCGGCTACCTCGCTAGCGTCAGGTCGACAAAGCCGTCGACGAACAACGACAGCAAGGTGCCGATGGCAAAGTAGAAGATGATCAGCCCGCCGGCGATGACGAAGGGCAGCGAGATGAAATACACCGGGATCTGCGGCGTCAGCTTGTTGACGAAGCCGATCGTCAAATTGACCAGAATGGCGTAGGCGACGAAGGGACTGCCGAGCCGGATGACCAGGAAGAAGGCGTCCGACACCGTGTCGGTGACGTCGACCAGCGCCGCCTGCGGGTTGAAGAATACATTGACCGGAGCAACCGTGTAGGAGGCGACCAGCGCGCGCACGATCTCGTGGTCGAAATCGAAGACGAAAAGCAGGAGCAGCGCCGAGAACGAGATGATGGCGGCGAGCGCAGCCTGCGGCTCCGGCTCCTCGATCGCCGGGCCGCCTGAGCCGCCATAGCCGATCATCATGGCGATGGCCGAGCCCATGAACCGCAGCGCTTCCATATAGAGCCTGGTCATGGCGCCGATCAGCCCGCCGACCAGAAGCTCGGAAACGATCATCGGCACCAGAACCTGCGGGCGCGGGTCGACATAGGGATAGATGCGGTCCCAGAGGAAGGCGAGCAGGCCGCCGGTGGCGGCGATCGACACAAACAGCCGGACCTGGAGAGGCACGCGGGCGCTCGACAGGCCGGGCATCAGCATGAAACAGGCGCCGATGCGGCAGAAGGCGAGGAAGGCGGCGATGACGACGCCTTGCGAGAGCGCGTTCACGAGATCGTTCCGAGCACCTTGATTTCGACGCCCTTGGCGATCTCGACGTGGCTGAGCACGGGCAGCGTGGTGAACAGCCGCTCGATGATCATGCGCACATAAGGCCGCGCGTCCGGCGCGGTGACCAGCACGAAGCGCTCGCCGGCTTCGAGATGCTTGCGGATCGCCTTGGTGGCGTCCTGGCCGAATTCCTCGAGCTGGCGCGGATCGATGTCGAACTCGCGCACCTCGCCCTTGGCGTCCCGCTTGAGGCTCTGGTGAAAGGCGAGGTCCCATCGGTTGCCGAGGCGCAGCACCTTGAGCATGCCGCCCTCGGAGAGATCGCCGCAGATCTGCTGCGCCATGCGGATGCGGACATGCTCGACGATCTGCTCGGTGCGGCGCACGTGCGGCGCGATCTCGGCGATGGCCTCGATGATCAGGTGCAGGTTGCGGATTGAGACACGCTCGGCAAGCAGAAGCTTCAGCACCGCCTGCAGGCCGGGATAGGAGATGTGCGACGTGCAGATCTCGTCGGCGAGCTTGCGGTATTCGGGGTCCAGCCGCTCGAGGAGCGCCTTCATGTCCTTGTAGGACAGAAGCTGCGGCAGGTTGTTGCGGATCACCTCGGAGAGGTGGGTGAGCAGCACCGACATGTTGTCGGCAAAGGTGTAGTTCTCGCGCTTCAGATCTTCGGCGAAGGTTTCCAGCACCGAATAGGCGCGCATGCCGAAAGCGGGCTCGCGGATTTCCTCACCGGGGATGTCGGGCACGCCGCGGGTGCCAAGCAGCACCATGATTTCGCCGACGCGCATCTGGTATTCGGCAACGACGGTGCCGTGGACCTTGATCTGATAGCTCTTCGGCGGGATGGCGAAGTCGTCGGCGACGCGCACCTCCGGCACCACGAACCCATATTGCTGGGCGAATTTCTTGCGCATCTTCGACATGCGGAACACCAGCTCCTGATGTGCGACCAGCAGCCTGGTCGAGAGCTGCTTGCCGATCAGCAGCTCGATCTCGGCAGTCGCAAGCGAGGCCTTGACCGAATTCTTCTCCTCCTCGACCTTGTCGGCCTTCTCCTTGTTCTTCTGCGCTTCGGCTGCCGCCAGCGCGCGGTTGTGGCGTAGCGGGATGACGTAGCCGAGGCCGGCCATGGCGCCGGCAAGGGCAAAGAACGGGAATAGCGGCAGACCGGGCATAAGGCCGAGGATGACGAGCAGCGAGGCCGCGACATAGAGCGCGCGCGGATGCGCGCCGAGCTGGCCGAACACCGCCTGATTGGCGGAGCCCCGCGTGCCGCCCTTGGAGACGAGCATGCCGGCGGCGAGCGAGACGATGAGGGCCGGGATCTGGGTGACGAGGCCGTCGCCGACCGACAGCTTGATGAAGACGTCGGCCGCCTGGCCGAGGCCCATGCCGTGGCGCAGATAGCCGATGGCGATGCCGCCGACGATGTTGATGGCGGTGATGATGAGGCCGGCGATGGCGTCGCCGCGCACGAATTTCGACGCGCCGTCCATCGAGCCGAAGAAGGAGGATTCTTCTTCCAATTCGCGGCGGCGAAGCTGCGCCGTCTTCTCGTCGATCATTCCGGCGGAAAGGTCGGCGTCGATCGACATCTGCTTGCCGGGGATGGCGTCGAGGGTGAAGCGCGCACCGACTTCGGCGATGCGGGTGGCGCCCTTGGTGATGACGATGAAGTTCACCACGATCAGGATCATGAAGACGATGAGGCCGATGACGAAGTCGCTCGACATCACCAGCTTCGAGAAACCCGAGATGACGTAACCGGCGGCATGCGTACCCTCATTGCCATGCGACAGGATCATGCGCGTGGTGGCGATGTTGAGCGAGAGCCTGAGCATCGTGGCGATGAGCAGCACGGTCGGGAAGGAGGAGAAATCCAGCGGCCGCTGGATCCAGAGCGCCACCATCAGGATCAGCACCGAGAGCGCGATCGAGAAGGCAAGGCCGATGTCGATAAGAAAGGCCGGGATCGGCAGGAACAGCACCGCCAGGATGACGACGATGCCGAGCGCGAAGAAAACGTCGCGGCCGTTCTTGGCCGCCAGGCCGGACGGGATTGTTTCGCTGATCGCCATATCGTCCTCGAATCCAGACTTGCCCAGCGCAAAGGCAGGCTCCCGACCTTAACCGGTCAAGCTTGCGCGAAGGTGGGAGAGGGGCTACGGGATTTGAGCCGGCTGGCGAAAGGAAAGGCGCATGCTCCTCATCATCGGCACGATTCGGCTGCCACCCGACAGGCTCGAGCAGGCAAGGCCGGCGATGGGACGAATGATTTCAGCGAGTCGCGCCGAAGCCGGCTGCCTCGCATATTCCTATGCGCAGGATGTTCTCGATCCCGGCCTGATCCATGTCTCGGAAGCCTGGCGGGATCGTGCGGCGCTCGAGGCGCATTTCAAGTCAGCGCATATAGCCGAATGGCGCGCGAGCTGGGCGGAACTCGGCATTGGGGATCGGAAGCTGGCGCTCTATGAAGCGGGCGAGGGTACTGCGATCTAACCGGCCGCGCCCGCGATCGAGACGGCGACCAGCCAGCGCCGGACGGCGCGCTCTTCGTTGGCCGAAAGTGCGGCGGTCAGCTCGCGTTCAAGCCGCTGCACCCGCTCGCGACATTTCTTCAGCAAGGCACGGCCGCTGTCGCTAAGATCAAGGTGCTGGATGCGCCCGTGCACCGCATGCGGCTTGCGGACCACGGAACCGGCCTTTTCCAGATTGCCGACGATCACGCTCACCGTCTGCGGCGTCAGCACCGCGAGCCGGGCGAGGTCGGCATTGGAGATGCCTGGATAGGCCGACAGCATGGTCAGCGTCGCGAATTGCGGCTGCGTGACGCCGAACTCATCCAGCGCCCGCTCGACCCGCAGCCTGTAGGCGCCGGCGGCCTGGCGCAGCAGGTAGCCGAGATAACCTTCCTCGCCGCGCTTGCCTTTGCCAGGGGCCGGAATTTCCGGTTTCTGCTTGCGCACGATGTAAGAGCTCTTATATGTTGTTCGAACTCTGATATTATCGCAAGATGGAATGGAAGACGATGGGCTATCGCATCTTTCTTGCTGGTGGTTCCGGCGCGATCGGCCGCCGCCTGATCCCGCAACTGGTCGCTGCCGGCCATCAGGTAGCTGCGACAACGCGCCGGGCCGAGAAGGCCGAGGCGCTCCGCGCGATCGGGGCCAGCCCGGTGGTGATCGATGTGTTCGATGCCGGCGACCTGCTTGCGGCGGTCGCCGAGGTGAAGCCGGAGGTCGTGATCCATCAGCTTACCGATCTGCCGGCCGGACTCGATCCCAACAAGATGGGCGAGGCCATCATCGGAAAGGCGCGCGTCCGCGACGAGGGGACCCGCAATCTGGTCGAGGCCGCGGCGTCGGCCGGCGCCCGTCGCCTGATCGCGCAGAGCATCGCCTGGGCCTATGCGCCCGGACCCGAGCCGCATGCCGAAACCGATCCGCTCGACAGCGGCGCCGAAGGCGGCCGCGGCATCAGCGTCGGCGGCGTGATCGCGCTCGAACGCCAGGTTCTCGAGGAGCCCATGACGGGCATCGTGCTGCGCTATGGGCATCTCTACGGGCCTGGTACCGGAGCCGACGCTGCCGCCGACCCGGCGCTGCATGTCGATGCCGCCGCTTATGCGGTGCTGCTTGCCGTCGAGCGCGGTGCGCCGGGCGCCTTCAACATCGCCGAGCCGAACGGCCATGTCGCGACCGACAAGGCGGTCAGCGAACTCGGCTGGCGGCCCGACTTCCGTCTGGCTGTGTGAGGCAGACGGAGGAATTGCCGCCAAAGGACAGACCTGGTTCGAGCCGCCGGGCACGGTGCATCGTTCGCGGAGAAGGCGAGCGCAATGGAGCCGGCGGAGCTGCTGGCGACCTTCGTCGCGAGGGACGATTGCGGGCCGCTGACCATCTTCGATCAGTGACATTTTCCCGTTCTCGCAGCGAGGGTAGCCGGCCCAACCGTCGCTAATCGACGCAACGCCAAAATGGCGCCACAAGGGGTCGGCATTGCGGTTGCCACTCCATGCCGTCGGGCGTATCAGGCGCGGCAGCATCCATCCTCCGCATACCGGCGAGCCGCTCCGTTGCCTGCCATAAACGAACCGCAAGTCTACGCCCGCCGGCTTCGGGCGGTGCTGATCAATTCCATTCCCGTGCTCGAGGCGCGCGGCATCGTCATTGTGCTGATGGCGGGGATGGTCGGCATGATCGCGGGCGCCCTGGTCACCGGCATGAGCGCGCTGGTGCAAGCCATGCACTTCCTGCTCTTTGACGTGCAGCCGGGCGGGCGTCTTTCAGCGATGTTTTCGCTGGCCAGTCCGGTGCAGGCGATGTTTCCGGCGATCGGGGGACTGCTGCTCGGCCTTTCGGTGATCTGGCTGAGAAGGCGGAAGTTCAGAACGCCTGTCGACCCGATCGAAGCCAACGCGCTCTACGGTGGGCGCATGTCGCTCACCGATACGTTCATCATTGTCGGCCAGACCATGATCTCCAGCGGCTTCGGCGCCTCGGTCGGTCTGGAAGCCGGTTATACGCAGGTTGGTTCCGGCATCGCCTCGCGGCTGGCGCGCGCCTTCCGGCTGCGCCGCAACGACGTGCGCATCCTGGTCGGCTGCGGCGCCGCCGGCGCGATCGCTGCCGCCTTCGACGCGCCGTTGACGGGTGCCTTCTACGGCTTCGAACTGGTCATCGGCATCTACTCGGTGGCCAATGTGGCGCCGGTCATGACGGCGGCGATCGCCGCCTCGCTGACGGCTGAGATGTTCGGCGGCGTGCCGTTTCCGCTCGAACTTTCCGGCCTGCCGACGCTGACCGCCAGCCAGTATGTGCCGTTCCTGCTGCTGGGACTGCTCGGCGGGGCGGCGTCCATCGCGATCATGCATCTGGTGAGCCTTATCGAGCGCGTCTTTGTGCGGCTGGCGATCGACGCTTCCGTCAGACCTTTCATCGGCGGCATCGTTGTCGGGCTGCTCGGGCTGGTCACGCCGCAGGTGCTGTCCAGCGGACACGGCGCACTCCACCGCGAGTTCGCCATGAACTACGCGCTTCCCGTGGTGGCCAGCGTCTTCGTGCTGAAGCTTGCTGCCTCGGCGATCTCGCTCGGCTCCGGTTTCCGCGGCGGTCTGTTCTTCGCCTCGCTGTTCCTGGGGGCGCTGCTCGGCAAGGTCTTTGCCGGCGTCATGGCGATGGCTGCGCCCTCAACCGCGCTCGATCCGGCGGTCGCCGCTGTCGTCGGCATGACGTCGCTTGCCGTCGGTGTCGTCGGCGGCCCGCTGACCATGACTTTTCTCGCGCTGGAATCGACGCGCGACCTGACGCTCACCGGCGTGGTGCTGGCAGCGTCGATCATGTCGGCCATCCTGGTCCGCGAGACCTTCGGCTACTCCTTCTCGACCTGGCGCTTCCATCTGCGCGGCGAGACGATCCGCAGCGCCCACGACGTCGGCTGGATGCGCAGCCTCAATGTCGGGTCGATGATGCGCAAGGACGTCCGTACTATCGATGCTTCGATTACCTTGGCCGAGTTCCGCAAGGAGATCCCGCTCGGCTCGGCGCAGCGCGTCATCGCCGTCGAAGGGGGCCGGCACTATGTCGGCGTGCTGCTCGTGGCCGAACTGCACAGCGACCTCTCAGACGGCGAGACTCCGGTGCAGGCGCTCGCGCAGTTCAAGGATGCGGTGCTGGTGCCGTCGATGAACGTCCAGTCCGCCGCCGAGACCTTTCAGCGCGCCGGCGCTGAAGAGCTAGCGGTCGTTGAGGATTTCGACGACCGCATCGTGCTTGGCCTGCTCACTGAAAGCCATCTGATGCGGCGCTACGCCGAGGAGCTGGACAAGGCGCGGAGGGATCTTTCCGGCGAGGGCTGAGCCCTGATTTAATCGGCGGTCTTGCGGCCCTGCTTGGCGACTTTCCGCAGCATGGATGGGCCCAAGCGAAGAGACTCGGCTCGAGCTTTTCCATCTGTTTTGGCGCCACCCTGCCTTGCGACGAGATAGTTGGTCATCAACCTTGCCTCAACAGGCTCCGACATAAAGAACCCTTGTGCGCCGTGACAGTGTTCGTGGATCAGGAAGTCGAGTTGGGCTTCGTTCTCCACCCCTTCCGCAACAACGGTCAGGCCTAGCGAATTGGCCAGCGCGATGATGCCTCGGACCACGTTCTGTTTCTTCGTGGAGGAAGCCAGATCGCTGAGGAACGAGCGATCGATCTTTAATTGGTTCAAGTCGAAATCGGCAAGGTATCCGAAGCTCGCATAACCTGACCCAAAATCGTCGAGTGCCAGGCTCACTCCGAGGTTTCTAATCTTGCCGATACTCTCCAGGGCATTGCGGCTGTTCTGGATGAATATCCCTTCAGTGATCTCCAACTGCAGACGCGATGGAAGCAACCCCGTTTGCCGCAGCGTCTCGGTGAGATGCGTCAGATAGGCATCGGTCTGGAGGCTTCTTCCGGAGACGTTGACCGAGCAGATGAACTCTTCGGTGGAAATAGGCATCCATCGGGCGGCTTGCTCGCAAGCCTTGCCCAGAACCATCTTGTCGAGTTCCAGTATCAGCTCACTTCGTTCCGCGATCGGAATGAACGATGCCGGCGCACGAACCGCTCCCGAGACCGGGTCGTGCCAGCGGACCAGCGCCTCGGCCCCGATCATGCGGCCGGTCGCCAGCTCGAACTGGGATTGCCAGACCAGGAAGAACTCGTCGCAATTGAGGGCCCGCTTGATGGCCGCTTCTTCACCGAGCTGCATGTCGATCTGACTGAGGATCGCGGGCGAAAACGTCACGAAACCGGACCGCCCTTCGGCCTTTGCCGTGTAGAGAGCGCTATCGGCACTGTGCAGCAACGTGGAAATGTCGGAACCGTGCTGAGGGAAACATGCCATGCCGATGCTGGCGCCAATGCGCACCTGATGGCCCTCCAACTCTGCGAACCTGTTCAGCCGTTCGCGCAGACGTTGCCCCAAATCGTCATGATCATTCCGATCGGCAATAGCCATGATGGCGAATTCGTCTCCGCCCAATCGCACGGCGGCTACGTCGCCGGGCCGCTCGACCGACTGAAGGACCTCGGCAACCGCCTTCAGCAGCAGATCGCCGACGTGATGGCCGAAGGTGTCGTTCACGCTCTTGAAATGGTCGAGATCGATCAGGAGCAGCTGAAGCTGCCTACCGGTCTCCCTCGCCCGGTCCAGCATGGCGTCCCTGTTGGCTGCCATCCAGGCACGATTCTTCAGTCCGGTGGTCGCGTCGCGCCAGGCGAGAAATTCCAGCTTCTTTATCGTTTCCCGGCGCCCGATGAACAGAACCGCCGTCCCGATTGCCAGCAGCGACAAGATCGTCAGAGCAAAGGCTATCTGATAGTTGAACCGATTCAGGCTGACTTCCGACGCATAGAGATCGGCGTTAACGCCCTCGCCGTATTTGTAGTACTCGTCGTTCATCCGGCCGACGATCTGCTCCAGTTCCAGACCGAGTTCCTTCAAGCGCTGCTGATCGAACGGGAGCCCCGCCGCGATCACGGCGTCGAGCCGCGTTACCGCGTCGTTCACGCGCGGCACGATGCCTGCATATGCGGGAATTGCGCTGATCGTTTCGCCGCCGTCGACCCGCTTGAAGCGGATGTAAACCAGGTCGTTTGCAGCGGCCAGATGATCTAGGCTCGCCTGAGAGTTGGGCGCGACCTCAGCAAGCGAGATCATATCCCTCAGGTGGGTCACGTCGCGTATGGCAATATGGAATTCGCGGATGGCGAAGAACCCGAACCGGGGCAGCGAAGACTCGATCTTGCTGATACTGACAAACAGCATGACGATGAGGATCGCGGAACCGACCGCCGCCAGCCCTATGGCACTGCCATAGGTAAGCGGAATGCGCCAGCCTCTCAGTCGAGATCCCACCATGGAGGCCTACCAGCCGGTCAGTTGTCGGACTCGATCGTCTTGATCAGCCAAATCCATCGCGGTTTGCGGATCGGCGTGTCGAAGGCGGGGAAATCCTTGAGAGGATAGACCAAGCGGGTCGGACCTTGTGTTCGTCGGGTGAGCAACTCCCCGTCCTGGCGCGTCGCAAGAAGCAGAGGACCTTCCGTCCAATCCTCGTGCGGAATCACCTGCACGTAATCGTCCGCGGCCCTTAGAGTGACGGAATCCCTATCTGCCAATCCCAGGGACTTAAGCACGTCTCGGAACAGGACGCCTTCAAACGTCAATTGCCCTTGCTCGAAAGGACTTGTGGTGATGACTTTGTAGAGGCCGAGCTTTTCCAACTGCCTCAGTGTGACCGGGATCTGCTTGCCGTCCTTCTGAACGGTGAAAGCTACGGAGTCCGGCGGCTCCGGATAGCTGGCCGGTTCCAACGCCCGTGCAGTCAGAGTGCCGATCGCCAAGACAGCCAGCATCAGCAGGCTGCGCACGAGCATCAACGGTCCTTTTCTTAGCCAGGATGACATATCGCAATCCCTTCCCGCTCAGCAGATCGACAATGGTCCTTGCTGTACGACATCTTGCCGGCCGACATTCGATACTGCCGTTGAATGCTTAATTTTTTGATCGGCTTCCGTTCCCCGCCATGGGACCGTGGAAATGGCATCCGCCCCCTATTGCCAGCTGTACAGTGGTACTGTACAAGGTGTTAAGTGGAGGAAAACGGGATGCGCGAGGCTTCGGAGGACGGCCAGGCTCCGGCGACGAACGGTGCCGGCACGGCTGCAGCTCATGCGCAGCAGGTGCTGGGCGTGCGGCTCAAGGCCCTGCGCCTCGCTCGCCGTCTATCATTGCGTGACCTCGCGGAAGCGACCGGAACGAGCGCCAGCTTCATCAGCCAGCTTGAACGCGGGCTGACCGGCGCCAGTACTGCCTCGCTCAACCAGATGGCTTCGGCGTTGGGCGTGAGCGTCGCGATGCTGTTCGAGGAAAGCGCGACACAGAACCATGGCGTGCTCCGGCGCAGCGAGCGGCCAAGCCTTCCGCCCAGCAACGGCTGCCGTAAGATGCTGCTTTCCCGCCCGCCGCTGAGCGACATGGAGGTCTATGTCGGCGAGTTCGATATCGGCGGCTCGACCGGCTCCGCGCTTTACACGCATGGCGACGCGCAGGAGATGCTGATCGTCCTTCGCGGTGTCGTCGAGGTCTCTCTTGGCGACGCCCGCCACGTCCTCGAAGAAGGCGACAGCATCGAATACGCGACATCGACACCACATCGCAGCGAGAACATCGGCAGTGGTCGGGCCGAGGTGATGTGGATCATCGCACCGCCGACCTCGGCACGCGCCGAGCTCGATCAATACAAGCCCTGGAAACCGCTCGCGGCCAGGTAGTCCGATTAAACGCGGGCATAATGGGAGAGTCAGAGTTATGTTGAAGTCGAAACTTGCAGGTCTTGGCGCCGTGCTGGCGCTCGGAATGCTGACAACCACCGCCTTCGCACAGGAAAAGCCTGTCGCGGGCGAGGTGAAGGAAGGCTCGCTCAAGGGCAAGACCCTGACCTTCGTCTCCTATGGCGGCATCTATCAGGATGGCCAGGTGGCGGCGCTGAAGGAGTTCGTCGAGAAGTCCGGCGTCAAGCTGCTCAATGACGGGCCGACCGAGATCGCCAAGCTGCAGGCCCAGGTCGAATCCGGCAACGTCACCTGGGACGTGGTCGATACCGGCGATCTGCCGCCTTACGTCCATTGCGGAAAGCTGTTCCAGAAGCTCGATCTCTCGAAGCTCGACGTCTCGAAGATACCCGAAGGACAGGTCGGCGAGTGCTCGGTTCCGGCGATGAACTACGGCGTCGTGCTGATGTACAATAAGGAGAAGTACAAAGATAACCCGCCCAAGAACTGGGCTGACTTCTTCGACACCGAAAAGTTCCCCGGCGTGCGCGCCCTGGACGGATCCGGCGATCCGACCGGTGGCCTGCTCGAACAGGCCTTCAAGGTGGCGGGCGGCGATCCGAAGGCGATGACTGCTGCCGACATCGACAAGGCCATCGACGTGATTCGCAAGCTCGGCCCGGACACGATCTACTGGAAGACGGGCGCTGAATCGCAGCAGCTCGCGGAGTCCGGCGAAGCCGACATGCTGATGATGTGGACCGGCCGCGCCATGACGGCGGTCAAGAACGGCGCCAAATACGCGCCCGCCTGGCAGGACTGGCTGGTGGTGATGGACCAGATGACGATCCCCGTCGGCGTCAAGGATACGGATGCCGCCTATGCGCTGCTGAATGCCTACCTCGGCAAGCAGGCGCAGGAGATTCTCACGCAGCAGACCTCCTACACGCCGATCAACAACGATGCGAAGCCGAAGGTTGACGAGTCGGTCGCAGCGTTCCTGACCAACACGCCCGAGCGCCAGAAGCAAGGCTACAAGCAGAACATCAAGTTCTGGGTCGAGAACTTCCCAGTGGCGCAGGAGAAGTGGTCCGCGCTGATGGCCGGCAACTGAGCTGACGGAGGCAAGGCCCGTGAGCGCGCTCGAACCGACGATCCAGACTGCCGAAAAACGGGCAGGATGGGCCTGGCGGCCGTTCGCGCTCACGCTGCCGGCCATGATCCTGCTCGCAGCTGTGATCGGCTATCCGCTGCTCACCATCGTGCTGCGCAGCCTCTCGGAGCCGGAATGGGGCGTGCAGAACTATGCCTGGTTCTTCGGCGCGCCCGTCAATCTCGCGGTGCTCCAGCGCACATTCACCATCTCGGCATGGGTGACGCTGGTCTGCGTGGTTTGCGCTTATCCTTATGCTTACCTCATGACCGCGGTCGGGTCGCGCGTGCGGCTCGTCCTGGTTCTCTGCGTGCTGATCCCATTCTGGGTGAGCGGCGTGGTGCGCACACTCTCCTGGGTGATCCTGCTGCAGGATTCCGGCGTCATCAACTCGCTGCTGAGATCAGCCGGCTTCGCGGGCATCCGGCTGATCCGCACCCAGACGGGCGTGGTGATCGGCATGGCGCAGGTGCTTTTGCCCTTCATGATCCTGCCGCTTTATTCGGTGATGAAAGGCATCGACCTCAGGCTGGTGCAGGCGGCGCGAAGCCTTGGCGCCCGGCCGTCCCGCGCTTTCTTCACAGTCTACCTGCCGCTGTCGCTGCCGGGCGTCTATGCCGGCGCAATCATCGTCTTCATCCTGGCGCTGGGCTTCTACATCACGCCGGCACTGCTCGGCGGGCCGCGCTCGACGATGCTGTCGACACTGGTGCAGACCCAGGTGCTCAGCCTGCTGCAATGGGGACGCGGCGGCGCGATGGGCGTGGTGCTGCTGGTCACGACCTTCCTGTTGCTGGCGCTTGCAGCGCCGGTGATGCGGTCGCGGCACCGGGAGGCGGGGCGGCGCTGATGGAAATGAAGACGCTCACCCGTGTCGTTCTCGGCCTTGTCAGCCTGCTGGTGGCGATCTGGCTGGTGGCGCCGACGCTGGTCGTCGTGCCGATGTCGTTCAACGGCAACAAGTCGCTCTCCTTCCCACCGCAAGGCTTCTCCTGGCAGTGGTACGAGAATTTCGTCACGAATCCAGAATGGTCGACCAGCTTCCTCAATTCCCTGAAGGTCGCCTCGATCGTGGCGGTGCTGGCAACGGTGCTCGGCACGCTGGCCGCCTTCGGGCTCGACCGTATGAAGGCACGGCCTGCCAATTTGCTGCGGATGCTGATGCTGACGCCGATGGTTGTGCCGGGCGTGGTTCTGGCCATCGGCATCTATGCCGTCTATCTCGATGCGCAACTCGTCGGCACGCTGCCCGGCTTCGTGCTCGCCCACACCATCCTGGCGCTGCCCTTCGTGCTGATCGCCGTGTCGGCCAATCTGGAAGTGTTCGACAGGCGGCTGGAGACGGCTGCGGCGAGCCTCGGCGCCGGCGCGCTCACCACGTTCCGGACGGTGACGCTGCCGCTGATCCTGCCCGGCATCCTCTCCGGCCTGCTGTTCGCCTTCGCGACGTCCTTCGACGAGATCATCGTCTCGCTGTTCATCACCAACCCCTATCTCAAGACCCTGCCGGTGCAGATCTTCTCCTCGATCACGCGCGACGCCGACCCGACGGTCGCGGCCGTCGGCACGATCCTTTTGTGCGCCACGACCATCCTGATCGGCGGCGGCATGCTTCTTCTTGGCCGCGAGCGGAAGGGACGCTTATGAACCCAAGACCGGACAATCGCGGCGCGGCGATCGACCTCGAATCCGTCACCAAGGCCTATGGCGCGTTCAAGGCGCTGGACGGCGTGTCGCTCAGGATCGAGCCCGGCGAGTTCATGACGCTGCTTGGGCCGAGCGGCTCCGGCAAGACGACGACGCTCAATGTGATCGCCGGCTTCACGGATGTGTCGAGCGGCAAGCTGCTGGTCGGAGGACAAAGTGTCGTCGGCGTGCCGGCGCACAAACGCAACATCGGCGTCGTCTTTCAGCACTACGCATTGTTCCCGCATATGACGGTCGGCCGCAACGTCGCCTATCCGCTGACGCTGCGCGGCGTTGGGCAGGACGATCGGAAGCGGCGCGTGGCCAAGGCGCTCGACATGGTCAAGATGGGCGACTTCGCGCATCGCTATCCGAGCGAATTGTCGGGCGGCCAGCAGCAGCGCGTGGCGCTGGCGCGGGCCATCGTCTTCGACCCGCCGCTGCTCCTCATGGACGAGCCGCTCGGCGCGCTCGACAAGAAGCTGCGCGAATGGCTGCAGCTCGAGATCAAGCGCATCCATCGCGAGCTCGGCACCACCTTCGTCTATGTCACGCACGACCAGGAGGAGGCATTGGTGCTGTCGGACCGCATCGCCGTGTTCAACCGCGGCCGCATCGAGCAGGTCGGCACTGGACGGCAGCTCTATGACGAGCCGGCAACGCTGTTCGTCGGCCGCTTCATCGGCGACTCCACGGTGCTGCGCGGCGAAGCCAGAAGTGACGGGACCGGCACTGCGCTGACCATCGCCGGCGAGACGGTCGCCGCGCCGCGCCGGCTTGCCGGAGAAGCCAGCCCGGTGATGCTGCTGCGGCCCGAGAAACTTGCCATTCGCCGGCCGGGGCAAGCCGACGGCAAGAACCGCCTGGCGGGAACGATCGCCGAGGCGATCTATCTTGGCTCGGGATCGAAATACGAAGTGAAGCTCGGCGACGGCTCGACCGCGATCGTGCGGTCGCCGCTGACGGGCGAGAATTTCGCCCTCGGCGAGAACGTGGAACTCTGCTTTGACGGCGCCGACGCCAAGCTTCTGCCCGACGACAGCACGGCAGACACGACGCTCACCTGATCCCTCTCTCCGGTCTCCTGGAAGCCATCCCATGCAAGTCAAGCGCAACGGCGACATCTCGTTCTGGTATGCGGATCTGGGCGCGGTCCCAAGCCCGCGTCCGCCCTTGCCCGGCGACATCGAAGCCGATGTTGCGATCGTCGGCGCCGGCTACACCGGGCTCTGGACCGCCTATTATCTGAAGAAGGCGAAGCCCTCGCTTCGCATAGTCCTGCTCGAACGCGAATTCGCCGGCTTCGGTGCCTCGGGGCGCAATGGCGGCTGGCTTTCGGGCGGCTTCGGCTGGTCGCGCGAAAAATATCTAAAGACCTCGACCCGGCAAGCTGTCAGCGCCATGCAGGCAGCGATGGCGGGCTGTGTCGACGAGGTGATCCGGGTGGCGACGGCCGAAGACATCGACGCCGACATCCGCCGTGCCGACAATCTGACGGTCGCCACCAATGCCGCACAGCTCCAACGTGTGCGCGAGGCGTGCGAGACGATCCGCTCCTGGGACGCCGACCCCGAGCGCATCGAATTGCTCGACGCTGCAGCCACACGCGCGCGCATCAATATCGCGAATGTCATGGGCAGCTTCGTCATCCACGGCCAGGCGCGGGTGCAGCCGGCCAAGCTGGTGCGCGGGCTGGCGGAAGCGGTCGAGCGGCTCGGCGTGCCGATCTACGAAAAGACGACCGTGACGTCGATCGCCAAGGGCAGGGTGGCCACCGACCGTGGCACGGTGCGGGCGGAAACGATAATTCGCGCGACGGAGGGGTTCACGGCCGGCATTCCCGGGGAAGAGCGGACATGGCTGGCGCTCAACAGCGCGCAGATCGTGACCGAGCCCCTGCCACAAGAACTCTGGCGCGAGATCGGCTGGGACGGGCATGAGCTCCTCGGCAATGCGGCGCACGCCTATTGCTATGCCCAGCGCACGCGCGAGGGCCGTATCACCATGGGCGGACGCGGCGTGCCCTACCGCTATGGCTCGCGCACCGACGTCAACGGTCGGACGCAGCAGGCGACGATCGACCAGCTGCACACGATCCTGACGACGCTGTTGCCGCAGACGGCCGGGTGCCGCATCGACCACGCCTGGTGCGGCGTGCTCGGCGTGCCGCGCGACTGGTGCACGACGGTCGGCCTCGACCCCAGGACGCGCATCGGCTGGGCCGGCGGTTATGTCGGGCTGGGCGTGTCGAGCTCAAACCTTTCGGGGCGCACGCTTGCCGATCTGATCCTCGGCAATGACACGGATCTTACGCGACTGCCCTGGGTCAACCGCAAGGTCAGACCGTGGGAGCCGGAACCGTTCCGCTGGCTCGGCGTCCACTCGATGTACCAGCTCTACCGCATCGCCGACCAACGCGAGGCCGCCGGGCTCAATTACACTTCGAAATTGGCCGCCCTGGCCGACAGCATCACAGGCCACTGAGACGGTTCGGCGTTCGCCGAACCGCTCTAACTCTTTGTTTTCGCGCAATTCCGGACGGAAAACCATTGCACTTTCCTGGAATTGCTTTTGACACTGGAGCCTATCTTGATCGACCTTTCGACCTTCCGCGACCTCGCCACGGCCGATATCGGCGCCTTTTCACCGAAGCCGACCTCGATCGAAGGCGATCAGGTCGAAGCGGTGCGCTCGTTCTTCCAATCGCCGGACGGGACCGTCGATATCGGCATCTGGGAATGCACGCCCGGCCGCTTCACCGCCGACCGCTCGGGTTCATCCGAGATCTGCCACATCATCTCCGGTCGCGTGGAAGTGAGCCGCGCCGACGGCGAGATGCGTGAGCTGGGGCCTGGCGATCTGCTCGTCCTGCCGAAGGGCTGGAAGGGCGAGTGGCTTATTCATGAGACGACGCGCAAGCTCTATATGATCCACAGCGCTGGCTGATCGGAACTAGATATTCCGGGCCAAAAGACGCGGGTTAGTGATCGATCGGCCCCTTGGGCGAGACAAGGGCCGTGCCGGCGGTGGTCGGGCGTTCGATCATGCGGCGCACACGCGGCGGGTTCTCGCCGCTGTGCAGCGCGCGGATGCGCTCGCCGACAACGGCGTCGGCATGGGTGGCACGCCGGTTGTGGCGGATATACTCGACCCAGGTCGGCGTGTGGTAGTGTTCGATCCAGATGCCCGGATTTTCGAGATCGCGGGCGAGCGTCCAGTTGCGGGCGCCGTCGCGGCGGCGGATGCGGCCACGCTCGGCCATGGTTGCGAGGAATTCCGGCACGTCCTCCTCGCGAATGATGTATTCGATCATGATGGCGATCGGGCCGCTGCGCGGCTTCAAATCGAGCGCCAGCATCGGCTCCTTGAACCGGTTGAGCGGATCGAGGTTGAGAGCGGTGTGCTGCGGCAGCGGCAGGATCAGGCCGATGCCGCCACCGACGAGCATGGTGACAGCGGCAACCATCAATGCAGTCTCCGCGCCATGGGCGTCGGCGACGACGCCCCAGATCCAGCTGCCCAGCGCAATGCCGCCGAAGGTTGCTGTCTGGTAGATCGACAGCACGCGCCCGACCACCCAGCGCGGCGTCGACATCTGCACCGTGACGTTGAAATGCGAGAGCGCGATCACCCAGCAGGCACCGCCGATGAGCAGGCCCGCCGACGTCTGCCAGGCATTGTCGCTGACGGCGGCGTTGAAGGCGCAAAGCGCGAAACCGGCGAAGGCGGCGCGCACCATCGTTTCGCTGGAGAGCAATTGTCTGAGCCTCACGCTGATCAGCGCACCGCCGACCGCGCCGATACCGAAGGCGCCAAGCATGATGCCGTAGGTCAGCGCGTCGCCCTTGACGACATCGCGCGCCACCAGGGGCAGCAGCGCCAGCACCGCGCCGGCGCTGAAGCCGAAGGCGAAGCCTCTCGCCAGCACCTTGCCGATGTTCGGCGACATGGCGACATAGCGCAGGCCGGCTCCCATCGCGGCGCCGAGCGATTCCCGCGGCAGGGTCGGCGCGGGCACTTCCGGCTTCCAGCGGAAAAGCACGACGATCAGGCCGATATAGCTGATGGCGTTGGCGGCGAAGGCCGCCGCCGCCCCTGCGGCGGCGACGATGATGCCGCCGATCGCCGGGCCGACGCTGCGCGTGATGTTGAAGCCCATTGAGTTGAGCGCGATCGCCGCCGGCACCTTGGCGCGCGGCACCATGTCGCCAACCGACGCCTGCCATGACGGGCTGTTCAGCGCCGTGCCGCTGTCGATCAGGAAGGTGAAGGCAAGCAGCGTCCACGGCGTCATCCAGCCGAACCAGGTGAATACGGTGAGCAGTGCCGAGACCACCAGCATGAAGCTCTGCGCCACCAGCATGACCTTGCGGCGGTTGAAGCTGTCGGCAATGGCGCCGGCAACAAGCGCGAACAGCATGATCGGCAAGGTGGTCGAGGCCTGGACCAGCGCCACCTGGTAGGATGAGGTGGCGATCGTCGTCATCATCCAGGCGGCGCCCACGCCCTGGATCAAGCCGCCGAAATTCGACACAAGGCTCGCCGACCAGACGGCACGGAAGATGCCGTGCCGGAACGGCGCCAACGCCGAGACGCGTTCGCTTTCCGGCTCGTCGTCGATCATGGTCGCTGTCCCGCCTTCATCTTGCTGTCTTGCGCTCGCCCGACGCCATTATCGCGCCGGCGACTCGCCAAAGCATCCCGGTCCAACAACAGGAAGGCAAAGGCGAAAATGCGTCGGCGAAGCTTTAAGCCAAGCATCTTGCCGGTGTGGACCAAACTTTTGCTGGTCCGCGCGGGCGGGATGCCCGCAGCCGCAGGTCAGAAGCCGTGCTCGATGCGTTCGAAGATGACGTTGGTGAAGGCCGAGATCTGGCTGCCGATGAACGGGCCGGTCAGCGCCACGACCAGCATGATGGCGACGATCTTGGGCACGAAAGTGAGGGTGATTTCCTGAATCTGGGTCAGCGCCTGGATGAGCGCGATGCCGATGCCGACGGCCATAGCCACGAGCACCACCGGCGCGGAAGCGGTAAGCACCGTCCACACCGCATATTGCACGATATCGAGGGCATCGGCCTCGTTCATGGGCAGACTCTATACAAAACTCTAGGCGGCCGGCTTGATCGATACGCCCGCGCCGACAGGGACCTCGGTGCCGTCCTGCAGCACCGCGATCAGGCCGCTGCTGGCGAGCTTCACCGAAGCCACGGTCCCTGTTGTCTTGCCGTCGGCGGCGGTGATCGAACGGCCGATCAGCGCGTCCGCCTGCGACAGCGCCGAGGATTGCATGATCTGGTCGAGCTTGCTGTTGGTCTGCACCGATTGCTCGACCTGCGAGAAGGTCGCGAGCTGGGCGACATATTCCGTCGAATCCATCGGCTTGGTCGGATCCTGGTTCTTCATCTCGGCGATCAGAAGCTTCAGGAACGACTGGTAGTCGACCGCCGTCTTCGAGGTCTGCTGGCTGCTGGCCTGGGTGGCGCCAACCGGGATCGTCGTTGTCATGTCCACGGCCATCTTTATGCTCCCACAGTCAGCGCGCGCGGCGCTTCCGGAATGTCGTCATTGCCGCCAAGCGCCTGGCGCTCGAGCGGATAGAGCGCGCGGATCGCCTTCAGCGCCTCGTAGATATGATCCTCGCCGACCATGCGGTCGATCTGCTTCAGCGCGCTGCAGATTTCCTGGTTGTCGAAGCTTGCGATCAGCATCGGCAGCGAGCGGCGGAACATGTCGCGGGCCTCGGAGGCGCCCGGCGGGTTGATCAGCATGATCTGCACGATGAAATAGAGCTGCCTGAGCGGCGTCAAGGCCTGCTCGGCCTGGATGACGTGGCTTTCGAGCAGGAACTGAACGTCGTTCATCAGCTCGATCGTGACCTTGCGGTCGACCCGGATGACGGCGCCGTTGATGTAAATCTTCTCGTTCGGCTTCAGCGAGATCTTCAGCGTGTTGCTCATTGGATGCCGTCTCGGATGATCTGGGAGACCTCGATCAATCCTTCGAAATTGTTGGTGCGGCCCTGCCGGATGTCTTCGGTTTCGCGCAGCAGCCAGAGGCCGATCGAGATCAGATTGGCGCGCAGTTCCTTGGGCAGCGCATTGTCGCTGGAGCCGAGATCCTCGACGAAGGTGGTCCAGATGCGGTTGGTGAAGTGCAGCGCCTCGACCGCCTCAATCGACTCCGGCCCAACGGAAGCTGCCGTGGACAACATGTCGATCGATCGGGTGAGCAATTGCCGCTCCCGGTCCTTGGCGTCGGCGACGGAGTCGGTCTGGATGTCGGCGTAGGAGAATTGATACATCGTCGGAGCTCTGGCGTTCCGGTGAGAGTGTCAGGTGAGATAGTTCAACAGGCTCAGTTGCTGCAGTCGCGCGGTCAAGGCGAAGGACGTTTCGATATGCTGCGTCAGGTCGGCCACGCGGGTGGCGGCCTCCGAGGGATCGACGCCTTCGAGGTCGATGATGTGCTTCTCGAACAGATCGACCTGGGTCTTCATGCGATCGCTGGCGTCGGACACGCGCTTCTGGGTGAGGCCGGCTTCGGACTGCACCTGGACGATGCCGCCGATGGCCTCGCCGACCAGCTTTTGCGCGCGGCTGACGATCGTATTCTGCCCGGCCTCGCTGATGTTGCCGGCAAAGAGCGTGCCGACCATGGCGGCCGCCATGGCGAGCTTGCGGATGCCTTGCTCGTTGGCGCTGACCGACGTCTGCGTGGTCTCGTTCAATGAAATGCGGCTGGTGATCTGGTCGTCGGTGGCGTTCGACCAGTTGGCCTGCCAGCCGGAGCCCAGGAACTGCGGCTCGACCGCGGTGGTGATGAAGTCGTCCATCTGGGCGGCGGTGATGTTGGCGGCCGCGGGGTCGTTCTGGGTGAAGCCGAAATAGCTGGTGAAGGCGGCGTCGAACGCCGCCTTGGCGGGCGAGCCGGCGGCGCTGAAATCGTCGATCGGCTTGACGTCGGTGTTGGTCCCGGCAAACAGGTATTCGCCGTTGACGCTGGTGTTGAGGATGCCCGTCATCTGCTGCAGCGCCGTGGCGCCGGCGGTCTGGGTGATGCTGGTCGAGGAGTCGCCCGATACGGCGCTGGTCAGCGCCGGCAGCAGATCCTGCGCGACATCGGAGAGCTGACCCAGCGAATCCTGTGTCGAAGTCAGACGCGCGGCGACCAGCGAGTTCGAATCGACGATGCCGTTCAACCGGTCGAGATCGCGCTGGAAGGTGACGGCCTGTGTCGTGCGCCCGCCGAGCGCCAGGCCGACATCCGCTACCTTGCCGGTCTGGGATTCGGTAGTCGCCTTGATGAGCTCGGCCTGCATGCGCATCTGCTGATAGCGCAGGGCGTTGGAGATGGCGGCTGAGGAGACGGCTGTCGCTTTCATCGATTATCCCACCGCGCCCAACAAGGCGTCCAGCATGTCGTCGACGGTCTTCATCATGCGCGCCGACGCCTGATAGGTATGCTCGAGGTCGAGAAGCAGGGACATTTCCTGGTCGACATTGACGCCGGTATCGTTCGACAGCGCTTCGGCGGTGCGCGTGGACAGCGCTTCCTTGGCGTCGGCGTTGGTCGACGCCTGCTGGCGCACGCCTTCGAACCAGCCGATGGTGTTGGCCGCGTAGTCCGAGACGCCGGAGCTGACCGTGATGCCGGCGGAGGTGTCGAAGGCCATCGGCTGGTCGAGCCTGTTGCCGTAGGCGATCAGCAGGTCCGAGTAGGAGGCGCCGCCGCCGGTGTTGGAAACATAGGCCGCGCCGTTGGCGCCGCCGTCGCGCAGCAGCGCCGCGCTGCCGCCGGCGCTCGGGTCAAACGCGGCGTTGACGCTGATCGAGCCGGCGAGGCCGTCGACCAGGGTGCCGGCAGCGGGAATAGCCGGCGCGCCGGACCAGGTGAACAGGCCTGCGGCGTTGGGCTGAGACGGCGCGGTCTCGGCAAATGCCGTGATCAGGCCGCGCGCGATCTCGTCGAGCTGGCTCTGCATGGTCGCGGCAACGCCGTCGCGCAGCTTCAGCATGCCGGCAAGCTTGCCGTCGGCGCTGGTATTGTCGCCGGTGCCTGCAGAAAGCGGCACATTGTCGATATAGATCGTGTTGCCGGGCGTGCCGGCGGTGTAGCCGGCCGAGGGCGTGAAGGTCACCGACCGCGGCACCGTCTCGAACAGCGTCGTGCCGTCCTTGGTGGTGATGACCATGTCGTTGTCGCCGCGCGTGAAGGTCGAGACCGGGACATATTCGGCGATCTTCTTGAGAAGCGCGTCGCGCTGGTCGAGCGCGTCCGACACATCCGTGCCGGAGCGCGTGCCGGCGATAACGGCCTTGTTGGCGTCCTGGAACTGGCTGAGCAGCGAGTTGAGGTCGTCGACCGCGGTGGCGATCTGGCCGTCCGTCTGGCTGCGGAAATCCTGGATCGCCGTGGTGCCGTCGTTCAGTGAGCTCACCACCTGCTTGGCCGCGTCGATGACGTTGGCGCCGAGATTCTGGTTCGACGGCGTGGTGGCGTAGAGCTGCAGCGCCTGCTGCAGATTGCCGATCGCAGTCGACGCAGACGACGCATTGTCGACTCCATTAACCGATAGGTCGAGCTGATCCATGCCGCTATAAAGCGCGCTCTGGCCGCTCCATGCCGACAGAGCGGAGAGGTTCTGCCGGAACAGAAGATCATTGGCGGCGCGCTGGATCTCCACCGATCGCGCGCCGGGCGCCGTGCTGGTGACGACGGCGACGCGACGGGCATAGTCCGGGTTGGACGCGTCGGCCACATTGCGCGACACGACGCTGGTTTGCTTGGATGTGGCCAGGAGCGCCGACTGGGCGATGCTTAATGCGGTGGAAAGCGACATGCGGGTCTTTCACGGGCTGGCGCCCGATGGGTTATCTTTTCAGGTTGACCAGGACGTCCATCAGGTCGGAACCGGTCTGGAAGACCTTCGAGTTGGCGGTGTAGCTGCGCTGCGCCGCAATCATGTTGGTCAGTTCCTCGGCGATATCGACATTGGAATTTTCGAGCGCGCCCGAGACGACCGAGCCAAGCTTCCCTTCATTGGCAAAGCCGATGCGAACAGCACCTGAGTCCGCGCTCTGCACATAGACGTTGCCCGGCATCGCGGTGAGGTTGTCGGGGCTCTGAACGTCGGCCAGCGGGATCTTGTAGAGCGGCTTGGTGGAGCCATCCTCGAATTGGGCGTAGATGACGCCGTCCTGGCTGATCTGGATCTTTTCGATCGTGCTCGGCGCATTGCCGTTGACGTTGGCGTCGGAGACCGTGAAGCCGGTTCCGAGTTGCGTCAGCTTGGAGAGGTCGAGGTTGAGAGTCGACCCGTTCGGCACCGTGAAGGACACGCCGGTGGTCGCGCCGGTGAGCTTGCCGGTGGTGGTGTCGAAGGTGAGATTGGCCGAACCCAGCGCGCCGCCCGCATAGGGGAACGACGTTCCGGCCGTGGCCTTCGACTGATCGAACACCGAAACCTGCCAGGTGCCGGTGCCGGTGTTGGTGAAGTAGACGTCGAGCAACACCTTGTTGCCGAGATTGTCGTAGGCGACCAGCGACGATTTCGACGTGTATTGTGACGAGGTGCTGTTGTCGGTGGGTAGGTTGCCGGCGGTGACAGCGGTGGCGCCAGCCGGCAGGTTGCCGGTGAATGTCCCTTCCGTGCTCGGCGTCGCCGTCATCTCCTGATCGGAAATCTGCACCGGCACGAGGCCTTCGAAGCCGTTGGCGGTGGCGGCCGGATCGCCATTGGCGTAGCTGTAGGCCATCAGCTGGTAGCCGGCGGCGTTGACGAGGCGTCCTTGAGCGTCCGGAACGAAGGCGCCGGCGCGGGTGAGATAGGGCGTTCCGCTCGGGTCCTGCACGACGAAGAAGCCGTCGCCGTTGACGGCTAGGTCGGAGACCGAAGTGGTGTATTGCAGAACACCCTGCGAGCTGACGGCCGAGCGGATCGTCGTCGTGACGCCACCCGAATTATAGGCGCCGCCGGTGCTGGGCATAATCAGCGTCGAGAATTCGGCGGAGGAGCGCTTGTAGCCGGTGGTGTCGGAATTCGCGATGTTGTCGGCCACCGTGGACAAGCGGTTGGCCTGGGCGTTCATACCGGAGACGCCGGTGCGCATCATTCCGTAGAGGCTCATCGATACATCTCCTCGGTGCCTTTCTGAGAGGCTACAAAACTAAGCCTCGTGTCTTGCGCGAGGCTGGCGCGGGATGTGCCGGCGACGACCATCAAAACACTAGCCGGTAGCCGAGGAACCTCTTGGAATCGATCGGGTCGTGGCCGAGCTTCTCACGCAATTTCTTGCGCAGCTTCGAGATGTGGCTCTCCACCACGTTCTCCTCGACCTCCTCGTCGAAGATGCCGTAGATGGCGTTGAACACCTGCGTCTTGGTCACGCGCCGGCCGCGATTGCTGGCCAAATACTCCAGGATGCGCCGCTCGCGACGCGGCAGCGGCAGCGGCTCGCCGTCGATCTCCGGGTCGCGCCCATCCATGAAGATGCGCATCGAGCCGACCTCGGTGTAGGCGGCCTCTTCGCGGGCGCGGCGGCGGATGGCGGTTATGCGGGCGAGGATCTCGCGGATGTGCACGGGCTTGCGGACGACGTCGTCGACGCCGCTCTCGAAGAGCCTGAGCGTGTGTTCCAGCGAGTGCTGTTCACTGAGCGCGATCACCGGCGCCCCGGTGCGGTCGCGGATCTGGCGCGGCGAGATGGCGCCCTCGCGGCAGTCGCCGATAAGGAAAGCCCTGACCGATCTTAAATCCGTGTCGGCGGCAGAGTTCACCCACTCGCCGAACTCGCCTGGCGCGAAGCCGGCGGTGGCGACGCCCTCGCGATCGAAAAGTGAGCTGTAGCCCTCAGTTACGAGCTCGCGCTCATCAACGATCACGATCATCGGCCCGCCCTCCGAATCATCTCATTTGCCCCGTGCGGAAAGCGGTATCCGGTGCGGTGAATCCTGAAAAACCGTCATTTCTTGTAGCTATTTTCTTGGGAGTTTTTTGGGAGCCGTAATAAAGCCGGCCGTGAAGGGTCTATTCGCGGCACTGGATGGAGGGCGATGCCGGCGGCGCTGTGAACCCCATTGCGGCAGACCAAAGGCACAAGGTTTGGCAACTATTGGTTGCAGAACGCGCTGGCGTTCGGCGTCCATTTGCCGAAGCCGGTGGCGACCATGTTGGCGATGACGCGGCAGACATAGACCTTCTGCGCCGGGTCGTTGTCGGGGCCCGCATGATAGCGGGCGACGGCCATCGACCAAGTCATGTGGCGGGCGTGGAGGCTCGCCAGGAAGCGCGCGGCGTAGTCGACGTTCTGGTGCGGGTCTAGCATGTCCTCGGCGCTGCGGAACTGCGCGCCATGATAGCGATGATTGATCTGCATGCAGCCGAGATCGATCAGCGTCTTGCCCTCGCGGCGGGCATTCTCGAACGTCGCCAGCGCTTCGCCCCTGCTGCGCGGAAAAACAGCCTTTCCTTCTACATTCAAAGCGTTGGGCTGAAGGCTGCCCTTCTTTCCCGTTTCGGTCAGGCCGACCGCGTAAAGGATACCGGCCGGCACGCCATAGCGATCGGCGGCGCGCAGGATTTCCGGCTCGCAAGGATTGGGCGCGGCTTTGGCGACGGTCGCGGCCAGACTAGATATAGATATCGTCGCCAGCGCGCTCGCGAAGAGGCGAAGCAGCGCGGCCGAATTCCTGTGCGCCATTGCCGTTGTTCCTTCCCGGTTGCCGATCGCCGCCGGCGCTGTTGCCGCCCGAGTTCCCGGGCTGGAACGAAGGCTGTTCGCGGCCCGTGGACATCGGCGGCGCGCCGCTCGCTTCGACGCGACCGGGCGAATGGACCGCTATCGAGGGTTGCATGATGGTGACGTGATCGACGTCGAAACCAAGACTGCGGAGCGACTTGACGATGGCGTCGCTGTCAGCGGTCAGACGGCGGTACGCCTCGTGCGTTTCCGGCTTCATCTCGATCGAAAGCTGCTCTCCGGAAAGACGCAGGCTGGCGGTGACGGGGCCGAGGTCAGCCGGGTGGAGCTCGATCTTCAGGACATGTGTCGAACTGGCAACAGAGTTGGTCGCGTGCGAGCCGATCGGAGCGCTCGAGTAGGCCTGCTGAACGCCGCTGTCAGAGGCGATCGCCTCGGCCAGCGCCGATACTGTCTGGCCGAAGGCGTTTTGGGCCGGCGCGGGGAAGCTCTGCTGGCTGACCATATCCAAGCGCCCGGCGGCGGAGGATGGCCTGGCTTGACTGTTTAATGCGAGGGCTTGCGCCGTTTGCGCGGTCTTCTGGGCGGCCGCCGGACGCCAGCCTTGCGGCGTCGCTGCGTCGGTTGCGGCTCCTTGCGTTCCAGACAGGACGTCGTCCTTGCGGATCGACATGTCCGGGCCCGGACCAGCGCCGGCCGGTTTCTGTCCGAAATCGGGTCCGGGCTTCTCGGTCGCCATCGTCGCGCGACCGGATCGCGGCAATGGCTCGCTGCCTTCGGAAGCGTCGGCCAACATGCGTTTGCCTTGACGGATCGCCAGCTGCGAAGACGCGGCCTGGCCGATCGAGGGCTGGGTTCCTGCCTCTCCCTCGACAGAAGATCCACCGCGCTCGGCATTTGTCGACGTTGCGAAGTGGCGGATGTCGCCCAGCGCCATCAACAAGGGCAAACCGTCATGAAGCGGAGCGCTATCTGACGATTGCGCCGCCGCATCGGCATCGTCCGTGGCCTTTACATGGTCGGCCTCGGCGCCATTCTTCGCGGCCTTTGCGGCCGCTGGCTTCGGCGCGGCAGTCTTGTTCTGGCCATCCTGATCGGGTCGTGGCTTGGGCGAACCGGCGAGGGCGCGCCGCTCCGGCTGCGCATGGGAAGACACAGGTTCGGCGGGATGCTTTGCCTCCCTCGCCGATTGTCCGGCGCCATGCACCATCTCGCCAAAATTCGCGCCGTTTTCCTTGCCGTCGGCAGGATGCTGCCGCGATTGGACGTGGGCGGATGCAAGTCCCGGCGTGGCCTGGCTCACGCTGTTCATTTGGGCGCTGGTCATTTGGGAGCGGCTCCGAGTAGCTGGTCGATCTGGTCGAGCTGGCGGCGCGCTTTGAGCATCGCGGCATCGGTGGGATCGTGCGGATCGAGGCTTGCTGCGGCCGCCGGCGCGGATGCAGGCAGCACGGATGGCGTTTCGGGCTGCGCAGGAGCGGGGGCTTGAGCCTCGGCCGCGGCCTGAGCCGTCGTCGGCGGAGCCGGCGGCGCGGACGCTGCGGCCGGCGCGTCCGCCGGCTTGACCGGGGCCGGCTGCTCGGCCATCGCGCCCTCCACCGGTGGCAACCCTTCGGCGTCGGCCGGGCTCGCAGCCTCGGTTTCAGCGGGTTTCGCGGCATCGCTCTTTGCCGGACCTGCGGCCTCCGTCTCATTCATGGCGGCCGCACGCACGGGAGCGACGACCTCGCCGGCAACGGCTTGCGCTGCATCGAGCAAAGCGCGGTCGCTCTCCGAAAGCTTGCCGCGATCAATCGTGCCGAGCCTCGCGCGCACATCGTCGATCGTGGCCGATGTCACCGTGGATAGGCTCGAATAGAGCACGGCGCGCGGGTCGTCCTGATTGCCTTTGCCGTTGCGGCCCTGCTCGGCCCGGGCCGAGGCGAAGGCGGAGAGGTCGCTCAGCCCGTCGATCGCGGCGCGGCGCGCGATGCGCAGATAAATCACCTTCTCGCGCTCGGGGTCCATCATCGAGGTGATGTCTGCGAGCTTGTGTTGGCTGATCGACATGTGCAGCGCAATCACACCGGAGACGAAGGAATCGGCGAACTGGCTGGCATAGGGGGAATAGAGATAGCCGGCGACATATTGCGTCGAGGCAAGCGCGAAGCGCGCGGCGTCGCCTTGTGTCGCTGCGAGGCCGACCGAGCGGCGAAGCGCTGCCTCCTCGACCAGTGTGCCGGGGCTGAGCAGGCGGGCCTCGTCAAGCAGCGTCAGCGCCGTTGCGGGTTCATCGGCCGCAAGCAGCGAGCCCTTGACCAACGCCAGGAAGGCGCCGAGGTCGGCGGGCACGCTCATCGGGTCGATCGGCTTCAGGATTTCGATTGCCGCGGCCGGCCTGCCGTTGAGATAGGCGACGACCCCTTTGGCGATGGCGAGGCTTTGCGGGTCGGTCGCCGCGCGCGAAGCTGCCGCCTCGACTGTGACGGGATTGCCGCCGCTCATGCCATAGACGAGCAGAGCGCGGAAATTCTTCGGGTCCTTGAAATCGCCGGCATCGGCGGCGCGAAGCCTCGCATCGGTCATTTCCAGCAGCTTGGCCTGCATCGGCAGCGCCGCATGATCGCCTCCGGCAATGCGGTCCTGGACCAACTGCAGCGAGCGCACCAGCTGGTAAGGCTGCAGGCCGTCATCCTGTGCAAAAGCGGCAGCGGGCGATCCTGCGGCGAGCAGCAGCAGCCCGACTGCGCGGCCGATGGCGGTCCTGACCCTCATCCGCCGGTCGCCATCAGGATCTCGATGCGGCGGTTGGCGGCGGCCAGCGGATCGGACGCGATCTTGGGCTGGCGGTCGGCGAAGCCCGCGACCTCGGTGATGCGGCTTTCGTCGACGCCGCCGCGCACCAGCATGTAATAGGCGGAGTGGGCGCGGGCGGTGGACAGCCGCCAGTTGTCGTAGGCGCCGCTGCGGAACTGCCGCGCATCGGTATGGCCGCCGATGGTGATGGTGCCCTTCTTCTCGTTGATGATGCGGCCGATCTTCTCCATCGCCAGCACCATCTCGCGGCGCGGCACGGCCGAGCCGATCTCGAACATGCCGAAGTCGAGCTGATCGGTGATCGAGATGACGACGCCCTTGTCGGTTGCCTCGACGGAGACGCCCTCGGCCAGCTTTTCACCGGGCGCAAAGGCCTTGGCCAGTTCCTGCTTGATTTCGGCGGCCGCCTTGAGGGCGGCGCTGCTCGGGACCTTCTTTCCCTTGTCGGAGGCTTGCTCCGGCTCCGCCTTTGCCGGCTCGGCCGTCGCCGCTTCGCCCCCTGCGGCTCCCGGCATCGCAGCATCGGTCGCAGCGGCCTCCGCCTTTTCGGCTTCTGCCTTTTCAGCTTGGGCTTTCTCGCCCTTGATCGCCTTGCCTTCGGCCTTCCCGACTTTCGTGTCGCCGTCCGATCCGGCGACCACCTTGGCACCGGGTTTTTCCGGTGTGGCCAGCGGCTCGAGCGGCGCATCCAACTGCGGCGGTGCCGGCGGAACGGCCTTGACTTTCGGAACATCGGTCTCGGCGACCTTCTCGCCGGGCCTGGCCGGATCGCCTTCGATCCTCCTGCGTTCGGCGCTGGCCTCGGCGCCGGGTGTCGCAACCTGCTGCGACCAGAAGTCCGGCGCGAAAGGATCGCGATAGGATTCGCCGCCGGAAGCGCCGGTCGCCGGACCGGCGTTCTGAGCGCCGCCTTCACCCTTGGCGCTGACATTCTGCATCACGCCGGTATCGGTAGCGATCTCCGACAGCACGGCATAGGGATCGGCAAACAAATGCTCGTCAGAGAGATCGGATTTCTGCGAGGCCTCCTTCGTCTGCCTGCGGTCGGAGGAGCCGGCGCCGCCCTTGCCGTCCTCGCCGGCCTTGCTCGCGCCATCCTGCGGATTGTCGGCGGTGAGGCCAACCTTGCTCGGGCCGTCGCCAAGGTCTTCCAGGCCCTTGCGGCTGGAATTGCGATCGATCAGCTCGACCGGGTTGAAATAGCTGGCGACCGCCGCCTTGGTCTGCTCGTTGGCGGCGTTGATCAGCCACATGACGAGAAAGAAGCACATCATGGCGGTCATGAAGTCGGCAAAGGCGATCTTCCAGACGCCGCCATGATGGCCGTCGTCATGACCGTCGTGGTTCCGCTTGACGATGATGATCTCGTGCCTGGCCTCGCCGTGGTCGATGGCGCTCATGATAGGACCTCCGACAGGGAAGCCGACCATTCGGCGATGCGCGTCTCGAAGACGGTTTCATCGATGGTCACGGTCAGGTCGAAGCCGGCGGCCTCGGTGAAATCGAGATTGGCCGCGCGATCTCCAAGCGACGCCTTCAGCGGCTCGAACAGCGACAGCGGCCCGCGCACGCCGATACGCACCGCCTCACTGTCGGCAATCGCGGCGCTTAGGATACGGGCAAGAGCTTCGATCGAGCGCTTCTGCAGATCATCGCTGACCACGCCGCCGATGATGCGGGCGACGGTGGCGGCGGTGAGCTCGGCCACGCGCGCTTCCATGGCATCGATCCGTGTCGCGACCGCCGCCCCCAGATCGCCGCCGAAGCTTTTGAGGAACGCCTTTGCCGCATCGTCATTGGCCTGGCGTTCGGCCTCGAGGGCCGCCTCGTGGGCGGCCGCGAGCCGCGCCCCGAGTGCTGCTTCCGCATCGGCCACCGCCTCGGCGATCAGCGCGCCGATGTCGGCCTGCGGTGGCGATATGTCTGGCTTGCGCTCGATGTCAGGCGCTGACGGTGCCTGGCCGGCGCGCGGGGCGCGCGAACCGAAATCGGGCAGGAGATCGAAAAGGGCCGCCGAAGCCATGGCTTAACCCGCGGCTTCCGGGGCGGCCGCCCATTTGCGCAGGATCTGGGCGGTGCGTTCCTCGTTGAGGTCGACCATGCGTGCTAGCCGTTCCTGCGGCGCAGGCCTGATCTTCTGGCGCAGGTCGTCGAGCGGAGTGGCGCCCGGCCGGGCGCCCGGCAGCGCGCCGACGGCCGTGTCGGCTGCGATTGCGGCCACCGGCGCGTCTGGGGTCGGCAGCGAGCGCTGGACATCGTCGAAGCTCGGGCCGGCGAGGGCCGCGGGCTTGGCCGACGCCGTCAGCGCGGCCGCCATCGGCCGCAGGCCGAAGAAGGCGACCAGGAACACGACGACGATAAAGGCGCCGGCATTGATCAGCGTGCCGGTGTATGTGCCGATCGAGGCGAGGATGCCCGGCTGGTCGATCGGCTCACCGTCCAGCCCGTCGATGAACTCGACCGCCGAGACATCGATGACGTCGCCGCGCTTCTCCTCAAAGCCAGTGGCGGAGGCCACCATCTTCTGGATATCGGCGACGCGCTTGGCAATCTGCTCGGGGGTGGCGTCCTTGCCGAGGATGGTCTTCAGCCGATCCTGGTTGACGACGACGGCGATCGACATCTTGGTCACCGAGTAGCCATTGGAAACGGTGGCGATCTTCTTGGAGTTGATCTCGTAGTTGGTGATCTCCTCCTTGCGGTCGTTCTGCGAGGAGGACTGCGGCCCTTCAGTCGTGGTCGTCTGCGTCTCGGGCAGGTTCTGCTCGACGCTGGTCGGGTTCGAGGCCTGCTTCTGGTTGCTGGCCTCGTTGGTGCGCACCGACTGCACCGAACGCTCGACGCGGGATTCGGGATCGAAGATCGTTTCTTCGGTCTGACGGGTGTCGGTATTGACGTCGGCCTTGACGCTGGCGCGAAAATTGTCGGGGCCGAGATAGGGCGTCAGCGCGCGGCGGATGTTGTCACCGATCTGCGCCTCGACCGTCTGCTCGACGCCGAGCGTGCGGGCAGCACTTGTGTTGGAAGTGTCGTCGCCGGCGGCGAGCAGATTGCCGTTGGAATCGAGCACGGTCACCTTGTCGGCCGACAGGCCGGGAACCGCTGCGGCGACGAGGTGGCGGATCGACTGGGCGCTCTTTTCGGCATCGACGCCGGCATAACGAATGACCACCGAGGCCGAGGGCTGCTGCTCGTCGCGGCGGAAATTGGCGCGCTCGGACATGACGATGTGTACGCGCGCCGCCTTGACGCCGGCGATCGACTGGATGGTGCGCGCGATCTCGCCTTCCAGCGCACGCACGCGGGTGATCTGCTGCATGAACGAGGTGAGGCCGAGCGAGCCGACATTGTCGAACAGCTCGTAGCCGGCGTTGGCGCTGGTCGGCAGGCCCTTTTCGGCCAGCAGCATGCGCGCCTGCGCGGTGGTGCCCGTCGGCACCAGCACCGATGTTCCGTCGGCGCCGACATCGAAGCCGATGCCGGCCTCGCCCAGCACCAGGCCGATCTGGTTCACGTCGCTGCGGTCGAGCCCGACATAGAGCGTCTCGTAGGCCGGGCGGTTGAGATAGACCGAGCCGACGCCGATGACGGCCATGACCAGCGCGGCGATGCCGCCCATGAGAGCGAGACGCCTGACGCCGAAGCCGCGGAGGTTCGCGATGAGGCTCTGGATCTGTTCCGGCACGATTCAACCGCTCCCATCATGACTTTCCGCCGGAAGACTAGACCGCGAAGCTTGTGCGAGGATGATAGTGCGTGCGGCCAGGGGCTATGCGAGGCCCGAACGGCCCGGAGGCAGCAGTCCGACGCGCAAGAAAAAGGCCGCGCTCAGGACGCGGCCTTGCGATGGAGGGGTTGCCTCAGCGGAAATATCAGCTCTTGAACAAGGCCAGGATCGACTGCGAGTTGCCGTTGGCGATCGACAGCGCCTGGATGCCGAGCTGCTGTTGCACCTGGAGCGCCTGCAGGCGGGTCGATTCCTTGTTCATGTCAGCATCGACGAGGGCACCGACGCCCTTGTCGATCGAATCGGACAGGTTCGACAGGAAGCTCTGCTGGGTGTCGATGCGCGACTTGGCGGCGCCAAGGTAGGCAGCGCCGGTGGAGAGCTTGGCAAGCGCGGTTTCAACGCTGTCGAGCGCGGTGTCGACGGCGGTGTCGGAAACGGCCGCGGCACTCGGATCGAAGAAGGTCGTCGCAAGCAGCCCGCCGACGATGCCGCCCGTGCCGGCGGTGTCAAGAACCTGCGTGTCGGTCGCTGCCACGTCGATGGTGTCGATGGAGACGGTCGTGCCGGTGCGGTTGTACGAAGCCACGACATGCAGGTCCGAGGCGGCCGTTCCGTCATTCTGCAGCAGGTTCGAACCGGCATAGCTGGCATTGGTGACCGACGACCTGATCTGGTCCTGGATGGCCTTGATTTCGGTCGCGATCTTCTGCTGGTTGTCCTGACTGGCGCCGCGCGCGGTGACCAGCTTGGCCTTGATCGCGTCGACCTGGTCCTTGATGTCGGTGATGGCGGTGTAAGCTGTGTCGACCTTGCCGGCGCCGAGGCCGAGCGCGTCCTGGACGGCCGAGAGCGCCTTGTTGTCGGACCGCATCGAGGTGGCGATCGACCAGTAGGCGGCGTTGTCGGAAGCGGTGGCGACACGGTAGCCGGTCGAGATGCGGCCCTGCGTCGTCTCAAGCGCCTTGTTGGTGGCGTTGAGGCTCTGCAGCGCGGTGAGCGCGGCGGCGTTGGTCATGATGCTTGCCAAGATACACCCCTTCTCAAAGCAGGCATGCCTCGCGCATGCCGGTCAACTCTCTGGCGGGGGCGGTCATGCCTGTCGACCGTCGGTCGGCCCGTCATAGCGATTGGTTAACCATAGCTAGCGCGTCACAGTTAACGGCGCGTTAAAAGCCAGCCTTGAAACCGCGGTGCGGTAATATTTCCCGAGGGAAGAGGCGCGCCTCGGAGGGGCAGCAGCATCAAAAATGAAAATCGGGCCGCGCTGGTGGCGCGGCCCGACAAGATGCCTGAAGTTCGCCGGGCGATCAGCCGCGGAAGAGCGACAGGATCTGCTGCGAATTGCCGTTGGCGATCGACAGCGCCTGGATGCCGAGCTGCTGCTGCACCTGGAGGGCCTGCAGGCGGGTCGATTCCTTGTTCATGTCGGCGTCGACCAGAGCGCCGACGCCCTTGTCGATCGAGTCCGACAGGTTCGACAGGAAGCTCTGCTGGGTATCGATGCGCGACTTTGCGGCGCCGAGCGAGGCGGCGCCGGTGGACAGCTTGCCGAGCGCCGTTTCAACGCTGCCGAGCGCGGTGTCGATGGCGGTGTCGGCGACGGCGGCGGAGCTCGGGTCGAAGAAGGTCGTCGCAAGCAGACCGCCAACGATGCCGCCGGTGCCCGCCGTGTCGAGGACCTGCGTGTCGGCAGAGGCCACCTTGATGGTGTCGATGGTGACGGTCGAGCCGGTGCGGTTGTACGAAGCAACGATGTTCAGATCGGAAGCAGCCGTGCCGTCGTTCTGCAGCAGGTTCGAGCCGGCGAAGTTGGCGTTGGTGACCGACGACTTGATCTGATCCTGGATGGCCTTGATTTCGGTCGCGATCTTCTGCTGGTCTTCCTGGCTGGCGCCGCGGGCTGTAACCAGCTTGGTCTTGATCAGGTCGACCTGATCCTTGACGTCGTTGATGGCGGTGTAGGCGGTATCGACCTTGCCTGCGCCGAGGCCGAGCGAGTCCTGAACGGCCGAGAGCGCCTTGTTGTCGGACTTCATCGAGGTGGCGATTGACCAGTAAGCGGCGTTGTCGCTGGCGGTGGCGACACGGTAGCCGGTGGAAATGCGGGACTGGGTGGTCTCGAGCTGCTTGTTGGTGTTGTTCAAGCTCTGCAGCGCGGTCAGCGCAGCGGAATTGGTCATGATACTGGACATGATACTCGTACCTTGGTTTTTACACGGATTTTTTTGACATACCGGCTTGTCCGGTATGACGGTGCGGCATCATGCCCATGATCGCTGAGACCCGATCACCCGCCATCTGGAGCGGACTATGCGGGCAACTTCCTACCAAACGGCTAAACTGGACGGTTAATCCAAAATAATTCGCGAGGGCCTTAGCAGGCGAAGCCTTAAGTGTCGTCCTGGAGCCCGGCGGGGCGATCAGGTAAAGGATCGCACCAGGCTGCCGACCAGAAGGTTCCAGCCGTCGATCAGCACGAAAAACAGGATCTTGAACGGCAGGGAAACCACCGTCGGCGGCAGCATCATCATGCCCATCGCCATGGTCACGGTGGCGACGATGAGATCGATCACCAGGAACGGCAGCACGATCAGAAAACCGATCTCGAAGCCGCGCCTGATTTCCGAGATCATGAAGGCGGGCACCAGAATGCGCAGGTCCACGGTGTCGCGCGAGACAGTCTGGCCGCGCTCGCGGGCGAGATCGGCAAAAAGATCGAAATCCTTGTCGCGCACATTGTGCAGCATGAAGCTGCGGAACGGATCCGAGATCTTCTCGAAGGCCTCGGCCTGGGTGATCTGGTTGTCCATCAGCGGCTTGACGCCGGTGTTCCAAGCCTGGTCGAAGGTCGGCGCCATGACATAGAAGGTCATGAACAGCGACAGCGAGATCAGGATCAGGTTGGCCGGCGTCGACTGCAGGCCGATGCCGGCGCGCAGAATCGAGAAGGCGATGACGAAGCGGGTGAAGCTCGTCACCATGATCAGCAGGCCCGGCGCCACCGAAAGCACGGTGAGCAGCCCGAACATCTGGATGAGATAGCCGACCGTGGTGCCGTCGGCCTTGCCTATGCCGCCGAGATCGAGCTGCTGGGCCGCGGCGACAGAGGTGGTGATGACGATGAGCGCCGTGGCGATGAGGAACTTTCTCATTCGAGCAGCATCGTCCTGATGAGAACCTGTTTGACGTGGCCGCCGCTGCGCAGCGCCGCACGCTCGTCGAGATCGGCCTTGAGATGCTGGTAGCCGCTGGCGCCTTCGATCTGATGCATCTTCAGCGTGCGCACGAACGCCAGCAGGTCCTGATGGATCTGCTCGGTCATTTCCTGCGGCTGCGGCGCGTCGTAGAGCACCGATGCCTCCAGCCTTATCCAGACTTCGCTGGGTGCGGCGAGATTGGTGGTGATCGGCGCCAGTTGGACCACCGTCGGTCCGGCAATCTGTTTGACCACTTCGGCCGACTTCTCCGGGCTGCCGGCGTTCTCGGGTGCGGCAGGAACCGGCGCCGGGGCTTCTCCCTGCTTGAGATAGCCGCCCGAGAACCAGCCCATGCCGACGGCCGCGCCCGTCATGGCCAACAGCATGGCGAGCTGGACCACAAGGGACGGTCCGTTCTTGGACTGAGCCTGCTCGACATTTGCCACGACAGCGATCTCCCCGGCCTAGAAAGGAAGAACCTGGTCGAGGATCTGCTGACCGTAGGCCGGCTGCTGGACCTCGCTCACGCGTCCACGTCCGCCATATGAGATGCGTGCCTCGGCGATGCGCTCGTAGGGGATGGTGTTTTCGGCGCCGATATCGGAGGGACGCACCATGCCGGCGATGGTGAGGACCCGAAGCTCGTAGTTGACGCGCACTTCCTGCGAACCCCTGATCATCAGATTGCCGTTGGGCAGCACTTCGGTGACGACGGCGGCGACATTGAGCTCGAGATTCTCCGAGCGATTGATCTCGCCGTCGGCGTTGGTCTCGGTGCTGGAGCTCAAGCCGGCATCGCCCTTGCCGCTGGTGCTCTTGCCGTCCCAACCGAGCGTGACGTCGTAGCCGAGCTTGCGCGCGGCGGTGCGGCTGCGGTCGTTCTTGTTCTTGAAATTGGCCTTGTCGTTGAGCTTGATGTTGACGGTCAGGATATCGCCCTCGCGCAGCGCCCGCGGATCGGTGAAAAGCCTGCTCTGGCGATCATCCCAAAGCGAGAATTTCTTGACGGGTCCCGCCGGCGGCTCCGGATAGGAGTAGGGGGCGGCGGCGCCATTGCCGATGCCGGAGCCGACCGGTGAGAGCGCAGGCTCCCGGCCGACTTCCTTGAGATCGGTGCCGCAGCCGGACAGTGCCGCCGCCGCGACAAGGACGAGCAATTGCAACTTCATGACGGATCAACCCTTCGCGCCGCGCTGGCCATGATGCCGGTGAGCGTCGCCGCCGCCTTCTGGTCCATTTCGTTGAGGATGATGCCGGCCTTGCGCGCATCGAGCTTCATCAGGATGGCCGCAGCGAGCTCGGCGTTGACCATTGCCAGGCGCTCGGCTGCGGCGTCTGGCTTCATGCCGGCATAGATCTTGACGACGCTCTCTTCGGCGCGCGCCAGGAATACCTCGCGTCGCTTCAGCCACTGCTCGTACTCGGAACGTTTTGTCTCCAGGGCTTTCATGCGCTCGTCGATGCCTGCCTGGAGCTGCTTCAGCTCCTCGGCCTGCAAGGCGTAGCGGCGGTCGCGAGCTGCATCGGCGATGTTGGAGCAGAAGCGCTGGATCTCGCTCTCGTCCGGCGCCTTCCCGCGCGCGAGATCAGCCGGCTGGGCCGGGGCCTGTCCGCCGGGCAGCACCTGGCGGACTTCTTCCGCGCGACCCGGAGTGCCGCCCATCAGCGCAGCGATCGAGACAGCGGCTAGTAGCTTCATGGTCGTATGAAGTCTCGGGCGACGATGCGGGTTTGAGGAGAAGAGCTCGATCATCGGCATGCCTATTGGAGAACCAGGTCGGCCTGCAGGGCGCCGGCCGACTTGATCCCTTGCAGGATGGCGATGATGCCGTCGGGCTTGACGCCGAGACGGTTGAGACCGGAAACGAGCGTTTCAAGGTCGGGGCCGTCGAGCACGGCGACGCGGGCGTCGGGTCGCGAGGCCTCGATGGCGGTGAAGGGTTCGACCGCCGTCTCGCCCTTGGAGAAGGGCTCCGGCTGAACCACTTTCGGCGCCTCGGTGATGCGCACGGTGAGCGTGCCGTGGCTGATCGCGACGCGCGAGATCTTGACGTTGTTGCCGATGACGATGGTGCCGGTGCGCTCGTCGATGACGACCCGGGCAGGCGCATCCGACTCGACGACCAGGTTTTCGATCTCGGCATAGAAGCGCGCGGCCGATACGTTCTTCGGCCGTCTGATCTGCACGGTGCGGGCATCGCGCTCGGCCGCAACCCGCATGCCGAAGCGCTGCGAGGTGTAGTCGTTGATGGCGTCCGCGATGCGGATGGCGGTCGAGAAATCGGGATTGCGCAATTGCAGCGTCAGCACGCCCTGGTCATCGAACTCGGCGGGCACCGAGCGCTCGACGATGGCGCCGTTCGGCACGCGGCCGGCGGTGGGCACGCCTTGCGTCAGTTGCTCTGCCTGGCCCTGGGCGGTGAAACCGCCCACGATCACCGAGCCTTGGCCGACGGCGTAGATCTCGCCGTCCGCGGCCTTGAGCGGCGTCATCACCAGGGTGCCGCCGGCAAGCGAGGTGGCATCTCCCATCGAGGAGACGTCGATGTCGATGCGCGCGCCCGACTGGACGAAGGGCGGCATGTTGGCGGTGACGATGACGGCGGCGACGTTCTTGGCGCGCGCGCTGCCGCCTTCGGTGGCGATGCCGAGGTTCTCCAGCATGGCGCGGATCGACTGTTCGGTGAACGGCGAGTTGCGCAGGCTGTCGCCAGTTCCCGCCAGGCCGATGACCAGGCCGTAGCCGACGAGCTGGTTGTCGCGCGCGCTCTGTAACTGGGCAATGTCCTTGATGCGCGCGGCGACCTGGCCGGGCGGCAGCGTGCTCGGTCCCGTCGAGACGCGGAACATGCGCGTGGTGGTCGCCGGATCGTATTCCGGGTCGTCGTAGACGCCGCCATTTTTTTGCGCAAGTTCGCGCTTGGCCTTGGACGTGAGCCCATCGGCCAATGCGGGCTGAAGACCGATCGCGACGCTCAGCAGAAGGGCAAAGACGGGCCTCACGATGCGCCGACCCGAATCGTGCCGTCGGCCATTACCGTGCCGGAAATGATCTTGCCGCTGTCGACATTGCGAATTTTGATGAGATCGCCGGCGGCGCCCGGCTGCAGCGTGACGCCGGCGGCCGAGATGGTCAGCGCTCCGGCGGTGAAATAGACCTGCACCGAGGCACCCTGCTCGACCAGCCAGGCATCGCGGATCGCGGCCGCCGGAATGTAGCGGCCGGGCACGAGGGTGCGCTTGGCGACCTTGCCCTGGAGTTCCTCGGAGCGCGTCGCCATGCCGTCCGGCGTGTGCTTGCCCGGGACAAGCGTCACCTGCTTCAGCGCCGCAAGTTCGATCGTCTCGCCGGGATAGATGACCCGGTTGGGGATCAGCACGGCTTCGCCGACCGCTTGATTGGCGGCGAACTGGTTGGCCGACTCCCCGGATCGCAAGGGAGATGGGCCCGTCTCTTGCGCAAGTGCCGGCACGCCGACGACCACCAGCGCAAGGGCCAGCACGGCGCGACGAAAAGCAGGGCAGGAAGCCGGCATGGTCATCGTCGGTTACCTGATGTTCTTTGAGACCACCGAGGCCATGTCGTCGGCGGCCTGGATGACCTTCGAGTTCATTTCATAGGCGCGCTGCGCCGAGATCAGCTCGGTGATTTCCTTGACCGGATCGACGTTGGAGGACTCCAGATAGCCCTGCTCGATGGTGGCGAAGCCCGGATCGCCTGGAACGCCGACATTGGCCGGGCCGGAGGCAGCCGTCTCCTGGAACAGATTGTCGCCGAGCGGCGCCAGGCCCGCCTCATTGGCGAAATTGGCGATCTGAAGCTGGCCGAGAAGCTGAAGGTCGGTCTGGCCGTCGATACGGGCAAAGACCTGGCCGGTCTTGTTAACGATGACCTCGACCGCGTCGGTCGGCACGGTGATCGCGGGAATGACGGTGGCACCGTCGGCGGTGACCAACTGCCCGGTGGCATTGGTGTTGAAGGCACCGGCGCGGGAGTAGAGCGTGCTGCCGTCGGCGCCCTCGATCTGGAACCAGCCGCGGCCGGTCAACGCCAGGTCGAAGCTGTTGCCCGTGCTGGTCAGCTCGCCCTGTGTGTGGACGTTGCGCACGGCCGTCGTCTTGACGCCGAGGCCGATCGAAACGCCCTCGGGCACAAGCGAGGTGTTGGAGCGGTTGGGCACCCCTTGGGTGCGGTCGACCTGGTAGAGCAGGTCGGAGAATTCGGCGCGCGCCCGCTTGTAGCCGGTGGTGTTGATGTTGGCGATGTTGTTGGCGATGACTTCCAGATTGGTCTGCTGGGCGTTCATGCCGGTCGCGGCGATGGCAAGGGCTTTCATGACGCGGTCCTAGATACTCATGCGGCTGATTTCGAGATAGGCCGAGACGACCTTGTCGCGAATGGCGATCGTCGTCTGCAGAGCCTGCTGGGCGCTCAGCACTGCATCGGCCACTTGGCGGGTGTCGGCGTCGCCTTTGAGCGCCTGAATCGACATCTGCTCGGCGTTCTGCAGCGTGTTGACGGTCCTGGTCGCAGCCTGGCTGAGAGCCTCCGCAAAGCTGCTGCCGACGCCTTCGCCTGCTTTGGTGCCGACGCCGCCCTGAAGCAGGCCCGGCGAGGCGGCCTCCGTGCCGTCGATTGCCGGTTTGAACTGTAGTGCCCCGATACCGCCGATCATTACTGGTTCCTCATCAGGTCGATGGTCATGGAAATCAGATCGCGAGCCTGCTTGATGACCTGCAGGTTGGCCTCATAGGAGCGGTTGGCCTCGCTCATGTCGGCCATTTCGACCAGCACGTTGACGTTGGGCATCTTCACGTACCCTTTTGCGTCGGCGGCTTCGTTGCCGGGCTGGAACTCGATCGGGAAGTCCGACGGGTCGCGCGCGATCGAGCTCACCTCGACCAGCGAACCACCGCTCGTCCGGTCGAGCTCGGACTGGAAGCTGATCGTCTTGCGGCGATAGGGATCGGCGCCAGGCGTGTTGCCCGTCGATTGCGCATTGGCGAGGTTCTCAGACACCACACGCAGACGCTCCGACTGGGCGCCAAGGCCGGATGCCGCGACTTTGAGGGCTGCGGTCAGGGCGTCCATGGTCAGCTCTTCACCACCATCGTCATCATCGAATGGAAGGCTTTGACGATCGCCGTGTTGAGCTCGAAGGAGCGGCGCACTTCGCCGGCCTTCATCAGCTCATCCTCGAGCACCACCGTGTTCTTCGACGGCATTATCGAGCCCGTGACATCCTCCGGCTTGAGATTGAAGCCGGCATTGGTCCCCTCGGCGCCCAGATGGCCGGTCTGGGTGGCCGCCAGCGTCACCGCAGTCCGGTCGAGGACCTTTTCGAACGGTTCGACGTCGTTTGCCGTGTAGCCCGGCGTGTTGGCATTGGCGATGTTGGATGCGATCGCCGACTGGCGCACGGCTAGCCATTGCGACTGCCGGGTGGCGAGGTCAAAGAGGTTGACGGATTCCATGGGACTCTCCGGGCGAGTACGCACAGGACTAGGCCACCAGTCTTGCGCGGACCTTGCGCGGAGCGAGCCCGCGGCCCGTTACGAGGCCATTACCTGGAAAGCTGGATTACCTTATTGGTATCGGTGACGATCACCCACTTGCCACCGCGCTGCTCGATCGCGGCGACGCGGCTGGAGTCCGGCAGGACGGAGCCGCGCTGGACGATCCACAGGCCGGTGTCGTCCTCGATCATCGCGCGGCCATTGGCGACATGCACCATCCTGAATTCCGCCGCGGCCGCAGGGAAGGGCTGGTCGCCATGCGCCGGCGGGGGTTCGTCCTGCACCGTTCCGGTGGCCAGCAGGTCGATATCGGCGTTGGGAACGTCCTTGGCCGTCAGCGGTCCGCTGCGTTCGGCCGCGACGCCGCCGCCGTCGCGTCCCGAATTGCTGCCGCTGCCGCCGAACTTGATGGTCTGAACGCCGAACTGCTCCTGGTTGAAAAAGATATACCAGGGAAACAGCGCGCAGATCAGGCCGAGCGTGATGCCGAGCGCTGCGACGACGAAATCGCTGCGCCGGTCCGCTTTCCTGTTCGCGAGGCGGGGGAACTGGACCGGCGGCGGCTGCGGCCACTCCACCTTTTTCGGGAACAGGCCGTTGATGAGCGAGTCGCGGCTGGCGTCGGCCTCCTCGGCGGCCTTGGCCTCGGCAATCATCTCACGCAGCATGCGCTCGGTCTGTTGCAGGTCAGTCTCCTTGATCGCCATTCTGCTTCCCCTTGAGATGGCGGGCGAGATCGGTGAACGGATCGGCCGATGCGCGGTCCCTCGGCGACTGCGTGAGCGCCTCGTAGATCAGCGGCACCTGGCGCACGGCGATGTCGAGCTCGGCGTCGGCGCCGCCCTGATAGGCGCCGAGCAGACGGATGTCGCGCGTGTCCTCGAAGCGCGCGATCATCGCTTTCAGCCTTGTCACCAGCATGCGCTGCTCCGCGCTCCAGGCCTTGTCGGCGAGACGTGAGATCGACGACAGCGGATTGACCGGCGGGTAGCGTCCCTGCTCGGCGATCGCGCGGTCGAGCACGACGTGGCCATCGAGGATGCCGCGCACCGAATCGGCCACCGGATCGTTGTGGTCGTCGCCGTCCACCAGCACCGAGATGATGGCGGTGATCGAGCCTTTGCCCTCGGCGCCTGGTCCGGCGCGCTCGAGCAGCTTCGGCAGATCGGTGAAGACCGATGCCGGGTAGCCGCGCGCGACCGGCGGCTCGCCGGTGCCCGTCGCCACCTCGCGCAGCGCATGGGCAAAGCGGGTGATCGAATCCAGCACCAGGAGCACGCGATGGCCCTGGTCGCGGAAATGCTCGGCCACGCGCATGGCTGTGTCGGGCGCGCGCCGGCGCATCATGGCGCTCTCGTCGCTGGTGGCGACGACCGCGACGGTCTTGGCCATGCTGTCGGCGCCGATGGTGTCCTCGAGGAATTCGCGTACCTCGCGGCCGCGCTCGCCGATCAGCGCCACGACCACCGTGTCGAAGGCCTCGGCACCTGCGAGCATGGCAAGCAGCGTCGACTTGCCGACGCCGGAGCCGGCGAAAATGCCGAGCCGCTGGCCGAAGCAGAGCGGCGTGAAGATGTCGATCACCCGCACTCCGGTCAGGAAGCCGGTGCCGACCCGCTGCCGCGACATGGCGCCGGGCGTCAATGTGTCGGCGCTGCCGGCGGCATTCGGCCTGACCAGCGGCGGGCCGCCGTCGATGACGCGAGTCAAAGCATCGATGGCGCGCCCGCGCCAGGAAACATCCGGCGCGACCGCGAGTGGGCCGCGCCGGAAAACGGTGTCGCCGATGCCGGCATCGGCGTGGCGCTCGAACGGCGCGACCACCACCTCGTCGCGGCCTATCCTGACGATCTCGCCGCGGCGCGTGCCGGTCTTGCCGCGCTGCTCGACGATGTCGCCGAGCCTGGCAATGTCCGAAAGGCCGCGCACCTTGTAGTGAGTGGGCGAGATCTCGACGACGCGGCCGCCGCGGCTGAGCAGCGTTTCCGGGTTGTCGAACCGCCGCCAGATGCGTTCGAGCGCGGCCAGCCGATCCGTGGGACCGGCGTCTGCAAGCTTCTCAGGCGCGCGGAGCAGGGACGAGCCGTTCGCCATCCCGTTACTTGTCGCCGAGCGTCTTGATCGCATCGTCGGTGGACGAAGCACTCTGCCGGATCAGCGCAGCCGTATTCTCGAAGGCGCGCTGCACCTGGATCAGCCGGGTCATCTCCAGCACCGGATTGACGTTGGATTCCTCGAGAAACCCTTGAGCTACGCCGACATCGGAGCGGTCGGTGACCGGTTCCGGGGTCCGCGCGGGAACGATGCCCGAATTGCCGTAGCGGACGAAATTGGCGCCGGGGTCGAAATCGTAGAGGCCGATGGCGCCGACGAGCTGGTCGTTTTGGCGTAGCGAGCCATCGGCGCCGGCCTTGGGCGGACCGTTGCGCGGATCGAGCTGGATCGGCGCGCCGCCGCTGTCCAGCACCGGATAGCCTTCGATCGACATCAGCTCGCCGTTCTCGTTCATGGAGAAACGGCCGTCGCGGGTCATCACCGTGCCGGCCGGCGTCTCGATGGCGAACCAGGCGTCGCCTTGGATGGCGAAATCGAAAGGATTGCCGGTTTCGGTCAGCGAGCCGTGCGCGCTGGAAAGATAGGTCTTGCCGGAGGATGCGAAGGATACCGACTTCGGCCCGGTGCCGGAGACCACGTCCTCGAATTTCACGCCGGTGGCGCGAAAGCCGATGGTCGAAGCGTTGGCGACATTGTCGGCGATGGTGTCGAGACGGCGTTCGAGCGCAATCTGCGAAGATAGGGCGACGTAGAGACTGTCCTGCATGGTGTTCTCAGAACTTCAGCTTCTGCATGGCCATCATCAGATCGGTCGAGATGCCGACCGTGGTCGGCTGCGCGAACAGCACGCTGACCGAGGTCACGGCAGTGGTCGTCGGGTTGTTGATCTCCCACAGGCTGGTGAAGCGGGTAAGGAAGGTGTTCAGCTTGTCGGGATCCTTGAAGTCGGCGATATCGAGCTTCTGCTCGAACATCTGCGCCTGCTTGTCGATGTCGGCCGACGCGATGGAGTCGGGCAGGCCGAGAGCCGTGCGCACCACGCTCGAAAGGGCCGTGTCGGCGAGCACGTCATACCAGCTGTTGATGTCAGGCGCCTTACGCTGGAAATAGAGCGCCAGCCGCACGCCCTGATTGGTTTCGCCGGCATTCTCCTCCAGTGTCTGGCGCATGTATTTGTCGACCGCGCCTTGCTGGGCGGAGGGATAGAGCGTGGCGGTCGAGCCGTAAGCCGCAAAGTTGAACGCTTTGACGAAGTCGGCGTAACGCTTGTCGCTCAGCTTGTTGGCGAAGCTGTCGGAGTCGGACACGCCTTCCTTGAGCGCCTTGACCATGAAGGCCTTGGCATAGGCCATGTCTTCCAGCCCGTACGCCTTCATCGCGTAGTTGAACAGCCGAGTGTTGTTGACGAAATCGTCGATGCTTTTGACGTTGCCGATATTGGCCAAATAGTAGTCGGTGTCACGCTTCACGACGGGCTGCGACTCGACCTGGTCGATTGCCTTTGGGATGTCCTTGGCGATGAGCTGATAGCTCGTATACGTGTTCAACATCTGCGCCTCCGGCCGAAGCTTTCCGGTGACGATAGCGATGCTTCCTTGTGCGAGGCTGAATCGGTTTCCGCAACGCAATTCAAGCCTCACACAAGGCACGAGGACTATCCCTGATCCCCGACGTGACATGCGGAAGGACCTGTCGTGGGTATTCTGATCGGACTTGTGGTGACGCTTGGCTGCGTGCTCGGTGGCTTCATGGCCATGGGTGGGCATCTGCATGTGCTGATCCAGCCTTGGGAAGCGGTGGTCATCTGCGGCGCAGCGCTCGGCACTTTCCTTGTCGCCAACCCGATGAAGACGGTCAAGGACACCGGCAAGGGCATTCTCGAGGCCTTCAAGCAGGCCGTGCCGAAGGAGCGCGACTATCTCGAAACGCTTGGCGTCCTGCACAGCCTGATGCGCGAGTTGCGATCGAAGTCGCGCAGCGAGGTCGAGGCGCATATCGACAATCCGGAAGAGTCGGCGATCTTCCAGGCGTTCCCGACGGTGCTCAAGAACCACGACCTGACGCATTTCATCTGCGACTATTGCCGCATCATCATCATCGGCAATGCGCGCTCGCACGAGATCGAGGCGCTGATGGATGAGGAGATCCAGACGATCCGCACCGACAAGCTGAAGGCCTATCACGCGATGGTCGCGGTCGGCGACGGCCTGCCGGCGCTCGGCATCGTCGCGGCCGTGCTCGGCGTGGTGAAGGCGATGGGCGCGCTCGACCAATCGCCGGAAATTCTCGGCGGGCTGATTGGTGCTGCGCTCGTCGGAACCTTCCTCGGCATCTTCCTGTCCTATGCCGTGGTCGGTCCGGTCGCCACCAAGATCAAGACGGTGCGCGAGAAGAAGAACCGCCTGTACATCATCGTCAAGCAGACGCTGCTCGCTTACATGAACGGCGCCTTGCCGCAGGTCGCGATCGAGTTCGGCCGCAAGACCATTTCGTCCTATGAGCGTCCGACGATCGATGCCGTCGAGCAGAGCACGATGAATACCGGCACCGCCGAGAAGAAGGCGGCCTGAGCATGCAGAACTTCAGCCGGGGCCGTTTGGCGTCATGACCAGTCCGGCAAGTCCGTCGCAAACCCGGGCTCTCATCATCGAGCGTCTCGTCGGCGACAGCGGCGAGGCCGCGCAGGTGATCGGCGTCGGCCGCGGCATGGCCGAGCGCTCGCTGCCGCTGCTGCAGAAAGCACTTTCCGCAGAGCTGGGCGCGCCGGTCACCGTCGACCTGCAGGCGGTCGAAGTGGGACGTGTCCCCGATGCGCGTATGCGCGCCGGCGAAACCTTCGCCATGACTATCGTTCCTTCGCCGACCTCGGCCGACGCCATGACGCTCGTCATGGACGCGCCGGCGATCGCCGTCATGGTCCAGGCGCTGTTCGGCGGCGATCCGGACCAGCCGGTGGCGCCGATCGAGCGCGACCTGTCACAGATCGAGACCGACGTCGCCACCACCGTCTTCCAAGAGGTTGCGATGGCGCTGAACGGATCGGGCCGGCGTTCTCTCGAGCTGCGCCAGCCTGTCCCGAGAGCGATGTCCGGCAACGAGGCGAAACGGCGCGTGCTGCGCGACGGGGCGGCGGTTCGCATCATCTATGGCATCTCGACGCCGACCGACACCGGCACGGTGACGGTGATGATCCCGCAGCGAATCCTTTTGGCGACCCGCGGCGCCACCGCCGATCACGGCGGCGACCAGACGACGGAATTCGACTGGCGAGCCCGCTTCTCGGAAGAAGTGATGCGCTCGGCCGTGCGGCTCGAGGCCACCATGCCGCTCGCCCGGCTGTCGCTTGGCGATCTCGCCGCCTTCCAGCCCGGACAGGTGATCGAGTTCGAGGAAGATGCGCAACTGCAGGCAAAGCTCAGCGCGCGCGACAAGACGCTGTTTGTCTGCGAGTTCGGCAAGCTCGGACAGAACTACACGGTCCGCATCCGGCATCCCCACGATGGCGGGCAGGATTTCATCGACGGATTGGTGTCGGGCTGAGGCCTGGCTTGGGATTATTGGAGACGAGGCATGGCAAAGACCAACTTGGAAGCCGAACCCGAAGCCGACCAGCCGGACGAGCAGCTCGACCGCGCCATCGAGGAATTGCGCGGCGTGCTGCGGGAGGAGGAGAACCGCCCCGACGCTGCCCTGCAGGCCGGCGCCAATTCCTCGATCATCATGACGATTCCGGTCGATGTGCAGATCATTCTGGGCAGCACCGAAATGCCGGTGTCGGAGCTGATGGCGCTGCAGAAGGGCTCGACGGTAGCGCTCAACCGCCGCATAGGCGAGCCGGTCGACGTGGTGGTCAACGGCCGCAGAATCGCGCGTGGCGAGATCACGGTGCTTGAACACGATCCGACACGCTTCGGCATCAGGCTTACCGAAATCAACGCTGCTACCAAGAGCGCCTGAGCATGGACGGCGAGAGCATTCACCGGCAGCGGAGCCATGCCCAATGACGTCGTTGACGCTGACGCGCCCGCAAAAGGCCGCCGCCATCCTGGTGGCGATGGGCAAGCCCTCGGCCAGCCGGCTGCTCAAATTCTTCAAGCAGGAGGAGCTGAAGGCGTTGATCGAGGGCGCGCGGCTGCTGCGCACCATTCCGCAAACCGACCTGGAGCGCATCGTTGCGGAATTCGAGGCCGAGTTCACCGAGGGCGCAGGCCTGCTCGATTCGGCGGACCGGATGGACACGATCCTCAACGAATCGCTGTCGCCGGAGGAAATGAGCGCGATCATGGGCGAGAAGAAGTTCGAGCCCGCTCCTGAGGGACCGCCGCCGATCTGGCCGGATCTGGAAAAGCTCGAGCCGACGCGCCTGGGCACCTTCCTCGCCGGCGAACACCCGCAAACGTCCGCCATGGTGCTGTCGAAGCTTGCGCCGCAGACCGCGGCCAATGTGCTGCTGACGATGGAAAAGCCGATACGCAGCCAGATCATCAAGCGCATGGTGACGATGGCCAACATTCCGGATGCGGCAGCCAGGATCGTCGAGAACCAGTTGCGCGCCAGCGTGCTTTCGCAAAAAGCGACCAGGGACACCTCGGTCGGCCAGGAGCGCGTCGCCAGCGTGCTCAACGAGATGGCCAAGCCCGAGCTCGACGAACTCATGCAGGATCTGGAGGAAGCGGGCACGCCCGATCTGGCCGGGGTCAGGTCGCGGCTGTTTGCCTTCGACGACTTGCCGCTGCTCGCCCAGAAGGCGCGCGTGCTTCTGTTCGACGGGCTGTCGACGGAGCTCGTCACACTGGCTTTGCGCGGCGCGCCGGCGGAGCTAACCGAATCCGTGCTGTCGGCGATCGGCGCTCGCTCGCGCCGCATGATCGAATCCGAGCTCGGACAGGGATCGGAAGGTATCGCGCTGGCCGACATCATGGCGGCGCGAAAGACGATCGCCGTGGCGACCATTCGTCTCTCGCGGCAGGGAGCGTTCGAGCTTCCCTCGACGCAGACCACCGCCGAAGCCGCCTGACGATAGCGATGCGGTCAGGGCACCATGGCTGACGCGGTCGACAAGGATTCCAAAACCGAGGAAGCCACAGAAAAGAAGATCCGCGACACGATCGAGCAGGGCAAGCTGCCTCACTCGCGCGAGACGGCGATCTTCGCTTCCTTCCTCGCCATACTGGTGTTCAGCGTCTTTTACGCCAAGGACGCCATCGTCAATCTCGGCATGTTCCTCGCCATGTTCCTGGAAAAGCCGGAAGCCTGGCCGATGGGCACCGAGACCGACGTCATCGAGCTCTACAAGACCGTGCTGTTCGAAATCGGCCGCGCCGTCGTCAGCCTGCTGGTGCTGCTGGTGGTCGCCGGCGTCGGCGCTTCGGTGTTCCAGAACATCCCGCGATTCGTCGGCGAACGGATCCGGCCGCAGCTGTCGCGCATTTCGATCGCCAAGGGCTGGAGCCGCCTGTTCGGCGTGCAGGGCTTTGTCGAATTCGCCAAGTCGCTGGCCAAGCTTGCCTTCGCCATCGCCGTGCTCGCCTTCACGCTGTCGGAAGATCACCGCAGGCTGCTCGCCGGCATGATCACCAACCCGGTGTCGTTCGGCATGGTCATCCGCGGCATCTTCGTCGACATATTGGTGGCGATCGTCTTCGTCATGGGGGCGGTCGCGGTCGCCGATATCGTCTGGTCGCGCTTCCACTGGCGGCGCGACCTGCGCATGACCAAGCAGGAAGTGAAAGACGAGCTGAAGCAGTCGGAAGGCGATCCGATCGTGAAGTCACGCCTGCGCTCGCTGGCGCGTGACCGGGCGCGGCGGCGCATGATGACGGCGGTGCCGCGCGCGACGCTCGTCATCGCCAATCCGACGCACTATTCCATCGCGCTGAAATATGTGCGCGAAGAGGACTCCGCTCCGCTGGTGCTCGCCAAGGGCCAGGATCTGGTGGCGCTAAAAATCCGCGAGATCGCGAGAGAGAACAACATCCCGATCTTCGAGGACGTGGCGCTTGCCCGCTCCATGTACAAGCAAGTTTCAGTTGATAGCGTGATCCCGTCGCAATTCTACCAGGCCGTCGCCGAATTGGTGCGGATCGTCTACTCGAAGAAGGCCGAGCGAAAAGTAACCCAATGATCGGACGCTGTTTCTATCCATGAACCGGCAACCACACGCCAATTCACGCGAGCAGATCGTCGCCAATGCCATCCAGGACGTGGTGGGCGAGCTGCGCCTGATCGAGGTCGCGGATTATATCGCCTTTATCCGGCTGGAGCATTTCGCCTGCCTGTCGGACCTGGTGGACTCGGCTGCGGAGCTCTATTTCCAGCCGGGCACGCTCAGGCTCGGTCATGGCGGCGAAGCGCATGTCGACTGGAGCGGCAGCCCGCGCATCGTGCTCGATCTCGAGCTTCGGCCGCGCGGCGTAACCGTCTATTTCCAGCTGATGCTGACCGGGCAGGGCACGTCCGTGATCGTCAATTACGTCTCTTTCGAGAAGCCGGGCGAGGCGCCGGAGCACAACACCGCCCTGCTCGAGGACGCGATCGACGAGGCGCGCATCCGGAGGACCGAGCCACTCGCTTTTCCCTGACGATGTTTCAGGTCTCGGCGCCTGGCCTGGGCGAGCTACTCGATCAGGCCAAGCCGCAGCGCCTTCGCGACCGCCTGGTTGCGGTTGACAGCGTTGAGCTTCTGCGTCGACTGGGTGAGATACTGGTTGGCGGTGTGCACCGACAGTTTCAGGAGCTTCGCGATCTCCTCGCTGGTGTTGCCGTTGGCGGTCAGCTTCAGGCATTCGAGTTCGCGCTTGGAAATGGCGCGCGTCCTGCCGGTTTCGCTTGGACGGATGCGGGCGACCGACGCAAACAGGGCAAAGCAGCGCGCGTGGATTTCACATAGCGTGTCGTCCGAAAGGGTCATATCCGGCCCCAGGAAGACGACCAGCCCGCACTGGCCGCGCTCCGCATGCACCGGAAAGGCGATGCCGTCGGTGCCGGGCGCGAGCGGCGCGGTCGGTTCGGACCATGCCAGGCTCTCCAACCTCTGCTGCGAAACGGCCATGCCGCTGTCGGCCCACCAGCGCGGCGTCGTCGAGATGCGGCTGTGGCGCACCATTTCCTCGCCGCTGGCGCCCGAGATGAATTTGGTGGTGAGGCCGGTCGACGGATAATCCGAATCGAAGCAGGCGACGAGGCGCGCTCGCTCCAGCGAGGGGCTGACGAAGAACAGTCCGAAACCAGAAGCGTTGATATCGACCGCGATCCAGCGGCAGCGGCGCACGGCGTCCGGAATAGTCACCGCGTGATGCGTCTCCGATCCGAGCGAGAAGGCGCCGAACGGATTGCGCTGCTCGTTGAAAAGGGCGGCAGCGGCCTCTTTGATCTGTGCGTGCTTCAAATGATGCCGCTCCTGATAGCGGTCGCAATCGCCATCGCGCGGTTCGAAGCCGCGAATTTCTGGATGGCATGCGTGATGTAGCTGTTGACGGTGTTCGACGAGACGCCAAGGATGAGGGCCACCTCGTCGGTGGTCTTGCCCTCCGATACCCAGAACAGGCATTCGCGCTCGCGGTCCGACAGCGGATCCTGCATGGATGCCGCGGCGATCAATTGCGGGATGCTGGATAACGCGTAGCAGCATTTCAGCTGCGCCTTCATCAAGGCCGTAAGGTCGATCTTGCCGGGCTCGGCGGCGGAAAACAGCACGAAAAGGCGCTGGCGGCCGACATTCAACCGCAGCGAATAGATCTCGGCGTGGCCGAGCACATCGAGCAGCCGCGCTTCCTCGCCGCTCAGTAGCGCGCCGGCGTCGGGCGCATGCGCCGCGACCAATGGCTTGGGGCGCACGCCCGGCGCTGCCGTCAGCGGGCCGAGCGCGAGATTGGCAATCAGCCGCTTGCCGATCAACTCGATGGCGTCGAAAATCCAGTTCGACGACACGATACGCGCGTCGTTTCGATCCTGATCGTGCACCATGGCGACCAACATATAGCTGTCGGCGCCGATATCGGCTGAAAGCTGCATGAAGAAACTGGTGAGATCGCCGCGCGACGCCAGGCGCGAGCCTGAAGCGTCGGATTGAAGAAGCGCGGCGGGACTGCTCATTTTGATATTCTGACCGGAATCGATCCTTGCGCCCGGTGCTGGCATTGGCCAGCGCTCGGACCCGAAACGCATCACGTTTACGAAGACACACCCACGGGCGCGCACAGCGCCCAACCGAGCCGAATCCTTACAGGGAACGCGAAGCCGTCCGCGTCTGGTACCGGCAGGACGCCGGAACTTGAGACTTTGGGTGGTCGCCGCGCCCCCCGTGGACCGGCTGATTCGGGTCTAATCTACCCGCAGATGAATCCGACATCAAACGCGATTTGACAAAATCGAATCCGCTGGACTCGTGTTGCGACTCAGCTGCTGCTCATCGCGTTACTTGGGGGTGGCTTCAGAGCTGCATCGAGCCGATGATTTCCCGGTGAAATCGAAAAAATAACGCTCCGTTGCAGGTGGAGCGCGTCCTTTTGATCAGATATGGCTCAGCGGTCCTCGAAGCCGGTCAGCACGCCGACGGCGTTGATGCCGATTTCCTCAACCGCGTAGCCGCCTTCCATGACGAACAGCGTCGGCAGGCCGAGCTTGGCGATGCGCCGGCCGATCTTGGGATAGTCTTCGCTCTTCAGCTTGAACTGGCTGATCGGATCCTTCTCGAAGGTGTCGACGCCGAGCGAGACCACGACCACGTCCGGCGCATAGGCGGCAAGCTTGGCACAGGCGTCTTCCAGCGCTGCGTTCCAGCCGTCCCAGTTGGTGCCGAAGGGCATCGGGTAGTTGACGTTGAAGCCTTCGCCTTCATCCTCGCCGCGCTCGTCGGCATGGCCGAGGAAGAAGGGGTACTCGACCATCGGATCGCCATGCAGGTTGAGCACCTGGACGTCGCCGCGGCGATAGAAAATCTCCTGCGTGCCATTGCCGTGGTGGTAATCGACATCGAGGATCGAGACGCGGCTTGCGCCCTGGTCGCGGAACCGTTGCGCGACGACGGCGGCGTTATTGATGAAGCAGTAGCCGCCCATGAAGGCAGCGCCGGCGTGGTGGCCGGGCGGGCGGCAGAGCGCGAAGGCGGTCCGCTCGCCGCCCTTGACCAGGGCGGCCGCCGTCAGCGCGACGTCATAGGATGACTTGATCGCCTTCCATGTGCCTTCGACGAAAGTGGCGCCGGCATCGAAGGAATAGTAGCCGAGCAGGGCGTCAATGCGCTTCGGCGGGACATCGCCGCGCAGGCCGCGCGTCGGCCAGGTGAAGCCCATCGCCGAGCCCTTGAAGCCGGCGGCGACCCATTCCGGCCAAACCGTCGGCAGGAAATCGATGTAGTGCGCTTCATGCACGCGCTTGGCGGCGGCAAGGTCGTGCTCGACCGGCCCGATGATCGGCCCCAGCTTCTCGCTTTCCACCCTTGCCTTGATGAATTCGGCCCGCGAGGGCTTCTCGAAACCCGGCACGATCGCCGAGGTGACCAGTTCCATCTGGCCGGCGTGACCGGCGTGAAGCGGCGAAAAAACTGTCTTCATTTTGGGAGTTGGCTCGCTGTTCGAGTTCTGGTTACGGGGCCTCAAACAGCTTTGTGGCAGAGAGTTCCGGCGCCGCCAAGGGGCATTTCAATTTGTCGTTCGGGCCAGCATGGGACGGCTTGCCAGACGCCAATACTCTGCTAGCCTAGGCAGAAATGGGAGAAAATGATGCCGCAAACGGCCGATCTTATCGTCGAGAACGCCAGCATATTGACGATGGATCCGGATACCCCCGCCGCCCAGGCCATTGCCATCAAAGGTGATAAGATAATTGCGATCGCAGATCGCGATAGCCTCCGCGACTGCAAAGGCCCTGCCACTCGTGTCGTCGATGCTCAGGGCGGCTCTGTCCTGCCGGGCTTCATCGAAGCGCACATGCATTTGTTCGGCGGCGCGGCCGAGCTCGACAATCTGCATCTGACAGGCGTGCAGGGCTTCGACGCGCTTCGCGACGCGATCCAGGGCTTTGCGGCGAAGCGTCCGAAAGCCAGGCTGCTGCTCGGCGCCGGTGTAGACTATGCGATCCTGCCCGAGCCGGTGACCCGCCATCACCTCGACCGTATCATTCCCGACCGGCCCTTCGCCATGTCGGCCTCCGACCATCACACGATGTGGGCGAACACCAAGGCGCTGGAAGAGGCCGGCCTGCTGCATGGCAAGCAGGTGGGACCAGGCAACGAAATCGTCATGGGCGCGGACGGGCTTGCCGCCGGCGAGTTGCGCGAAGGCGAGGCGTTCGGTCCCGTGCTCGATCATTTCGGCGCGAACCGGACACGGCTCGGCCTCCAAGGTGCGGAGCCGGATCCCTATCCGTCGGCAGCGGAGCTTGCCGCCGACGGCGATCTCATGCACCGCGGGCTCGAGTGGTGCGCAAAGCACGGCATCACTTCGATCCAGAACATGGACGGCAACCTCTACCAGCTCGAGCTGCTCGCCGGGCTGCAAGAGGAAGGACGGCTCATCTGCCGCACCAAGATCCCGTTCCACTTCAAGAATTTCATGAAGCTGGACATGCTGGAAAAAGCCTCGCGCATGGCGGCGGCGTACAATTCCGAGTGGCTGTCGTCCGGCATGGTCAAGGTCTTCTACGACGGGGTGCTGGATTCCTGGACCGCGGTGATGGTCGACGATTATGCCGACCGTCCGGGCTGGCGCGGCGAGCCGCTTTTTTCCCCCGAGCATTTCGCCGAGGTTGCGGTCGAAGCCGACAGGCGCGGCCTGCAGATCGCCGTTCATTCGATCGGAGACGGAGCGGTGCGCGCCGTGCTCGACGGTTACCAGGCGGCAGCGAAGAAAAACGGCAGGCGCGACAGCCGGCACCGCATCGAGCACATCGAAGTGATCACCCCGTCCGATGTGCCGCGTTTCGCCGAGCTCGGCGTGCTCGCCTCGATGCAGCCGCCGCATCCGCCGGGCGCGATGAATTTCCCGCTGGAGCCGACGATCTCGCGCATTGGCCACGATAAGTGGCCGCTGAGCTATGCCTGGCGCACCTTGAAGAATGCCGGCGCGCGGGTCGTCTTCGCATCCGACTGGCCGGTCTCGCCGGTTGACCCGATCCTGGGCATCCAGGCGGCGGTCTTGCGCAAACCTTGGGCAGAAGGCCTGCCGGACCAGAGCTTCTCGCTGCATGAAGCGATTGCCGGCTACACGGTCGAAGGCGCCTATGCCGAATTCATGGAACACCGCAAGGGGCGCCTGAAGCCCGGATACCTCGCCGATATCGTGGTTTTGTCGGCCGATATCGAGAAGACGGCGCCGGAGGCGCTGCACACCGTGCGGCCGGTCACCACCATCTGTGGCGGCAAGATCACTTTCCAAGCTTAGGATTGACTAGGCCTGAGGCTGGCATGGGTATTGCGTTAAAAAAACGAGTAGCAGCTCCGCAGTTGCCAAGCCGGTCGGCTTATGGTGACAATCAAACAGGAACGCACCTGCCGCCAAGAGCAGGCTCTCTCAATGGGGTAATCGTGCCGGAACAACCGGGTAAGAACGCGATCGAAGTTCGCGGCGTACGAAAAGTATTTGGAACCGGTGAAAACCAGGTAGCCGCTCTCGACACGGTGTCCGTCTCGATCCGCGAGAACGAGTTTTTCACGCTGCTCGGCCCGTCCGGATGCGGAAAGACGACGCTTTTGAGACTGATTGCCGGCTTCGATTTCCCAAGCGCCGGCGAAATCATGCTGCACGGCCAGGACATCGCGCCGCTGCCGCCGTTCAAGCGACCCGTCAACACCGTCTTCCAGAGCTACGCGCTCTTCCCGCACATGACGGTGGCGCAGAACATCGGCTTCGGTCTGGAGATGCTCGGCAAGCCCAAGGGCGAAATCGAGGCACGGGTCGCTCAGATGCTGAAACTGGTCAAGATGGAGGCGCTCAAGGCGCGCCGCACCAGCCAGATCTCGGGCGGCCAGCAGCAGCGCGTGGCGCTCGCCCGGGCGCTCGCGCCACAGCCGAAGGTGCTCTTGCTCGACGAGCCGCTCTCGGCGCTCGACTACAAGCTGCGCAAGGAGATGCAGATCGAACTGAAGCGGCTGCAGCACGAGACCGGCATCACCTTCATCTTCGTCACCCACGACCAGGAAGAAGCGCTGACCATGTCAGACCGGATCGCGGTGATGTCGGCCGGCAAGATCCTCCAGGTCGGCACGCCGCGCGACATCTACGACAAGCCGGCGGAACGCTTCGTCGCCGACTTCATCGGCGAGACGAATTTCTTGGCCGGCACGGTGTTGTCGAAGAAGCCAGGGGCGGCCACGGTCAAATTCGCCAGCAACGCGACGATCGCCGCCGGCTATCCGGAGGGCTTCGATCCGACAGGCGAGGTGACGCTGGTGGTGCGTCCCGAGCATGCCGACCTGGTGCCCGATCCGACCAAGGGCACGATCGCTGGAACGCTTTCCAACATCGTCTATTTCGGCACCGATACGCATTACCACGTGAGGCTCGACGGCGGTGAGAACTTCATCGTGCGCCATCAGAACAGCCGCTCGTCTCCGGTGACCTACGAGACCGGCGCCAAGGTCGGCATCCAGTTCGAGGAGGGCGCCGCGCGCGTCCTGAAAGACTGATGACGACAGCCACGCTCTCCCCGACCATGCCTTCCAAGGCCGCGTTGTTCGAAGCCCAGGCGGTGAAAGCCGGCGCGCGACGCAACCGCCTGCTGTCGCTGCCGGCGCTGCTCATCATCGGCATTTTCGGCGTGCTCCCGCTTTTGATCATCTGCGTCTATTCGTTTCTGGCCGCCGCGCCCTATGGCGGCGTGCAGTGGCGGTTCTCGACCGACGCCTATCTGAACTTCCTGTTCCAGCGCGACATCTTCGACGACACCCTGCAGTTCACGCCGGACTTCCTGATCATCTATCTGCGCTCGTTCCTGTTCGCGGTGGTGACGACGATCATCTGCCTGCTGCTCGGATTTCCGACCGCCTATTTCATGGCGACGCGACCGCCGGCGCAGCGCAACTGGTGGGTGCTTCTGATCACCATCCCGTTCTGGTCGAACCTTTTGGTCCGCACGCTGGCGATCATGTTCATCATCCGCGACGAAGGGCTGATCAACAACGCGCTGCTGGGGCTCGGCGTGATCGATAAGCCGATCACCATGCTCTACACCAATTTCGCAATCCAACTCGGCCTGCTCTATGCCTTTCTGCCGTTCATGGTGCTGCCGCTCTATTCCAGCCTGGAGAAGCTCGATTTCCGGCTGATCGAGGCGGCCTACGACCTCTATGCGACGCGCCGCCAGGTGCTGTGGCGGGTGATCATCCCGCTGTCGAAGCCGGGCATCATCGCCGGCTGCCTGCTCGTCTTCATCCCGGCGCTCGGCGCCTACGTGACGCCGCTGATCCTCGGCGGGGGCGTCCACCTGATGATCGGCGATCTCATCGCCCAGCAATTCGGATCGGGGCGCAACTGGCCGCTCGGCTGCGCGCAGGCGCTGATCCTGATGGCCGCGGTGCTGGTGGCGCTGTTCTTCTACGTCCGCAACACGTCAGGGAAGGTGCAGCATGGCTGAGCCGCGCAGCATCGACATCAAGGAGCAGCCGGGCTTCCGCTCGATTGCTGTCATCTGCCTGCTGGTGCTCTACGTGCCGGTGCTGATCCTGATGATCTTCTCGCTGAACAGCGGCTCGCTGGTCACGCATTGGGAGGGCGTCACGCTCGGCTGGTACGGCAGCGCATTGCGGAACGAGGAATTCCACAACGCTGCCCGCAACACGCTGATCATCTCGATCAGCGCCACGATAATCTCTACCGTGTGCGCGACGCTCGCGGCGATCGGCATGACAAGAGTGAAGCCGTGGCGCGGGCTGGCGGCGGCCTTCATGGTCATCAACCTGCCACTGATGGTGCCGGAAATCATCACGGCGGTGGCGACGCTCTCCTTCTTCGCGCTGATCGCCGGCACGTTCGGGCTGAATTTCGGCATCGGCAATCTGATCCTCGCCCACACCGTGTTTTGCATTCCGTTCGCCTACATGCCCATCCGGGCGCGGCTGGAAGACATGGACCTGACGCTGGAATATGCCGCCGCCGACCTCTACGCGACGCCGTGGAAGGCCTTCAGGCGCATCACGCTGCCCTTGCTTGTTCCCGGCATCATGTCGGGCGCGGCACTCGCCTTCATCGTCTCATTCGACGATTTCACCATCACCCAGCTCGTCGCCGGCCCCGGCCAGACGACTTTGCCCCTCTATATCTGGAACCAGATCCGGCGGCCGATGACGCCGGAGATCAACGCCATCTCCACCATCCTGCTTTTGGTGTCGATCCTGTTCGTCTCGGTCTCGTTCCTGATCGCGCGGCGACGCGCCAAATGATCCGTGAGCTCCAACACAAAACAATGGGAAGGCAAGGAGAACATTAAATGTCTGGAAAACTGATGGCGGCCGTTTCCGCGGCCGTGCTGTTATGGGCCGTTCCGGCGCTCGCCGACGGCGAATTGCATATCTACAACTGGGGCGACTACACCAACCCCAAGCTGATCGAGAAGTTCGAAAAGCAGTACAACGTCAAGGTGACGCTGGACGACTACGATTCCAACGAAACCATGCTGTCCAAGGTGCGCGCCGGCAATTCGGGCTACGACGTCGTCGTGCCGTCCGACTACACCGTGAAGATCATGATCGAGGAGGGCCTGCTCGAAAAGACCGAGCCCAACGCGATGCCGAACGGCAAGAACATCGATCCGCGCTTCCTCGATATCTACTGGGACTCCGGACGCCATTACACCGCGCCGTGGCAATTCGGCACGACGGCGTTCTCCGTCAATACGGATAAGTTCAAGGGCGACATCAACACGCTGGCCATTCTGTTCAACCCGCCGGACGAACTGAAGGGCCAGATCAACGTGCTCGACGACGTCAACACCGTCATGCACGCGGCCGAGCGCTATGCCGGCGTGCCGCGCTGCGGCGCAGACAAGGCCAGCCTGAAAAAGATCAACGACATACTGATGGCCGCCAAGCCGTCATGGAAGACCTTCAGCTACGACACGATCACCAAGATCACTTCCGGCGACGTGATCGTGACCGAACAGTGGAATGGTGCGGCCTACCGCTCGCGTCAGAAGATCCCGGCGATCAAATATGCCTATCCGAAGGAAGGCATCGAGGGCTGGATGGACAATGTCGCGGTGCTGAAGGGCGCCAAGAACCTGGAGAACGCCAAGCTCTTCCAGGATTTCGTCATGGCGCCTGAGAACGCGGCGCTGATCTCCGAGTATGCCGGTTACGACAACGGCATCGCCGGCAGCCACAAATTTCTGCCGGCAGAGTTCGCCAACTCGCCGGAAATCAGCCCGCCGGCCGGCTCGCCGACGCCGGAATTCGTGCCGCCGTGCCCGCCAGATGTGGTGGAGATCTACAACAAGATCTGGACCAACCTGCGCAAGTAACTGAGCGGGAACGCATGAAGGGAGGGAGGCTCCGGCCTCCCTTTCTTATGTGCAGGGAGGATTGATGACATCTTACCGCAACTCCGATCCGCGGCCGCCGATCATGCAGGGCTCGCCGCCGGCCATGGCTCTGCCGAAGCTCGACTGGGATCGGCCACCGTGGAACCGCTGGGCCTTCCAGCACGTGCGTGAGTTTTTGCCGACCGTCGAGGTCTGGCGCGGCCAAGGTCATCGCCGTCGGCTCGAGCGCGCCGAGGTCGATCTCGACGACCTGGCGGTGGCGGATAGCGAGGGCCGGCCGACAACGCTCGCCGGCTTGCTCGACGAGACCTACACGGACGGTTTCCTGGTGTTGAAGGACGGCACGGTCGCCTATGAGCGCTACTTCAACGGCATGGACGAGCGCACGCTGCATCTGTCGCAATCGATGGCAAAGTCGGTCACCGGATCGGTGTTCGGCATCCTGGTCGGGCGCGGCCTGATCGACCCGGCCAGGCTGGTGACGGATTATCTTCCGGAGCTCGGCGAGACCGCCTGGACCGGGGCCACCGTGCAGCAAGTGCTCGACATGACCACGGGCGTGCGCTTCTCGGAAGAGTACACGGATCGCTATTCCGAGATCGGTCAGGTCGATGTCGCCACCGGCTGGAAGCCGATCCCGCCGGGCAGCGATCCTGATTTCCGGTGGCCCGCGCATCTGTTCGAGCTGATCCTGCGGCTGAAGGACAAGGTGCGCGAACATGGGGAGGCCTTCGAGTACCGCTCGATCGAGACCGATGTGCTTGCCTTCATCATGGAGCGGGTGAGCGGCAAGCGCCTGGCGCAGCTGGTCTCGGAAGAACTCTGGCAAAAGCTCGGCGCCGACGAGAGCGCCTGTTTCACAGTCGACAGCGCCGGCTATGCGCTGGCCGACGGCGGCTTCAACGCGACGCTGCGCGATTATGGCCGCTTCGGCCAGTTGATCCTCGACAATGGCGGCGGGGTCATCCCTGCCGAGTGGATCGAGGCGACGCGCAGCGGCAAGCACGGACCGGACTTCAGCCCGAGCCTTCCGGACGGCAGCTACCGCAACCAGTTCTGGATCGAGGATCCACGCTCTCGCGCACTGATGTGCAAGGGCGTGTTCGGCCAGATGATCCATATCAGCTGGGAGCACAGGATGGTCGTCGTGAAGCTTTCGACCTATCCGGATTTCCTCAACGCCGCCTATTCGGTGGCGACGCTTAAGGCCGTGCACGCCATAGCCGCCGCGCTAGGCTGAAAGTCAGAAATGGACGACCGGGAGACAATCGTGACCGGCAACACCGCGTTCGAGACCAGATACGGCTTTGCCCGCAAGGATGTGCGGCTCGACAATTGGCGGCTGAGGCCGTTCAGCCAATGGTCGTTCCAGAATGTCGGCGAACTGGTGCCGAGCGTCCACGTTGCCGCCGCGCCCGGCGGCGAGGAAGAGGTGAAATCGCTCGGCGCGCTGCTCGAGGAGAAAGTCACCTTGGCCGGCGGCGCCGAAACAGTCGAAGCATTCCTGAAGCGCTCCGACACTGACGGGCTGACGATCCTGAAGGGCGGCAGGCTGGTCGGCGACTGGTCGGCGCCGCATATGGCGTTCGGTCAGCGCCACATCATCTTTTCGATCAGCAAGTCGGTGACGGCGATCCTCGCCGGCATCCTGCAAGGCGAGGGAGTGTTCGACCCGGAAGCGCCGGTGACAGAATACATCCCCGAAGCCAAGGGCTCGGCCTATGGCGATGCGAGCGTGCGCAATGTGCTCGACATGACGGTCAGCCTCGACTTCGAGGAGGCCTATCTCGATCCGGAAAGCGCCTTCGCCCGCTATCGCCGCGCGACACTGTGGAATCCAGGCGGCGGGTCGGAAAGCCTCGCTGCGTTTCTGTTGACGTTGCCGCGGCTCGCCGAGCCGCATGGGCAGACCTACCGTTATCGCTCACCCAATTCGGATATGCTGGGCATCCTGGTGGAGCGGGCATCCGGCAAACGCGTCAGCGACTTGCTCAGCGAGAAACTGTGGCTGCCGCTGGGCGCCGCGAGCGAGATGTCAGTGACGGTCGACATGGAAGGCACGGCGCGTACCGCCGGCGGCATGTCGATGACGCCGCGCGACCTTGCCCGCATCGGCGAGATGATGCGACAGGGCGGCACGGCCAATGGCCGCCGCATCGTGCCGGAGGCTTGGGTGCATGACACGGTTGCCAGCGGCGGCAGCCATGAAGCGTGGCGGCGCGGTACGATGGCGTTCCTCTTCCCTAAGGGCCGCTACCGCAACAAATGGTACCAGATGGGCACGCCAAGCGGCGCCTTCTGCGGCATCGGCATTCACGGCCAGTGGCTCTACGTCAACCCGAGCGACGAGGTGGTCATCGCCAAGATGTCGTCGCAACCGGAACCGGTCGACGATCAGCTTGATCTCGATGTAGTCGCCTTCTTCGAGGCCCTGAGCCGGATGGTTTGAGCCGTTCGGCTGGTCTTTCCTCGCAGCTCTTTCCTGTGGAGCTTTCCTGTCGGGTGGAGACAGCGCGGTTGGCGCAGCCGTCGTCCCGGCCTATTGTCGCCGCTCTTTTCGGCAGGAACCAGCATGGCATCGGACATCAAGCGCATCGCAGCAATCATCGCGGCCGAGATCGGCTCGCGGCCGGAGCAGGCGGCAGCCGCAATCGGGCTGCTGGACGAGGGCGCAACGGTGCCTTTCGTGGCGCGCTACCGCAAGGAGGTCACCGGCGGCCTCGACGACACGCAGTTGCGCGACCTTTCCGAGCGGCTTGCCTATCTGCGCGAGCTCGATGCGCGCCGCGACACCATCCTCGGTTCGATCCGTGAGCAGGGCAAGCTGACCGAGGACCTCGAGGCAAAAATCGCGGCGGCGACCACCAAGGCCGAGCTCGAAGACATCTACTTGCCATACAAGCCGAAGCGCCGCACCAAGGCCGAGATCGCCAGGGAACGTGGACTGGGGCCGCTGGCCGAGGCGATCCTCGCCGACCGTTCGGCGGTGCCTGCCGAACTCGCGCTAGCCTATCGCACAGACGAGGTTCCCGACGCCAAGGCGGCGCTCGAAGGCGCACGCGACATCCTGTCGGAGCAGTTCGCCGAGAATGCCGATCTGGTCGGGAAGCTGCGCGCCTATATGAAGGAGCGCGCCTTCCTGCGCGCCAGGGTCGTCGACGGCAAGCAGGAGGCGGGCGCGAAATTCTCCGACTATTTCGATCATGTCGAGCGCTGGGCGAACGTGCCCAGCCATCGCGCCTTGGCCATGCTGCGTGGCCGCAACGAAGAGGTGCTGTCGCTCGACATCGAAGTCGATGCCGACGATCAATCGCCGGTGAAACCGGTCGAGCGGATGATCGCCAACGCCTATGCGATTGGTAGCACCCTGCCAGGCGACCGCTGGCTGATGGAAGTGGCCGGCTGGACCTGGCGGATAAAACTATCGCTCCATCTGACGCTTGATTTGATGCGCGACCTGCGCGAGCGGGCCGAGGACGAGGCCATCCATGTCTTTGCCCGCAACCTCAAGGACCTGCTGCTCGCCGCGCCCGCCGGCTCCCGGCCCACGATGGGTCTCGATCCCGGCATCCGCACCGGCGTCAAGGTGGCTGTGGTCGACGGTACCGGCAAGCTGGTGGCGACGACCACCGTCTATCCGTTTCCGCCAAAGAACGATGTGCGCGGCACGCAGGCGGAACTTGCCAGGCTCATTCGCTTCCACAAGGTGGAGCTGATCTCGATCGGCAACGGCACCGGCAGCCGCGAGACCGAGAAGCTGGTGGCCGACATGCTCGCCAGCCTGCCGTCCGACGGCGGGCCGAAGCCGATCAAGGTGATCGTCAGCGAAGCCGGCGCGTCGGTCTATTCGGCCTCGGCGACGGCGGCCGCCGAGTTTCCCGACCTCGACGTGTCGCTGCGCGGCGCGGTGTCGATCGCCAGGCGCCTGCAGGACCCGCTCGCCGAGCTGGTCAAGATCGAGCCGAAGTCGATCGGCGTCGGCCAGTATCAGCACGATGTCGACCAGTACCGGCTCGGCCGCTCGCTGGAGGCGGTGGTGGAGGATGCGGTCAATGCCGTCGGCGTCGACCTCAACACGGCATCGGCGCCGCTCTTGGCGCGCGTGTCGGGACTGGGGCCATCGCTTGCCGAAGCGATCGTCGCGCATCGCGACGTCGGCGGCCCGTTCGCTACGCGCCGCGATCTGCTGAACGTGGCGCGGCTTGGACCGCGCGCGTTCGAGCAGTGCGCCGGCTTCCTGCGCATCCCGAACGGCTCCGAGCCGCTCGACGCTTCATCCGTGCATCCGGAAGCCTATGGCGTGGCAAAGAAGATCGTCGTCGCCTGCGGCCGCGACGTGCGCGCGCTGATGGGCGACAGTGCCGCGCTCAAGGCACTTGACCCTCGTGTCTTCGTCGACGAGCGCTTCGGCCTGCCGACGGTACGCGACATCATCGCGGAACTGGAAAAGCCCGGACGCGACCCGCGGCCGGGCTTCAAGACGGCGACCTTTGCCGAAGGCGTCGACGACATCAAGGACCTGAAGCCCGGCATGCTGCTCGAAGGCACGGTCACCAATGTCGCCGCCTTCGGCGCCTTCGTGGACATCGGCGTGCACCAGGACGGGCTGGTGCATGTCTCGCAGCTGGCCGACCGCTTCATCAAGGACGCGCATGAGGTGGTAAAGGCCGGCGATGTCGTGAAAGTTCGAGTGGTCGATGTCGACATCAAGCGCAATCGCATCGGCCTCTCGATGCGCAAGGATGGCGGCCAGGGTGGGGCGCCTCGGGTCGGCCAGCGCGACAGCGGCGGCGGCAAGCCCGTACCGCGCTCGCCGGCGCCGCAGCGCCAGCCTGAAAAGCCGTCACAGGGTGCGTTCGGCGCGGCGCTCGCCGAGGCGATGAAGCGGAAATAGCTACCACGCCAGAACAGCCGGCTCCTTCTCAACCTGGCCCCGCAGCCAGTCGCGAAAGCTGGCAACCGGCGGATGGCCGCGCTTGGCGTGCGGCACGACGAGATAATAGGCACTGCGGCTCTGCATCGGCTTGCCCGGCGCCGGCGCCAACTGGCCACGCTGCAATTCTCCGGCGATCAGGATCTGCGGCAGCAGCGCCACGCCGAGCCCCGCCATGCAGGCCTGCGCGACCGTACCGAACTGCTCGAACTGCATGCCGGGGCCGGTCGGCGCGTCGAGCTCCTGATGCTCGAACCATTCGCTCCAGGCGTCGGGACGCGTTGCCATGTGCAGCAACGGCAGGCGGCCGATATCGGCCGGCGTCGCGACCTTCCGCTGCGCCAGGAATTCGGGCGCGGCGACCGGCATCACGGTCTCGCGCATCAAAAGCGTGCAATCAGCGTCCGGCCAATCAGGCATGCCGTGGTGGATTGCGGCGTCGAGCCGCTCGCGCGCGAAGTCGAAGCGGCCAATGCGCGTGGCGAAATTGATCGTGATGTCCGGATGACGGGCGACGAAATCCGGAATGAGCGGCATCAGCCAGCGCGTGCCGAAGGTCGGCAGGATGGCAAGGTTGAGAACACCGCTATGCCGATTGCTCATCAATCCAAGCGCCGCATCGCGCAACTGCGCGAGTGCTGAGCGCACCGCGCCGGCGTAGATTTCGCCCGCCGTGGACAGCCTGACATTGCGGCTGTCGCGTTCGAAAAGCCGGCGCCCGAACTGCTCTTCCAGCAGATTGATCTGCCGGCTGACGGCACCTTGCGTGAGATCGAGCTCGCGGGCCGCGGCGGTGAAGGAGCCGAGACGCGCCACCGCCTCGAAGGCGGCAAGCGCGCTGATGTTTGGCAAGAGGCGGCGCTGGACGTTCATGATCTATTACTATCGCTCATTGATGCTTGATGCAATTTCGTTTGATTTTTTCCAGATGGAGGCGGATAAGCCGGGCCATCCAAGATTTTACCGGGAGACCCACCTCATGGCCGCCGAGAAGAACGCCTTCGTCTGGAACGATCCCTTCCTGATCGAGGACCAGCTCTCCGAAGACGAGCGGATGGTGCGCGACGGCGCAGCGGCGTTCGCCGCCGACAAGCTGGCGCCCCGCATCGAGGAAGCTTATGCCGATGAGAAAACCGATCCCTCGATCTTCCGCGAGATGGGCGAGGCGGGCCTGCTCGGCATTACCATTCCGGAGGAATATGGCGGGCTCGGCGCCAACTACGTCACCTACGGGCTGGTGGCGCGCGAAGTCGAACGCATCGATTCCGGCTATCGCTCGATGATGAGCGTGCAGTCGTCGCTGGTCATGTATCCGATCCATGCCTACGGCTCGGAAGAGCAGCGCAAGAAGTACCTGCCGAAGCTCGCCTCCGGCGAATGGATCGGCTGCTTCGGCCTCACCGAGCCGGATGCCGGCTCCGATCCGGGCGGCATGAAGACACGGGCCGAGAAGACGGCGAACGGCTACAGGCTTTCCGGTTCCAAGATGTGGATTTCCAACGCGCCGATCGCCGACGTCTTCGTCGTCTGGGCAAAGTCGGCCGCGCATGACAACCAGATCCGCGGCTTCGTGCTGGAAAAGGGCCTGAAGGGGCTGTCGGCGCCGAAGATCGGCGGCAAGCTTTCGCTGCGAGCCTCAATCACCGGCGAGGTTGTGATGGAAGGCGTCGAGGTCGGCGAGGAGGCGCTGCTGCCCAATGTCTCGGGCCTGAAGGGACCCTTCGGCTGTCTCAACCGCGCGCGCTACGGCATCTCGTGGGGCGCCATGGGCGCGGCCGAGGATTGCTGGCACCGCGCGCGGCAGTACGGCCTCGACCGCAAGCAGTTCGGCAAGCCGCTCGCCGGCACGCAGCTCTTCCAGAAGAAGCTCGCCGACATGCAGACCGAGATCGCGCTCGGCCTGCAGGGTTCGCTGCGCGTCGGCCGGCTGATGGACGAAGGCAAGATGGCGCCGGAGATGATTTCGATCGTCAAGCGCAACAATTGCGGCAAGGCGCTCGACATCGCCCGCCAGGCTCGCGACATGCATGGCGGCAACGGCATCCAGATCGGCTATCACGTGATGCGTCATGCCCAGAACCTGGAGACGGTCAACACCTATGAGGGCACGCATGACGTGCATGCGCTGATACTGGGTAGGGCGCAGACGGGGCTTCAGGCGTTTTTCTAAGCCGGCAACGCTGCTTAAATTAGGTGCAGCGCAACATCTCTGCTTGGAGAATGCCCAGCACTTATGTCAGGGTTCGGCGACTGAAACGCCGTTCCCCGGGGCACCATGGCAATTCTGGCAGCCGTCCACCACCTGACCCATTACAAATACGACCGGCCGGTCGTTCTCGGCCCTCAGGTGATCAGGCTGCAGCCGGCGCCGCATTCACGCACCAAGGTGCTCAGCCATTCGCTGAAGGTCGATCCGAAGAACCATTTCGTCAACCTGCAGCAGGACCCGTACGGCAACTTCCTCGCCCGCTTCGTCTTCCCGGAGCCGGTGACGGAATTGAAGATCCAGGTCGATCTCGTCGCCGATATGACGGTCTATAATCCATTCGATTTTTTCGTCGAGGAATCGGCCGAGAATTTCCCGTTCGAGTACCCGGAAGAGATCAGGCAAGACCTCGCCATATACCGCACGCCCGAGCCGGCCGGCCCGTTGCTGTCGGCCTTCCTGAAAACCATCGACCGCAGTCCGACAAACACGGTCAACTTCCTGGTCGGCCTCAACGCGCGGCTGCAGCGCGAAATCGCCTATATCGTGCGCATGGAGACCGGCGTCTATTCGCCGGAGGAGACGCTGGCCGCCGGCAAAGGCTCGTGCCGAGATTCGAGCTGGCTGCTGGTGCAGATCCTGCGCAACCTCGGCATCGCAGCGCGTTTTGTCTCCGGTTACCTGATCCAGTTGAAGCCGGACCTCGTCTCGTTGGACGGACCGCCTGGAACTTCGGTCGATTTCACCGACCTGCACGCCTGGTGCGAAGTCTATATTCCGGGCGCCGGCTGGATCGGCTTCGACCCGACTTCCGGTTTGCTCACCGGCGAAAGCCATGTGCCGCTGGCGGCGACGCCGCACTTCCGCAATGCCGCGCCGATCTCCGGCATGGCGAGCTTCGCTAATGTCGATTTCGGCTTCGACATGCGCGTCGATCGCATCGCCGAGCATCCGCGCATCACCAAGCCGTTCTCGGATGAAAGCTGGGAGGCGCTCGACGCCTTGGGCAACAAGGTCGACGCGGTTTTGCGGGAACAGGATGTGCGGCTCACCATGGGCGGCGAGCCGACCTTCGTGTCGATCGACGATTTCGAGGCTGCCGAATGGAACACGGCGGCCGTCGGGCCGACCAAGCGCGATAAGGCGGATCAGCTGATCCGGCGCCTGCGCGAGCGCTTCGCGCCGGGCGGTTTCCTCCACTACGGGCAAGGCAAGTGGTATCCGGGCGAGAGCCTGCCGCGCTGGACCTTCTCGCTCTTTTGGCGCACCGATGGCGAGCCGGTCTGGCGCGACCCGTCGCTGATCGCGCGCGAAACGAGCACCGTCTCTGTCGGGCCTGAGCAGGCCGCAAGCTTGCTCACGGCGATCGCCGCCGAGCTCGGCATCGACAAGGCGATGGTCGGCGAGGCCTATGAGGATCCGGCCGAATGGCTGCTCAAGGAAGGCAAGCTGCCGGATAATGTCGACCCGTCCAACTCGAAGCTGGAGGATCCGGAAGAGCGCAGCCGCATGGCACGTGTGTTCGAGCGCGGCCTGACCAAGCCGTCAGGCTATGTGCTGCCGGTGCAGCGCTGGAACAGCCAGGCCGCCGGGCAGCGCTGGCGTTCGGAAAAGTGGAAGACGCGGCGCGGCCGGCTGTTCCTGGTGCCGGGCGATTCCCCGGTCGGTTATCGGCTGCCGCTCGGCGCGCTGCCTTACGTGCCGCCGGCGCAGTACCCCTATATCGTGCCGGTCGATCCGTCGCTGCCGCGCGCTACGCTGCCGGCGCGCGACGCTCTCTTGCCGGAACCTGCCCCAGCAGAACTTGAGGGCCCCGACGAAATGGCGCGCCGCCAGCTGGCAGCGTCCTTCACCGCGACAACCGGCCAGCAGGACCGCGTCGAGCAGGAGATCACCGAGATCGGCGGTGCGGTGCGCACGGCGCTCACCGTCGAGCCGCGTGAAGGGCGGCTCTGCGTGTTCATGCCGCCGGTCGAGGCGCTTGAGGACTATCTTGAGCTGGTGGCGGCGGCCGAGAACGCGGCCAAGGCGATCGGCCTGCCGGTGCATATCGAGGGTTATGGGCCGCCGCACGACCCGCGCCTCAACGTCATCCGCGTGGCGCCCGATCCCGGCGTCATCGAGGTAAACATCCACCCGGCCGCCGACTGGCGGGAATGCGTCGCGACGACCGCGGCGATCTATGAGGAAGCCAGGCAGTCGCGGCTCGGCACCGACAAGTTCATGATCGACGGCCGTCACACCGGCACGGGCGGCGGCAATCATGTCGTTGTCGGCGGTGCGACGCCCAACGATAGTCCGTTCCTGCGCCGGCCGGACCTGTTGAAGAGCCTGGTGCTGCAATGGCAGCGGCACCCATCGCTCTCCTATCTGTTTTCCGGCCTGTTCATCGGCCCCACCAGCCAGGCGCCGCGCATCGACGAGGCACGGCATGATTACCTCTATGAACTCGAGATCGCGCTGGCCCAGGTGCCGCATCCCGACAAGGGCGAGGCGCCGTTGCCGTGGCTGGTCGACCGGCTGTTCCGCAATCTCTTGACCGACGTGACCGGCAACACGCACCGTTCGGAAATCTGCATCGACAAATTGTTCTCGCCGGACGGTCCGACAGGACGGCTCGGTTTGGTCGAGTTCCGCGGCTTCGAAATGCCACCCAATGCCCGGATGTCGCTCGCCCAGCAATTGCTGGTCCGGGCTATCATCGCGCGGGCTTGGAAGAAGCCGCTGGACGGCCGCTTCGCGCGCTGGGGCACGTCGCTGCATGACCGTTTCATGCTGCCGCATTATGTCTGGGCGGATTTCCTCGACGTGCTGGAAGATCTGAAGCTCAACGGCTTCGACTTCCGCCCGGAATGGTTCGCAGCCCAACTCGAATTTCGCTTCCCGTTCTGCGGTGAGGTGCAGCATGGCGGCGTCAAGCTGGAGCTCAGGCAGGCGCTCGAGCCCTGGCATGTGATGGGCGAGCAGGGCGCGATCGGCGGCACGGTCCGCTTCGTCGATTCGTCCATCGAGCGGCTGCAGGTGAGAACGCAAGGCCTCAATCCGGAGCGTCACGCGGTCGTCTGCAACGGCCGCATTGTACCGATGAAGGCGACCGACAGCAGAGAGGTCGCGGTGGCAGGCGTGCGCTTCAAGGCCTGGCAGCCGGCCTCCGGCCTGCATCCGGCCCTTCCGGTCAACACGCCGTTGGTGTTCGACATCTACGACCGCTGGTCGGGCCGCTCGTTGGGAGGCTGCGTCTATCATGTCGCGCATCCGGGCGGCCGCAACTACGACACCTTCCCGGTTAATGGCAACGAGGCGGAGGCGCGGCGGCTGGCCCGCTTCGAGCCGCGCGGCCATACGCCGGGTGCCTATGTGCTGCGTGAAGAACAAGGTTCTGAAGAGTTTCCCATGACCCTTGACCTCAGGCGACCGGCGAGATTCTGATCGACCATGGCCAAGGGGAATCAGAAACGGGCGGGCGGCAGGCCGCGGACGCAGAGCCTGTTGGAGCATTACCGGCCGATTGAAGGCGTCGTCGACGAGATGGTCGACGCGTCGGGCAATCCGCGCCCGGCCTGGCAGTCCTTCATCGGAGCGCTGGACGATCTGGGGGCTGAGGCGCTCGGACAGCGCTTTGCCCGCGCCGACCAATATCTGCGCGATGCCGGCGTCTACTACCGCGTCTACGACAAAGCCGGCGCCAACGAGCGCGAATGGCCGCTGGCGCATGTCCCGCTGCTGATCGACGAGAAGGAATGGGCCGAGATCAGCGCCGGCCTCGTCCAGCGCGCCGACCTGTTCGAGGCGATGCTGGCCGACATTTACGGGCCGAACCGGCTGATCGAGAAGGGAATCCTGCCGGCGGGGCTGATTGCGGCGAGCCCGGAATATCTGCGCCCGGTGGTCGGCGTCCGTCCGGCCAGCGGCCATTTCCTGCACATGGTCGCCTTCGAGCTCGGCCGCGGCCCCGACGGCCGCTGGTGGGTTCTGGGCGACCGCACGCAAGCGCCGTCGGGCGCCGGCTTTGCGTTGGAGAACCGCGTTGCCACCACGCGCGCCTTGTCTGACATCTATGGCGAGCTGCATGTGCATCGCCTGGCCGGCTTCTTCCGCCGCTTCCGTGATGCGCTGAACGGCATGGCGAAGGATTCCGGCGGCCGCGTCGCCATCCTGACGCCCGGACCGCTCAACGAGACCTATTACGAGCACGCCTATATCGCGCGTTATCTCGGCATTATGCTGCTCGAAGGCGAGGACCTGACGGTGTCCGGCGGCCGGCTGATGGTGCGCACGGTTTCGGGCCTGATGCCGATCGGCGTTTTGTGGCGGCGGCTCGATGCCGCTTTCGCCGATCCGCTGGAGCTCAAACCGGACTCGCAGATCGGCACGCCGGGGCTGGTCGAGGCGATCCGGCGCGGCACCGTCTCGGCCGTCAACGGGCTCGGTTCCGGCTTGGCGGAAACGCGGGCGCTGCTTTCTTTCCTGCCGCGGATCGCGCGGGAATTGCATGGCGAGGAACTCAAGCTGCCGAACATTGCGACCTGGTGGTGCGGACAGCAGGCCGAACGCGACCATGTGCTGGCCAATATCGACCGCATGGTGGTTGGCCCGGCGCTGTCGACACGGCTTGCCTTCGAGGACGATGGCGCGACCAGGCTCGGTTCGGCGCTTTCGGCCGGCGAGCGGGCGGAGCTTATCGCGCGGATCGAAGCCGACGGGGTTGGCTTCGTCGGCCAGGAGGCGGTCACGCTCTCGACTACGCCGGTCTTTGCCGGCGGCCGCTTGGAGCCGCGGCCCGCCAGCCTGCGCGTCTACCTGGCGCGAACACACGAAGGCTGGACGGTGATGCCCGGCGGCTTTGCACGCGTCGGCTTCTCGCTCGACCCGACCGCGATGGCCATGCAGCGCGGCGGTCAGGCGGCGGATGTCTGGGTGGTCAGCGACAGGCCTGTCGAGCGGGAGACGCTGCTGCCGCAGGAGACCGACGGCTTCACCCGCACCATGCCCGGCAGCCTGCCGAGCCGCGCCGCGGAAAACCTGACCTGGCTCGGCCGCTATATCGAGCGCTCGGAAGACACGGTGCGGGTGCTGCGCGCTTATCACGTCAGGCTGGCGGAGACATCCGATCCCGAGATGCCGCTGCTCGCCGACATCAGAGACTATCTCGAACCGTTCGGCATCGAGGTCGAAACCGCGATCCCGCTTGGATTGATCGGCACATTGGACAGCGCCGTCTACAGCGCCGGCCAGATCCGCGACCGCTTCTCGCCGGATGGCTGGCTGGCGCTGAAGGATCTGTCGAAGACCATCCACAAATTCGCGGAGACGGTCGCTCCGGGCGACGACGCGACGCGGGCGATGACCGTGATGCTGCGAAAGCTTGCGGGCTTCTCGGGGCTGCTGCACGAGAACATGTACCGCTTCACCGGTTGGCGCTTCCTGGAGATCGGCCGCCGACTGGAACGTGGCATCCAGATCGCGCGCACGCTAGCCAGGCTGACAAAGGCAGACGCGCCCGACGGCGCACTCGACATGATGCTGGAGATCGGCGACAGCGTCATGACCCACCGCCGGCAATATCCGGTTCAGTCAGGCCGGCGCACGGTTATAGACCTCTTGGCGCTCGATCCGCTCAACCCGCGCTCGATCCTGTTCCAGCTCGAGCGGCTCAAGGCCGAGATCGGCATGCTGCCTTCCGTCGGGGGCGAGGGACATATGTCGCCCGCGGCGAAAGAAATCCTGCAGCTCAACACGGCGCTCGCCGTGATGGAGCCTCAGGACATGACCGCGAAGGTGCTGGACGATCTCGCCATTCAGATCGGCGATCTCTACAACAGTCTCGCCAGGGCCTATTTCGGATAAATGCTCTACGACATCAGGCTCCATCTTCATTACGGCTATGCGGCCGCAGCCGGCGGCGGCAGGCACCAGGTGCGCGTGCTGCCACAGACGATCGCCGGCGTGCAGCGGGTTATCGCCGCCTCGCTGTCGTTCCAGCCGAATCCGGCCGAGCGCGCGGATTTTTCCGATTTCTTCGGCAACAACGTCACTGCGATCGCCGTTCGCGACGCGCATGAGGAGCTCCACGTCAGGATGAGCGCCCGTGTGTCGGTATCGCGGCCGGAAGCCGGCCTCGACGTCTCGCCCGACATTCACGGCTTGAGGGCGGAACTCGACGCGGTGCGTTCGCTGTCCCCCGACGCGCCGCATCACTTCCTCGCCGCCAGCGACCACGCCAGCATCGATCCGGTAATCACGGACTATGCGCGGGAAAGCCTCGCCGGTTCGGCGATCGCCACGGCGGTCGATCTCTGCAATCGGATCCACCGCGATTTCACCTATGACGGCAAGGCAACTACCGTGCAGACGCGCGCCAGCGATGCCTTTGCGCTTCAGCGTGGAGTTTGCCAGGATTTCTCGCACATTATGATCGCCGGGCTGCGCGGGCTTGGCATCCCCGCCGGCTATGTCAGCGGCTTCCTGCGCACGATCCCGCCCAAGGGTAAGCCGAGGCTCGAAGGCGCCGACGCCATGCATGCCTGGGTCAAGGCCTGGTGCGGGCGCGATGCCGGCTGGCAGGAATTCGATCCGACCAACGGCATGCGGGCGAGCAACGACCATATCACGGTGGGATACGGCCGCGACTATTCCGACGTGGCGCCGATTGTCGGCGTCCTGAAAACCACCGGCGAGCAGATCGGCGAGCAGGCGGTCGATGTCATCCCGGTCGCTGCCTGAAGGCGCACGATCGGTGATGCGGCTGCTTCTCAAATCGCGATCCCGCCGCTATCTTGCCGCCGGACCGTGGACCGGCCTGCCGGGCACTTGCGCGGAGTTCAATTGTTGACATCGGTCAGCATCATCATTCCAGCACACAACGCGTCGGCAACCGTTGCAGACACGTTGGCAACCTTGCGCTCGGAAGCCGAGATCATCGGCGAAGTGATACTGGTCGACGATTCCTCGACGGACAACACGGCGGCCGTGGCCGCGGACGCAGCCTCGCGGCTGGCGCTGCCGTTCCGGATCATCCGGTCCAATTGTCGAGACGCGGGCGGCTCCCGCAATCTTGCGCTGGCCGAGGCGCGCTTCCCCTGGATTTACATGATCGACGCCGACGATCTGCATATCGAGGGTGGGTTGCGGACGCTGCTGTCCAAGACCAGGACCAAGCCAGGCGCCGACATGGTGGTCGGCGCCTACCGCCGGCGGACCGATGGCCGGGACCGACAGTTCAAAACGCCGGCCGGCTACATGACTGCCGGGCTCGCCAATGCCTCCGCCTATGTGGAAGGCAGGATACGGTCGATTGCCGTCGGCAGCGCGCTGGTGTCGCGGCATACGGTCGGCGACACGCGCTTCCCGACCGGTCTTGCCTACGACGAGGACACATTGTTCTGGGCGCGGGTTATGCGCAAGGCATCGCTCGCGGTCGTAAGGCAACCGATCATGGTCTACTTCGTATCGTCGGACCGTTCGGATGACCGCTTCGCGATAAAGCCTGCGCGACGCTTCCTCGAATGGCGCCTGGCGTTGCGCGAACTCGCCGACTGCGGCATTGCGAAATCGTCGTTGAAAGCGAGGGAAGGGCTTGTGGCGCTCAAGATCGCCCGCGTACACTACGCTCGCGGCGATCTCGAAACGGCGGCAAAATTCCTGGCGGTTGCCGAAGCGGCGCCCAAGGTTTCCACCGACATCTGGCGCTGCATGCGCTACCGGCTCAAAATCGCGGCGCGGCGCCGGTTCCCGGCCCATCGCGTCCAACTGCAAAGTGCCTGATGGCCGACGGGCCGGAACTTGCAGTCGTGGTGATAGGTTTTCGGGCTCCGACCGATCTGGTCGCGGCGGTCAGGTCGGTGCTCGGCCAGAACATCCCGCTCGAGGTGGTGGTCGTGAATTCCGGCGGCGGGAATGCCCAGGCGCTTCTGGCCAATGCCGGACTCGACGTGCCAGTCATCGAGTGCGAAGAAAGGCTCTTTGCCGGGGCCGCGAGAAATCGCGGCATAGCGGCGACGAAAGCTCCTTTCATCGCCTTTCTCGCGGATGATTGCCTGGCATGCCCGCGATGGGCAGAGGTCCGGCTGCGCCATCACCGGGAAGGCGTCGCGGCCGTGGCAAGCGCCATCGCCAACAGTCATCCGCGCAATCTGGTCGCGTGCGCGGCCCATCTCGTTACCTATATGCGGCGCCTGCCAGGTCTTCCCGCTCATAAGGCACTTCGCTACGGCGTTTCTTTCGACCGAAAATTGTTCGATCGGTATGGCCTGTTCGACGAACAAATGGCGACGGGAGAAGACACGGAATTCCTGGAAAGGCTGCCGAAGGCGGTCGTGCCGCTATGGGAGCCGGCGGTGCTTACCGTCCATCGCAACGAGACACGGCTGATCCGAGTGATTGTCGACCAGTATCTGCGCGGATACCGATATGGGACCTACCTCAAATCCGTTGGACACCGAAAGCCATTGCGGATTTTCAAAGGGGTGTTTCGGGACCGGCGCAATGTCGGCAAGTTCGCAAAAGAAGGCCTGGCCGAAGAGGATAGACGTTTCGCGATGTTATCGCTGCCGATCGTATGGGCGGCATTGTTCGCAAAATCGCTGGGGGCAGCCGTCGGCGTAACGCATGGCGATAGGACAGGCACGCGGCCATGATCACCATGGAGATGAAGCAGCCGCGCCGGCGGCGCGGTCGATGGCTTTGGTCGCGGCAAAGGATCGTCGCCATTTTCAGCTATCGCTACGATGCGCATCTGGTGCCAGACCTCCTCGCCAATCTCGACGCAATCGTCGATGGCTGGATCGCCTATGACGATCGCTCGGCGGATGCGGTCTTCAGCAATGAACCGCAGAGGCGGCGCGCGCTTGTTGCCGCGGCCTATGAGGCGGGTGCCGATTGGCTTCTGGCAATCGATCCGGACGAAAGGCTGGAAGATGCCGTGGCAAGCCGGATAGGCCAACTGACCAGCGGGTCCAGGCGCAATGCCTGGGGATTTCGCCTAAGGGAGATGTATACGCCGGCAAGCTATCGCATCGACGGCGTCTGGGGCCAAAAGATGCAGCACAGGCTTTTCCCCGCCTATCACCCGGATCTGAGCCGGTCGCAAGGGCTGCATGAGGCCTGGTTCCCCGAAGATCTGCGCTTCAAGCTTCGGGACAGCGGCCTTAACCTTTATCATTTGAAGATGATCGAGCCGAAACGGCGCGTGGCACGTCGCGACCTCTACAATCATCTCGATCCGGAGCAACGTTTGCAGCAGATCGGCTACGACTATCTGACGGACGAGTCGGGAGCGGTTCTGGAAGCGATACCGGCCGGGCGAGACTACTTTCCCACCCATGTCGACGACGGCAGGCTTTGGATGGCTGAGGTGTCCGCCGACCGGCGGAGCTGAAGGACGCCCTCTGGGGACGGCGGAACCAGCCGCTGTCGCGCGGCTTATCTACGGACCAGTTCCGTGGAGTTACCATGCTGCAACGAGCACAATCGTCCTTCGGCCGCCTGGCGGGTGGTCTGGAAATACAAGGGAACGGCGCGCAGAGTTCCGCCGAGCGCGCCGCGCTCAGCTATGTCAGCGATGCCGATCCGGGCATCCGGCGCCTGAGAAAAGGCAAGGGATTTTCCTATGTCGGCCCGAACGGGAGTGCGGTCACCGCGGCCACCCTTGACCGTATCAAGGCGATCGTCATTCCGCCCGCGTGGACGGATGTATGGATCTCGCCCGACCCGAACGGCCATATCCAGGCGACCGGCCGGGATCAGCGCGGACGCAAGCAGTACCGCTATCATCCGCAGTGGACCGAGGAACGGGACGGCGTCAAATACTCCAGCCTCGTTGCTTTCGCGCAAAGCCTGCCCTCCTTGAGGCGCCAGGTCGATGCCGACCTGCGCCGTCATGGACTTCCGCTGGAGCGCGTTGTCGCCTCTGTCGTCTGGCTGCTCGACAACACCATGATCCGTGTCGGCAATGCCGCCTATGCCCGCGACAACAAGAGTTTCGGCCTGACCACGCTGCGCGACCGCCATGTCGAAATCACCGGTTCCAGCCTGCGCTTCTCCTTCACGGGCAAGTCCGGCAAGGAATGGAAGCTGAAGCTCGTCGACCAACGCATCGCCAAAATCGTGCGCGGCGCGCAGGACCTGCCTGGCCAGAAGCTGTTTCAGTATCTTGATGACGAGGGAACACGCCGGCCGCTGCGGTCGGAGGACGTCAATCGCTATATTCGCGAGGCATCTGGCCCGGAGTTCAGCTCCAAGCATTTTCGCACCTGGGGCGGCACCATCCATGCGGCATCCCTGTTCGCGCAGGCGGAGTTGCCCGAGAGCATGACCCAGAAAAACCGCGTGATGAACAGTATCGTCGACAAGGTCGCCGAACGACTCGGCAATACGCGAGCCGTCTGCCGCCGGTGCTATATCCATCCGCTCGTCTTCGAGGCGTGGGCCGAAGGGAAGCTGCTCGGCGAAATGGCCGAAGCCAACAAACGAAAGCGCCTTATACCGGGCCTCGACGAGGAGGAGACGCTGGTGCTGAGATGGCTGCAGGCGCGCGAAGCCTGACCACCAGGAGGATAGCGTAAACCCTCGATAGCCCTACAACTTTTTTGTCGACCTTGTGTCGGGAAGGGTCCTACTGTTGCGTCCTTTGATACGGAAAGGACGCACCATGCTCTATGCCATTCTCTGCTACGCCTCCGAAGACGTGGTCTGCTCCTGGAGCAAGGAACAGGACGAGGAGGTCATGGCAAAGCTCCTCAACGTACAGGACAAATACGCCAGGGCAGGCCGGCTGGGGCCGGTGGCGCGCCTGCTGCCGACCACAGCCGCGACGACGCTTCGCAAGGTCAAGGGCGAATCGGTGGTGCTCGACGGCCCGTTCGCCGAGACCAAGGAGCAGTTCCTCGGCTTCTACACGCTCGAATGCAATCACCTGGACGAAGCCGTCGAGTTCGCCCGCGAACTCTCCGAGGTCAATCCGAGCGGTGGTTCCTACGAGATCAGGCCGATCTCGGTCTTCAATCCGACAAAGGTTCCCGCATGACCGAGCTTGCCTGGATCAGCAACGCGATCAGCACCGCCCGTCCGCAGGCGATGGGCGCGCTGCTGCGCTATTTCCGCGACCTCGACGCCGCGGAAGAAGCTTTCCAGGATGCATGCCTGAGGGCGCTGAAGAACTGGCCGAAAAACGGGCCGCCGCGCGATCCGGCGGCCTGGCTGATCTTCGTCGGCCGCAACAGCGGCATCGACGCGGTGCGCAAGCGCGCCAAGCAGGCGCCGATGCCGGAAGAGGACCAGATCTCCGATCTCGAGGATGCCGAAGGCGATATGGCCGAGCGGCTGGACGGCGCGCATTATCGCGACGATATCCTGCGGCTCCTGTTCATCTGCTGCCATCCGGACCTGCCGGCGACGCAGCAGATCGCGGTCGCGCTGCGCATCGTCTCCGGCCTGACCGTCAAGCAGATCGCGCGCGCCTTTCTCGTCGGCGAGAGCGCCATGGAGCAGCGCATCACCCGGGCCAAGGCGCGCATCGCCGATGCCGGCGTGCCGTTCGAGACGCCAGGCGCGGTCGAGCGTTCCGAGCGCTTGGCGGCGGTCGCGGCCATGATCTATCTGATCTTCAACGAGGGCTATTCGACCAATGGCGGCGAGGCGCCGGCCCGCGCGCCGCTTTGCGAGGAGGCGATCCGGCTCGCCCGGCTGCTGCTCAGGCTGTTTCAGCAGGAACCGGAGATCATGGGGCTGACGGCGCTGCTGCTTCTCCAGCATGCACGCGCGCCGGCGCGCTTCGACGCGCATGGCGAGATCGTGCTGCTCGAGGATCAGGACCGGTCGCTCTGGAGCCGCAAGATGATCGACGAGGGCCTGGCGCTGGTCGACAAGGCGCTGCGTCATCGCAAGCCTGGCCCATACCAGGTGCAAGCGGCGATCGCGGCATTGCATGCGCGGGCGGCAACACCCGAGGATACGGACTGGACCGAGATCGACCTGCTCTACGGCTTGCTCGAGCAGATGCAGCCGTCGCCGGTAGTGACGCTGAACCGCGCGGTCGCGGTGAGCAAGGTGCGCGGCCCCGAAGCGGCGCTGGCAATGATCGAGCCGCTGGAAGATCGGCTGGCAGGCTATTTCCACTTCTTCGGCCTGAAGGGCGGCCTGCTGATGCAGCTTGGCCGCAGCGAGGAGGCGCGCGTGGCCTTCGACCGCGCGATCGCTTTAGCCAACACCGCCGCCGAAGCCGCTCATATCCGCATGCATATCGACCGGCTGATCAAGCAAAGCACCGAGACGTCGCAGGCCAAGAAGGCGCGCTGATCCCATTTTCACTGCTGGCCCAATTTTGCGCGCCGGGGTTGGACCATCCCGGGGTGGCGGTTTTTCCCTGAAACGAGTAATGCCACGCCATGAAAGCGCCGTCGTGCCTCAGGGCGCCGACAAGACGTGGCGCAAGGCTTCGACGCTCGCCATATCCAAGGCGAGATCTGAAAAGGAACAAACATGACGATTGCGAAGGAAACGGCCTCACTTCTGGAGAAACTTGGCGTCGCCAAGGATGCACTTTCCGGCGGCGACCTCATCGTGCGCAGCCCGGTGACGGGCGAGCAGATCGCGGCACTGAAGTCGATCTCGGCGGTCGATGCCGGCAAGGCTATCGATGCCGCGCACAAGGCCTTCCACGCCTGGCGGCTGGTGCCGGGGCCGAAGCGGGGCGAGCTGGTGCGCCTGCTCGGCGAGGAGTTGCGTGCTCACAAGGCGGAGCTCGGCCGGCTGGTGTCGATCGAGGTCGGCAAGATCCCGTCCGAGGGTCTCGGTGAAGTGCAGGAGATGATCGACATCTGCGATTTCGCGGTCGGTCTTTCCCGCCAGCTCTACGGCCTGACCATCGCCACCGAGCGCCCTGGACATCGCATGATGGAAACCTGGCATCCGCTCGGCGTCGTCGGCGTGATCTCGGCCTTCAACTTCCCCGTCGCGGTGTGGTCGTGGAACGCGGCACTTGCACTCGTGTGCGGTGACGCGGTGGTGTGGAAGCCGTCGGAAAAGACGCCGCTGACGGCGCTTGCCTGCGAGGCGATCTTCGAGCGCGCCGCCAGGCGTTTCGGCGCCGATGCGCCGGAAGGCCTGCTCCAGGTGCTGATCGGCGACCGCGCCGTCGGCGAGGTGCTGGTCGACCATCCGAAGGTGCCGCTGGTCTCGGCCACGGGCTCGACCCGCATGGGCCGCGAGGTCGGTCCGCGGCTGGCCAAGCGTTTTGCACGCGCGGTGCTCGAGCTCGGCGGCAACAATGCCGGCATCGTCTGCCCGAGCGCCGATCTCGACATGGCGCTGCGCGCCATTGCGTTCGGCGCCATGGGCACCGCCGGCCAGCGCTGCACGACGCTCAGGCGGTTGTTCGTGCACGAGAGCGTCTATGACGCGCTGCTGCCGCGCCTGAAGAAGGCCTATCAGAGCGTTTCGGTCGGCAATCCGCTGGAGACCTCGGCGCTGGTCGGTCCGCTGATCGACAAGGCCGCCTTCGACAATATGCAGAAGGCGTTGAACGAAGCGGAAGCGCATGGCGGCAAGGTGACCGGGGGCAAGCGGTTCGAGAACGGCCATCCCGATGCCTACTATGTGCATCCGGCGCTCGTCGAAATGCCAAAGCAGGTTTCGCCGGTGACGGAAGAAACCTTCGCGCCGATCCTCTATGTGATGAAATATGCCGATTTCGACGAGGCGCTCGACCTGCACAACGCGGTCGGCGCCGGCCTGTCGTCCTCGATCTTCACCCGCGACCTGCAGGAATCGGAGCGCTTTCTCGGCGTCGACGGTTCGGACTGCGGCATCGCCAATGTCAATATCGGCACGTCGGGCGCCGAGATCGGCGGCGCATTCGGCGGCGAGAAGGAAACCGGCGGCGGCCGCGAGAGCGGCTCGGATGCCTGGAAGGCCTATATGAGGCGCGCCACCAACACGGTGAACTTCTCGAAGGCCCTGCCCTTGGCGCAAGGCGTATCCTTCGACATCGACTGAGGACATAGAGCGGTTCACCGTTTCACGGAAACGGCAAACCGCCCTATCTCTTTGATTTGACAATTCCGGACGGAAAACCGTTTCACAATATCCTGGAATTGCTCTGAGCGCCGCGTCATCGTCGAAGCGGCTCAACGGCGCGTCTCTTTGCGCGCCGTCACGGCAAGCTCGGAGCAGGCGCCGCGGCGCTCAGCCTTCGCTCGCGCCGGAAAAACTCGCCTCGAAGGCTGCGTCGACGATGGCGAGCTTGGCTGCCTGAACGGCCATGTACTCGTCGAAGAACTGCCGCGACACCCACATGACGGAATGTCCGCGCTGGCCGACCCAGCCGATGCTGCCGAGCGCCTCGGCGTCGCGGAGCTTGCGCGCCAGATGCGTGCGCGACAGCTTCAGCCAATGCGCAAATTCGCTGATCGAGATGACGCCGGTCGGAATCTTCTCGAGGCTGGCGTCCTCCGGATCGATACCCGACATCAGCCAGTCCATGACGATGCCGCCGTTGTTGAGCCAGATGAACAACGAGAAGGTTTGCTGGGGTTCCCGCACCGGAATGGATGCGAGCAATCCGTCGCAGATCAATGGCTGCAGCTTGGCCAGCATATCGGGGTGTTCGAGGAAAATCGTCAGCCGGGCTCCGCCATCGATGCGGTCGAGCGTTCGCAAATGGGCATGGATCCAGCCGGTAAAGGTCTCGATGGTGGCCGCGGTCACCCGCAAGGGATGAGCTCGGCCATCGCCACGCGACGAAATGTATTCGGCGACGTTGTAATGGAGCATTTCCTTGACGAACGCTTCGGCGGTGTTGCGGCTGGCAACTGAATTGCGGCGCACGACCTCGATGAAACGCGCTACGGTCATTTCGGTGCGGCGGTCATCGGGGTCGCGCCTGAAATGCAGCGCAAGTCCGACATGGCCGAGCAGCCAGCGCTGCTGGGTGGCAAAAACGGCGGCAAGGCGCGGGCTGGTTTCGTAGATATGGATGAGCGCGCGCGACTGCTCCTTGACACCGCGCAGAGCTGCCGGATGACTGGCGATTTCTTCGGCGCTCAAGGGCATTTCCTGCGGCACTCCATTCGATTCCAAGCAACGACGAAAGAAGATTCCCCGCCTTCGACGGTCGTGTCCAGTTGCCCATTGGAACAACGGCTGATGTTTCGGCGCGTTCTTGCTAACCCTTTGCATCGATTCGAAAAACCCGGATAATAATTCGCTCGACGGTCTAGCGTTCAATGGGCGGTCTCTTCGCCGAATCGGCGAAGGAGCATCGACGGTTGGGCTTCGTGGCGTGGACAGGTCGGCAACGTCCAAAACCGGTCTTTGCAACCTGCTGGCGGCGACCTATCCTGGCGACTTGAAATCCGTTGCCGCGCCGAGTGAAGCCATGCCGAGAACGATCCGGACGCTGACCGCCAGCGAGGTGGAAAAGCTCGTCGAGTGGGCGGCGAGGGAGGGATGGAATCCGGGCATCGACGATGCCGCCGCGCTCAGGGCTGCCGATCCTGAAGGGTTCATCGGCGCCTTCGTCACCGGCGAGATGGTGGCCGGCATCTCGACCGTCGCCTATGGCGCGGAGTTCGGTTTCATCGGCCTCTATATCTGCCGGCCCGATCGGCGCGGTGAAGGCCATGGCAAGGCGGTCTGGGATGCCGGCATGGCTCGGCTCGGCGACCGCATTGTCGGCCTCGACGGCGTAGCCGAGCAGCGCGCCAACTACCAACACAAAGGCTTCGTGCCGGCTTATGAGACCGTCCGCTTCAGCGGTCGTCCGGCCCGACTGACCGGGGGTCGGGAAATCCGGTCCGTTGCCGCCGCCGAGACAGCCGAGATCCTGGCCTATGACCGCCAGTGCTTCCCGGCGCCTCGGGAGGCCTTCCTGCGGGCATGGCTGCGGCCGCCCCGGATCGCGATGATGTCCACTGGCTCGGCCGGCCTTGCCGGCTACGGCGTGGCGCGCCGATGCCGCGAAGGTTTCAAGATCGGTCCGCTGTTCGCGGACGACATGGAGACAGCCCTGGCTTTGATGGCGGAACTGACGGGAAGGACGGCAGGCGAGGCGCTGCATATCGACGTGCCGGCCACCCAGATCGGCTTCACCGCCGTGCTTCAGGCTGTCGGCATGGTCCCCGGATTCACGACAACCCGCATGTATCGGGGCGGCAAACCAGGCAATGTGCCGTCGAAGGTTTTCGGCATCACGACGCTGGAGCTGGGGTGATCGCGAAGCGAATGGCTTCGGTGCTGTGATCATTGTTTGTCCGGCGTGGCGCATGCGAGATGTCTCTCCGACGTGGTTCGGATGCCGGACTGTGTCTCGCCGCAACGCTCATCGCACAGCGGAGGTTATCGAATGGCTGCAAGAACCGTCTTGATCGCGGGCGGCGCCGGGGGCATGGGTCTTGCGACGGGACTGCGCCTTGCGGCTGACGGTGAGCGGATCGTGCTCGCCGACCTTCCCGGCGCGAAACTCGACGAGGCCGTGTCAAGGATTGCCGCGACCGGTGCGAACGCGATCGGTCTGCCGCTCGACATCCGTTCCGTCGCTGCCTGCCGAGAGGTTGTGAACAAGGCCCGCGAATGGGGAGGCGGCCTGGACATTCTCGTCAACGCCGCCGGCGTCTGGCTCGAGGGAGCGGCAAGCGAGGTCCGCGAAGAGCAATGGGACCTGGTGCTGGACGTCAATCTCAAAGGTGCCTTCTTCCTGATCTCGGCCGCCATTCCGCACCTGTCGGCGGCGCAGGGCGTTATCATCAATATCGCCTCCGACGCGGGCATCGTTGGCAACAGCGGCGCGGCGGTCTATTGCGCCTCCAAAGGCGGGCTGGTGCTGCTGACCAAGGCTCTCGCCCTGGAGCTTGCGCCGCACGGCATCAGGGTCAACGCCGTCTGTCCTGGCGACACGGCGACGCCAATGATCGAGTATCAGGCAAGGACCTATGGCGGAGATGACCCGGACGGCTACAAGCGCAGGCTCCTTGGGCAATACCCGCAAGGGGAAAGAGCACGGTTCATCTGCGTGGAAGAGATCGCCTCCTTCATCCATTATCTTTGCCAGCCCGGCGCGGCGCCGATCACCGGGGCCGCGCTTTCGATCGATTTCGGCATCAGCGCCGGATACTGACTCGCGGCATTGGCGTCATCGCCTTGGAGGGCTCATGACCACGTTTCGCAAATCCCGCACGGCGCTGGTGACCGGCGCGGGCGCCGCCGACGGCATCGGCGTCGCGGTGGCGCGCGCACTCGGCCACGCCGGGCTTGCGGTCGCGATCACCGCCTCGTCGCATCGCGTCGAGCAGCGCGCTGAAGAGCTGCGGGCGGAGGGGCTCGACGTTCGTGCGGTGATGGCCGATCTGACGCGTGCAGCGGATGTCGAGCGGCTCTGCTCGGAGGTCGGCGAGATCGATATCCTCGTCAACAATGCCGGGATGGGAACGGTCGCTCAGCCGGCGCTGCAGCGGCGATTTCTCGATCTCAGCGAAAGCGACTGGGACCGCGGCATCGATGTCAGCCTGAAGACCACATTCCTTGCCACACGCGCATTTCTGGCCGGCATGGTAGAGCGCGGTCATGGACGCGTGGTGAACATGGCCTCGGTCACCGGCCCTTACGTCTCCAACGAAGGCGAGGCCCCTTACTCCGCCGCCAAGGCAGGCATGGTCGGGCTGACGCATGCGCTTGCGCTGGAGGTCGGCCGCAGCGGCGTCACCGTCAACGCCGTGGCGCCGGGCTGGATCGCGACGGGCGCCTCGACCCCGGAAGAACTCCTCGCGGCGCAAAACACGCCGCTTGGACGCGCCGGCACTCCGGAGGAGGTCGCCGCGGCTGTGCTGTTCTTGGCGTCCGACGGCGCCAGCTATGTCAACGGAGCCGTCATCGTCGTGGATGGCGGCAACATCCTTCAGGAGCGCAAGGGCTGACCGCCAAGGTCAACCCGTCGGCCGCCGCCATCGGCCGCTACTTGTTCGTGTCGGCAATCGCGTCCGGCACCACCACCAGCTTGCCGACGAAGTCCTTGGCCATGAAGTCGGTCTGGGCGCGTTGGAAGTCCGACAGCTTGTAGACGCCGCCGACCAGCGGGCGGATCTTCTTCTCCTCGACGTAGCGCACGATGCGGCGGAAATCGGCCCTGGTGCCCTGGCTCGAGCCGTGCAGCTGAAGCTGCTTGAGATACATGGTGCGCAGGTCCAACTGCACCACCGGCCCCGCGATGGCGCCTGCGGTGGTGTAGCGTCCCTCGGGCCGCAGGATGCGCAGCAGATCATTGAAAATGGCGCCGCCGACAAGGTCGGCGACCACGTCGATGGGTTGGCCAGCGGTCGCTTCGTTGACGGCGGCAGGCAGGTCGGCCACGCCGCGCGTGACCACTTTCTCGGCGCCGATGTCGAGCACCGCTTGCTCCTTGCCCTTGCCGACCACGGCATAGGGAATGGCGCCCCGCGCCCGCGCCAGCTGCACGATGCCGGAGCCGACACCGCCGGAGGCGCCGGTGACCAGCACCCGTTCGCCGGCCTTCAAGCCTGCACGTTCCAGCATCTGCTCGCCGGTGAGATAGGCGCAGCAGAAGGTGGCGAGCTCGACATCGCTCAAATCGGTATTGACGACATGCGCGTTCTCGGCCGGCAGCGCCTGGTATTCGGCATAGCCGCCGTCACGGCCGTGGCCCATATAGTCGATGTCGGCAAGCGAATCGTCGTCACGGTTGTAGATGGAGAAGTCGACCATGACGCGTTCGCCGATGCGCTCGGAGGGTACGCCGTCACCGACGGCGACGATGGTGCCCACCGTATCGGTGCCCTGGATGCGCGGAAAGGTCAGCGTGTTGCCTTGCCGGCGCCAGGTCGACACGGCGGCCGCGTCTTCCTCGGTGCCGTAGGCGCCCTGGCGCACCCAGACATCGGTGTTGTTCATGCCGCAGGCGCTGACCTTGACCAGCACCTCGCCGGCAGCCGGCGGCGGCACCTTCACATCGGTGCGATAGACGAGTTTTTCCAGGCCGCCGTGGCCGGTGAGTTGCACGGCGGCCATCGTGGCGGGGACGGTTCTGGTCATGGCATTCATGTCGGTCTGTTCCTTTGCTTTCACGCAACTCCGGACGGAAAACCGTTCACACCTTTCCTGGATTGCTTCAGAGGCTGGCAAACACGCTGTTCACGGCGTCGGCGGTCTTGGCGACGATGGTGTCGGCCTCCTCGCGCGTCAGGCAAAGCGGCGGCGCGAAGCCGAGGATGTCGCCCTGCGGCATGGCGCGGCCGATGACGCCGCTTGCCGCGAGCGTCGTGGCGATCTGCGGGCCCACTTTGAGCGCCGGATCGAAGAAGACGCGATCGTCGCGATCCCTGACGAACTCGACCGCAGCCAGCATGCCGTCGCCGCGGACCTCGCCGACGTTTCTGTGGCCGCCGACGGCCTTGGCCAGCTCGGCGCGGAAATAAGCGCCGGTCTCGCCGGCATTCCTCACCAGATCCATCTCGTCGATCAGTTCGAGATTGGCGACGCCCGCGGCGACGCAGATGGGATGCGCCGAATAGGTCCAGCCGTGGCCCAGCGAGCCCAGCTTGTCGGAACCCCTGACCAGCACCTGCCAGACCTTGTTGGAGACGATGACGCCGGAAAGCGGCGCATAGGCAGACGTCAGCCCCTTCGCGATGGTGATCAGGTCCGGCTTGATGCCGTAATGGTCGGAGCCGAACATGGTGCCGAGACGGCCGAAGCCGGTCACCACCTCGTCGGCGACAAGCAGCACGTCGTATTTGTTCAGCACCGCCTGGATCTTTTCCCAATAGCCGGCGGGCGGCGGCACGATGCCGCCGGTGCCGAGGATCGGCTCGCCGATAAAGGCCGCGACGGTGTCCGGGCCCTCGGCAAGGATCATCTCCTCGAGCTTGTCGGCGCAATATTGCGAAAACTGCTCCTCGCTCATCGAGCGGTCGGCGCGGCGGAAATAATAGGGGGCCTCGGTGTGCATGATCGGCGCGCGCGGCAGGTCGAAGGCGTTGTGGAACAGCTCGAGCCCGGTCAGCGATCCTGTCATGACGCCGGAGCCGTGGTAGCCGCGCCAGCGCGAGATGATCTTCTTCTTCTCCGGCCGGCCGAGAACGTTGTTGTAGTACCAGATCAGCTTGATGTTGGTCTCGTTGGCGTCGGAGCCGGAGAGGCCGAAATAGACCCTCGACATGCCCTTCGGCGCGCGGTCGATGATCATCTTGGCGAGCGTAATCGAGGCCTCGGTGCCGTGCCCGACATAGGCGTGATAATAAGCGAGGTTCTTGGCCTGATCGGCAATGGCATCGGCGATCTTGTGGCGGCCATAGCCGACATTGACGCAATAGAGCCCGGCAAAGGCATCGATGCTCTTCTTGCCGGTGTTGTCCCAGACGGTGACGCCTTCGCCGCCGGCCATGATGCGCGCCGGGGACTCGCCCCGCGCATGCGTGCCCATATGCGTCGAGGGATGGAAGAAGTGGTCGCGATCCCAGGCCGAAAGTTCGTTGGACTGTTCGAGCATCTTTTTTCTCCTTGCAGGGAATTCTTCCGGCGTGCGCTAGGCGACGTCCAGACAAAGGTATTTCAGATCGGTGAAAGCTTCGAGGCCATGGCGCGAGCCTTCGCGGCCGATGCCGGACTGCTTGACGCCGCCGAACGGGATCGGCGCGCCGGTGATCTTCACCCGGTTGATCGCGACCATACCGTATTCCAGCGCGCGACCCATGCGCGCCTGGCACGCGCCGTTCTCGGTCACGACATAGGCGACGAGACCATATTCGGTAGCGTTGGCGCGGGCGACGACTTCCGCTTCCTCGTCGAACGGGGTGACGGCGGCGACCGGGCCGAAGGTTTCCTCATGCATGATCAGCGCCTCGTCCGGCACATCGACGAGCAGCGTTGGCTGATAGAACAGCGGCCCGGCCGCATGGCGCTTGCCGCCGATGAGGCAGCGCGCGCCGCGAGCCAGCGCGTCTGCGACCTGCTCCTCCACCTTCTTGACGGCGCGCTCATGCATCAGCGGGCCGATATCGGCGTCGGGTGAAAGCCCGTTGCCGGTGCGCAGACGCTCGATGCGACGGGCGAGGGCGGCGCAGAAGCGGTCATAGATCTGGCGCTGCACATAGATGCGGTTGGCGGCAAGACAATCCTGGCCGGAGGTGGCGAATTTGGCGTCGAGGGCGATCGTCACCGCCTTTTCGATATCGGCATCACCGAAGACGATCAGCGGCGCATGGCCGCCGAGCTCCATGACCAGTCGCTTCATCGTCGGCGCGCTCTGCGCGGCAATCAGCCGGCCGACGTCGGTCGAACCGGTGAAGCTCATGGCGCGCACCCGGGCGTCAGCGCACATCGCGCCGACGATGGTGCGCGCATCCCCGGTGACAACGTTGAAGACGCCGGCGGGCAGGCCGGCACGCTCGCCGAGCTCGGCCAGCGCCAGCGCCGAAAGCGGCGTTTCCGAGGACGGATGCGCCACCACGGTGCAGCCGGCGGCAAGCGCCGCAGCGGCCTTGCGGGTGAGCATGGCCGACGGAAAGTTCCATGGGGTGACGACGCCGACGACGCCGAGCGGCTCGCGGCGAACGGTCATCTGAGCATTCGGCAAATGGCTGGTGACGCTTTCCGCATTGAGGCGCTTTGCTTCCTCGGCATACCACTCGACGAAGGAGGCGGCGTAGTCGATCTCGCCCAGCGATTCCTTTAGCGGCTTGCCCTGTTCAAGCGTCATCAGCAGCGCCAGGTCGTCCTTGGCGGCGACGATCAGCTCGAACCATTTTCGCAAGATTCCGGAGCGCTCCTGCGGCAGCGCGGAGCGCCAGGCCGGCAGGGCACGCGCTGCCGCGTCGACAGCCTCCGCCGTTTGGCTTGCGCCGAGGGCGGCAACGAAGGCGACTGTAGCGCCGGTGGCCGGATCGGTGACTGCGAAGCTCGCAGCCGAGTCGCCGGCGGTCCAATGGCCCCCGATATAGCCGAGATCGCGCAGCAGCCGGCGATCGGCGAGACGATCCAGTGCTTCGTGGCGGTGTGGGCGTGCAAAATGCGCGGACATCGTTTGTCTCCCGGTGCCAAGGCGATGCGGAGAGATTAGCCGCGCGACCGAGACAGAGAGGCTTTTTCGGCAGCCGCCAGGAGAGAGATTGTCTCCCATGGCCCGCCGGGCCAGACGATCTCTCCGGCTTCAGCCTGGCAACAGGTCGGCGACAGGCACCACGGACTCCTCCTTCACCGTCTTGGTGACGATGTAGGTGAAGTAGCGGTCGATGCCGATCTCGCGTTCCAGCAGGGCGTCGACCAGCCGCTGATAGGCGTCGATGTCCCGCGCCATCACTTTCAGCACATAGTCGACGCCGCCGCCGACCGACCAGCAGGCGACGATCTCGGGTACGTCGCGGATGATCCGCTCGAAACGGTCGAAATCGGCCTGCCGGTGGCTGGCCAGTGTCACCTCCATCAGCACGGTCGCCACCGGCGCGATCGCGCGCATGGTGATTGCGGCGTGGTAGCCGGAGACAATGCCGGCCTTCTCCAGCTTGCGCAGCCGCATCCAGCAAGGCGTCGGCGACAGGCCGACCTTCTCGGCCAGCGCCAGCTTGGTGATGCGCCCGTCGCGCTGGATGGCGTCAAGGATCTTGAGGTCGATCGGATCGAGTTTTGCTGCCGCCATGCCGGCTCCAGTTTTTGTTCCGGACACCATGACGATGCATTATTTCGATTGTCAATTGCACTGATTTCGATCTCTAATAAAGTCATGACATTATGGCAGCCAGATCCTGCGCTCATCCGCCGCCCGGCCTACCTCTCGCTGGCCGATCAGTTCGCGCGCGCCATCCATGACGGAAAGCTCGCCAATGGCGCGCGACTGCCGACGCACCGGCGGCTTGCCGACGACCTGAAACTTTCGGTCCAGACGGTCAGCCGCGCCTATGAGGAACTGATCCGCCGCGGTCTGATTGCCGGCGAGGTCGGCCGCGGCAGCTTCGTGCAGACGCAGCGCCGGGAGCCGGAGCCGCCCTACCTTCCGGAACGGTTGGGCGAGGTCATCGACCTCTCGATCCTGAAGCCGGTCTGCGAGCCGATGCATCTGGAGAAGCTGAAGCAGGCGTTGGGGTGGCTGGCCGAGAACCTGCCGTCGAGTTCGGCGCTGTCGTTCCGGCCGAACATGGTGTTCCCGCGTCATCGCACGGTGGCGGTCGAATGGCTGAAGCTCTGCGGCCTCGACGCCTCACCGCAGAACATCAGCCTCACCAACGGCGCCACCGCCGGCATGACGGTAGCGCTGATGAGCGTCGCACCGCCCGGTTCGACGGTCGCCACCGAGGCGATCGGCCACCACACGCTGGTGCCGCTCGCCCGCTATCTCGGCTTCAACCTCGAGGGCCTGCCGATCGACGGCAACGGCCTGGTCCCGGAAGCGTTGGACGAGGCCTGCCGTCTCTCCGGCATTCGCGCTGTTTTCGTCCAGCCATCGGTCATCAACCCGACGGCGAGCTTGATGGACGACAGCCGGCGCGAGCAGATCGCCGCGGTCGCGCGCAAACATGACATCGCCATCATCGAGAACGACGTGCTCGGGCCGCTCGTCGAAGGCCGGCCTCCGGCGGTTGCCGCCTTCGCGCCCGAGCGGACGCTCTACGTCACCTCCTTCACCAAGATCACCGTGCCCGGCCTGCGCATCGGCTATCTCGCCGTGCCCGACCGCTATGTCGCGGCCGTCGCCAACCGCCATCTCGTCTCGAACTGGATGGCGACGCCGATGGTGGCGGAAATCGCGACGCGGTGGGTGAATGACGGCACGGCTTTTGAGTTGGTCAACTGGCAACGCGGGGCGTTGAGACGCCGGCAGGAAATCGCAGCCGAAATGCTGGCCGGCGTCGACTATCGCTCCCATCGCGAAGGGCTGCATCTGTGGCTCGAATTGCCGGGCGACCGCGCCGAGGAGAGCTTCGTTGCGCAGGCGCGCCTGCGCGGCGTGGCGATTGCCCCGGGCACGTCGTTCCGCATCGCCGACACGCCGTGGCATCCGGCCGTGCGCATCTCGCTCGGCTCGACCACCGAAGGGGAACTGCGCTCGGGCTTGAGCGTTGTCGCCAAGCTCCTGCTGGGCGATCCGGAGCATCTTCTGCTCGCCATCTGATGCAAAAGTGGATCGCCAATTGCCCTGAAATTGTGCAGCGCTCGAAAAATTGTCATGATATTATTTTCCTAATTGACATGATTTAGCGCGTTTCGCATCGTTAGGAGCATAGGCCGCTTCAGAACGGGGAAATGGATTGCCCGCGCCCATCATCAAGGTCGACGCCATTTCGAAGAGCTTCGGCGCCTTCAAGGTGCTGGACGGCCTGTCGATGCAGGTCATGCCAGGCGAGAAGCTGGCGCTGATCGGCCCATCCGGATCGGGCAAGACGACGATCCTGCGCATCCTGATGACGCTGGAAAAGATCGACGGCGGCCATATCCAGATCGACGGCGAGCAGCTCTATCACATGGAGCGCAACGGCCAGCTGGTGCCGGCCGACGAGCGGCACCTGGCCAAGATGCGCCAGAAGATCGGCATGGTCTTCCAGCTCTTCAATCTTTTCCCGCACAAATGCGTCATGGACAATGTCACGCTGGCGCCGATGCTGACCAAGGGCGTGGCGCGAGCCGCCGCCGAAAAACGGGCGATGGAACTGCTCGACATGGTGGGCCTCGCCGATAAGGCGAAGAGCATGCCGGCACAGCTTTCCGGCGGCCAGAAGCAGCGCGTCGCGATCGCCCGCGCGCTGGCGCTGTCGCCAAAGATCATGCTGTTCGACGAGGTCACCTCGGCGCTCGACCCCGAGCTGGTCGAGGAGGTGCTCAATGTCATGCGCAAGCTCGCCGCCGAAACCGACATGACGATGTTGCTCGTCACTCATGAGATGGGCTTTGCCCACGACTTCGCCGATCGCGTGCTGTTCTTCGATCGCGGCAGGATCGTCGAGGAAGGCAAGCCCGATGAGATTTTCCGCCATCCCAAGCAGGAACGCACGCAGGGCTTCCTGAAGAAGATCATCGCGGCCGGACATCGCGTCTGACCGTCATGCCAGGGCGGCGAAGCCGTCCCGAAAGCCAGAAACGGGTGGCAAGGACGCCATCCGAACCGAGCGAACCAAGAAGAGAAACAAGGAGTTGGGAACGATGAAGAAACTTGGCATCCTGGCTGGCGTCGCCGGTCTCGCCGTAAGCACCATGCTGCTCGCCTCCGGCGCGCGTTCGGCAGACGACGCAAAGCTCGAGCAGCTCAAGCAGCAGGGCTTTGCCCGCGTCGCCATTGCCAACGAGCCGCCCTACACGGCGGTCGCCGCGGACGGCAAGGTCTCGGGCGCTGCACCCGACGTAGCGCGCGAGATCTTCAAGCGCCTCGGCGTCAACGATATCGTCGCCTCCATCTCTGAATACGGCGCCATGATCCCCGGCCTGCAGGCCGGCCGCTTCGACGTCGTCACCGCCGGCCTGTTCATGAAGCCTGAGCGCTGCGCGGCGGTCGCCTATTCCGAGCCGGTGCTGTGCGATGCGGAAGCGATGCTGGTGAAGAAGGGCAACCCGAAGGGTTTCAAGAGCTATGAGGACGTCGCCAAGGACACGTCGGCCACTATCGGCGCGCCGGGCGGCGGCACCGAGGAGAAGCTGGCGCTCAATGCCGGCGTGCCGCGCGACCGCGTCATCGTCGTGCCGGACGGCCAGAGCGGCCTGAAGATGGTGCAGGACGGCCGCATCGATGCCTATTCGCTGCCCGTTCTGTCGATCAACGACCTCATCAAGAAGGCCAATGATCCGAATCTCGAAGTGATCGCGCCGGTGCAGGGCGCGCCGGTCTATTGCGACGGCGCCGCCTTCAAGAAGGGCGACGAGGCGCTGCGCGATGCCTATGACGTCGAGCTCGCCAAGATGAAGAAGTCCGGCGAGTTCGCCAAGATCATAGAGCCCTACGGCTTCTCGGCCAAGGCGGCGATGTCGACGACGCGCGAGAAGCTCTGCGCGGCGAAGTAATCTCCCTTCTTCCCGCTTGCGGCGAGAAGGTCACTCGAAGAGCCGGATGAGGGGCGGCGCGCCAGCATTTCAAGGTCAGCGCTGCCCCTCATCTGCCTGACGGCATCTTCTCCCGTGGGCGGGGACAAGGCTGTCGCAGCCTCTCGCAACGACTGCAAACGTTAGGAAAATTTGAAACTCAATGACCCAGTGGTCCGGCTATCTCGGCCTGATATTGCAGGGAGCGCTTGTCACCATCGAGCTGACGCTGATGGGGTCGGTGCTCGCGCTCGTCATGGCCTTTCTCGCCGGCATGGGACGTGTGTCGCGCTTCTTCATCGTGCGCGCGATTGCCACGACCTATATCGAGTTCTTCCGCGGCACCTCGATCTTCGTGCAGCTGTTCTGGGCCTATTTCGTGCTGCCCTTCGCCGGTCTGTCGCTGACGCCTTTGCAGGCCGGCGTGCTGGCGCTGGGGCTCAATGTCGGGGCCTATGCGGCGGAAGTTGTGCGCGGCGCCATCCTGTCGATCGGCCGTGAGCAATATGAGGCCTGCACCGCGCTTAATCTCGGCCGCTGGCAAGGCATGCGCTACGTCATCCTGCCGCAGGCGCTGCTCATCATGCTGCCAACCTTCGGCAACAACGCGATCGAGCTGCTCAAGGCGACCTCGGTCGTATCGCTGATCTCGCTTGCCGATCTCACCTTCCAGGCGCAGGTGGTTCGCTCGCAGACCGGCAGCACGCTGATGCCCTTCGTCTCCGTTCTCGTCATCTATTTCGCGCTCGCGCTGATCATCTCCTGGGGCGTGCGCTCGCTGGAGCGCCGCATGGCGCGCGGTCTCGACGGAGTGCGTGTCTGATGGAATGGGCCCGCTAATGGAATGGGATTGGAACTTTGTCTGGGAGATCATGCCGACCCTGATCCAGGGGGTGAAGATCACGATCCTGGCGACCGTGCTCGGCTCGATCCTGGCCGGGATCGTCGGTCTGGCGATCGCGCTGGCGCGGCGCTCGCCTAACCGCACGGTGTCGCGCAGCGTCGGCTGGTTCGCCGAATTCATCCGCGGCACGCCGCTTCTGGTGCAGCTCTATTTCATCTTCTACGTCCTGCCCGATATCGGCATCCTGCTGCCGCCCTTGGTGGCGGGCGTCATCGGGCTTGGACTGCACTACGGCACCTATACGGCCGAGGTCTATCGCGCCGGCATCGACAATGTGCCGCGCGGCCAGTGGGAGGCTGCCAAGGCCTGCAATCTTAACGGCCGCCACACCTGGACGCATGTCATCCTGCCGCAGGCGATCCCGCCGATGATCCCGGCCTTGGCCAACTACTTCATCGCCATGTTCAAGGAGACGCCGCTGCTTTCGGCGATCACCGTGCTGGAGCTGATGAACCAAGCCAAGAGCGTCGCCAATACCTATTACCGCTACATCGAGCCGATGACGCTGGTTGGCGCCTTCTTCCTCGTCATCAGCCTCTGCTCCGTCGTGCTGTTGCGCTGGCTGGAGCGTCGTTACGGCAGGATCGAGAGATGAAAGTCATGAAACTGTTGCCCGAAATCGAGCTGGCATCGACCCGGCCCGCACTCGATGCGCGTCCGCTCGAAAAGCGCGTCGGGCTGATTGCTTTGGCCACCGATCATACCAGCGAGGTCGACTTCCGCCGCATGGTGGCGAGCGAGCGGATCGGCGTCTACGTCGCGCGCATCCCCTACGCCAATCCGACGACGCCGGACAATCTGCGCAAGATGCAGCCCTCGCTTTCGGCGGGCGCGGCACTGATCCTGCCGGACGAGACGCTCGATGCCGTCTGCTATTCCTGCACGTCTGCTTCCGTGGTGATCGGCGACGCCGAGATCGAGCAGGCGATCCAGGCGGCCAAGCCGAATGTTCCCGTGGTCACGCCGCCCATGGCCGGCGTGCGCGGCCTCAACGCTTTTGGCGTGAAGCGGATCAGCATTCTCACCCCTTACACTGTCGAGACCAGCCGGCCGATGGCCGCCTATTTCGCCGCGCACGGCTTCGACATCGAGAGCGTCACCTGCCTCGGCTTCGAGGACGATCGGGAGATGGCACGCATCGAGCCTACCTCGCTCGTCGATCTGGCGCGCAAGGCGACGCATGCGCAGGCGGATGCGCTGTTCGTTTCATGCACCGCGCTACGCGCGGCGCTCGCCGTTCCAGGCATGGAGGAGGCAATCGGCCGCCCGGTCGTCACCAGCAACCAGGCGAGCGCCTGGAACTGCCTGCGGCTTTGCGGCGACGACACGGCGCGGCCGCAGTTCGGCCGGCTGATGACGAAGCCATTGGCCCGGTGAGCGGGCATGCCAATGACCAAAACGGAAGTCACGCTTCAGCATATCCGCGCTGCGCGCGAACGCATTGCCGGAAAGGTCGAGCGGACGCCGACTGTGTTGTCGCAAAGCCTCTCGGATCGGGCGGGCCATCCCGTTCACCTCAAGCTGGAACATCACCAGACGACCGGCGCGTTCAAGCTGCGCGGCGCGTCCAACGCGATCGCCGCGTTGAGTCCGCGAGAAAGATTGCGCGGGGTGGTCGCGGCATCGACCGGCAATCACGGCCGCGCGCTGGCCCATGCGGCGAAGCTCGAGGGCATGCGCGCGGTGATCTGCATGTCGAAGCTGGTGCCCGAAAACAAGCTCGATGCAATCCGCCGCCTTGGCGCGGATATTCGCATCGTCGGCAACAGCCAGGACGATGCCCAGCAGGAGGTGGACAGGCTGGTTGCGGAGGAGGGGCTGGTCATGCTGCCGCCCTTCGACCATCCGGACATCGTCGCCGGGCAGGGCACGCTGGGGCTGGAGATCTTGGAGCAGGTTCCGGAAGCAGCAAGTGTGCTGGTGCCGCTCTCCGGCGGCGGCCTGGCGGCCGGCGTTGCCGCGGCGGTCAAGGGCGTGAGCCCGGCCACCAAAGTCGTCGGCGTCTCGATGGCGCGCGGTGCCGCGATGAAGGCGAGTCTCGATGCCGGCCGCCCCGTGCAGGTCGAGGAATTGCCGACGCTTGCGGACTCACTCGGCGGCGGCATCGGCCTCGATAACCGGCTGACCTTTGCCATGTGCCGTGAGCTGCTCGACGACGTCATCCTGCTTTCCGAGGACGAGATCGCCGCCGGCATCCGGCATGCCTATGAGGAAGAGCGCGAGATCGTCGAAGGCGCAGGCGCGGTCGGCATCGGCGCGCTGCTTGCTGGGAAGGTCACTGCGAAAGGACCGGTGGTGGCCATCCTGTCTGGCCGCAACATCGACATGAGCCTGCATCGCCGCATCGTCTGCGGCGACGCTGCACTGACGGAGCGCCCCAGATGAGCCGCATGACCATCCTCACCGAAACAGACCTGCGCAAGGTCGTGACGCTCGATCTGGATGCGGTCGCCTGCGTCGAGAACGCCTTTCGGGCTTTGGCGACAATGCCGGTGGCGATGCCGCCAATCTTGAGGCTCGACATTCACGAGCATCGCGGCGAGGTCGACGTGAAGTCCGCCTACGTGCCCGGCATAGATGGCTTCGCCGTCAAGATAAGCTCCGGCTTCTTCGACAATCCGAAGCTCGGCCTGCCGAGCGGCGGCGGCATGATAGTGCTGCTTTCGGCCAAGACCGGTGTGGTCGAGGCGCTGCTGCTCGACAATGGCTATCTGACCGATGTGCGCACCGCCGCAGCCGGCGCAGTCGCGGCCAAGCATCTGTCGCGCGAAGACTCCAGCATAGCGGCGATCTTCGGCGCCGGTTTGCAGGCCGGCCTGCAATTGGAAGCGCTGCGTCTCGTCAGGCCGATCGCGGAGGCGCGCGTCTGGGCGCGCGATGCGGCCAAGGCCGAGGCGACCGCGGCCCGCTTGCGCGAGAGACTGGGCATCATGGTGCGTGCCGAGCCGGATGCGGCGAGGACGGCAGCGGGCGCCGACATCATCGTCACCACCACGCCTTCGACCGAGCCGCTGATCAAGGCCGGGTTCGTCTCGGCCGGCCAGCACATCACCGCGATGGGCTCGGATGCCGAGCACAAGAACGAGATCGCGCCGGCGATCCTTCGCCTGGCAGATCTCTATGTCGCAGACAGCGCGAAGCAGACGCGGCGCTTGGGCGAGCTTCACCACGCCATCGAGGCAGGGGCGATGGCGGCCGACGCGGAAGTCACCGAGCTCGGCCAGATCATCGCCGGGAAAAAGCACGGACGACGATCGGCCGGTGACATCACCCTCGCCGATCTCACTGGCACCGGCGTGCAGGACACCGCGATCGCCACTTTAGCCCGCGACCGCGCGCGGGCAGCGAAAGCGGGAACGATTTTCGAAAGCTGAATATGGCCGCGAGGCCCAACAAACGAGGACCAACAAAATGCAGCCAAACCTGAAATTCTCGCGAAGCGAATTTGCCGATCGCCTTGCCAAGACGCGGAAAGCCATGGAGGCCAAGCGGGTCGATCTGCTGATCGTCAGCGATCCCTCCAACATGGCCTGGCTGACCGGCTATGACGGCTGGTCCTTCTATGTGCATCAGGCGGTCATCGTGCCGCCTTCGGGCGAGCCGGTCTGGTATGGCCGCGGCCAGGACGCCAACGGCGCCAAGCGCACCGCCTATCTCGCGCATGACAACATCATTGGCTACGCCGACCACTACGTGCAGTCGACCGAGCGGCACCCGATGGACTATCTCGCCAGCGTGCTTGCCGATCGCCGCTGGGACAAGCTGACCATCGGCGTCGAGATGGACAACTATTGGTTCTCGGCGGCGGCCTTCGCCTCGCTGCAGAAGCACCTGCCCAACGCCCGCTTCGTCGACGCCACCGCTCTGGTCAACTGGCGGCGCGCCGTGAAGAGCCCGACCGAGATCGACTATATGCGCAAGGCCGCCCGCATCGTCGAGGCCATGCATCAGCGTATCGTCGACAAGATCGAGGTCGGCATGCGCAAATGCGATCTGGTCGCCGAAATCTATGATGCCGGCACGCGCGGCGTTGAGGGCATCGGTGGCGACTATCCGGCGATCGTGCCGCTCTTGCCATCGGGCGCCGACGCCTCGGCGCCGCATCTCACCTGGGACGACCAGCCGATGAAGGCGGGCGAGGGCACCTTCTTCGAGATCGCCGGCTGCTACAACCGCTACCACTGCCCGCTGTCGCGCACCGTCTTCCTTGGCAAGCCGACGCAAGCCTTCCTCGACGCCGAGAAGGCGACGCTCGAGGGCATGGAGGCGGGCCTTGCCGCCGCCAAGCCGGGCAATGCCTGCGAGGACATCGCCAATGCCTTCTTCGCCGTGCTGAAGAAGTACGGCATCGTCAAGGACAACCGCACCGGCTACTCGATCGGTCTTTCCTATCCGCCGGATTGGGGCGAGCGCACGATGAGCCTGCGCCCCGGCGATCGCACCGAGCTCAAGCCCGGCATGACCTTCCATTTCATGACGGGTCTGTGGCTCGAGACAATGGGACTTGAAATCACCGAATCGATCCTGATCACCAAGACCGGCGTCGAGTGCCTGGCCAATGTGCCGCGCAAGCTGTTCGTCAAGGATTGAGCCCGATGTCAGCTCTGCCTCCTTCGCCGATCACGCCGACGGTCGATTTCGAGCGCGACGGTGTCCAGCACGGCTTCCTGCGCCTGCCCTACAGCCGCGACGATTCCGCCTGGGGGTCGGTGATGATTCCGATCTGTGTCGTCCGCAACGGCAAGGGGCAGACGGCGCTGCTCACCGGGGGAAATCACGGCGACGAATATGAAGGCCCGCTGGCGCTCTACGAGCTCGCTCGCACGCTCGACCCGAAGGATGTCACCGGTACCGTCATCATCGTGCCGGCGATGAACTATCCGGCGTTCCGCGCCGGCAGCCGCACCTCGCCGATCGACAAGGGCAACATGAACCGCAGCTTTCCTGGCCGGCCAGACGGTACCGTGACGGAAAAGATCGCCGACTATTTCCAGCGCGAATTGTTGCCGTGGGCGGACATCGTGTTCGACTTCCACTCCGGCGGAAAGACGCTGGACTTCGTGCCGTTCTGCGCCGCGCATACGCTGCCGGACAAGGAGCAGGAGAAAAAGGCCTTCGCCGCGGTCAAGGCCTTTTCGGCTCCGTTCTCGATGCGCATGACCGAAATCGATACCGTTGGCATGTATGACACCGCGGCCGAGCAGATGGGCAAGGTCTTCGTCACCACCGAGCTCGGCGGTGGCGGGACGGCCCGAGCTGTGACGGTGCGCATCGCCCGCCGCGGCATCCTCAATGTGCTTCGCCATGCCGGCATCGTTGATGGCGCCGTCGAGAAGAGCCAAACCCAATGGCTCGACATGCCTTCGGGCGACTGCTTTGCATTTGCCGAAGACGAGGGCATGATCGAGACCATGATCGATCTCGGCGAGAAGGTGGAGGAAGGCCAGGTCGTGGCGCGCATCCATTCGACCGGTCGCACCGGCACCGCGCCCCAGGAGATCAAGGCCAGGATGTCAGGGCTCCTGGCCGCGCGCCATTTCCCCGGCCTCGTCAAGGCCGGAGATTGTGTCGCGGTGCTTGCCGTCGAGGTTGACTGAAGCGCGCCAGGTAGAAGCGACGCCGTAACGCCGCCAAGGCCACCTGCGTTACGGCTCGCATTCAACTGTGGAATGTAGGTAGGCGGCGATCGAGTCCGGCTTCATCTCGATCGAGAAGCCCGGCGCCGTCGGCGGCATGTAGGCCGCATTCTCAATGACACAGGGCTCGAGGAAATGCTCGTGCAGGTGATCGACATATTCGATCACCCTTCCATCCTTGGTGCCCGACACCGCGATATAGTCGATCATCGACAGATGCTGGACATATTCGCACAGGCCGACGCCGCCGGCATGCGGCCATACCGGCAAGCCGAACTTGGCGGCGATCAAAAGCACGGCCAGCACCTCGTTCAGGCCGCCCATGCGGCAGGAATCTATCTGCACGATATCGATCGCGCCGCCGGCGATGAACTGCTTGAACATGATGCGGTTCTGGCACATCTCGCCGGTCGCAACCTTGATCGGCGCCACCGCCTTGCGGATCTTGGCATGGCCGGCGACATCGTCCGGGCTGGTCGGCTCCTCAATGAAGAAGGGCTTGGCGAAGGCAAGATGGCGCAGCCAGTCGATCGCCTGGTCGACCTCCCAGACCTGGTTGGCGTCGATCATCAGGTAACGGTCCGGACCGATCACCTCGCGGGCGATCCTGAGACGGCGGATGTCGTCGGCGCGATCGCGGCCGACCTTCAGCTTGATGTGATTGAACCCCTCGTCGACTGCTTCCTGGCAGAGGCGCCTCAGCTTGTCGTCGGGATAGCCGAGCCAGCCGGCCGATGTGGTATAGCAGGCATAGCCTTCGCGCTCGAGGGTGGCGATGCGCTCGGCCTTGCCGGCCTCGGCCTTCCTCAGGATCTCCAGCGCTTCGGCCGGCGTGATCGCATCGGTGAGATAGCGGAAGTCGACGATGCGCACGATCTCTTCCGGGCTCATCTCGGCGACCAGACGCCAGACCGGCTTGCCGGCTTGCTTGGCCCAAAGATCCCAGACCGCATTGACAACCGCGCCGACGGCGAGGTGCATGGCGCCCTTGTCCGGGCCGATCCAGCGCAACTGGCTGTCGCCGGTCACGTGATGCCAGAAGCGGCTGGGATCTTGCTTGACCCAGTCCAAGTCGATCCCGACAACAAGATGGCGCAGCGCCTCGATCGCCGCGCAGCAGATCTCGTTGCCCCGGCCGATGGTGAAGGTGAGCCCGTGGCCGCTGAGCCCCTCGCTATCGGCGTCGAGGATGACATAGGCGGCCGAATAATCGGGGTCCGGATTCATCGCGTCCGACCCGTCGAGGCTCTGCGACGTCGGGAAGCGCAGATCGAAGACGCGAAGATCGGTAATGCTGGTCATGCTCGGTGCCTCATCAGATCGACCAGCCGCCGTCGATATTATAGGCCTGCCCGGTGGTATAGGTGGCGCCGGCGAGATAGACGGCAAGATCGGCGATCTCCTCCGCCGTGCCCAACCTTCCCATTGGCTGGCGGGCGATGAAGGCGGCACGGGCGGCCTCATAGTCGCCTTGCGCCCGCATGCGGCTTTCGAGCGAGGGGCTCTCCACCGTGCCGGGGCAGATCGCGTTGCAGCGAATGCCTGTGCCGACATAGTCGGCGCCGATCGACTTGGTCAGCCCGATCACGGCCGCCTTGGTCACGCCATAGGCGAAGCGGTTGGGCACGCCTTTCGGGGCGCCGGCGACCGATGCCATGTTGATGATCGAACCATCGCCGCGCTCCAGCATGCCGGGCAGCACGGCGCGGATAGTGCGGATCATGGCGCGCACATTGAGGTTGAAGGCAAAGTCGAGGTCCTCGTCCTTCATCTCCAGGATCGAGCCGGAGTGGACGAAGCCGGCGCAGTTGAAAAGCACATCGACGCGGCCGATTTCGGCGAAGGCGGCCTTCACGGCGTCGTCGTTCAGCACGTCGAGCTTGCGACTGACGATGCCTTTGTGGCCGCCGAGATCGGCCAGCGCCGCTTCATTGATGTCGGTGGCGTGGACGATCGCGCCAGCCTTGGCGAAAGCCAACGCGCTAGCCCGACCGATGCCTTGCGCAGCGGCCGTTACGACCACCACCTTGCCTGTCAGATCAGCCATGTTGTGTCTCCATCTTCAGCCGAGCCGGGGGCGCCGCTCGACGATATAGATGTGATCGGCGGCCAGCACGACTTCGTCGCGCTGGTTCAAAACCTCGACGCGTTCGATGACGCGCCCGGAGGCCGGCCGCTTCGGATCGTCTTCCTTCGCGGCGATCGTCGTGCGCGTGCGGATCGTGTCGCCGATGAAGACCGGCCTGATGAAGCGCAGCCTGTCATAACCGTAGGAGAAGGCGACCGGGTTGATGACGCTCGCGGTCAGGCCGACGCCGACCGAGAACACCAGCGTGCCATGCGCGATGCGTTGGCCGAAGGGCGTCGTCTTCATGAACTCGGCGTCCATGTGATGCGGAAAGAAATCGCCGGTGTGGCCGGCATGGACGACAAAGTCGGTCTCGGTGATGGTGCGGCCGCTGGTCAGCCGCGACGAGCCGATCTCGTAGTCGTCGAAATAGGTGACCTGTTCCATGCCGTTCCTTACGGTTTTGCGGTGAGCGGCGTCGCCGGCGCGGCGCTCGAACGATAGGCGGCTTCCACCAGTGCCATGGTGTTCCAGGCATCTTCGACGGAGCTGACCAGCTCTTTGTCTTCCCCGGAGGCGAAGCGCTGCACATTGGCCATGCGCCCGACAAAGGCGTCGGGGAACCATTCGCCGGTGAGCGGCACGCCGACCCAATCGGAGCCGCCTTTAGGGTGGATTTCCAGCACGTCGGGCTCACCGCGCGGATAGTCGAGATTGAGGCCAAGCTTGACGTAGGCGGCGCCCTCGGTGCCGCAGATACGGAACTCGCAGGCCTGATGCCGCCGTCCGAACTTATGATCGTGATTGATCGAGAGCGCGCAGCGCACCGTGTCGCCATAGTCGAGGATGGCGCTTGTCCGGGTCTGCGCGACCTTGTGATTGGGATGGCCGAGCGTCTTGGCATGCACGCCCTTCGGGTCGCCGAGAAGCTGCCGGATCAGGTCGAGATAGTGGATCGAATGCATGGCGATCTCGACACGCGGCGCCGTAAGCAGGAATTCCCAGAGCTGCCACGGCGTTGCGAGCGCCAGCCAGGCATCGAAGTCGACGACCTCGCCAAGCCAGCCCTTGGCGATCGCGTCCTTCAGCGCCAGCATCATCGGCGCAAAGCGAAGCTGGAAATTCACTGCAGCCTTGAGCTTCTTGGCGCGACAGATTTCAAGGATCTCGGTTGCCTCGCCAAGGTAGTTGCCCATCGGCTTCTGGATCAATGCGACCGCGTCGTTGGGCAGGGCCTTCAGCACCTCGGCGTGCCGGCCGGGCGGCGTTGCGAGATCGAAGATCGCATCCTTGACGGCGGCCGCCTCGTCCACCGAGCCGAATGCCGTCACGCCCCATTGTTCGGCCAGTTTCCGAGCCTTGGCCTGGTCCGGATCGTAGAGACCCACCATTGGAAAACCAGCCTTGCGATAGGCCGGGAAATGCGCATCGCCGACGATCGAGCCGGCGCCGAAGGTGACGATCGGACGCGGCTTTGCAGGCCTTGGCCAGGATTGCGCCAGCGAGGCGGGATCGAAGGCATCAGTCATGGTGGAAGACTTCATCCATCGTCGCCCACCACTCGCCCTCCTGCCTTGTCGGCAAGGGTTCCTGGCATGGCATGCAGACCGACCACCATTCCTGGGTCTTCGGATCGGCGGCCATCTTGGCCATGTCGGCGGCATAGTCGGTGCCGTGATACTCGAAATAGGAGAACAGCAGGTTCTCCGGCCGCTTGAGGTAGATCGAGTAGTTCTTGATGTTGCAGGCGGCGATCATCTCGAGCACGTCCGGCCAGACGGCGGCGTGCAGGCGCACATATTCCTCGACCTTTTCCGGCTTCAGGCCAAGCACCATGCCAATTCGCTGCATTCTCAGTTCCTCCGTTCCGTGACGGTGATGCTGAATTCGGCGATGCTCAGGGCCCTGATCGCATCGAAATCCCAGTCGATGCCGAGGCCCGGCTCGTCCGGCGCCAGCGCGTGGCCGTTTTCGATCACCATCTTCTTGCCCGTCAACTCATCCAGCTGCGGAATATATTCCACATATTTGCCGTTCGGCACCGCGCAGGCCAGGCTGACATGCAGTTCCATCAGGAAATGCGGGCAGATCGGCATGTCGAAGGCTTCCGCCATATGCGCCACCTTCAGCCAAGGCGTGACGCCGCCGATACGGCCGACATCGACCTGGACGATGTTGCAGCCGCCCTTCTGCATATATTCGCGGAAATGGCGGATCGAATAGAGTGACTCGCCGACGGCGATCGGCGTCGCGGTCGAATTCGATAGCCGCACATGGCCGTCTATGTCGTCGGCCGGCAGAGGTTCCTCCATCCAGGCGAGATCGAGATCGCGCAGCCGCTCGGCGCGCCGGATGGCTTCGTCGACAGTAAAACCCTGGTTGCAGTCGGTCATGATCTCATAGCCGTCGCCGACCGCCTTGCGCACGGCCGACAACCGGGCAAAATCCTCGGCGCCGTGCGGCTTGCCGATCTTGACCTTCGAGCCGGTAAAGCCTTTCGCCTTGGCGGCCAGCGCATCTTCGACAAGCGCTTCAGTCTCGATGTGCAGCCAGCCGCCTTCGGTGGTGTAAAGCGGACAGCGGTCCTTGGCGCCGCCGGCGAGCTTCCAGAGCGGCAGCTTCTGCTTCTTCGCCCGAAGGTCCCAGAGCGCAGTGTCGATGGCGGCGAGCGCGATGGCCGTGATAGCGCCGATGGTGGTGGCGTGCGTGGCGAATTCGAGATCGTGCCAGATCGCCTCGATCCGGTCGGCATCCTCACCGATCAGGCGCGGCGCGAGGTGGTCGGCCAGAAGCCGCATCACCGAAGAGCCGCCGGTGCCGATCGTGTAGCTGTAGCCGATGCCGACCGCCCCGTCGACGTCGGTGATGGTGACGATCGGCGTCTCCTGGCTGACGAAACTCTGGATGGCGTCGGTGCGCTTCACCTTCGGCACCAGATCAACCATTGCAAGCTCGACTTTCTCGATCTTCGCCATCGTCAGGCCCTCAAGGATTTGCCGGTTTCCGCGGAAAAGAGATGCGCCTGCGACAGGTCGAAGCTCATCGCCACGCGATCGCCCGCCCGCAATGGCCTCGGGTTCAGCATCCGCGAAACCCAGTCGCGGCGGTCGAATTCGGCGAACACCAGCGTCTCGTTGCCGAGCGGCTCGGTCACCGTCACCGGCAGCTCGATCTCGTGGACGTCAGCGGCATCGCCCGAATGCAGGCCGTGGCCCACGGGGTAGAGGTCATCGGGACGCAGGCCGAACACTACCTTGTCGCCGGCGTTCACCTTGGCCTTGAAGCGGCCGGGCAGCGGCAGGCTCTGTCCGCCGGAAAAGACGATCTTGCCGTCGTCCACGGTCGCCTCCTGCAGGTTCATAGGCGGCGAGCCGATGAAGCCCGCCACGAAGCGTGTCGCCGGCCGCTGGAAGACCTCGTCCGGCGTGCCGACCTGCTCGATGTTGCCGTCGCGCATGATGACGATGCGGTCGGCGAGCGTCATCGCCTCGACCTGGTCGTGGGTGACGTAGATAACCGTGGACTTCACCTTGGCGTGCAGCTTCTTGATCTCGGTGCGCATCTGCGTGCGCAGCTTGGCGTCGAGATTGCTGAGCGGCTCGTCGAACAGGAAGACGTCCGGATCGCGCACGATGGCGCGGCCCATGGCGACGCGCTGGCGCTGGCCGCCGGAAAGCTGGGAGGGGCGGCGCTCGAGCAGCGCGTCGAGGCCGAGAATGGCCGAGGCCTCGGCCACGCGACGGTCCATCTCTTCCTTGGGCGCGCCGGCGATCTTCAGCGAGAAGCCGAGATTTTCGCGGACCGTCATGTGCGGATAAAGCGCGTAGGATTGGAACACCATCGAGATGTTGCGCGAACGCGGCGGCAGATCGTTGACGATGCGGTCGCCGATCTTGATCGTGCCGCCGGAGATGTCTTCCAGCCCGGCGATCATGCGCAGCGTGGTCGACTTGCCGCAGCCGGACGGCCCGACTAGCGCGATGAATTCGCGGTCGGCGACATCGAGATCGATGCCGTGCACGATCTCCATATTGCCGTAACGCTTGGTCAGTTTCTTGAGCGAGACAATCGCCATCGGATCAACCTTTCACCGCGCCGGAAGTCAGGCCCCCGACGAGGTGTTTCTGGACGATGAAGGTAAGGAGCAGCGCCGGGATGATCATCACCACCGCCAGCGCGCACATGCCGCGCCAGTCGATGGTGAATTCGGCGGTGTAGTCGAGCAGCCCGACGGGGAGCGTCTTGGAATTGATCGAGCGCGTCAGCTGCGAGGCGAGCGCGAATTCGTTCCAGGAGGTAAGGAAGGCGAAGATGCCGGCCGACGCGATGCCTGGCCCGGCGAGTGGAAACTCGACCTGCCAGAAGGCCTGCCAGCGCGTGCAGCCGTCGATTTGCGCGGCCTCGGCGAGATCCTTCGGCACCTGGCGGAAGAAGCCGTCGATCAGCCAGATGGTGAACGGCACATTGAGCGCGACATAGGCGAGGATCAGGCCGAAATGCGTGTCGATGATGTCGAGCCGCGCATAGACGAAAAACAGCGGCAGCGACAGCGCGATGCCGGGCACGGTGCGGGTCAGCATCAGGCCGAGGAACATCGCCGACTTGCCACGAAACCGGTAGCGAGCGAAAGCGTAGCCACCGGCCATACCGATGGCGATGGCAATGACGGTCGAGGTCACCGAGATGATCAGGGAATTGCGGAAATAGTCGAAGACGGGAATGCCGCCCTTGCCGACACCGCTGAACATGGCGACGTAGGCATCGAGCGAGACCTGCTGCGGGATCCAGACCGGCGGCTTGGCCAGGATCTCGACCGTCGGCCGCAGCGAGGACAGCACGATCCAGATGCCGGGCAGGCAGATCAAAAGCATGGCGAGGAACAGGCCGACGCGGTGGGCGACGACGCCGGCGCGGCGCTGCAGACTGGCGGATGCGTTGGCGTCCATCCTCACCACTCCGCGCCGATCTGGGTCCGCGCCGCGGCGAGCTTCTTGAAGAAATAGACGGTGAAGACGATCGACAGCAGGATCGAAAAATAGGCCATCGCATTGGCCACGCCCATGCGCGCGTCACTGTATGCGGTGCGCGCAACCAGCGTCCACAACAGTTCCGTGCGACCGGCCGGGCCGCCATCGGTCATGATCTTGACGATGTCGTAGGCGCGCGCAACGTCGAGCGAGCGGATGGTCATGGCGATATAGGCGAAGGGCATGATGAAGGGCCAGGTCACATAGCGGAAGGTTTGCCACGGCGTGCAGCCGTCGACGCGCGCCGCTTCGATCGGCTCCTTCGGCATGGCGAGCAGGCCGGCGAGGATCAGGATCGCGAAGATCGAGGTCGACGACCAGATCTCCGCGACTGAAATGGCGATGAAGGCGAGATGGCCTTCGATCAGCCAGGGAATGGCGTCCCGCGTGATGCCTAGCGACTGCAGCGCGTTGTTCACCAAACCGATGTTGTCGTTGAACATGAACTTGAACTGGAAGCCGACCAGGATCGGCGAGAACATCATCGGGAACATCATGATGGTGCGCAGCAGCCGCTGGCCGCGGCTCGCCTTCTCGACCAGCAACGCGAGGCCGAGACCGAGCAGCATTTCGAGATTGAGCGCGATGGTGAGCAGGAGCACGGTGCGGCCGAAGGCCCACCAGAAATTCGCGTCGGACAGAATGTTGCGATAGTTGCGCAGGCCGATGAAGGTGAAGAAGGTTTCCGGCCGCGTCAGCCTGAACGGCGTGAAGCTAGAATAGAATGACAGGCAGAGCGGCACGACCACCACGGCCGCCAGAACGAGCACGGCCGGCAGCAGAAGAAGCGTTGGCGCGGAAAGCCGCTTAGCCCTCATGCAAAGTCCCAAAATTGTTTGCACGGCCGGCGATCCAATCGCAGGGCGGCCGCCTCGGTCAAAGCGGCGCCGGTCGCGAAGACCGGCGCCGCTGGGAGGATAGTCCTTAGAGCTTGCCGGCGTCCTCGAGGATCTGCGTCGCCTTGGCGGCAGCGTCGTCGAGCGCCTGCTTGGAGGTCTTGTCGCCGAGGATGGCGGCCTGAAGTTCGGGATAGACCGCGTTGGAGATCTCGATCCATTCCGGCGTCTGCGGCACCGGGAAGGCGTTCTTGGCGGCTTCCTGGAAGGCCTGCAGCACTTCGGTTTTGTAAGGATCGGACTTGGCCTGCTCGAGGTCCCATTCCCACACCTTGGTGCGGGTGGGCAGCGGGCCGGCCGCGGCTTCCAGCTTCTGGCTGTCCTCGTTGGTCAGCCACCAGACGAGCGAGGCGGCGGCCTCCTTGTTGGCGCAGCTTTCGGTCACCGAGAAGCCATGCGCGCCGGACCAGCCCGAGCGCTTGCCGGACGAGCCCTTCGGCTGCACCTTGACGCCGACATTGCCGGCGACCTTGGACGACTTCGGGTCGTTGAAGAAGCCGGCCCAGCCCGGCCAGTCGAGGTTGAGCGCCACCGTGCCGGACGCGAACCCCTGGCCGAGATCATCCCACAAATAGTTGGTCGTGCCGGCGGGCACAGCCTTGGCCTTGTAGAGCTTGACGAACCAGTCGAGCGCCTTGACGCCGGCCTCGGAGTTGAAGGCAGGCTTGCCGTCCTTGTCGAGATATTCGCCGCCGTCGGCGATCAGCATCTCGTAAAAGCGGCCGTTGATCGCCTCTTCCTTGCCGGCATATTGCGTGCCGTAGAAGTCGGGCGGGCTGGCGAAGAATTCCGCCTGCTGGGCCATCTCGTCGAAGGTGTCCGGCGGGGCGAGCTCCTCGCCGTATTTCTCCTTGTAGGCCTTCTTCTTGGCTTCGTCCTGGTAGAGGCTCTTCTGGTAGTAGAGCGCCGAGACGTCGAACTGCGCGCGCGGCAGCATCACCAGCTTGCCGTCGAGCGTGCCGGCGGCGATGTTGGCCGGGACGAAAGCGTCGATCTCCTCCTTCGGCAGCAGCTTGGCGAGGTCGGTGTAGATGCCCGGATATTGCGGCGCGAACGAGGTGTGGTTGGAGCCGACGCACCAGGTGATCGAGTTGGAGGCGATGTCCGACTTGATCTCCTTGTCGAGATCGAAGTGGTTCTTCTTGGATACGACGTTGACCTTGGCGCCAGTCGCTTTCTCCCACTCGCCGATGCGCGCGTAGAGTTTTTCGTATTGCTGGCCGCCGATCAGCTTGGCGTCGATCGTGACGCCGGTGAACTTGCCCGGCAGGTCGGCCGCAAAGACCGCACCCGATGCCATGAGCAATGCGCCGGCGGCGACGCCGGAAAGCAGTCTGTTCATGAATATCCTCCCTGGAACGGCTGTAGGCCGTCGTGGCTGAAGCTCCATGCTTCATTCATATGCAAACAAATTATTCATAGGTCGTCAAGCCGAAACTTCTTCCCTATGAAGGCTGTCTTGCGTATATGAAGATCAGAATTCACCAGAGGGCATCGGGTGCAGGACGACGAGGAAGACCGCTATCGCGCGCCGGCACTGGACAAAGGGCTGGACATTCTGGAACTGCTCGCCAGCGTCGATGGCGGCCTGACCCAGGCGGAGATCGCCAAGCGGCTCGACCGCAGCCCGAACGAATTTTACCGGATGCTCGACCGTCTGGTGAAACGCGGCTACGTCACCCGGTCAGACGGCGACCGCTATTCGCTGACGCTGAAGCTCTTCGGGCTTGGCCAGCTGCATGCACCGGTGCGCAGGCTGGTCTCCTACGCCACCTCGATCATGCGCGAGCTGGCCGAGACCTCCTGGCAGGCAAACCAGCTCGTCGTGTTCGACCGTGGCAGCGCCGTGGTCATTGCCCAGCAGGAAGCGCCGCGATACTGGGGCATCTCGATCCGCGTCGGCTCGCATATCAGCCTGTTCGACACCGGCTCGGGACATGTGCTGCTGGCCTTCCGCTCGCCGGAAGAGCGCGAGATGATGATCGCCGAGCATTTGCGCAGCAACGAGGAGATGAAGTTGTCGCCCGACTTCTTCGCCCGCCTCGACCAGGTGCGCGATCGTGGCTACGAGATGATGGCTTCGCTGCAGACCGCCGGCGTCTACAATCTGTCGGCGCCGGTGCTCGGTTCCGACGGGCACGGCATCGCCGCGCTCACCATACCCTATATCACTCTGGTCAACGCGCCGGCAGCGCCCGATATCACCAGGACCATCGCGCTGCTCCAGGCAGCAGCGGCCCGCCTGTCCCAACTCGCCGGGTCGGATGTGAGGTCACAGGAATAATTCTAATTTGAATGATGAATTCTCCCGTGAAATGATCGAGACGATGTTTGAAGCATGTCGTTTGCGCAAAAGCCGCTGCGCAATTCGGGCCACGTGGATAGCTCGACAAGGGAGGAAGCCATGATCGTCGATACGCACCTGCATCTCATCGACAGGGCGGCGCTACGCTATCCCTGGCTTTCCGCCGTGCCGGCCCTCGACCGCGATTTTTCCCACGACGATTACGCCACCGAGGCGCGCCGCGCGGGCATAGAATTGGCGCTCCATATGGAAGTCGACGTCCACCCGGCCGATATCGCGGCCGAGACAGCCCTTGTCGAAGGACTGTCGAAGAAGCCGGGCAGCCTGGTGCGGGGCGCGATCGTGTCGTGCCGGCCGGAAGAACCTGGCTTCGCCGACTGGCTGGACAAGGTGAAGGGCGATCCATTTGTCAAAGGATTCCGTCGCGTGCTGCATGTCGTGCCCGACGACGTCTCCGAGGGTGCTCTGTTCCGCGAGAACGTCGGGCGCATCGCCGGCAGCGGGCTGACCTTCGATCTTTGCGTCCTGCCACGACAGATGAGCCAAGCGATCGCGCTGGTCGATCTGGCGCCAGACGTGCAATTCGTCCTCGATCATTGCGGCGTGCCCGACATCCGGGGCAAGGCCGAGCATCCCTGGCGCGAGCAGATCGCCGAGATCGCCCGGCGCCCCAATGTCGTCGGCAAGATCTCCGGCGTCGTCGCCTATGCCGATCCGGCGAGCTGGACCGTCGAGACCCTGCGGCGTTATGTCGAGCACACGATCGGCAGCTTCGGCTGGGATCGCGTCGTGTGGGGCAGCGACTGGCCGGTCTGCACGCTCGGTGGCGGGCTGCTCGGCTGGGTAGCGGCGACGCACGCGCTCCTTGCCGGGGCGAGCGAAACCGAGCGCGCGAAACTGCTCTCCGGCAACGCGAAGAAGCTCTGGCGGCTGTGAGCCGCAAGGCCGATGCCCGACTGTATTAGCCGGGCGCCGCGAAGCTCTGCCGGAACAGGCGATTGATGTCGGCGACGACGCGGGGGGCGTCCTGCCGGCCGGCAAGACCCTCGTTGAGGCGATCGGACGCCGCCTGCTGAAACGCCATGTAGCCGTCGTGGCGCGGGCGCACCCAGGCGCCTTCCAGCGTCGCCCGCGTGCCGCGGTAGAAGTCGCCCGTCGCGGCATTGACGGCTTCGTCCTCCCAGGCGGCGGCATGGCCGGGCTGGCCGCCGGCGGCGGCATAGAGGCCGCGCTGCACGTCGCCGCTGGCGATCCAGTAGGCGAAGTCGATCGCTTCCTCGCCGGCAGCGGAAAAGGCCGAGACGGCGATGCCGGTGCCGCCGAGCGCGGAGCCGACCGGGCCGTTGCCGCCCACAGTCGGCATGTCGCAAAAGAAGAGCCGGTTCGGCCGGAAGCCTGCAGTGGCATAGGGCACGTAGCCATAGATCAGCGGCGCGCAGGCGATGCGCGAGCCGGCCTCGGCCATCTTTTCGAACACCGCAATCGGATCCATCGTCAGGCACTCGGGATCGAGGAGTGCCGCGATCTCACGCAGCATTTCGAAGACGGTCTCGCCGGTATCGGGATCGATCAGATCGCTCGGGCTTTCGACTGCACATGGCCGGCCGAGATCGGCGGCAAGCGTGAAGAAGCACATCAGCGAGTGCGGCGGCCTGAGCGGCAAGAGCACGCGGCCCCGCTGGGCAAGCTCCAGCACTTCGGTCCAGATCTTCGGCGCGGCGTCTATCAAATCGGGTCGCCAGGCCTGCACCTGCGTCGCGGCGTCGATCGGAAAGGCCCATTGCCGGTCCTGCCAAGTGTAGCTCGGATAGGACCGGCCGACGCTTGCCTTCGCCAGCGCTTCGCGCTCCGCCTCGCGGCCGGGCACGTCGAGCGGGGCCAGGCACTTCTCGGCGGTGATCTGGCCGACATGCGGATGATCGATGACGATCAGGTCGTAGGCGCGGGCGAGTTCTTCGACAGAGAAGGACTCGAAGTCCTGCAGCGAGCGCTTCTCCCACTCGATAGAGACGCCGGTCTTTTCCCGCCAAAGCCGGGAGCAGGCGACCATCGGATCATAGCCGCGCGGATGGTTCCAGGTCATGCCCTTGAGTGTCGTCACAGGCCGAACTCCTTGCGGATTTTTGCGCTGTGCTCGCCGACGCGCGGCGCCGCCTGCTCGACTTTGGCGCGCATGCCGTCGATCCTGAGCGGTGACCGCGTGGTATCGATCGAAACACCGTCCTCGCGCGTCACGGTCTGCAGCAGGTCGAGCGCCTTGAAGCCATCGCTTTCCAGCACCTCTTTCCAGTTCAGCACCTTCGCGCACCAGATGTCGGCGGGCTCGAGGATCGCCAGCCATTCGTCGACCGACGTCTGCGCGATGCGCTGCGCGATGATCGCCTTGATCTCGTCGCGCGCCGTGAACCAGGTCGCCGGCTTGTCGCGATAGGGCGCCAGCCCCTCGATCTCGAGCAGGTCGGCGAGCTTCGGGATCGGCGTCATGGCGATCGCCAGGAAGCCGTCCTTGGCCGGATAGACTCCGTAGGGCGCCGCCAGATAGGCGTGGGCGCTATGGAACGACGAACGGCGCGGCAGCCGCCGGCCGTCATTGAGATGCGTCGTCAGCACCTCGAACTGGAGGTCGATCAGCGCCTCGAAGAGGCTGGTCTCGATATGGCCGCCCGCGCCGGTGATGCCGCGCCGGACCAGTGCTGCAAGGATGCCTTGCGCGCAGGCCGCGCCGGCCAGCATGTCGGCGATTGCCAGGCCGAACGGCACCGGACCCTGATCTTCGTCGCCGTTCAGCCACATGACGCCGGAGCGCGCCTGGGCAAGCAGGTCCTGACCCGGACGCTTTACCCACGGGCCTTCCTCGCCATAGCCGCTGATCGAGGCGTAGACCAGGCGCGGATTGAGCGTCCGCACATGCTCGTAATCGAGGCCGAGCCGCTCGATGACGCCGGGCCGGAAGTTCTGGATCAGCACGTCGGCCTTGGCGAGCAGCCCGCGCAGCGCTTTAAGGTCGTCCTCGTTCTTCAGATCGACCGCAAAGCTTTCCTTGGCACGGTTGATGGCGTGGAAGATGGTGGAATCACCACCGATCTCGGTGTCGCTGAGATAGAGCCGGCGCGACAGGTCGCCACCATCGGGCCGCTCGATCTTGATGACGCGGGCACCGAGGTCGAGGAGCCTCAGCGAGCAGTAAGGTCCCGACAGGAACTGGCTCATGTCGACGACGACAAGGCCGGACAGCGGCAGGTCGGCGGCCATCATTGCTTCTCCGTCTTGCCGGCGAAGTCGGCCGGGTCCTTGTATTTCACCGTCTGCAGATGCTCGCAGTAGAGCACCAGCTCGCCTACGCCCTTGAACACTTCATAGCTGGCGCGGATCAGCCCCATTTCCTTGTAGCGGGGCTTCTTTTCCATGTTGGTGCGGATCGAATAGATGGTGTCGCCGATGAAGACCGGCTTTATGAAGCGGAGCTTGTCATAGCCGTAGGAAAAGGCATTGACGCAGTTGGTGGCGACTAGACCGAGCCCGGCCGAGAAAACGAACGCGCCCGCCACGAGGCGCTTGCCGAAGATACCTTCGCGCTCGGCGAACATCTGGTCCTGCACATAAGGGTGGATGTCGAGCACCAGGGTGTTGAAGAGATGGCTGTCGCCTTCGGCCATAGTGCGCCGGAGCGAGCGGATTTTCTGGCCGATCGGCCAATCCTCATAGAACCAGTTTTCGGCATTCCATACCGGCAGCAAGGCGTGATCGGGCGGCATGTCGGCAGGGCAGGTCGAAGCGACGCCGACGGTGGGCGGGAAGCTGGTCATTGCGCTGTTCGTCCGCTCCGGGAGAATGGCCGCACCGCTCCGGCAAGCCGGAGCCGGACGCGATCGATCCTCCAAATCTTCTTTTGTGAATACTATATTCACATATGAGATTGGGGCACAAGCCGGTCAGGTAGAAATTTTGCGCCTTGGCAGAACCGGCTCGCCGGCAGCGTGAAAGCGTAGCGAGCGCTTCGGCCGTGCCTCGCGGCGGAATGCATTTGCACTCCAGCGCAAGGGGTCGCGGCGGGCTAGGGCTGGGGCAGAGCAGGCTCCATGTGACGGGTTTGCGAGAAATCCCGGGGAAGACATATTAGCTAATTGTACAAGCATTAACTGCCAAAAGGTTGTAAAGCTTGGCTTGTCGGTTGCACGGGCGCAGAGTGACGTAGCATCGCCAAACGGATCAGTAAAATTGACTTCTGTGACGATGCAATTCGTTGGTAATCGATCGCCAAGGATAATACTGACTTCGGCGACATCCAGTGCTTTTCTCTTGAGTCGATTTATGGCGGTTCTCGGTGCATTCCCTCCCGGTGTCGGCTGCCGACCCTTCGATGAGCGGGATTGGGAAGGCGTGGCGGATTGCCTGCACCGAGGGTTTCCGGAGCGCAGCCGGAGCTATTGGATAGAAGCGCTGACCCGCCTGTCGCAGCGGCCAGCGGTCGCCGATTTTCCGCGATATGGATTCGTCCTGGAGAAGTCGGGCCGGATCGTCGGCGCGGTGCTTACGCTCTATGCCAAGCACAAAAGCCTGGAAGGCGATGAAATCCGCTGCAATCTCTCGAGCTGGTCCGTGGACGCGGAATTCCGGCCCTATGCCAGCCGGATGATCGCGACGGTTATCCTGCGCAAGAATGTGGTCTACACCAATATTTCTCCATCGCCCGGGACAGTGAGGCTCAACAAAGCCTTCGGTTTTCGCCTGTTTTCCGGCGGACAGATCGCCTTCTTGCCCATTCTGAATGGTATGCCGCGTCCGGACCGGGTGTTGGAAGCCCATGCGGACCTCGCCGAAATGGCTGAACTCACCGACAACGAAAGATACATATTGCTCGAGCACGCCGCGTTGGGCTGTCTTTCGCTGATCTGCGTCTGCGACGGTCTGGCGTTGCCGCTTGTGCTGAAGCCGCGCCGGATATTGCATGGGCTCGTGTCGTGCTGCCAGGTCGTCTACTGCCGATCCCACGCGCATCTGGTCAGGTGCGCCGGGGTCGTAGGCCGCTTTCTCCTGCGGCGCGGACAGCTGCTTTGCCTCGTCGATGCGATGGGCCCGGTTCCCGGTCTGTCCGGCAGGTATTTTCCGAACAAGGGGATCAAGTATTTCAAGGGTCCGAAATCGCCTTCTCCGGGAGACCTGACGTTCACCGAAATGGTGCTGTTCGGTTCCTGAACGAAATCGTGAAGCCGGTCTGGAGCCCAGCCGATCCGAAGTCAGTCCGCCGCTTCGGCTCTTGCCGCCATGTGCCAGCGTGTTCCCAGCGAGACGCCCACGAGCAGCAGACAGAAGGCGAGGGCAAGAGGGGAGTAGAAAGCCTCCTCCTGTAATACGGCATTGGCCGAAATGGTGACGATGCCGACAAAGCCGAACAGGAAATCCGGGTCGCCGGTCTGGATAAGCTGCCGTCGCAATGCCACGGCCAGCGCCGCCAGGAAGCCGAAGAAGACGAGGCTCCCCACGCCCATCTGGTAAAGCATGACACCGACCGCGCTCTCGACCGGCACGGAGGCGGCGCCTTCGGCCTGGGCGGTTTGCCAGTTGAGATTGATGCTGGTGCTCGACAGGTTGCCGCCGAGACCCAAGCCCTGGCCGAGCGGATCGGCCAGGAAATCGCGCATGCCGGCAATCAGACCGAGGACGTGATAGTCGCCATGGGTGGCGCCATAGCCGATCGCCGCCGTCGTCCAGACCACGGCCAGGGCCATCGCGGCCATGAGCGCCAGACCGGCGCGGGAGGGACTGTAGATCAGCCGCACGGCAATTGCGACGAAAAGCATGAAGGTCGCGCCCTTGGAGCCGATGACGAGCAGCAGCGGCAGAGCCGCGAGAGGCAGCACCCATCGTCCTTTGAAGAGCAGCCAGGCCGAAATGATGCTTAAGGCGTAAGCATAGCTGATCGGATGGAAGTTCGGGCCGCCGATGCGGAAGACGCTTGGCAGGATGTCGTTGAACAGGGGCGTGTTGAAGAAGGTCGTGGTCATCACGTCTTCGATCCCACGGTAAACGAAACCGGTTTCCTGAAGCGCTTTTTCCCACACGCCGGTCTCGACCTGCCGCGAGATGCTGCGCTCGACATATTGGTCGCCGTGGAACAGTCCGAGGAAATCCATGGTGAAGGTCAGTTCCGCATAGCCATAGACGATCGCGCCGGCGCCGAGCCACAGCATGCTCTTGCGCAGATCGACGGGATAAAGGCTGGCGGCGAGGACCGCGACGTGGAAGCAGGCGAGCGGCGTGATCGTGTTGCGGAAATAGACGACCGCGTCCTTGGGGTCGCCATGCACGACGCCGAGAGCGAAATAGAAACAAATCGTTCCGCACAGGACCATGCTCAGCAGCAGCCACGGGCGCAACTCGGTCAGCGCGCGGACGCGGTACTGAAATGAGGCGGCCAGGAAAATGCCGAACGCTGTCATCAGGATGATGAAGTTGGTGCCGCGCAGCGCGTCGAACGTGTCGTTGTCGGGAATGTAGGGGGTGAACCAGGCGACCACGAGGTTCTGAAAGAGAAAGGCGCAGATGATCAGCACCGGAACGCCCGCCGGCATCGCGTTCGAAACGATCAGCGTCAGCACGAATGTTGCGGCAATCCCGAACGGCGTCCACACGGCAAATGCGGAGACGGCGAGCGCAACGACAAGCAAGGCCGTGCCGACATGCAGCAAGGTTTCGGGCGTATCCCTGCCCGGCAAACCCAGTCTGACGGGCGAAGAGACCTGCATCGTGCTCATCGCTGATCCGCTCCGCTCGTCACTTATCCCAGCAAGCGTAGATGGCGCCTGTCGTCCATTTCCGGCCTAACCTCCAAGGAGCGCGGCAATCATCGAGCCGTCGAAGCCCTCGACGCTCTGCCTGCTCCTGATGAAGCCGAAGCCCTGATCGAGCTCCCAATAGGTCCATGCCACATGGTTCGCTTCAGCCGCCTTGCGCACGGCGCGCACCCAGGAGGCGCGGCTTTCGGCATCCACGCAGAAGTTGAGCACACCGAATTCGTTCAGCATGACCGGGCAGCCGTTGGTGGTGGACCAGCGCGCCAGATCGGCAAAATCGGAGCCGATCCGCGCGGCCGTCCAAGGCGCCGACAATTCCTCTTCAACGAGGTTGGCGGCTTCTTCGTCGCCGGCCGACCGCAGTTTGGAGATAAGCCGGCTCACCTGGGCCATTCCCTTGCTTGCGGGAAAGGGCAGGTCCGCGATGCGGGCGAGCGGCGAGGCATCCCAGGTCTCGCACTGGTGGGTGAAGGCCAAGGGGGCGTAATAGTGAACGGCGGCAATCTGGTTGTCGTCGGCGAGCGGCGGCGCGTCGGCGATTTCCCAGATGCCCTGAAACCGTGCCGGTCCCCAGACCAGCGTGTGGCGCGGACATTTCGCCCGCAGCGCCGCGGCGATCCGTTCCCGCAGCGCCAGCCAGGCGCTCCGTTCCATCGGTGGCTCGTTCAGCAGCTCGGGATAGACCCACTCCGCAGGCAGATCGGCAACGACGGCACGCAACGCCGTCCAGGCCTGAAGCACTCTTCCTGCAGCCGCCTCGGGATCGTTTCGAAAAACTCCTACAAGCTCGCCAGAAGGATGCATGTCGAGGAGGACCGAAAAGCCCAGCCCGACAAGATCCCTGATCCCGTTCTGGATGCGGCGAAGCGTTGCCGGGTCGCCGCTGGAGACGAGATCGCCGTTGACCGGCAGCCGGATCGTTTCGAAGCCTGATTGGCGCAGCTTCTCAAGCGTGGCCGTGGCGGGAGCAAGCCCATCGTTTCGGTCGAGCCATCCGGGAAGGTTGAAGCCGCGCGACGGAACTTGGCCGGCCGTCGCGAGCGCAGCGGATTGCGGCAGAGGGGAGGCGGCGAAAACGGCTCCGGCGGCAAAGGCCAGCGCCTGTCGCCTCGACACCTTGGGCGGCGATGTCATCGATGCACCGCCTCCACGGTCTAGCCCCGAACGGTGGCGCTGCGGCGCTGCTCGCCGGCCGCTCGCGGACTGTCGATCGCCGTGGCTGGCCGCGCGCTTTCCGCCGCGACGACAAGAGTGGCACTGCGGCCGATCTGGCCGGCACCGAATTTTTGCGCGAGCAGCCTGGCGGCTTCCGAAGGCTGCTCGGAGGGGCTGAGCGCCAGAAGCGCAAGATCGGCTTTGGCGAAGAGCTCCGGATTCCAGCCGTTCTCATTGAGCGAGGGCGCGATCACGAGGACGAAATCGAACGCGCTCCCGGCTTCGGCCAGAATGCCACGGAACGAGTTGCGATCGGCAACGCCAGGACTTTTTTCCGCCACTGAGCTGCACACGACAGTCTGCAGACCGGTCGCGCCATCGATGAACAATCCGGCGCCGCCTGTCGTCGCGCTGGACAGACGATCGCCAATTTCCACCATCAGCACGTTCTGATCGGCTCGTTGCATTCCGATGCCCAGCATCGCGCCCGCAATCCTTGCCTCGAAACTGCTGTGGATCGAAGACACGAGGATCACGAACGGTTTGCCGTGGTCGTTCAGGTGCAAGACCATCTGCCGCATGATCTTCAGGACGGCGAGCGACAGCGTTTCGTTTCCGGTCTGGAAGAGCTGTTTCCTGATCGCCTTGATGTTTGAGTAGGCGGTCCCACCGGCGACGCCGGGCAGACGGTACTCGCCGAAATTGGCTGGCATCGGCAATGGCCGGGGGCTGACCGGCGCGCTGTCCTTACGGTCCACGACCGGCTCCGGCACGGCCGCCTTCGGCGCCTGCGGGTCCTCTTGCGGCTGCGGGACCGGACCAAGCGCCAGAGCGAGGCCGCATCCGGCGAGGAGCCCCAGAACGGCGCTCACCAAGAGAAGCAGGACCGGCTTCGGCCATGTCGGCTGGACAGGCGGCGAAGCCACGCCGATCTTGCGCGCTTCGGAAGTCTGCACGCCCTGCATCTGCGACGTTTCCTGTGCACGCTTGAGATAGTCGTCGAGCACGGCGCGCGCCGCCTGGGCTTTCGATTCCAGCTGCCGCAGCTGTACCTGCGCGATGTTCGAGTTCGTCGACTGTTGGCGCAGGGCTTCGAGCTTGTCCTGCAGCTTGCCGACATTCTGCACGGCGAGATCATAGCTGGCCTTCAACTGCTGCCTTATGCGATCCGCCTCGGCGGACATCAGCCGCTTCAACCGCTCCAGCTCGGACTGCAGCCGCCCGATGGTCGGGTGGCGCGGCCCGTACATGGTTTGCAGGCTGGCAAGCTCGGTGGCGCGCTGGTTGTAGTCGTCGCGCAATTTGATGGCCGAGGTGGAGGTAAGAATATCCGCAAGCTTGGCGAGCCCGGCCGGCGAACTGCCCGCAGCCAGCGCCTGATTGTAGCGGTCCTTGGCCTGGTCGGCGTCGCCCTGGGCGGCGATCAGCTGCGTCGTCAGCTGATCGAGCTGCGACTGCAGCGTGCCGCCGTCCGTCGAATTGACGATATTGTGTTTCGTCTTGAAGTCTTCGACCGTCCGCTCGGCGTCGCTGACGTCCTTTTGCAGGCCGGAGATCCTGTCCGTGAGCAGCGTATTCACGTCGCTGTTGGCGCTCTCGCGTTCTCCCACCAGGCCTGCCCGGTACTGATCGACGATGGCATTGGCGATGCGCGCGGCCTTTTCCGGCGACGGCGACGTGAAGCTGACATTGATGACGTAGGTCAGCCCTTCGCGCTCGACAGAAACCTTGCTCTGGAAGCGCTTGAAGGCGGCGTCCTGCGGCGCGCTGGCGCCGGCTCCGAACAGACGTGAAGCAAGGCCGCCGCCGGCGAATTCCGGATCGCTGTCGAGCTTCTGGCTTTTGAAGACGGCGCCGAGCAGGTCTGGCGACTGGATGACGAAGACTTGGCTGGCGATAGCGGCGCTGTCGGAGCCGATCCCCGGAAGCACGTTGTTGAAATTGGTCGCGCGCGTGTCGCGGGGGTCGATCAGTATCGAGGCCGTTGCGGTATAGCTTGGTTTGGTCACCGCAAGATAGGAGAGCGCCAGCAGCACTGCCGCGCCGGCGATGGCAAGCACCATCACGCGTCGCGTCCAAAGGATGGCCCACACTGCACCTATGTCGAACAACGGCGTAAGAGTGCGCTCGTCGATACTGGCTGGCTTCATCGATTTTCCTCGTCGAGAGCCGCGACTTCACGACCTCACTCGTCTCCACAGTATTAAGGATTATCGTTAGCCATCCGTTAAGCTTGGCGGCGTGACGATGCGCTCGGCGCTGGCGATGCCGGTAACCATGCGAAGCGTTCGCGCTGGCGCGGTTGCGGCATTTTGCTTATGCAGGATCGGGTTTTGAGCGTCGTCGTAGGTGCGGGTAGCCCATCGCCGATCGTCTCAGGAGGCGAGGTTGAAGGACACTAAAGGGAACCGCGAGGCCGCCCCCGGGGCAGGGGCCAGCCCGGCGACCGACATGCGCATGTCGGTCACGGCGCTTGCCAAGAGCGGCGCCGTGGCCGGCATCATCAAGCTTGCCAGCGCGGGCCTGTCCTTCCTGATGTTCGTGGCCGTGGCGATGGTGACGAACGAACGCGAGTTCGGTCTTTACAGCGCTACCTATGCCGGCGCGAGCCTGGTTTCCTTCTTCGCTTCGGTGGGCCAGCAGAGCACCGTGCTCAGGTTCTGGCCTCAATATGCCGGGCTGGGCGATCTCGGCTCGGCTCACGGGCTGATGGCGCGTGCCATTCTCGTGGCGCTGGCCGGGCTTGTCGGCACCAGCCTGCTCATCATCGTGGTGGGATTCCTGCCCTTCGTCGGCAGGGGAACGCCGGAATGGCTGCCGCTATGCGTGGCGGCGGCGGTGCTGTCGTTCTCGCTCGGCTGGTCGGAGTTTACCTCGGGCGCCTTCCGGGCCAAGAACGCGCTGATATCGGGCCTGCTGCCGCGGGACATCATTTGGCGCGCGGCGACAATCGCCGCCGTTGCGGCGCTGCACTTCATGCAAGTGAAGATCGATGCGATCGCGGCGACATATCTGACGGCGCTGCTGCTCATCCTGTCGGTCGTCCCGCAAACAATTGTGCTGTTGCGCGACACGGCGCGGGCAGATCGCGGTGGTCTCACGGAAGGGCAAAAGCAGGAATTCAAGACGGTGACGCTTGGCCTGTGGGGCGTCACCTCGCTGCCGCCCGCGCTCGGCCAGGTCAGCACCCTGCTCGTGGCGATGATCCTGGGGCCAGAGGCGGCAGGCGCGATCTTCGTGGCGGACCGGACCACGCGCTTCGTGACCCTTGCCCTCAACGGCATCAACCAGGCGCTGGCGCCGCAGATATCGGCGGCCTTCTACAGCGGCGACAGGGCTCACGTGCAGCGCATCACCAGCCTCGCCGCGCTTGGCGGCTCGGCCATTGCGCTGTGCGTGCTGGCGTCCTTCTGGATATTCGGCGACTTCATCCTGTCCATCTTCAATCCGGCCTATGCGACGCCGACCATGAGGGCGACGCTCGTCATCTTCGGCATCGGGGCGACGTTCGGCACCGCTTGCGGCCCGATCGAAGTCCTGTTGCAGTTGACGGGTCTGCAGCATGCGCTCTTCAAGGTGCTGGTCATCGTCAACGTTGTCGGACTTTGCGTGACGGCCGTGGCAACTTACTACCTCGGGTCCATAGGAGCGGCCCTCAGCATTGCCGGAACCGTCATCGCATGGACGGCTTTCGGGGTATTGATCGCCCGGCGCAGAATCGGCATCAACCCGTCGATCCTCGGCTTGTCCCTGGACAGGATCGGGCTGGTGCCTCATGCCCTCCTGAAGGGGCGCACGTGAAGATCGTCCAAGTGCAGACCCAGGCGGAAGCAGCGGGGGCGCAGCGCATCTCCGACATGGTGGGCGAGGGCTTGCGGGCGCGCGGGCACGAGGTGCGCACCGTCTTCATGTACCGCAAGACCGAAGCCTATGACCGCGATCCCAATGTGGATTTCGTCCTGACGGACAGACCGCGCGGATTGCCCGGGCAGATCCGGGCGACCGTCGGCTTGGCGCGATATCTGCGCGCGGCAGGCCCCGACGCAGTCATCACTTACCAACACTATGGCAATATCTTCGGCACGATCGGCGCCCGGCTGGCCGGCGTCAGGCACATCGTCGCAAACCAAAGCGGCGCCCCGCAAAGCATGGGCGTCATGGGGCTGCTCTCCCAAATCGACAAGCTGATGGGCACGGTCGGCCTTTACCAGGCGAATGTCGTCAATTCCGGCTGGACTCAAGCGCAGTTCGATCGCTATCCGCGCTCCTATCGGCGGCGCATGCGTCGCATCGATCACGGCGTACCCGCGCCGGGCGAGGAATTCGACAAGGCAGCGGCGCGCGCCGCCTTCGGCCTGCCGCAGGACGTTTGGCTGGCCGTATCATCGGGCCGACTGACGCGGATGAAGAACCAGATCGCGCTTGTCGGCGCGCTCGATCGACTGCCCGACGTCCATGTCGCGCTGGCAGGCGCGGGGCCGGAGCGCGAAGCGCTCGTCGCCTTTGCCGAAAGCCGCGGCGTTGCCGACCGCCTGCATCTCGTGGGCGAGGTTCCGCCGACGCGCATCTTCGAATTCCTCGCGGCCGGGGATGCCTATGCGTTTGCCTCGATGACGGAGACCTTCGGCCTCGCCTGCGTCGAAGCAGCCATTTCCGGGCTGCCGGTTGTGGCCAGCAACCTCGACGTCTTGCGCGAGGTGCTGACCGCGGAGGACGGCTCTCCCGCCGCACTCTTCGTCGAGGCCGACGCTGCCGGCATGGCCAGGGGCCTTGGCGATCTGTTTGCGCGGCCGGAAGCCAAGGCCAGGCTTTCAGAGGCGGGACGGCGGCTGCGGGATAAGTATTCGCCGGCCAGGATGTGCGCGGGCTACGAGGCGCTACTGCTTGCCTGACCGCTTGCGCACGGCGGCGATCCCGTCGATCACTTCCAGGCGCCCGGCCCGATTGAGTGTGTGGATTTTCGGATAAGGAAAGTCGCCAGCCGCATCGATCGGCCGCGGCGGCGACAGCCGCACCGTCTGCTGGTTGAGCTCCAGCAGCTTCGACAGGCCCAGCCCGCCGCCATAGCCCAGCGTTCCGTCCTGGACCGGAAGAAGCACGCGGCCGTCGCGGTTGCGCACGAAGGCTCCGCCGGGGCGGGCCATGCGGTGGTCGATCAGGATCGGGTTCGCCGGATGCGGCCGCCACGGACCGGCAAGCGCGGGGGCGGAGAAAATCACCAGCGTGTCGGAAGTGCTTCCATGGCCGTCACGATCCGTGGCGAACAGCCAGAGCATGCCTTCATGCTCGAACAAGGTGGCATCGGAAATCTCGCCTTCGACCAGCACGGTCTCGGCAAGCCAGCTGTCCGGGAAGCCCGACGCGCGGTAGAGTGTGAGCTTGCCGCCGGCGCTCGCCTCCGGCAGCATCCAGATCGCGCCGTCGCGCTCGAATACCTGCGGGTAGGAGAGGTGGTGAGCCTCCTCCAGCACGACCCGAGGCTCGCCAGGAACGCCATCCGCGTCGAACGGGACAACGGAAATGACCGCCTTTCCGGTCGCGTGCGGATAGTCCTCGACGAACACAAAGGGCTGACCCTGCCACCAGAAGGGGAACGGGTCGGCATAGAAATGATCGCCCGGGTCCGGCAGCACCGACCAGCCGGTGCCGAGCTTGCCGGTATCGGCGACGCCCAGGGCATCGGTAAAGCGATAGCCGACACGCCAATGCGCGTGGCGGAAGCGCGCGCGCCGAAGCGCTTCCCGGCCGAGCCGCGGCAGCGCCGCGCCGAGATAGGCGGATGTGAACCCGCCTCGCTCGCCACGACCATGGATTTCAGCCACGGCCTCTCGTGGCAGCCGGTCCGCCGCGAACGCGCGGGTGACCGACTGAACCAGAGTAATGGCGCGGGCGAACACGTCCTCGGTGCCGAGTGCGGTGGATTCCCGCTTGTCGACCATGGGCCGCGCCTGGCCGACTACCGTCTTCCTGTCGAGCACGGCCTCGATCACCGGGAGCCTGCCGGCCGCGACGGCGATTGCAGCCGACAGATCGGCGCTGGATCCGTCGAAGCGAAGGCCGATGGTGGGGACATTCGACAAGGCCGCATCGCCGGCAAGATCGAGCCTCAGCGCGGCGGGGCGCCCGCCGGGCCGTGCCGGGATTGCTTGCAGCGCGGAGCCGAGAAGGGGTCCGCGCCGGCGGAAAAGACGTTGCTCGAACTGGAAGGCGGCTTTTGCCGCTGCCGGCCAGGTCGCCGGCCCGGGCTGATGCGCCACCGCGACATCGTGGCCGTCCGCCTCCAGCCGCTCTATGGCGAGCCGCTGCCAATGGCGGGGCGCCGATTGCGGAACGATGACCTCGATCGCCAGCATGTCTTGGGCGGCTATGTCCTGCTCGGATTTCCAACAATGAGGAACGAGAGACTGGCCGAAAATACTTACATCGGCGTTACACGCAAGACCGGATTTCTACTTTTTCGGCATGATTTTCGACTTGCGATCCCGAAGCGGTTGTGGTCGTCCGCCCGGCCTGCCATGCAACGCAAGATTAGCGGTTTCGGCATATACCAAGATTCCAACAATCGCGGCGACCGGTCTTGACCTGGAACGTAAGAAGTCGTGGATAGCCGCTGTCCCTGCCGGTTCGGATCACATGTTTGAAGTCACTGCCGAGGATGCGTTCGATTTCCGTTCGACGGAGTACGCCGAGCTCTTCGCCAGCTCGGCGGCAACCGCTTTTCAGCATCCGATTTGGCTCGCGCAACTTTATGAGAGGCTCGTGCGGCGAGGCGCCGCCACGCCACTGATCATCGTCGTCCGCGTGCGTGCGAGCGGAAGGCTCGCGATGGTCCTGCCGCTGGTGAGGCGCCGCTACACGCTGCTGAAGGTCGTGGAATTCGCGGATATGCGGGTTTCGGACTATGTCTCGCCCGTCGCCGACGAGGAGACCTTCTCCCGCATTCTTGCCGACGCCCGCACCGTCGCCGCCATCCGCAAGCATCTGCGGCCATACGATCTCCTGCGCATCGGCAAGCTGGCGGACCGCTCCCTGGCGATGGAGCGCCTGCTTGGCGTCGACAAGCGCGACAGCATGGGCATGAGCGCCTATTCCAGCAAGCTGGAGCCGACATTCGCCGGCTGGCGCGAGCAGCGGCTGGACCAGTCCTATCGCAAGGAGCTGGACAAGAAATCCCGGCAGCTCAACCGCATCGGGGAGGCGCGCTTCGAATGCGTTGACGGCCCGGCCGCGGTCCGCACGACATTCGATGCCCTCAAGCTCTATCGCGGCAAACGCTTCGACGGCAGCAACGGTCCGGCCGACCTTTTGCAGCTGCCTTCCTATTTCGATTTCTACCTGGCCGTGGCCAATGAAGGGTGCGGCGGCTTCGCCCGCACCTATGCATTCTGGATGAACGGCCAGCCGATCGCCGGCGCGCTCGGGCTCGAGCACCGCGGCTCGCTCCTGGTCATCCTCGGCGGTTTCGACGAGGCCGGCTACCGGAAGCAGTCGATCGGCAGCCTGATGTTCGAGCAGATCGCCCGCGATTGCATCGAGCGCGGCGATCAACACCTCGATTTCACCATCGGCGACGAGCCCTACAAGCGCGTGTTCGGCGGCCGGCCTTCACCGATGTGGCAAATCTACCGCGCAGGGAGTCCGCTCGGCTATGCGGCGCATCTAACGGTGCAGAAATTGCCGGCGGCCAAGGCGCTGGCGCGGCATATCCTTGAGGCCGCGCATGTCAAGAAGGCCAAGCCTTCGGCTGTCATCGTGCCGCCGGCTGCCGATGAAGCCGCCGAGTCGTCCTAGTTGAAGCGGGTCGGTTCGGACGCCTTACGCTAGCTTCAGGCGGTCGCGCACGCCTATGCCGAAGCGTACTTTGAACGAAATGCGCCGGCTTACCCGCAATCAGGTCACGGCTTCCACTTGCGGCCGCTTGAGACCGCGCAGCCGCGCGGCAAAGCTCGGGCTGAACTTGTCGATCTCGTGCAGGATGCGGCGACGGCTGAAATGAACCTGCCGGCGCGCGCGCCAGCGCAGGTCCGTGTCGATGGTCAAGCTGCGGCGGAAATTCGCCAACTCGAGCCCCCGTTCATCCATCGCCTGCTTCGTGGGATCATCATAGAAGGTGGCGATCTTCGCCGCCGCCATGCCGGGCGAGGCCATCCACTGCGGCACGTGCACCATGCACAGGCGCTCCACATCGGTGAGGAGGCGGCTGACGCCTGTTCCGGCGGCCGGACAGGATGTCTGATAGGCGTCTCCGATCAGGACGACGCCGTCGCGCTTGCAATTTTCGGCGACGGTGATGTCGGTGAGCCAGCTCGAAACGCGGTCGATGACCTCGAAATCGCCAAAGGTCTTGAGGAGTCCCGGAAGCGTTTCAATGAGCGTTTCGCGCGGGCGGTCGCGCAGCGCCTTGACCCACGGGTCGGTATGCTCCCGGAAAACAAAGAGGTTGGCGCGGGTAACGCCGCCGGCCGGGAAGAAGTTGAGGTAATCGATGCCGTCCGAAACGCGTTCGCCGTAATAGGTCAACGCCAGATGCTTGAACGCGCTTGCTCCCGCCGGCCGGACATTGAAACCGAAAGTCAGCGATTGGCGCTGGTGGACGAACCGGCGCTCGATGCCGACGTCGCGCCGCAGGATGTCGCCCATGCCGGTGGCGAGCACAAGCAGGCGAGCCGTCACATCCGGCTGCCCGATGATCGACACACGCTGCCGCTCTGGGCCGGCCTCCACAGCGCTCACCCTGCCGGCGACGAAGCGTACGGCCTTGGGCAGTTCGGCCCGCATCGCCGCGACGAGGTCGTCGTAAAAAATGCCGTAGTGGCGGGCTCGCGTGCGGTCGAGTACTCGCCCCTTGCGCACGTTGACGATCTCGTCGAATGCCGCGGCCGCCGTGGAAAGACTGTCGAGGAGGCCGATCCGGCGCAGCTTGTCGATTTGGTCGCCGGCGATCTTCTCGACACGGAACTCGCGCGGAAAAACGGGGTGGCGGTCGATCAATGTGACACGGTAGCCCGACCGGCCGAGGAGAGTCGCGGCAAGTGTCCCGGAGAGCCCGCCGCCGACGACAGCGATCTCCGTGTCGGTTCCCTCCGGCAGCGGACGAAGCGAATGTTCGGCTGTCATTGGGAATACCTCAACAGGGCATAAAGGGCACGCGGATTGGTGGTGAAGTAGCGCCAGAACAGCCGGCGCGGCTCCATCAACATGCGCCACAGCCATTCGAAACCCGCCTTCTGGACCCAGAGGGGGGCGCGCCGGACCTTGCCGGCAATATGGTCGAACAGCCCTCCGGAAGTCTTGATCACACCGACATTCGAGAGCCGCGAGCCAAAATCGCGGACAAAGATCTGCTCGCGCGGCACGCCGAGGCCGAGCCACAATATGTCCGGTGCAAGCGCGTCGATCTCTTCGAGCTTTTTCTCGAGCGCTTCGCCGGTGAGGTAGCCATGGCTATGGCCGACGATGCGCAGGCGCGGATAGCTGGCTTTGATGGCGGTCACGGCCTTGGCGTTCCCGGCCTCAGTCGATCCAAGCAGATAGAAGGTCGCGGCCTCGTTCTCGGCGAGCTTCGCCACATCGTGGAACAGATCGGTGGTGGCCACCCGTTCCGGCAACCGCGTGCGGCACAATAGGCGCGAGGCGAGAACAAGCGGCTGGCCGTCGGCGAAGATCTGGTCGGCTTCGCGGAAGAGGGCGGCGATCTCAGATTTCGCGCGAACCTGGGCGATGACGTCGCCGTTGGCGGAGGTGAAGTAGTAGGGACGGCTGCCATGGCGGTGCTGCCGCGCCGCCGCGAGCATCAGGCGGGCGGCGCCCTGCCGATCGATCACGGTGACAGGCAGCCCGCCAAGCTGCACCGTCGGCAATGCAGGCAGGTCCTGCCGGGAAGGGGCTGCTTCCAGCGCTGCCACGGCGGTCACGCTTGGACGTCCGGTCGAAGTCTGGTGCTGCAACCGGGGAAAACGAGAGGTCTCATGGTTCGCGGACGTCAGATGTTGGCTGGAGTGGAGCGGATCCGATCCGCCGGTCGTAGCGCTGTGTTGTTCAAAATCTCTTTTTGAAGTTTCTAAAACTTTTCGCATAGGAGAAGTCGCCCCACTCTCCGGTAGTTCAAACTACCTCCTTCATGGCACCATACCTAAAAAAATCAAAAAGTTAAGCGACATGTTAATAGTTAGTTAATATGGACAATTTGAATCGAAATATAAATCAGTTTAACCTTTCGACCTCGACTTCACTTGCTTTTTGGGTGATTTTGAAGCTGCGTTTTCAACACGAATGCGATGCGATCGCCACTGGTGCGACCACATTGCAATGCCAACAAGCTCCTGATCTATCCTGGGTGATCCTGGGCCACGAAATAGTTGGTGAGGCGGGCAGCGACATGCATGGCGCCCGCCAGACGGGCAAAGCGGAAATCGTCCGGCGTCAGCTACTCCGGCAAAGGCCAAGACCGATCTTCATGGCTCTATTTCACACCGATGCCGGCGGTCAGGCCGCCGTCTATCTTGTAATCCGCGCCGGTGCAGAAGCTCGCTCTGGAGGAGCACAGAAAGGCGATGAGTTCGGCCACTTCTTCCGGTTCGCCGATGCGGCCAAGCGGATGCGCCGCACCGAAGCGCCTGTACGCTTCCTCGACATCGGCATCGCTGCCGGTTTCGCCATGCGCGGCCTTCTCCAGGATCGGTGTGCGGATCGAGCCTGGGCTGACCGAATTGACCCGGATGCCAGCCGCCGCGTAATCCAGCGCCAGCGAACGCGTCAGCGTGTGGATTGCGCCCTTGGTCGTGGCATAGGCGGCGACGTTCTGCTGGCAGGCGAAACCCTGCACCGAGGCGACATTGACGATGGCGCCGCCCCCGCGGCGGATCATTTCGGGGATGCCGAAATGCGCCGTCAGGTAGATCGAGCCGACATTGACCGTCATGGCCTTGTTCCATGTTTCCCAGTCAGTCGTGGTCGCGGTTCCGTAGGGATGGACGGCCGCCGAATTGACGATCACGTCGAGGCCGCAGAACCGTGCCACCCCGGCAGCGACGGCATCGCGGACCTGGTCCGCCACGGAGACGTCGGTGTCGACGACCAGCGCGCCGGCTTCGGAGCTTTCCAGCTCCGCTCTCATTGCCGCATTGGCCGAGCGGTCGATGCCGCAGGCGATGATCGCAGCACCCCCTGCGGCGAGGCGCCTGGCGGTTGCCAGACCGATTCCCGTCGTCCCCGTCACCAGGGCGACCTTGCCAACAAAATCCTTCATTGCGGGAACTCCTTCAGTCACGTGTCGGAACCCGGCTCTTCCGGCAGGAATCGCAGGGCGAAATCCAGATGGCGGCTCATCAGGTAGGCGTAGGCCACTCTGTCGCGCGCGCGCAGGGCGGCGACGATCTCGCCATGCGCGGCGCGGGTGTCGGCCAGGACCGGGCGCATCTCCTTGCCGATGGTCATGATCCGCAGGATCACCGGGGAAAGGAAGGAATACATGTCCGACAGCATGCGGTTGTCCGCCAGCCCGATCAACGCCATGTGGAAGTCGAAATCATTCTCGGCGGCCTCTTGGATCGAGCGGCTCTCGACGATCCGCGCGTTGACCGCGTCGAGCGCTTCGATCTGCTCGTTGGTGGCGTTGAGCACGATGTGGTCGCCGATGCCGACTTCGATGATGCGCCTGAAGCCCTGAATGTCGGCGAAGGAGGAGCGCGAGACATCCATATGCGCGGCAAAGAAATTCTGGATGGCGATGCTATGCCCGTCGGCGAGCACCGCCCCGACGCGGGGTTTCGGTTCGATCAGCCCGTAGGTCCGGATAGCGCGCAAAGCCTCGCGCACAGTGTTGCGACTGGCGCCGGTGATCTCGCTGAGCTCGCGCTCTGTCGGCAGCACGTCGCCGACATTCAGCTGCCGCGAGCGGATGAGATCGAGGATCCGCCCGGCCGCGGCATCGACCGCCGAACTGCCGCCGGGGTGCCGGCGGGCGACGCTCTCGCGCACGGCCTGAGAATTTTCCAATGACGATCTCCCAAATTGTTGGACCAGAATATCGCAAGATTCCGGGAAAACAATCGAGTTGGATGCGGTCTCGATCAGTTTGCCGGGCTACTGTCGGCCATTAGGGCGTCCGATAAAGCCCAAATTGTCATTGACTCTCATCGTGGTCCAACAATAACTTGCCGCTCCCTCTCAAAGGAAGGCAGAAAATGGAGCAGTGCTGGCGTTGGTATGGCCCGGACGATCCGGTGACGCTGGATCACGTCAAGCAGGCCGGGGCGACCGGAATCGTCTCGGCGCTGCACGACATCTATGACGGGCGCGCCTGGCCGCTGGAAAACATCCTGGAGCGCAAGCGGATCATCGAGGCGGCGGGGCTGACCTGGTCGGTCGTCGAGAGCATCCCCGTCCACAACTCGATCAAGATCGGCTCGCCGGAACGGCTGCGCTATGTCGGCTTTTACAAGGATACGATCCGAGCGCTGGCGAAGGCCGGCATCGCGACGATCTGCTACAATTTCATGCCTGTGGTCGACTGGACCCGCACCGATCTGGCGTATCGCCTTCCGACGACGGGTTATGCATTGCGTTTCGACGCGATCGATTTCGCGGCCTACGACCTGTTCGTGCTGAAGCGACGGAATGCCGAGGCCGGCTACAGCGCCGCGCGCATCGCCGAAGCGGAAGCGCGATTGAAAGAGCTCAGCGACGAGAAAATCGACCGGATCGAGCGTAACCTTATCGCCGGACTGCCCGCCACCGAGCGCAGCTACAACCGGGACAGTTTTCGCGAGGCCTTGGCCGAGTACGATTCGATTGGGCCAAGGGAATTGCGCGACAATCTCGCCTGGTTCCTGCGCGAGATTATTCCGGTCGCCGAACAGGAAGGGGTGCGCATGTGCATCCATCCCGACGATCCGCCCTTCTCGCTCTACGGCCTGCCGCGCATCGTTTCGACAGCTGACGATGCGCGATTCATCCTCAATGCCGTGGACAGCCCGGCAAACGGGCTGACATTCTGCACCGGCTCCTACGGCACGCGCGCCGACAACGACATCGTCGCCATGGTCAAGGAGTTCGCGGGCCGCATCCATTTCGTCCATCTGCGCAACGTCACCATCGAGGATGACGGCTCCTTCTATGAGGCCGAGCATCTCGAGGGCGGCACCGACATGGCGCATGTCATCCTCGCCCTGATGCAGGAGGAAGCGCGCCGTCGAAAGGAAGGCCGCGCCGACTGGCGCATTCCGATGCGACCCGATCACGGACATCTGCTCGCCGACGACATCGGCAAGACCAGGATCAATCCCGGTTATTCGCTGATCGGCAGGCTGAAGGGCCTCGCCGAACTGCGCGGCATCATGCGGGCCGTCGAACGGTTCGGGCTGGCATAGAATCGAAACTCTCCACCCACATTACCGGCGAGCGCAATTCGCTGCATAATGACCGCGCTGGCCGAGAATCGGTGTTCGGCAAGCCGATCCTCCACGGCGGCGTCAGTTCTGGTATTCTCAATGCCCTGGTCGCGGAGGATTTGCCCGGGCCCGGGACCGTCTTTCTCGAAATCGCATGGAAGTTCGTCAAGGCGGTCGGCGTTGAGTAGGCGATCATCGGACGCGTGGAGGTCAAGAAGTTGCGCCCCGACAAGCCGATCTGCAAGATCGAGACCAGCCTACGCAACGGCCAGGGGAGCTTTGTCCCACCGGCGCGGCGACCGTGTTGACCGTCCCGCTGCAAGGCGCATGAGCGCGGTGAGCGGCAGCCCGCTTGGCATGGCCGCCGACAGCGGCCGCTGGCGCGTGCTGTCGCTGCTTTGCCTGGCGGTCGTTCTGTCGCTGACCACCTGGTTTTCGGCGACCGCCATCCTGCCCGAACTGAGGCAGGAGCTCGCGCTCGGCGCCGGCGGGGAGGCCTGGCTGACCAACGGCGTTCAGGTCGGCTTCGTGATCGGTGCGCTGGGGGCGAGCCTGGTCAACCTTCCCGATTTGGTGCGGCTCAGCCGGCTGATGGCGGCCGCCGCTTTTGTCGCCGCGCTCGCCAATGCGAGCCTGCTGTTTCATCTCGGGCCGGGCGGCGTGATCGCCGCGCGTATTGTCACCGGCGCAGCACTTGCCGGCGTCTATCCGCCGGCGCTGAAGCTCGTCGCCACCTGGTTCACGCGCGACCGGGGGCTGGCGCTCGGCGCAGTCATAGGCGCGCTCACCATCGGCTCGGCGCTGCCGCATCTTTTTCGCGCTGTCCTGACCGCGCTCGACTGGCGGCCGGTGGTCGCGGCCGCCAGTCTAGCAACGACGGTCGGCGCGCTCCTGTTTCTCTTGTTCGCAAGGGAGGGGCCCTATCCTTTCGGCAAGGCGGTGTTCGAGCCATCGCGCATCGGGCAGGTGTTTCGCGAGCGGCCGCTGCTCCTGGCCAATCTCGGCTATCTCGGCCATATGTGGGAACTCTACGCCATGTGGGCGTGGCTGCTTGCCTATACGCGCTCGGCATTCGAGGCGCAGGCGATCGGATCGGCCGCTGCCGCCTCGCTTTCGACCTTCTTCGTCGTCGCCTCCGGCATCATTGGCTGCCTGTTGGGCGGCTATCTGTCGGACCGCATCGGCAGAACCGCGACCACCGCCGGCATGATGATCGTCTCGGGAAGCTGTGCGCTGCTGATGGGCTTCCTGTTTGCCGGGCCGCTTTGGCTCTTCATGCTGGTCGCCGTCGTCTGGGGTATTTCGGTGATCGGCGATTCGGCGCAATTCTCAGCCGCAGTGACCGAGCTCGGCGATCGCCGCTTCGTCGGCACGGCGCTGTCGGTGCAGCTTGGCGCCGGCTTTGCGCTGACGGTGCTCGCCATCTGGCTGACGCCGCGCTTCGCCGACTTCATCGGTGGCTGGCGCTGGGCCTTCCTGCTGCTGGTGCCGGGTCCGCTTCTTGGGGCGGCCGCTATGCTGTGGTTGCGAAACTTGCCGGAGAGCGAGAAAATGGCCGGCGGCCTCCGCTAGCGCTCTTGCTCCTCGACTGTCTAGCGCTGGAGCCGATTGAGAACTTCGTCGCTACGCAAATCGCCAGCGCACGGCCCGCGCTGCTCCGTTGGGCGTAAGGGTTGGCGATTGCACATTTGCCGGGAACAATGCAGCCTAGCTTCGAGGCTCGAAAGCTGCCTCCCGGAGCGGGGCCATGCAGGCAGGATACGCGGCACAGTTACTGGTGCAGATGTCATGACACGCGCCCAGTTGGCCGGCGTCATCCTGGGTCTGTCGCTGGTCGCAGCGCTTACCATTGTCCGGGCGAGCGACCCGCAGCCGTTGAGACTCGCCCGCGAAGCGACGTTCGACCAGTATCAGAGGCTGGCACCTCGCCGCTTCGAGTCGATGCCCGTCCGCGTGGTGGACATCGACGAGGCCTCATTGCAGCAGTTCGGGCAGTGGCCGTGGCCCAGGGATCGCATGGCGGCCCTGGTCGAAAAGCTGACGGAGCTTGGTGCGGCGGCCATCGCATTCGACATTCTTTTCGCCGAGCCCGACCGTCTGTCGCCTCGCACTGTCCTCCGCGACGTGCCGGGCATCGATCCGGCCCTGCTCGACCGCCTGCCCGACAATGACGAGATCTTCGCCGGGTCGATCGCCGGCAAGCCAGTTATCCTGGGCTACGGCATCTCCAACGAAGGGAACTATCGGCCGCAAATCAAGGCTGGCATTGCCTTTATGGGCGAGAGCCCGATCGCTGCTCCTCCGCCTATCAAGGCAGCCACGCCGCTGCGGCCGCAGCTTGAGGCCAATTCAGCCGGCATCGGACACATCAGCCTCAATCCCGGCAGATCGACCGCTGTGGTGAGGACAGCCCCACTCTTTCTGACTGATGGCGAGCAGCTTTATCCGGATCTTGCCCTCGAAGCCATAAGAGTAGCGCAGGGGGCCTCCACCTACCTCATTGCCGGCGCGCCGGATCGGCAGGGCATAATGACCTCCGTCAAGATCGGCGACTTCGTTATCCCGGTGACCTCGGCCGGCGAACTCTGGCTCTATGTCAGTCCCGACAGGGCCGAGCGTTATGTTTCGGCGAAGGACGTGCTTGCACCCGGCGGCGTCTCGTCCGAAACGAGGGCCGCGATCGAAGGCAGCATCGTGTTTGTCGGCACTTCGGCCGCCGGGCTGCAGGACATTCGTGTCACCGCGCTCGGTGAGAACGTGCCGGGCGTCTCGATCCACGCGCAGATCGTTGAACAGGTGCTGTCCGGCCACTATCTGTCTCGGCCTGATTGGGCAAACGGGCTGGAAATCGCGTCGATCGCGATGCTCGGCAGCCTCCTGGTGATTCTGACGATTTTCGTAAGCCCCGTGATTGCGCTCGCCTGCGGCCTTGCGATCACGGGACTGGCGCTCGTCGCATCATGGTTTGCCTTTTCGCTTGCGGGACTGCTGTTCGACCCGTTTGCGCCGATCCTCATGGGCACGATCACGCATTTCGCGACAACCTCTTTCCGCTTCCTGGTGACTGATCGAGAGCGGCGCGCGATCCGGCGGGCCTTCGGTCAGTATTTGTCGCCATCGCTTCTCTACCGGATCGAGCACACGCGCGACGCGCTTCGTCTTGGCGGCGACGACCGAGAGCTGACCGTGATGTTTGTCGATGTGCGAAACTTCACGGAGATCAGCGAAAGACTGCCGCCCACCGCCGTCGTGCGGTTTTTGAACACGCTTCTCGACGCGCTCAGCCGTCATGTCACCGCCAATGAAGGCACGCTCGACAAGTTCATCGGCGATTCGATCATGGCCTTTTGGAATGCCCCGGTCGACGTCACCGATCATCCCCGCAAAGCCGCTCGCGCGGCATTGGCGATGCGCGAGACGATTGCCCGCCTCAACGAAAGCGATGCATTCGGATTCGGGGCCGGGCAGACGGTTCGCATCGGTATCGGAATCCATACCGGCGTCGCCTGTGTCGGAAATATGGGCGCGGAGTCGCGTTTCAACTATTCGGCCGTTGGCGACGCGGTGAACATCGCAGCGCGTATCGAGACAACGTGCAAGACGGTGAGTTTCGATATCCTCGCGTCCGACGACACAGTAAGATCGCTGCAAGGCTGGGCCTTGCTCGACGCGGGATCGCTGGAACTCAAGGGAAAGAGCACGAGGACCAGAATCAATGCCGTCGTAGGCGATGAAAACGTTGGGTCGTCGCCGGATTTTGCCGAATTGCGGCTTCTCCACGGCAAGCTCGTGGAGGCGTTGCAATCGCGCTTGCCAGGCACCCGAAAGATGATCGCGGCGGCCAAAGCCAAGGCTGCGGGCCTGCCGACAGGGTTGCAGGAATTCTATGGCCGGATCTCGCGCAGAGCGGATGATTTTGTTGGCAAGCGGGCGGGAGCGGCGATGGAAGCGAATGCCGGCTATGCGGAGCAACAATTCGGCTCCGGCTCCTGACCTTCATTGATGTAGGGCGGTCGACCGCTCGACTCGGTGGTGTTCAAGGGCAACAATTTCGTCCACCCCGACGTAGGGGCGAGTTGGCCCAGACCGGTTGGCGAAGTCGGATACGGACGCGCCGAGAAAAAGAGCGGCTATCCGCTGCTCTTGCCACTGCCGGCCACCCCTGCCGCTACTTTTTGCCAGGACCCTTGGATTTTCCGGGATTGCTGGGATCGTGCTTGCCCGGATCATTTCCATGGCCGTTGTTGCCGTCATCTTTGTCGCCCCGCGGCGGGCTCGGCGGATCGGGGGTGCCCGGACTGGGTGGTGCCGGTGAGTTGCGCCGCTCCGGCCGCGCCGTATGCTCCTGCTGAATGGCAGCCGTAAGCCCGCAATTTCCGCCGATTGCGTCAAAGCCTCCCGAGAGCTGCTGATTGCCGGTCAGAAACGGCAATGCCCGCGAGGTGCCGAGTGTGGTGAGCACAGATCGATTGACCTTGATAACGTCGGACATCGCGCCTGACGGCGTCGCGACCACGCAATCGCAGCGCCGCTTCAGTTCCCTGCATCCGCCGCCGCTGCAGAATCGGGCCGACCCCTTCAGCAGCACGACGGCGGTTTTGCCGTTGGGCGCGATGTGGACATCGAATGCTGTTCCCCGCACGCCTATTGTGCCTGCGGGCGTCACAATCTGGTAGGCGGACGAAGGCGAGTTCCCGCTTATCCAGCGAAACGTTCCCTTGGCAGCGCGGATGGTGAGCTTCTTCACCGAATTATCATCGTTGAAGACGTATTTGTCGAGGACGACGGAAGAACCCCACCCCACCGCCAGCTTGGTGCCATCCCGGAACACGAATTGGCCAAGCCCGGTATTGGATGTCCTGATTCGTTCGTCCCGATGAACGGGTGCGCTGACCACCAGTGGTCCGGTTGCGCCGGTAACGGCAGTCTTGATCACGACTGCCCGGCCCACTGCTTCGGCGGCTATGGTCGGTGTCGCATTGATGAGATTCGCGGCAAGCGCGACAACTGCAGCCCACCTCAAGGACGGCATGGCATCCTCCCCGAAACGACTTTATTAGCACATGCTTGAAAGGCTGTCCCCGCGGAGTCATACCTCAATTTGAGTAGGATATGGCTCTTTCGCTTGGGCGACGCTCGAAGGCACAATCGTCGACGTTAGGTCCTGCGCTTGGGTGGGCCGCGCGGGTTGCCCCCTCGCTCATCGGGTCGGAGGTGGGATAACGCCAATGCTGTTACTGAATTCGTCTGGCTGAGGGACAAGGCGATGTTCTGCGTGGGCGGCGCGAGAGCGCCCGCATCTGGGGCATCGATCATGGTTTGTGTCGGCGCGCTGTCTTTGAAGATCTTCAGCCCATTCTTGGGCAGTTTAGCCGCGTCGGCCACGAGGGAGGAGCGCCATCGCCCTGGCCGCTTTTCTGAAAGCAAGCAATCGGCCAGCCCGCGACCCGTCTCGATACAAGTGCATGTATCCGCCGTGATCTATCTGCAGCGCACGAGGCCGACAAGGCAAATAGGCTGGGCATCGCATCCAATGTGCATAGCAGCTGAGCAGACGCTGCTCAGCATATGAACCCTCTTGGGTAATATAATTTGAAAAAATTGCTCCCTCATGTTCAAAACAGGTCGATAGACCCGCGAGAAATGGGTTCGAATCCTGCGGGGGCCCGCGGTCCTCAGGCGAGAATTCTAAAGAGGTTCGACAATGACCCAGCACGTACAAGATGCTCGAATTCTCATGTACAGCCACGACACGTTCGGGCTCGGCCACTTGCAGCGCTGCCGCACGATCGCGCATTCCCTGGTCGAGGATTTCCACGGACTTCAGGTGCTTATCATTTCGGGCGCGCCTATCGCCGGCGCCTTCGACTACCGCGCCCGCGTCGACTTCGTGAAGATCCCGAGCGTCATCAAGTTGCGCAACGGCGAATACACCTCGCTGGAAAAGGATATCGATCTGCATGAGACGCTAAGAATGCGCCAGTCGATCATTCGCCACACAGCCGAGACGTTTCGGCCGGATATCTTCATCGTCGACAAGGAACCGCTCGGGCTGCGCGGTGAGATCGAGGACACGCTGTCCTACCTCAAGACGCGAGGCACTACGCTGGTGCTTGGCCTGCGCGAGGTGATGGATGCGCCGCATCTGCTGGAAGCAGAGTGGGAACGCAGGGATGTGATGCGCAAGATAGGCCTGTTCTACGACAAGGTCTGGGCCTACGGTCCGCCGGATTTTTACGATCCGTTGACCGGCCTGGATGTGCCGCCGGCTATCAGGGCAAAGATGAAGTTCGTCGGTTTCCTGCAACGGAGCCTGCAGAAGAACGAGTTGCCCGGCCACCGCCCCGAGGGCGACTATATCCTCGTTACGACCGGTGGCGGCGGCGACGGCGCCGATCTGATCCACAACGTTATCGATGCCTATCAGCAGGATCCGCAATTGCAGCATAGGGCGCTGATCGTGCTTGGGCCCTACATGCCGGCGCGCAAGCGCAACAAGTTTCTTAAGAAGGGGTCCAAAATCCCGTATATCAAGATCATCGAATTCGACAACCGCATGGAAGAGCTGATTGCCGGCGCCAAGGCGGTAGTGGCGATGGGCGGTTACAACACCTATTGCGAGATACTGTCTTTCGACAAGCCGGCGCTGATCGTGCCCCGCGTCAAGCCGCGCGAGGAGCAACTGATCCGCGCACGGCGAGCAGCCGAACTCGGTCTCATCAAGATGCTTTCCCCGGAAGAAGCTGAGGATTCCCAGCGGTTTGCCGATACACTGAAGGTGCTGCCGGATCGGCCCCGCCCATCGCAGAGCAATCCGCACCTGAGGCTGGAAGGGCTGCCTCATATTTCCGCAATCGTCGCGGAACTGCTCGACCGGCGTGCCGGCCATCACCTTTCGGTCATTGAAGGCATCAACTGAGTTGCAACCTCGCAAGATCGTCGTGGTTCTGAAGGGTTATCCGCGGCTGTCGGAAACCTTCATCGCGCAGGAGCTGCTCGGGTTGGAGCGAGCGGGGTTCGACCTGATACTCGTCGCGCTGAGACGGCCGACCGACACAAAACGCCATCCGGTGCATAACGAGATCAAAGCGCCCGTCCATTATCTGCCGGAATATCTGCATGAAGAACCGATGCGGGTGGCTCGCTCGCTGTTTGCTTGTCTGCTGCGGCCAGGCTTCTGGCGCGCGTTCGGATCGCTGGCTACCGACATCCCTCGCGACTTTACGCGCAATCGCGTACGCCGCTTCGGGCAAGCGCTCGTGTTGGCGGCCGAATGGCCGGAAGATGTGGGCTGGCTGCATGCGCATTTCGCGCACACACCGGCATCGGTGACACGCTATGCCAGCCAGCTTCGCGGTCTGCCCTGGAGCTGCTCGGCCCATGCCAAGGACATCTGGACTTCGCCTGACTGGGATCTCGCCGGCAAGCTTTCCTCGGCCCGCTGGACGGTCACTTGCACGAAAACCGGCTTCGACCGTCTGAAAAAACTCGCTAACGGCAACTCGTCTTTGCATCTGAGCTATCATGGGCTCGACCTTGATCGCTTCGGCAGCTTCCGCGAGGCGCGGAAACAGCATGACGGCTCGGCACCGGACGAACCGGTTATCGTTCTGAGTGTCGGGCGCGCCGTTGAAAAGAAAGGTTACGATACCTTGCTGGAGGCTCTTGCCCTCCTGCCTGGTGATTTGGCGTGGCGTTTCGAGCATATCGGCGGCGGCGAGGAACTGGAACGGCTCAAGGCGCTGGCGCAAAAGCTCGGCCTGGATGGTCGCGTCTCTTGGAGAGGCGCGCTTGCTCAGGAGGAGGTGCTTGAGCACTACCGCCGCGCCGACATCTTCGCCCTGGCCTGCAGGATCACCGCAAACGGCGACCGGGACGGTCTGCCGAATGTTCTGGTTGAGGCGGCCAGCCAGCGGCTTGCCTGCGTGTCGACCGATATTTCCGGCGTGCCGGAGCTTTTATCTGCGGATGAAACCGGGCTGCTGGTCCCGACAGAAAACCCAATTGCCCTGGCACAGGCGCTGGAGCGCCTTATCCGTGATCCCGTGCTGCGCGCCCGCCTCGGTGACGCTGCAGAGTGGCGCGTGCGCGCCAATTTCGATCATCTGACAAGCATTGGGCAGCTCAAGGAACTGTTCGAGCGGGAGTGGCGGGCCGCCGAATGAAGCGACTGCGCGCCTTCTTCTATGTCCAGCACCTCCTGGGTATCGGCCATCTTGCGCGCGCCAGCCGCATTGCGGCGGCTCTGGTCGATGACGGGTTTGACGTAACCGTGGTGACGGGCGGCGCGCCGATCGCGGGGTTTCCAGGATCGGGCGTCAAATCTGTATCTCTGCCTCCCGTCACCTCCGGCGATGAAGGATTTTCCGGACTTGTCGACCTGCAGGGCAAACCCATCGACGATGCTTTCAGGAGATGGCGTTCGGAGATGCTGTTGCAGGCCTATCGGGATTGCGGGCCCGATATCGTCATTGTCGAGGCGTTTCCATTTGGACGCCGGCAGATGCGTTTCGAACTCCTGCCGCTGATCGAGGCCATCGACGCGACATCACCCAGACCGCTGCTGGCGACGTCCGTCCGTGATATCCTTCAGGAGCGCGTCAAGCCGGGCCGAAACGAGGAAACGGTCGATCTCATCAACAGGCATTTCGACCTTGTCATGGTCCACGGCGATCCGGCTTTCGCGACCATCGACAAGACCTTTCCACTGGCTGGGGCGATCAGGGCCAAGGTTGCCTACACTGGGCTCGTTGCCGCGCCGCCACCGCCCGCGGTCTCCGAGCGCTTCGACGTTCTGGTGTCGGTTGGCGGCGGGGCTGCCGGAAAGAGCCTCGTCAGTGCCACTGTCGCAGCGGCGCGGAATGCCAACGGCGCTTGGAAATGGTGTTTGATCACCGGTCCAAACCTGCCGAAAGGCGAGGTCGACGCGATCGCACGCGATGCCACGCCGGGCCTGTCGATCTTCCGGTTCCGCGAGGATTTCGCCAGCTTGCTGACCGGCGCCCGTCTGTCAGTCTCGCAGGCGGGTTACAACACGGTCTGCGACGTGCTTCGCGCGGGTTGTCGCTCCCTACTCGTTCCATTTGCGGCGGGTGCGGAAACCGAACAGACGGTTCGCGCCCTGATGCTCGAAGAAATGGGTCTTGCAACGGTGCTGACGGAAAAGGACCTAACGCCTGAAGGTTTGGCGCGAGCGATCGAACAGGCGCTTGCTGGACCGAGGCCGTCCGCGCATCGTCTCGATCTGGAAGGCGCGCGTCGCTCGGCCCAAATCCTGCGCGAGCGACATCGAACATGGTCCCTGAAAACGGAACTCTAGCTAACGCGCGTCGCCCCGGTGAGATTCGCGCGACGTCGTTATTCGACAGCCGTCACGCTTCTTTCGAGCGAAATGCGTTAAACAGTTCCAATCAGCATGAAGCGCGTATAATTTTTTGTCGGCAGTTCGCCCGAGAACCGCACCTCCCGTAGGGCCGCCATTGCTTCGAAGGCTGCCAGTGAAGCCACGCAGTTGATGTGGGTCGGCTCGCTGAAATAATCGTTCGATTGCAGCAATACATTCGTGCCCCGCGGAAGCAGGGCAAGCCAGGCGCGCAGATCGACTATGTGTTCGCAGCTCGTATTGACCACCAGGTCGGGCTGCGCGGCCGCATAGTCAACGGCGTACATATCTGCCGTCAGCGCGCGGAACCGGTCAACGGCATCCCGGTTGAGGGTCCGGGCGACCGGCGCGACTTCAGGATCGATGTCGATGCTATCAATCGCTCCGATGTCGAAGCGAGCATCGTTGAAAAGCATTGCCGGCAATACGCCGTACCATCCACCCAGAACCCATATGCGCCCGAACCGGCCGCCGCAGCTATCGAACAGCTTGTCGAGTGCCCACATCTTGCAGGCGACCTGCTTGTGGTTGAAGGCGTTGGCGATATCGGCCTGCGGATGCCTCGCGATGACGCGCGACAGCCCTGCCACGAGAGGGTGGTTGACATAGGCGGCAATTCCCCGCGTGAGGTCCAAGGCCTGTTCGTGCCCGTCCATGCCCGCATTGCGTGGTTGCGTGACATCCATCATACTCGTCTTGTAGGTTGGGATTTCGGGCGACACAACGCAATCTTGCCCCGGCAAGGCTGGTTGGTTCGCGGACGTTGATCATGCTGCACGCCGCTTCGCCATTGCCCCGTGCCGGAGAGGGGCTGTCGCATCAGTCCGGACCATCGGCGTTCATGCGCCAGCATCAGCAGCGCAGCTGTGGCGGCCGTTCGCCAAAACGCCACGGCAGCCGTCAATCGTTTGGCCAGCTGCTTTCTTCGCTAATCAACAATGCCCGTGTTGCGGTCATCGACCATGCGCCTGAACTGGATCGCGCCGCCTCGCAGCGTCCTTTCATCGTTGAGCGCAGGACAATCACGGTGCACTGTGGCTCGAAGCATGTCGTTGGCGACGAAGAAATTGCCGATGCGCCATTAGCCAGCAGGTGCTTCTATGTCCTGCAGCCTTGCAATTGAACGGTCCACGGTCGGATGGAACCCAGTTTAGCCCGCTATATCTGGACGCACACCAAGAAGCAGCAGGTCTGGATATTGATGATCGTCGTGCTTTCGATGATCCCGTATTTCATATCCTTCGATCTGCCGAAGCTGATCGTCAACGGCCCCATCCAAGGTAAGGGTTTCGGAGAACCCGGTGCGACCCAGCCGTTCATGAGGCTGCACTATGACCTGCCATTCATTGGTGAGGTGCAGTTCTTCTCCGGCTTTCAGCTCGACCGCACGGAGACGCTGTTTGCGCTGAGTATTGTTTTCCTTTTGCTAGTCATCATCAACGGCCTGTTCAAACTCTACATCAACACATACAAAGGCCGACTTGGCGAGCGCATGCTGCGGCGTATCCGTTTCGATCTGATCGATCGCGTGCTGCGGTTTCCGCCGATTTACTTCAAACGCGTGAAATCCGCCGAAGTGGCGACCATGGTGAAGGACGAGGTGGAGCCGCTGGGGGGCTTCATCGGCGATGCCTTCCTGCAGCCGGTGCTGCTCGGCGGTCAGGCGCTGACGGCCATGCTGTTCATCATGGTGCAAAACTTCTGGCTCGGAACGATTGCGGTCGTGATCGTGGTGATCCAGATCGTCCTCATCCCGCGCATGCGGCGGCGGCTGATCGTGCTCGGGCGCGAACGGCAGTTGACGGCGCGCGCGCTCTCGGGCCGGGTCGGCGAAATCGTCGACGGCATCGGCGCGGTTCACGTCCACGACACATCAAACTACGAGCGCGCCGACATAGCTGCTCGGCTCGGCCTCATTTTCAAGATCCGCTTCGATCTTTACCAATGGAAATTCATGGTGAAGTTCCTCAACAATTTCCTGGCGCAGCTCACGCCCTTTCTGTTCTACATGATCGGTGGCTACCTGGTCATCCGGGGGCGGCTGGACGTCGGCCAGCTGGTGGCCGTGATCAGCGCCTACAAGGACCTGCCCGGACCGATGAAGGAACTGATCGACTGGGATCAGGCTCGCCAGGATGTCCAGGTCAAATACCAGCAGGTCGTTGAGCAATTCACCGTCGAGGGTCTCATTGCGCCAAGAATTGGGGCGTTGACGATCGATGCTCCCGGTCCGATGACCAACCCGCTGTCGGCGATCAATCTGTCCATAGCGGACGATGGCGGTGGAATGCTCCTCGACCGGATCTCGCTCCAGGTCAAGCCGGGTGAGACGGTGGCGCTGGTCAGCACCGCAACAGGTGGAGCGGAGGCGCTTGCGGAAGCCTTCGCGCGGCTGAACTGGCCGGACAGCGGAAAGATCGCTTCGGGCGCCGACGACCTGCTTGAACTTCCCGAAGCGGTGACCGGCCGGCGCATGTCCTACGCCTCGTCGGATGTTTTCCTGTTCCATGCAAGCCTCCGCGATAACCTGCTCTACGGGTTGAAGCATGCGCCGCTGACATCAGTGCCTTATGAGGGTGCTGCGGCAGACCAGCAGCGCTGGAACATTCACGAGGCGCGGCGGTCGGGCAATTCGGACCTCGATATCCGGAGCGACTGGATCGACTATGCTTCCGCCGGCGCCACCGGCCCGCACGACCTTTTTGAGGCGGTGCGCCGGGTGCTCGACGCGGTTCTTCTGTCGCGCGACATTCTGGATCTTGGCTTGCGCTCCTCGGCTGACCTGACGCGTCACACGGAACTCGCCAGGCGCATCGTCGAACTGCGTGCGGCGCTTCGAACCCGGCTGGAACAGGAAGGGCTGAGCGGACTGGTGGTTCCTTTCGAACCAGGCGCCTACAACAAGGAAGCATCGATCGGCCAAAACCTGCTCTTCGGCGCCGCCGCCGGCCCCGAACTGGCCGACAAGGCGCTAGCGGCCAATCCCTATTTTGCGTCTGTGCTGAGGCAAGCCGGCCTCGACCGCACGCTTTTCGAGATGGGCATGGAGATCGCCGAACAGGCGATCGAGCTGTTTGCCGACCTGCCGCCCGATCACCAGTTCTTCCAGCAGCTCGCCTTCATGAGCGCCGAAGAGATACCCGCCTACGAAACCTTGTTGCAACGGCTCAAGAACCGGCCCTATGAGGCAGTTTCGGAGAACGATCGCGCCATGATCGTTACACTGAGCTTTGCCTATATCGAGCCCCGGCACCGCTTCGGTCTGCTGAGCGAGGATCTGATGAGCAAGATCGTCGCTGCACGCAACCGGTTCTATGAAACCCTGCCGTCCGAACTGCAAAATGCGATCGAACGTTATGATCCTGCCAAATACATCGCGGCGGCCAGCGTCATGGATAATGTCCTGTTCGGGCGTGTGGGCAACAACCATCCCGACGCGCCGGATCGCATACGCTCGATCGTCTATGACATTCTCGACGAACTGGGGCTTTATGCCGAACTTCTGGATGTTGGCCTGGACTTCAACGTCGGCGCCGGCGGCAGGCGGCTGACCGCTGGACAGCGGCAGAAGCTCGATGTTGCCCGGGCCCTGCTCAAGCGTCCCGATTTTCTCATTCTCAACCGGCCGCTATCGGCGCTCGACCAGCGTGCGCAGGACAAGGTGCTGCGAAACGTGCTCGACGAAGCCAGGTGCGACGGCCATTCGCCGGCAATTGTGTGGGTCGTGACGAATCCGGCAATGGGGATGATGTTCGACCGCGTTATCGTCTTCGACTCGGGTAAATTGGTGGAAGACGGAACGCTCGAGACACTTTTGGCAGGGAAGGGTATCTTCAAGGAACTGCTGTCTTAGATCAACGGGCATTGAGATGGGATCGTTCTGTCGGTGGGAATTGGCTGCAAGGCCTCGGGATACGGCGCCTGGCAAACGCGAATTTTGAGAAGGTTTGCGACAATGCTGCTCAAGGATGAAGTTGGAATGCTGCAACGCGTTCCCTTGTTCTCCGGCATCGAACCGACAAAGCTCAAGCTGCTTGCGTTCACATCCGATCGTGTGAGCTACAGCGCCGGCCAGATCCTTTTCCGGCAGGGCGACGAGGGAGACGCCGCCTATGTCATCCTTTCAGGCAGTGCGGATGTTCTGGTCGATTCCGACAGCGGGCCGATAAAAGTTGCCGAACTGGCGCCAAATTCGATCGTTGGCGAGATCGCCATCTTGTGCAACAGCTCCCGCACTGCCACCGTCAGAGCGGCAAGTCCGCTGGAAGCCTTGAAAATCAGCAAGGATCATTTCCTGAGGCTTATGAAGGAGTTCCCGGAGATGACCATCGAGATATTGCGGGTTCTTGCCGATCGTCTAAGCCATACGACCGCGGACCTGATCGACGCACGAAACGCCTAGCAGCAGTTGTTTGGCCACGACGGGCGAAGGAGCAGCATGGATTTCCTGGTCAGGTTTTGGGGCGTGCGCGGCAGCATTTCGGTATCGGGACCAGAATTCTCTCGCTATGGCGGCAACACGAGCTGCATTGAGATGCGATGCGGCAAGCATATGCTTCTGTTCGACGCCGGCTCTGGCCTAGGGCTTGCCGGCAGAGCGTTTCGGGCCTCGGGCGTGACCGATTTCGAGCTGTTTTTCACCCATTGCCATTACGATCACATCATCGGGCTGCCGGCTTTCAAACCGATCTATGACCGGAGCGTCAAGGTCAGGCTTTGGTCCGGCCATCTTGCGGGACGCATGACGACCCGTCAGATGGTCGATGAATTCATGCGGCCGCCGTGGTTTCCGGCCAAGCTCGACATCTGCAAGGCAAGCATCGACTGCCGCGATTTCGTATCCGGAGACGTTCTAAGGCCGCGCGAAGGAGTGGTCGTCCGGACCGGCAGTCTCAACCATCCGGGAGGCTGCATAGGTTACCGCGTCGAATGGGGCGGCCGCGTCGTGGCGGTGATCACAGACACTGAGCACGAGCCGGGTAAGCTCGATCAGGCGGTGCTCGACCTGATCGAAGACGCCGACCTCGTCATCTACGATTGCACCTACACCGAGGACGAAATGGAAGACCGCCGTGGCAACGGGCACTCGACATGGCAGCAGGGCGTCAAACTCTGTGAGGCAGCCGGTGCCCGAGGGCTTGGGCTGTTCCACCACGATCCGACACGCACCGACGACCAATTGGACGAGATCGAGAAACTGGCCAAAGCCAGGTTTGCCGGCGCTTTTGCCGCGCGGGACGGCCAGACGCTCAAATTTCCAGTCTCATTGCACAAAAAGCGCTGAGCTATTTTGCTCTATCTTATTGTTTTGACGCAATTCCGGAGGAAAATCGCTCACACTTTTCCTGGAATTGCTCTACCGCCGCTACGCCCGATCAATGTCCGGATCGGAAGCCATGCGCAGGCTTCAGTCTGTGCGGCGACTGTGAACAGCCGTTCGAGAAAAAGCCAGGCCGATTCATCGTGGACGAGATGATGGGTGAGCAGGCCGACCGGTTCGCCACCGTCGAAGGCATGCTGCAATTGCGCAATGATGGCCTGAACCAATGGCCCATGATCGCGACAGCCGCGCGTGCCATGCCAATCGATGATGTCGACATTGCTGTTGATGACCGGCACTGAGGCCGGCTTCGGCGGCCCAAAGACCGACAATGCCGCAAATCCTACCGATCCAAGCTCCGATACCAAGCCGGCGTCGATTCTGTTCCAGGGTGGCACCAGCATCGGAACGGCACGCGCGCCGTGCAGCCCGGTTAGGCGCGACAGCCCGCGAGCCATATCATCGAGCACCGCCTGGCGTGGCCGATGCGCGCCGAGTTCCTGCTTTTTCTGGTCCTGCGGCGCATAGTTTCGGTGCGCCCAGCCATGGATGGCGACCGAGGCATGCGGCGCCTCGTCAAGCCGGACGACAAGCCTCTCGTCAGTCAGCGCCGGAATGACGGCCAGAGTGAGCGGAACCTCGAATGCGCGGGTGAGTTCCAGCAGCCGATCAAGCGCAGCCGTCGGATCCACAGCGTCGTCGTCGCGCAACCAGAACTCCGCCTTGCGGTCCGCCCGTCGCCAGCACGCCAGTTCTTCCACCAAGGGCTGCCAGATCTGATCGACTGTCATGCAACCGCGATCTTCGCAAGAAGTTCGGAAAGACGCGCCGCTGCAGTAGCGAGGGAGCGTTCTTCGAGGATGAAACGTCTGGCGTTGCCGGCCATGACGGTTCTTTCCTCGCCACGGACCAGAAGCCTTTCGATGGCAGACGTGAACGCCGCCACATCGCCCGGCGGGGTGAGAAATCCGGTCTGGCCATCCCGCACGACCTCCGGCACGCCGGCGATGTCCTGCGCCACCACCGGAAGCCCGGCGGCCTGTGCTTCAAGGTAGGCAACGCCATAAGCTTCGCCGCAACCCGGCCAGACGTAAATCCCTCCACTGTAGAGGACATCCGGCACGGCGGCTGGCTCGATCGCGCCAAGCCATTCGATCCGGTCGGCGGGCAGGCCGGCGAATTGCGCTTTGACCTCGTCACGGGCAGGCCCGTCCCCGACGACCGACATGGTCCAGGGCAGGTGGCCGATCGGAGCGAGGGCGTGCGCGAGCATGCGATAGCTATCGACCTTGTCGCCCGGTCGCATCATGGCGACGGTAACGAGACGCGTCGGACAACCACGCGCCGGCAGTTCCCGGAATACCGATGTGTCGATGAAGGGCGAAAGCATGCCGAAAACGGCGTCTGGAAGAGCGTCTGTCAGTCCCCGACGATCCCTTTGCGTGAAGCAGATGTTCAGCGCCGCCTGTTCGACAGCTCGCGCCACCAAGGCTTGCATATCGGCCCAAAAACCGACGTTGCGCCGCCTCGAATAGGAGGCTTCCGCGGTCACATAGGGGATGGCAAAGGCCGACGCCAGCTCTGGCCCGATCAGGTCGGGCGCCTTGTAATAGAGATGATAGGAGAACCAGAGGTCGGGCTTGCCGTCACGCTGCCAAAGCTCTGTCAGCCGCGCGACTTCCTCTCGGGCTTCGACCTTGAGCGCATCGAAACTTTTCGACTCCGGCTCGCGTTGATAGGAGCGCAGTTCGGATGCCAGATCGACGCGATGCCCTCCATGCTCCAGCGCCTTGATCAACATCCGTGCCATCTGACGGTCGCCAGAGGCAACGGCATGATTAGGCGACTTCAGCGGCGCGTAGAAGGCAACTCGCATCGCCGGAGCCTATCATTGGAAAGCCTACGCAAGTCAATTTCGAAGCATGATCGAGTTTCACCTTCAAGCAATGGAATGTGCTATTGCATGCTCATGGAAACAGCCGCAGCGTCCGACCCGTTCGTCGCTTCCTTGCCGGTGTTCGCGGAGTTCGAAAGCGTTGCCGATATCGACAACTATCGGCCGCTCCCCGATGGCTGGGCGCTGGCCACCGCCGACATCGTCGGCTCGACCAAGGCGATCGGGGCCGGGCGCTATAAAACTGTGAATATGGCCGGCGCCAGCGTCATTTCGGCGCTGCTCAATGCGCTGGGTCGGCAAGATCTTCCCTTTGTCTTCGGCGGCGACGGCGCGCTTGTGGCGTTTCCGAGTTCGGCGCTGGAGATCACGCGCAACGCCCTGGCGGCCGTCCAGCGATGGGTGGCGGACGAGTTGGCCCTGACCTTGCGTGCCGCAATCGTGCCGATAGCGGATATAAGAGCGCAAGGCCTCGACGTTCGGGTAGCGAGGTTCCGGGCCTCCGAAGCGGTGTTCTATGCCATGTTTGCCGGCGGCGGCGGCAGTTGGGCGGAAGCCGAGATGAAAGCGGGGCGCTACCTGATCGATCCTGCGCCGGCCAACGCGCGGCCGGATCTGACTGGTCTCTCCTGCCGCTGGAGCCCGATCGAAGCCCGGCATGGCGAAATCGTCTCGATCATAGCCGTTCCGGGCGCCTCGCGCGATGTGCGCGGTTTTCAGGTTCTGGCTTCCGACATCATCGCCCTTGTCGGTCGACAGGAACGTGATGGCCATCCGGTGCCGGTGAACGGGCCGGCCTACGGTTTTTCGCGCGCCGGCCTCGATCTCGAGGCCCGGGCCGTCGCGCCGGCGGGAAGGCGGTGGTTGTCGAAGCTGTGGATAGTGTTCCTGTTGTCGCTTGCGGCTGTGACCGATCGATATGGCTGGACGATCGGGAGGTTCGATCCGAAGATCTACAAACGCGACGTGGCCAGCAATTCGGATTTCCGGAAGTTCGATGACGGCTTGAAGATGACCATCGATGTAGATGCGGATTTGTTGCAGCGGATCGAGCACCGGCTGCAGCAGGCCGAAGAGGCGGGCATTTGCACCTATGGCCTGCACCGCCAGCAATCGGCGTTGATGACGTGCCTCGTCGCCTCGCCGCTGCAGCGCGATCATGTTCATTTCATCGACGGCGCCGCCGGCGGTTATGCGATGGCTGCCGCAAGCCTGAAGGCGAAGGTGTCGGCCTGACGACGGCTTGCGGAGATCCATTTTCCGCAATATGCCTCGGGGTTGTTGGGCCCACATGAGCCTCGCCGTGGAAGCGGGCAGTCTGTCCACATTGAGGAAAACAGATTTTTGGACGCCTCACGATCGACATATGACAGTCTGCTGAACCGGATTTCGACGCGCACCGCGCAAGTCGGGGTGATCGGACTGGGTTATGTCGGATTGCCGCTGGCGGTCGCGGTAGCACGCGCCGGCTTCCCGGTTTTCGGCTTCGACATTGAAGCCCAGAAGGTCGAGAATCTGAACAGCGGGCAATCCTACATCGAGGCGGTGACGTCCACTGCCCTTGCCGTCGAGGTGGCGAGCGGACGGTTTCGCGCCACTGCGGATTTTACCGAACTGGCCGCCTGCGATGTCATCGTCATCTGCGTTCCGACGCCGCTGACGAAAAACCGCGAGCCAGACCTCTCCTTTGTCAGGAACACGGCAGGCACCATCGCGAAGCATCTGCGTCTCGGCCAGTTGGTCGTGCTGGAATCGACCACCTATCCCGGCACCACCGACGACGTGATCAAGCCCATCCTGGAACAAACCGGCTTGCAGTCGAAGATAGACTTCTTCCTTGGCTTCTCGCCCGAACGCGAGGATCCCGGCAACCGCAGCTTTGAAGTCGCGACGATCCCCAAGGTCGTGGCAGGCGACGGCATTGAAGCGGCGGCGCTCGTGAAGGATTTCTACCAGGGTGTGGTCAAGACCGTCGTTCCGGTTTCCACCACCGCGACCGCCGAGGCGGTCAAGCTGACGGAAAACATCTTTCGCTCGGTCAACATAGCCCTGGTCAACGAGTTGAAGGTCGTGCTCGGTGCGATGGGCATCGACATCTGGGAGGTGATCGAGGCGGCAAAGAGCAAGCCCTTCGGCTACATGCCGTTCTATCCTGGGCCCGGACTTGGCGGGCACTGCGTCCCCATCGATCCTTTCTACCTGACGTGGAAGGCGCGCGAATACGAACTGCCGACCCGCTTCATCGAACTGGCGGCAGAGATCAACACGGCTATGCCGCGTCATGTGGTCGATGAACTGGCCAGGGCGCTGGACCGGCGTTGCGGCAAGGCGCTCAGCCGCTCGCGCATTCTCATCATTGGGCTCGCCTATAAGAAGAATGTGCCGGACATCCGCGAGAGCCCTTCATTGCGGCTCATTGAACTCATCGAGGAATGGGGCGGCAAGGCCGAATTCCACGATCCGCACGTCAGAGAAATTCCGGCGACACGGGAGCATATGCCGATCAAGGGGCGTCGGTCTGTCGAATTGAGCGAGGGGACCTTGAAGGATTTCGATGCTGTCGTCGTTGCAACCGACCACGACGCGATCGACTATCAGGCGATCGCCGATCACGCCCTTCTGATCGTCGACACGCGCAATGTTTTCGGCCGCCTCGGGCTAGCCCGAGAGACGGTGGTAAAGGCCTGATGGCGGTCTGAGCCGGCGAATTCTTTGCTCGATGTCAGGATCGTGGTTGCACTCGGCCGGCAGCGTCGACACATAATGCCGCGAGTAAATAGATACAGTTAGCCTGTCGCTCGCCCGCACGGACAGCCAGTTGCGAAGTTCTTCGCCGGCTTTTCCTGCCAAAGCTGGCTTCATTGACTTCGGGGATCTCTTCTTGGGGTCGTTGGCGGACTGTGTTGTGGGCGGATCAAAGGACAATGCCTCGTCTTCGAGGAGTTTCGAGATAGCATGAGCACAACGCAAGCAGAAATTTCCACCATTCTCATGGATAAGGTAGCCGATTGGCTGAACCAATCGGTACTTGCCGGCAACGACCTGGAAACATTGGTAAAAGGCTTTTGCGAACGGCTGGCTGCTGCCGGCCTGCCGTTGAAGCGGGTGCATTTGAGCTTTTCGATGCTTCATCCGCTTTATGATGCGCTTGGCTTCACCTGGGTTCGCGGCCGAGGCTTAGAAATCGAAAGCTTCCGCAATGAGCCCGGCGCGCCGTCCGACAGGTTCCTGACCAGCCCATACTATCATCTGCTCAGCAATAAGCTCGACCACCTGCGACGCCGGCTCGACCCGTCGCTGCCATCGGAGTTTCCTGTTTTCGATGATCTCAGGCTTATAGGCGTCACCGACTATTTGGCTTTCGTGCATTCCTTCAACGGCAACGCCAGTCAGGGCATGATGGGGTCCTGGTCCACCGACAGTGCCGCAGGGTTCAGCGACAGCATGATTTCGGCGCTGCTGCGCATCCAGAACCATCTCGCTATGGCAACCAAGATGGCGGTTCTCACCAAGCTCGCCGACAACATGATGACCACTTATCTCGGCGGCGACGCCGGCAGGCGCGTGCTTGACGGTCAGATCAAGCGCGGCGAGGGCGATACAATCCGGGCCGCGCTGGTCATGGGCGACATGCGCGGGTCGTCAAGGCTTGCCGAAACCTCCGGCCGTGAAATCTATATCGATACGCTGAACCAGTTTTTCGACGCCGTTGCTGCACCTTTCAATCGCAAAGGGGGGCAGATCATGAGTTTCATCGGGGATGGTTTCATCGCCGTTTACCCTTGCGAAAGGCATCGCTCGCAGTCCGAGATCGCCTGCCAGGCTGCTCTTGCGGCAGCGCGCAGCGCCACAGCGCGCGTGACGGATCTCAATCTGCGCAGAAAGGAAAAGGGGCTAACCGACATAAAATTTGGTATCGGCCTACATGTCGGCAATGTGATGTTCGGCAATGTCGGGCTTACCGACCGGCTCACATTCTCCGTCTTCGGCTCGGCTGTAAACGAGGTCCAGCGCCTCCAGGTACTGACCAAGAAATATCCGCACAGCATTCTCGCCAGCAAGGAATTCGCCAGCTATTGCGGCGCCAGCAACTGGCTGACGCTCGGCAGCGAGGAACTGGCTGGCATCAAGCAGAAGCTGACGGTGCTCTCACCCGATCTGTCGGGTGCTCTCGCAGTCGATGAAGACGGTGCGCTGGAGCCGGTTTATGACCGAAGATCGGACGCCGAGCAGGTCATGTTGCTTCACCGCGATGCCGCGCGGCTGTCGGCGGGCGACCCGAGCAAGCTCCAGTAACCGCCACGACCTGATCCGAAGGGCCCCAGATAGACAGTCCGCTCGCCGGTTCCGCCGCTGGCGACCGTTCCGAATCCAAGTTGCTCTAAGCTGGCAATAGGTTAGTCTCGCTTCCGAACCTGCCAGATTGGGGCTGGTGTGGAATGAATTCGGGTGTTGATCTGCTGCGGATCGAGGATGTTGGCATCTCTTTTGCCATCATCGGCGGACCGTTGCATGCCGTCAGGCGCGCAAATCTTCGCGTCCTGCCCGGCAAGGTTACCGCGCTTGTGGGCGAGTCCGGCTCCGGAAAATCGGTTCTCAGCCAGGCAGTGATGGGCATTCTGCCGGGATCAGCCCATGTTCGCGGCCGTATCCTGTTCTCCGATCCTGAAAGGCCCGGCACCACGCAAGATATCCTGAAGATGCCACGTGACGGACCCGAAATCCGGGCATTGAGAGGCAGCCGCATCGGCAAGATCTTTCAGGAGCCGATGACATCGCTGTCGCCGCTGCACACGATCGGCAACCAGGTCAGCGAATCCTTGCAGATTCATACCCCCATGGCTCGGGCGGAGCGCAAGGCGCGGACCGAGGAAATGCTCGGTCTTGTCGGCTTTCCGAGTCCCAAACGCGCCTATGATATGTATCCCTTTGAGCTTTCAGGAGGATTGCGTCAGCGCGCCATGATCGCCATGGCGCTTATCTGCCGGCCCGCCCTGTTGATCGCCGACGAGCCGACGACGGCGTTGGACGTCACCATCCAGGCGCAAATCCTACATTTGCTGCGCGGCCTTCAGACCAAGCTGAACATGGCGATGTTGCTGATCACCCACGACCTCGGCGTGGTCGCCAACGTCGCCGACGAGGTCGTGGTCATGTACCATGGCGAGATCATGGAAGCGGGACCTGTCGAGGCGATATTCCGCCGACCAGGTCACCCCTACCTGAAGGGCCTGATGGCAGCCGTTCCGCATTTCGACCTGAAGCCTGGCGAAAGGCTAAAGGCGCTGCGCGAGGTGCCGGTGAATGTCGAGAACCTGCTCGGCAAGCAGACGGCGCCGCCGTCGAAGGGGCCAGACGATATCCTGTTGTCGGTCAGGGATCTGAAAAAGACCTTCACAATCCGCAAGTCCGGATTGTTTGGCGGGGATCACCAAACCACGGTTCGCGCCGTGGGCGGCGTGAGCTTCGATATCAGGCGCGGCGAGTGCCTGGGGCTGGTCGGCGAAAGCGGCTCCGGCAAAACCACGGTCAGCAAGATCCTTATGCGGGCTATCACCCCTAGCGGCGGCTCTGTGACGTTCAACGGCCGCGATGGAGCGATCGACGTCTTGCAAGGCGAGGGAGACGCCCTGCGCATGCTGCGCGCCAAAATCCAGATGGTCTTCCAGGATCCGGTTTCATCGCTGTCACCTCGCATGACGGTGGAGAACATCCTGAGCGAGCCGCTGGAGATCCATCAACGTGGCGATGCCGCGTCCCGACTCGCCACTGTCAAAAGCCTGATGCAGGCGATCGGGCTCGATCCGCGCTTCATCAAGCGCTATCCCCACAGTTTCTCCGGCGGGCAGCGTCAGCGTATCGGCATCGCGCGCGCGTTGGCGCTGGGCCCTGAACTGCTGATCTGCGACGAGCCGGTTTCGGCGCTCGACGTCTCTGTCCAGGCGCAGATCTTGAACCTGCTGAAGGACCTGCAGAAGGAACTGGGCCTGACCTACCTGTTCATATCGCACAATCTGGCGGTGGTGGACTACATGGCAGACCGAATCGCAGTGATGTGCGGCGGGCGTATCGTCGAGCTTGCGCCACGCGAAACTCTGCTGAGGAAACCGATCCACCCCTACACGCGCTCACTCGTCGCCGCAGTACCTTTCCCCGACCTCGACAGGCCGATGGATTTCAAGACGCTGAAGCTCAGCGGCGCTTCCGACACCAGCGCATGGGGACCGCAATTCCGCGACGAGGGCGACGAGGATGTATTGTCGCCGCTCGATCTTGGTGGCGGCCACCTCGTGTTGGCCCGACGTTCGGCCGATGTCAGCGAGCTACGCCATTGATCAGCCGGCGCACCGTCCTCGGACTCATGGCTTCGGCGGTTTTGCCGGGCACATTGCACGCAGGCGATCTGGAGCCGCAATTTCTTCAGCCGCTGCTGAAGGCCCTGGCGCTGCCGGCACTCTCCGAGCGCTTGCCCAAGAACCCGCGCGTGTTGAATCTCGCTGCGATGGGGCGGCAGCCCGGCCAGTATGGCGGCACGCTGCGCACGATCATCGGCAGTCAGAAAGATATCCGGATGATGACGATCTACGGATATGCTCGCCTGGTCGGCTATGACCAAAAGCTCAACTTGCAAGCCGACATTCTTGAAAGTTTCGAGGTAGCGGACGATCGCGTCTTCACTTTCAAGATACGGGAAGGACATAAATGGTCTGACGGTAGCCTGCTGACGCCGGAGGACTTTCGCTATTGCTGGGAAGATGTCTGGCTGAACGACGAACTTTCGCAAGGCGGGCTCGCCCCGGCCCTGCTGGCCGACGGCAAGCCGCCACGCTTCGAGATCGTCGATGCGTTGACGGTCCGTTATAGTTGGGATGCGCCAAATCCCGACTTCCTGCCCAAGCTCGCGGCTGCTTCGCCGTTATCGCTTGTTCTGCCGGCCGCCTATCTCAAGCAGTTCCACAAGAAATACCAGGATCCATTCCGGCTCGCCGGCCTGATGGAGGAGAACAGGGCCAAGAAATGGACGCTCCTGCATATCCGCATGTCGCGGCAGTATCGCCCGGAGAACCCGGAACTGCCGACGCTCGATCCCTGGCGGAACCGGACCAAGCCGCCGGCTGAGCAGTTCGTCTTCGAGCGCAATCCGTTCTTTCACCGCATAGACGAGAATGGCCGGCAACTACCCTATGTTGACCGGATTGTCATGAATGTGAGCTCGTCGGCGATTATTTCCGCCAAGACCGGCGCGGGCGAGAGCGACCTGCAATGCATGGGAATTGATTTCAGCGATTACTCCTTCCTGAAGGACGCGGAGAAGCGCTACCCGGTCAAGATGCATCTCTGGAAACGCACACAGGGTTCGCGACTGGCGCTGCTGCCCAATCTGAATTGTGCCGACCAGGTCTGGCGTGGCCTTTTTCGCGACGTGCGCGTGCGTCGTGCACTTTCGCTCGCTGTGCACAGACGCGAGATCAATATGGCCGTGTTCTATGGATTGGCGCAGGAAAGTGCCGATACGGTCCTGCCGGAGAGCCCGCTCTACCGGCCCGAATTCGCGAAAGCCTGGGTCACCTACGATCCTGATCAGGCCAATGCCCTGCTCGACGAGGTCGGGCTTCAGGCGCGTGACGATGACGGCCTGCGGATACTTCCCGATGGACGCCCGGCGCAGATCGTCGTGGAAACGGCCGGCGAAAGCACGCTGGAAACCGATGCGCTCGAGCTCATCAGCGATCACTGGCGCCAGATCGGTATCGCCCTGTTCATCCGGACTTCGCAGCGCGACATCTTTCGCAGTCGCGCGCTTGGCGGCCAGATCATGATGTCGATGTGGTCGGGCATCGACAATGGCGTGCCGACCGCCGACATGAACCCGTACCAGCTGGCCCCCACCATTGACGACCAACTGCAATGGCCGCTCTGGGGTGCTCACTACTTGTCTCGTGGCAGGCTCGGCGAGGCGCCCGATCTTCCGCCTGTGGTCGAGTTGATGACCTTACTCAAGCGCTGGAACGCATCGACCGAAGCCACGGAGCGCGCTGAAATCTGGAATTCAATGCTGTCGATCTACACCGATCAGGTGTTTTCGATCGGCACGGTGAACGGAACATATCAGCCGGTTCTGGCCTCCTCGCGGCTGCGCAATCTGCCTGACAAGGCGCTCTACGGCTACGACCCGACCGCCTATTTCGGTGTCTACATGCCCGATACATTTTGGCTTGGAGAGTCCTGAGCGTGCTTCGATATATTGTCTGGCGCCTCGCCGTAATGGTTCCAACGCTGCTGATCATATCGGCGCTTGTGTTCACGATCATCGAACTTCCCCCAGGCGACTATTTCGACAGCTATGTTGCCGAGCTTCGGGCCCAGGGCGAAGCGGTGGATTCCGACCGCATCGAGATGATGCGGAAGGACTATGGTTTCGACAAGCCGCCGGTCATTCGCTACTTCTACTGGGTCGGCGGGATGCTGCACGGCGATTTCGGCTATTCCTTCGAATATGAGCTGCCGGTTCGCGACGTGATCGGGGACCGAATGTGGCTGACCGTGCTGGTTTCCTTCGTGACGATCCTCTTCACCTGGCTCATCGCCTTTCCGATCGGCATGTACTCGGCCACGCATCAATACAGCTGGGGCGACTACGGCCTGACTTTCTTCGGCCTTCTCGGCCTTGCCATCCCGAACTTCATGCTGGCGCTGATCCTGATGTATTTCGCCAATATCTGGTTCGGCACGTCCGTCGGCCATCTCATGGACCAGCAATATCTCGGCGAGCCGATGAGCTGGGCCAAGGCGAAGTCGATCCTCGCCCATCTCTGGATCCCGGTCTTGATCATCGGCACCGGGGGCACGGCAAGCATGATCCGGCGGCTGCGCGCCAATCTGCTCGATGAGCTTCACAAGCAATATGTCGTGACGGCGCGCGCCAAGGGCCTTCATCCCTTCAGGACCCTGGTCAAATACCCGCTGCGCATGGCGCTCAATTTCTTCATTTCGGACATCGGCTCTATCCTGCCGGCCATCATTTCCGGTGCCGAAATCACGGCGATCGTGCTGTCTTTGGAAACGACCGGGCCGATGCTGATCAAGGCGCTGCAAAGCCAGGACATGTATCTGGCAGGGTCGTTCCTGATGTTCCTCGCCTTCCTGACGGTCATCGGCGTGCTGATTTCCGATCTGGCGCTGGCACTGCTTGATCCACGAATTCGTTTGCAGGGCGGCAGTACCAAATGAACACGCAATCGCCACTTCCCGCCCCGGGTGCTCCGCTGCAACACTATGTTTCCATCGCGCCCTTTGACCTGCAGTCGGTCGAGGCAATGACGCCGGAGCAGTCGAAGGTCTTTCAGGCGTCGCAGTTGCGGCTGATGTGGTGGAAATTTCGACGGCACCGGCTTGCTCTTGTATCCGGCATATTCCTGGCGGTGCTCTATTTCGCGATACTGATCTGCGAGTTCCTGGCGCCCTACAATCTGCACACGCGCAACATGGACTACATCTATGCGCCGCCGCAGCGGGTGCACCTGTTCCACAACGGCCAGTTCGTCGGGCCGTTCGTCTACGGCCGCCAAATGACGCTGGATATGGACACGCTGAAGCGGAACTACATCGACCAACAGGATGATGTTCAGCGGATCCGTTTCTTCTGCAAGGGCGACAGCTACCGGTTCTGGGGCCTGATCGAAGGTGACAGGCATTTTGTCTGCCCTGCCGAAAACGGCCAGCTCTTCCTGGCCGGCACTGACAGGCTGGGGCGCGATGTGCTCTCGCGCATCATCTATGGTGCACGCATTTCACTGACGATCGGCCTCGTCGGCATCAGTTTCAGCTTCCTGCTCGGCATAGTCATCGGCGGACTGGCCGGCTATCACGGCGGCATCTTCGACCTGATCGTTCAACGGATAATCGAAGTTCTGCAATCGATCCCCAGCATTCCGCTATGGCTGGCTCTGGCGGCGATCATGCCGATAACCTGGAGTCCCATCCTGATCTATTTCGGCATCACCGTCATCCTCGGGCTGCTCGACTGGACCGGATTGGCGCGGGCCGTGCGTTCAAAGCTTTTAGCGTTGCGAGAGGAGGATTACGTTCTGGCCGCGCAATTGATGGGCGCCAGCAGCGGCCGCATTATCCGGCGGCACCTCATTCCGGGCTTCATGTCGCATCTGATCGCGACGGCGACGATCTCCATACCCGGCATGATCCTGGGCGAGACGGCGCTGAGCTTCCTCGGGCTCGGGCTGCGGGCACCGATAACCAGTTGGGGCATCCTGCTCACCGAGGCGCGCAGCGTCAGTGTGATCGCGTTTTATCCATGGCTACTTTTGCCGATCCTCCCCGTCATACTCGTCATTCTGGCGTTCAACTTCCTCGGCGACGGCTTGCGGGACGCTGCAGACCCCTACAAGTGACATCGCCAGTCCGCCGCCCGCCAAGCCGCAGACTCCACCCGGTTCGTCGGGGGCCTGTTCGGTTGTTGCTGTGTTGAACGTTCGCCTTTATATGCGGCGACGCCGGATCGGGCTAACACGTTGCTCTCGGGCTTCATCCTGGTCGCGGGCATTGCCGGTCTCTTGAGCTGGTTCAGGACACACAAACGCATATGAGTCGCCTCGAAAGTTTCATCCGCAGGCTGACCGCACAGCGCGACATTCTCGATCAAGTCTGCGCGGAGGTGGCGAAGATCGAGGGTCCCATCCTTGAACTCGGCCTCGGCAATGGCCGGACGTTCCACCATCTGCGCGAGCGTCTGCCCGGCCGACGGATCGTGGCGTTCGACCGCGCACTTGCCGCACACGCCAGCTCGATACCCGAAGCTGAAAACCTCGTGCTCGGCGAAATCCGCGAGACGGCAAGCAGGTTCATTGGCATCGAGGCCGCTCTTGTTCATGCCGACATCGGGACCGGCTATGAAGATCGCGATGCGGTGACGTCTACCTGGCTTCCGGAACTGACCGCGCGCCTGCTTCGCGTCGGCGGCATTGCGGTCAGCGGCACGCCGCTCGATCACCCGCAGTTGCAACGCCTTCCACTGCCGCCTTCGGTACCCGCCGATCGTTATTTTGTCTGCAGGCGCGTCTGAGGTCCTCAACGCCCAAGTCTTCAGGGGATCGTGTATACCGCTATCTCCCTCTCGATGCCGCGCAGCGAGACCTCGTGTGGCACGGGCGTCAGCGCGTTCCTGTGCAATAGATCGGCGGTGAGATTGTCGTCGACCACCGCGCGCGTGGCGAAGATCGCCTGTGCGTTGGCAAGATTCTGGACCCGCGAAGCAATGTTGACCGTCTGGCCGAAATAGTCCTGTCGCTCGTTCATAGACACGGCAATGCACGGGCCGGCATGGACTCCGATCTTGAGCAGCAGATCCTCGCGCCCGCTCTTCTCATTGAGCGCACGCATGGCGTCGCGCATCCTGAGGGCCGCGGCAATCGCACGATCCGGCGTCGCGAAGGTCGCCATCACCGCATCGCCGATCGTCTTCACCACCGCGCCTGCCTCCGACGCAACGATCTCGTGCAGGACCTGAAAATGCACGCGCACGAGATCGAAGGCTGAAAGATCGCCCACCCGCTCGTAAAGCTCGGTCGATCCGCGCAGGTCGGTGAACAGGAAGGTGAGGCTAGTGATCTTCAGGCGCTGGTTGATGTCGAGCGTGTCGGTGCGATAGAGATCGCGGAACGTCTGGTTGGTGAGCAGGCGCTTGGCTGTCAGGAACGGCCGGCGTTTGCCCAGGAGATCATGCAATTCCTGGCCGGCGATGAAGACCGTCGGCAGCACGCGGGTGTCGGTCCTGTTTTCCAGCGAAATGCGCAACGGGCCGGGTTGCATCTCCAGCGTCTGGTTCTGGACATGCTCGCGGTCGAAGACCAATGAGAGGCTTCGGCGCTCTCTTGTCGGTTCGCCCTTGACGTCGATGAACTGCACTGAATGGGTGACCGGCTCGAAGACGATGATGAATTCGGACGGAAGCTGTACGGGCAGAACAGCCTTTTCACCTGGCGCAAGCTCGATATCCTCCAGCGAGAACGCTTCCATCGTCTTGGCGAAATCCTCTTCCGGCAGGTCGACGCCGGACGCCCAGTAGATCTGGCGGAAATATTCCACCAACGGCAGTTCGTGTGGATTGTGGGCGGCAATCTTGCGCACGCGAGGACTGACCGTGAATGTCACCTCGACCATCTCGTCGAGGGTCGGTGAATAGCCTTCGGAACACAGCGCGCAGGTATATTCGTCCTTCTGCAGGGTTTTCAGCGTGGCGTTGCTGTCGAGCACGCCGCCACAGCCGGGGCATAGAACATTCCAGGAAATGTCGAAGAGGCCCACGCGCGCCGCATGCAGAAAGGCGCCTATGGCGCGTTCCACATCGAGGCCATGCTTGCTGGCGAAGGCTAGAGCATTGATGCGGCAAAGCTCGCGGTCCTTGCCCTCCGCGATGGTTCGCTTGATCGCATCGATTGCCCGCGGATCGACATCGGTCGATTGCCGCAGAAGCGAGAACAGATCCTGAGCTTCGTTCATCGTGCAGGCTCCGGAAGAAATGCGCCGCCGAAACGTGTTGACCGGACCGGTCCTGGTCCGACTGCGCCATTTTACTTCGAAACCGACCCTACGGCCATTCGAATAGACAAGCCGGGCGATACCTCAAGTCCGTTTGGTGGATTTTCGCCGGCCGCAACCGGCACTATGATGATCCATGGGCATTTATCTATGCGGGCTACCCGATGCCGACATCCGACAATCCGCCGTTTCCCGGCACCCTGCGCCTCTTTTCCTTGGTGGTCATTATCGTCCTGACCGTAGGCGCCGGCCTGTTCTTCGCGCCCGTGCTGGTCAAGCCGCGCTGGCCGTGGGCCGTCACCCCGTTCAATGCCCGCTTCCTTGGTGGCTTCTACACCGCCGAAATGGTCGTGATGGCGGCGCTGCTGTTCTGGAATCGCTGGTCGCCCGGCAGGCTCGTGCTCGTCATGGCGCTCATCTTCACCGTCATCGTGTCGCTGGCCTCGTTCATCAATCTTGGCTATTTCAACTTCGGACGCAAAGCGCCCTGGCTCTGGTTTCTGGTCTATCTTGGTTCGGTCGCGGTATCCGGGCTGTTCTTGTGGCGGGCCAGGGCCCGTCCTTCTGCAAAAGGCGTGACCTTAAGGCCCGCATGGCGCGGCTACATGCCGGTGGAATCGGCAATCCTTGGGGTCTATGGCGTCGGCCTCTTGCTGTTCCCCCTGACATTCGGCAGCTTCTGGCCATGGCCGGTCGATGGCTTCCACGCTCAGGTCTACAGCGCCATCTTCCTCGCGGGGGCGGGCGGCATATATGTCGTCTGGAGAAGCGCGCCGCGCGAGGAACTGCTGGTGCTGGGCTTGGCGCAGTTGCTGGTTGGCCTGCTTGCCATTGTTGGACTCGTCATCACCGACGCTGCGGTGCACCGGATCGACTGGGCGGCGATCGGGACATTGTGCTGGCTCGCCCTTTTCGCCTGGATCGGCATCAGCGGCGTCTTCAAACTCTTCGCCGCCACTCGGTATTTCAGCTCGCAATCGGCATCATAGGTTGCAGAGACGGCTGGATTTTCAGGTGACGTAGGGTGCATCGTACCGTGCCGATTGCCTTCGCCGGGAACGTTATGACCAGCACAACCTCGCCATCCCCCGAGAAAATCCAGCCGCAGCTCCGATCCGTTCGGCTAAGCGATGCGGAGGCGCTTTGCGCCATCTTCAACATGCCGGGCTTCCGCTGGGGCACGCTCAGGATGCCTTTCGAGATGGTGGAGCAGGTGGAGCGGCGCATCGCCAAGTCCGGCCAGGAAACCACCTGGATCGTTGCGGAGGTGGAGGGCAGGGTCGTCGGCCATGGCAGCCTGGTCGTGCAGGGTTCGCCGCGCCGTTCGCATATCGGCGAGATCAATATCGGTCTTGACGATGCCTTTGTCGGCAAAGGCATCGGCTCTGCCATACTTGGCGCGCTGCTCGACGTGGCCGACAATTGGCGCGCTCTGAAGCGGGTCGAATTGACCGTCTACGCCGACAACGAACCGGCCATGCGCCTCTACAAAAGCCATGGCTTCGAGGTCGAAGGTCGGCATGTGAAGGCCGGCTTTACCGACGGCCAGTACCACGACCTCCTCAGCATGGCCCGGCTGCGATTCTGAGGTCCGCTGTTCGGTCTTAACTGTTTGGCCAATCTAGCAATCCAAGCCGAGTCGGCGAACTGGCGGTTGCCGATGGAGAGCTCTGTAGGATAACTTCGTCTCACACCGTTCTGATCGAGTTGACGATCCATGTGTGGGCCGGCCGCATCCAGGAAGTCTGGTCTCCCTTGGCGTTTGCACCGCGAGGCGCCAGACGGACCAATGACCGCCGTGGCTGACCCAATCCCTGCGCCTCCAGCGGAAATTCTGGCTGTGCTGTCGCTGCTCTGCCCGGAGGTCGTGCGTGACATCGAGCAGAACTGGAACGCACCGGTTTCCGATTACGCCCGCCATCTGTGGCGGCCGGTGGCAAGGCCTGCATCGGGTCCGGCGATCGCTGCCCGCTCGATCCTGCGCGACGTGCTGCATCGGCGTCTTGGGGCGATCATGCAGCCTGAAGAGGTCGGCAAGGCCCTCGAAGCGTTCGAGCACAGACCGGTGATTCAGTCCGGCCTGCACTGTCTGCTTCTGATGGACCGGATCACCTTCGATGCCCTCCTGCTTGCCTGGCTCGGCGCGGTCGAAAGCGGGCTCTCGGCCTTCTTCTGCTTCATGGGAACGACGATGACCATGGAGACAATCGGCCGGGAGGGGCCCGGATGGCTCGATGTCGGCGACGACAAGGTCAACCTGTTTGGCATCGGACGCCACAAGCTGTGCCGCAAAAGCGCGTGCGCGGCCGGTCCCGTCTTCCTCAACAAACGCGCGCTCGAAGCGGTGGGTGATGAAACGGATGCCAGCCGCTGGCTGGGCACACTGCTTGCCAGCCGCGACAAGAGGTTTGCAACCGCGGCCGACGCGGTCACAGCCCTCAACGAGGATCTGGTCGCCAATTGGGATGGTTCCGACATGGCCCGGCCGGTTTTCATCGATGATCGGCTGGCCGCGGCCGCCATGGCTCGGCATCTGGAATATGACGGCAGCCTTCTTTCCAGGCTGCTCTTTGAGCCCGCGAGGCGCCAGCGTCTCGAACGTGCCTTGCAAGAGACCGCAGCGAGCCCATTTGGCAGGTTCTTGCCCAATGCCACAGCCTATTTCTGGGGCATCCGCGACGAGCGCGTGCGCAAGCTCGTCCTCGAGAACGGCCACCTGATCGAGCCCGACCGGCCGCATGGTCTTTCCATCCCGTTCGAGCGAACGCATCTCAAGCAGGCGCTACGGGAAGGCGTGCTGCTGCCGAACTTGTTCCTGACGTTCCTGGTTCTTGCCATATTGCCGCGGGTGCGGGTTGTGGGCGGGCTGAGACAGATTGGGTATATGGCGCTTTTCCACTCGATCCTGCTGGCGGCGCTTGACGAGAACGCGCCGGAAGAGCGCGATCTGGCTCAGGAGCTGCAGGTTCGGGGAAATGCCTGGGGCGTGCGGGTCATCGATGAAAAGATCTCGGTCCGCGAGCAGCTTGCCGGCCTGCCGCAAGGGGCGCTCTTCCCGGATCTGCTGCGGCAGTATCGCTTGCAAACACTTGCCGAGACGACCGACGACCTGAAACTGGTTCGAGAAGACGCCCGATGGCGCAAGGTCGGCCAGGCAGAGATCAAGGCGACCTGAGCTTCGCATCAGGTTTTATTCGCGGAGAGTCCATCGCGATCGGCCGCAGTTCAAGGCCTGCCTGACATGGCCTCACCTGTCATTGCACGATACCGGCCTTGCGGAGCCCGTCCACGATGAGTTCGAAATCGGCAGGGTTCTTGTAGGGCAAGACCTTGCGTCGGTAGTCCAGCGAATAGTCGGGATTGACGCGAAGCACCTCCTGCCATGCCTCGCGGGCCTCGGCGAAACGGCCCAGATGGCCGTAGCTGGCGGCCAGAAGCGCGCGCGAGACATCGGTGACAGCGTTGCGAGCCAGCCGTTGCAGCAAGAGGGCAACGGCCTCTTCGTACCTTCCGAGTTGAAACGATGCCAAAGCCTGGAAATGCAGAAGCACATCCGGAAAGTATGGATTCAAGGTCTTGCCCCGGGCGTAACTCTCGAGCGCCTGTTCGGATCTGCCCGAATAGTGCAGCGCCTCGCCGAGGATCACGTGCCCTTCGGCGAAGTTCGGATTGAGGGCTATCGCGTGCTCGGCCTCGTTGATGGCCTCATCGTGCCGTCGTGTATACAGCTTGACGATAGCCAGCGCCCAGTGCGCCCAGGGATCGCTGTCATCCAGCGTCACCGCTCGCGTTGCGGCCTCTTCCGCTTGCGCCATCGATTCCGGCGGCGACGCACTCCACCTGTTCAGGTAATCGAGCCCGTGCGTGAGAGCGAGGAAGGCGTGGGCAGAGGCAAACTTCGGGTCCAGTTCGATGGCACGTTGCAAGAGGTCGCGGGCTGCGACGTTCGTCTCATTCGTCAGCCGGTGCCACAGCTCCCGGCCCCGCAGGAAATAGTCATACGCCTGCGTGTTGCGCGCATACTCGGGCGCCAGCCGCTGACGGTCGCCCTCGGTCAGATTGAGCGCCAACGCCCCGACGATCTGCTGCGTCACGTCGTCCTGCACGGCGAATATGTCGGTCAGATCGCGGTCGAACCGCTCTGCCCAAAGATGACCGCCCGAGGTTGCATCGATGAGCTGCGCGGTGATGCGCACCCTGTTCCCCGACTTGCGTACGCTGCCCTCGAGTACATGCCGCACGCCGAGCTTCGAGCCCACCTCCTGCACATGGACGTTCTGCCCCTTGAAGGTGAACGACGAATTGCGTGCGATGACGAAGAGCTGCGACAGTTTGGACAGCGCCGTGATGATGTCCTCAGAAATGCCGTCGGCGAAGTAATCCTGTTCGGCGTCACCGCTCATGTTGGCGAACGGCAGGACGGCGATCGACAGTTTCGGCGGCGCTGCCGTCGCGGGCCGGCTTGCCGCGATTTCCGGGGTCGCGGCCGGCTTGGTCCCGGCGCTGCCGACTTGCAGCGAATAGACCCGGATCGGCTCGGCGATGTTCTTGAGCTGTGTGCTGCCGAGATCGCTGACCGAGAGGTCGAGCCGCGCCTTGACCTGGCGATAGGCATCCTCGGACAGCCAGATGGCGCCGGGCGCCGCGACGCCCTCCAAACGCGAGGCGATGTTGACGCCGTCGCCCATCAGGTCGCCGTCGCTCTCTTCGACCACATCGCCCAGATGGATGCCGATCCTGAACTCGATGCGGCGGTCCTGCGGCACGCCGGCATTGCGCTCGACCATGCCGTTCTGAACCTCAACGGCGCAGCGCACGGCATCCACCACGCTGCGGAACTCGACCAGCGCTCCATCCCCGGTGCGCTTGATTACCCGCCCGTTGTGGACTGCGATGATCGGATCGATCAGGTCGCTGCGCAGTGCCCGCAACCTCGCCAAAGTACGATCTTCGTCCGCGCTCGCGAGCCGGCTGTATCCAACCACATCTGCAGCCAGGATTGCGGCCAGCTTCCGGTTTTCGCTCATGGGCACGTGTCCTCGGCTCCATAATAGCAGGAAGGCGGAGGCTAAGAGGGAATTTTCGTGGACGACGGCTACGCAGACGCGCGAGTCGGCAGCGCTCTGCCACCGGGCCTGGACCGATCGCTCGATGCCCCATTTGCGCTGCCGCTTGCTGGCCGACGACTAACGGTTCATTCTTGCTTGAATACCCCGGCCGTGAAGTGCGTGGCGAGATCACGCCGTCATGGCTCCAGTGAGGTCTTGCTCGATGGACTGCTCGGGCTGCGGTTTCGAGGTTGAGGGCGGTTTCGCCTTCTGTCCGAAGTGTGGCAGGCGCCAGCCCGTGCCATGCGCCAGTTGCGGCTATCTGTGCGCACCTGATTTCGAGTTCTGTCCGAAATGTGGGGCAAGCGTCGGTGCGACGGCAAAAGCCGTCGAACGGCCTGCTCCGACACCGAGCCGGACCATTGTGCCGCCTTCTCGAACGCCGTCGCTGCCCGCGAACATCGAAAGCGAAGATGATGGGTTCCATCCCGTCTCTGAAGCCGATCGCAGGACGGTGACGGTCCTGTTCGCCGACCTTTGCGGCTTCACGACACTCAGCGAGCAGCTCGACCCCGAGGTGATGCAAGCGCTGCAGAACCAACTGTTCAGGGAATTGACGGCAGCCGTGCGAAACTTTGGCGGTTTCGTCGACAAATTCATCGGCGATGCATTGCTTGCCTTGTTCGGTGCGCCGGTCGCGCATGAAGACGATCCGGAACGTGCGCTTCGCGCCGCTCTCGACATGATGGCCCGGACGACGCGGCTCGGCGAAAGCGCTCCCCACTCCGGCTCGCCTCTGTTGCTCCACATCGGCATAAACACTGGTCCGGTCGTCACCGGCGGATTGGGCATCGGCACCGCCAAATCCTATTCGGTCACCGGCGATACCGTGAATACGGCGCAACGCTTGCAATCGCTGGCCGCACCTGGTGAGGTTCTGGTGGGCGAACTCACTCACAGGCTGACCCGGCATGCCTTCTCTTTCGAGCCGCTGGGCGATGTTGTGCTTCGCGGCAAAGCAGGCAGTGTGCTCGTCCATCGACTGGACGCACCGCTTGCGTTGCCGCGTGCAGCGCGTGGGCTCGAGGCGCTCGGCCTCAGCGCGCCGATCATAGGTCGTGGTGCGGAGCTCCATAGAATGCTGGCCAGCCTTGACCAGGCGTGCGGCGGTTCGGCCCAACTTGTTCGCCTCGTCGGAGAAGCCGGTATCGGGAAATCGAGGCTGGTGAAGGAGTTCGTCGCCCGCGTCGGCGACGAGGATCGTTTTCGCAACGTCGCCGTGCGGCAGGCCACATGCTCCCCGCTGGGCGAACAATCTTTTGGCGCCTTGGGCGCAGTGGTGCGCAGCGCTGCCGGGATGATGCAAAGCGATACTGGGGATGAAATGCGGGCGAAGCTCGGAGGCTTGCTGACCGACCTAGGCCTGCAGGGCGAGGAGGCGAAGCGGCTGATGCCTTTGCTCTACCATGTGCTTGGCCTTGGCGACCCCGATGCCACCTTGCAGCATGTCGAGCCCGAGCAGCTGCGGAGGCAAATTCTCTACGCAGTCCGCACGATCATCGAACGGCGGCTTGCGTTGTCGCCGCTGTTGATTGTCGTCGAAGATCTGCACTGGGCCGACGCCGTGTCGCTCGAGGCGCTGCGTTTCGTGATGGACAGGTTGGAACGCACGCGGTTGATGTTGCTGGTCACGCATCGTCCGGCGCCGGACAACGACCAGCTCGACTCAAGTCGGGTCAGTCACACAGCGCTCAGGCTTTCGCCGCTCAACACTGATGACGGACGCGGGCTGCTGGCGGCGCTGTTCGGTGAGAGCTGGGTAAAGTCCGCAGGCGGGCTTGTCGACCAGATCCTCGAGCGCGCCGGCGGCAACCCGCTTTTTATAGAGGAGATCGTTCGCGGCCTGATCGATCGCGGCGTGCTGGTGCGCGAGGGCCAGCGATGGCGGACTGCGCCAGGCGAAGTCGCAACCGGCATTCCCGCCACTATCCAGGCAATGCTGCTTGCCCGGGTCGACCGGCTGCCCCAGGAGGTGCGCCGGTTGGCCCAGGAAGCCGCGGTGATCGGCCCGCGCTTCGATGCCACACTTTTGAAAGCCGTGACAGCCGAACCCGGCCGCTTGGAAGCCGGCTGCGAACTGCTTTGCGATGCCGAAATCATCGAGGAGGTCGCCGGATCAGGCTCGATCTCGTCGCCAAGCTACCGCTTTACGCAAACGTTGCTGCAGGACGTGATCTACCAGAATCTGCTGTTGCAACGCCGGACCGATATCCACGGGCGGGTCGGTGCCGCCTTGGAGCAGCTGTGTGGCGACAAGCCGGAACGGCTCGAGGATTTGACCGTGCTCGGTCATCATTTCGCGCAAAGCGCGGAGCGGGAGAAAGGCGCGCATTACTTGCAGGCGGCGGGCGATCGCGCTCGCATGATATACGCCAACGACGACGCCCTTCGTTTCTACGAGCGAGCGTTGACTGCGTTGAGCGCGATCGGGCAAACGCCGCTCAAACTGGCAATCGCGGAGCGCATTGCCGATTTGAGCGGCCCGGTAGGCCGCCGCGAGGTCGCGCACCAGCACTACGAAACGGTGCTGCAGGCATATCGGGAGTCAGGCAATCGTGTCGCGTCGGCACGAGTTTTGCGCAAGATCGGTCGGCTGCTCTGGGACGTCGGCAAGCGGGACAACGCAGAATCCCGCTATGCGGAAGCCGCAGCGCTGCTCGAAGGAGCGGATGCCCCGATCGAGCAGGCGCAGCTGTGGCAAGAACGTGGCCGACAGGCGTTCCGTAGCGGAGATCACGCTCGCGCAGCAAAATGGGCAGACGCGGCGCTGGATGGCGTACGCACTCTGACAACGGAGCATGTCTCCGAGGAAGGGCGTGACGCCACTCTTGTGACCGCCGAGGCGCTCAACACCAAGGCTGTCGCGCTGGCTCGCCTTGGGCGAAACCTTGAAGCGGTACGCCAGATCGAGCGTAGCATTGAATTGGCCGAAGCCGCCGGCCTGCTGGGCACGGCCTGCCGCGGCTACACCAATCTCGGCGTGCTTTACACGACCATCGATCCGGCACAGGCGATAAAGGTCTGTCGGCGCGGTCTTGAAGCGGCGCGCCATATTGGTGATTTGGGCTTTCAGGCGCGCCTCCTCGCGAACCTGGCGGTTGCTTGTTGTACTTTCACGGATCGTTGCCCAACGGAGGGCGTGCCTGCTGCCGAGAAGGCCATCGAGATCGACCGGGCACTCGACCAGCGCGAGCACCTGCCGGTGCCGTTGATCGTGCTTGCGCAGATCCACCAGTGCAACGGTCGTCCGGAACTGGCGGTTGGCTTGTTCCACGAAGCACTGGACGTAGCGCGCGAAACGAGTGAACCCCAACTGCTGTTTCCGTGCTATGATGGTCTGGCAACGCTTAATCTCGACCTCGACAATCTGGCCGAGGCCGAACGCTACTTTTCCCTGGCGCAGGGTATATGCGCCCAGCACGGGCTAGACCCGGAAGCGCTTGTGGTGCTGCCTTTTCTCGACTAGCCGGGTGGGAGGTTGAACAATGTCCGCGCGTATTGACTTGGTACCGCTTCAGCCAGGCGATCGTGCGCCGAACGTGGTGCTCGACGCCATAACCCAGGAAGGCAAGATCGCGCTTGACGACTTCCGCGGACAAAAACCGGTGCTGGTTGGCCTGTTTCGAGGTCTGCATTGTGCGTTTTGCCGACGCCATATCGCCGCCCAGGCGCGGCTTGATCCGGAACTGCGCGAAAAGGGGGTGGAAAGCCTGACGGTGGTCAACACGCCGATCGAACGGGCTCGTCTCTATTTCCGCTACCACCCGATGCCGAATCTGCTTGCGGCTTCGGACCCTGAACGCGCTTCGCATCGTGCTTTTGGACTGCCCAATCTTGAATTTACCCAGGACGACACGAACTGGCCGTACAAGGTCTCGATGGCAGCGGCAAAGGATATGCGGGTCGACATACCAGGCGAGTTGCCCGCTCCCATGGATCCTTTTGCGGCCAGCGAATTCCTCGACAAGAAGGACCAGTACGAAGTGACCGAGGCCGACCAGCAGATGATGGCAACGGGACACGGACAACTGATCGGTCAATTCCTGCTGGACCGGCAGGGGGTGGTCCGCTGGAGCTTCACGGAGGTTCCAGAGGGTGGGCGATACATGTTTGGGGCGCCAAACCCGCAGGAGCTGATGTCAGCCGTGTCCCAGGTCGTTCAATAGACTTGCGAACAAGGTAGTCGGGCGGGACACCGACAAAAAAGCAGAAGCGGTTTGTTCACAATTCATCCGAGCACGGCCTCGACACGTGCAACAAAGTCGTCGAGCGAGCGATCCCCGCGAACCTCGATGCGCGGAAGGTCGATGGGATCGCAATCGAGGCCCGCCGGCCCGTGTTTGCCGCCGAAGCCGATCCGATAGCCGCACTCCTTGGCCAGCCGGCCAAGCCGTCGGTCGGTGACAGAGAAGGGTGCCGCGAACGCCGTGGTCGGCCGACCGGTCCACCGTTCGACGAACATGCGAGAGCGCAGGAGCTCGGCGGCCAAATCAGAACTCGACAGACCATCGATCGCGCGATGCGTCGCCAGATGGCTTCCGAAGAACGCACCTTCGCCGGCGAGACGTCGCACCGTCCCAGCGTCCATAAGCTGCGTCGGCGGACCGCTGTCGATGTCCCACCGTGCACTTTCCCCTACCAAGTCCGTTACCAGGAACACTTCCGCGGTCAGGTCGTTCGCGCGCAAGATCGGCCAGGCATGGTCGGCAAAATTCTGGAAGCCGTCATCGAAGGTGATGAGCACCGGGCGGCCAACGAAAGGTTCACGGTTGGCGATGGACCATCCCAGCTCCTCGGACGTGATGGCGTGAAAGCCATTGGCGCGCAGCCATGCCATCTGGCGGTCGAATGCGGCGGGCGTGAGCCGAAAACGGGCGAGCGCGGCTGGACCATCATCGGCGATGCCGTGGTACATGAGGACAGGGACATGCTGCCGCCGCTCGCTACGCGCGACGTCGCGGCGCAAGGCCCGTGCCCCGCCCCAGACAATATTTCGCGCGACTCCAACACCGATGGGCGCGTGGATTGGCACATGATCAATCACCGGGGCCGTCGCCACGCCGTCCCGTGACAGGCGGCGGAAGCGGTCTATGCGATAGAGCTCGGTCTGGATCGACCGCTCGAGGAAGAGCCCTTCGGTCGCCGCCAGCGTCTCCGAGATCGCTTGTGCGCCGAATGTGTTCCAGTCGAAGCCCGTCCTCTCAACATTGTCTCGGAGCACGAATGCGTGTGCGCTGACGAGACTGCCGCCAGGCTTCAACGCCTCAACAAATTTCTTGGCGATGCGCCGCAACTCAGCGAGATCGTCTAGGTAGTAGAGCACTTCCGAACAGACGATCAGATCCATCTTGCCCGGAAGCGTTTCCGCGGAGAAATCCAGTACGCCGAAGTCAACATTCGGCTGATCGCTGCATCGCGCGCGCGCCCGCTCGACGGCTACGCTGGAGATGTCAGTTGCGGTCAAATGGCCGACTCGCGGCGCCAACTGCCGCGTGAAGTGGCCCTCCGCGCAGGCCAGCTCAAGCGCCCGTCCGATGGGACAGGCAGGCAGAATTTCGAGCTGCCGCTCATACTTTTCCTGCTCATAGGGCGAACGATAGTTCCAGGGATCCTCGGTCGCGAAACGGCGATTCCAGAACGACGTGCGATCAGTACCGTTGTCATCCGCGGCCGGTTTACGGCGCGGTGCCGCAAGTGGCTCTGCAGGTTCGGCGCTCGACCGAACCAGTTGCTGCGCTTCCGCGGCCAATCGCGCCAGTTTGCCGAAGTGGCTGTCCGGATCGGACGGAGGCTCCGCCATGGACAACGATGCCCCGGCAACTGAAGACACGTTGTCGGCGACGCCGCTCTGCAAGGCCAACTCAATCCAATGGCTCCTTGTCACTTTCCCGAGCGCGCCGAACTGCACGCGCGCCTCGATCCGGCCGTCCATCATCAGATAGGCATAAATTCGATCGATTCCTTCCGGAAGGTCGGTGGAGGCCGGATTTCCAACGTCGACGCGAATTCCGAGTGTCCGCGTCAGTCTGCGCGGCGCGGCGAGATCGTCGGAGTCGAGAAGCATTTGCTCAAGGTGATACTGGACGCGGCGACCCGCTGCGGGATCGTCCCAGACCCTGCCGAGTTCGACGATCAACTCGGTGAGGGGGCCACCGAACCTGTCCCACCTGGCAGCCAATTGCGCTGGCACCGACAGGCTTCCTACCATAAGGCCATCGAAGACCACCTTGGCGATCTCACGCGCCCATTTGCGTGCTGCCGGGACCGCGCGCAGGGACTGCGCGTCGATTGAGCAGGCGCCGCGGCCGCAATCCGACGCGGCGTTCCACAGCGCGAACCACGCGAGTGCTTCGGCAGCGGAGCAGCCGTTCGCGTCGATCGCTCCATTGGCGTGAACCGATGCCGGGTGTTCGACCCTGGGATCAGGAGAAAAGCCGCGGACGATCACGATTGCCGCATCTGCCAGCATCTGCGTCGAATTGCGGGAGAGCGAGTTGGGGCTGACCCGATGGAAAGCGAGAGGCTCGTCGACCATCACCCAACGTTTGCCCAGACGTGCGAGGCGCTGCCACAGGTCCCAGTCCTCGCAGGTGCGCAGCGACACATCGAAACCGCCCAACTCGACAATTGTCTTCCGATCGACCAGCAGCGCGTGAGTGCGGATGGCGCACCGGCGCGCGAAAGTTTCGAAGGGCTCGATCGCAACCTCTGGTGAGATGCTCGACGGGGTCAACTCGCCGTCGGGCATCACGCGCCGAGAACCGCAATAGGCGGCCACCGCATCGGGAGCGGTTTTCAGAGCGGCCAGCATTTTCGCAAGGAAGCTGGCATCCACCCAATCGTCCGCATCCAGAAACATGAGCCATTGGCCGCGCGCTGTCGAAATCCCGCTGTTGCGCGCGCCGGCGGCGCTGTGCGCGCAAGAGCTCAATGTGCGAAATCGGGCATCGCGCTCAACATAACCGGCGATGATCGCGGGGGTGCGATCCGTGGAGGAGTCATCGACGATGATCGCCTCCCAATCCGCTATATCCTGATCGAGAAGGCAATCGAGTGCGCGCGCCAGCGTTGCCTCGGCGTTGTGCGCAGGAACCACGATTGAAACCAGAGGATTATGCGCCACGCCGTCTTACCCGCGCCTGCTTCGAACGTAGAACAAAAGTCCCAAACCATAGCCCGCGATTTCCTGCAGGCAAACAAGACTTGAAAACAGGCTTGAATGGAGAGCGCTCATGCCCGACGGTTTAGAATTAGGCCCGTGCGCCGGGGCGGTGTTTTCGCGTCACATCCGAGGCACTCGCGCTTACCGAAGGGGCTGTCGGGTGTGACTGGATTAGCGTAAGCTGCTGTCCACAGGGGGTGCAAACATGCACCGTGTCATCGCCCTAGCGATCGTAGTTGCGGCCGTGTTCAGTTCCGCGAGGGCTGAGGTGCTGATCGGGGTCTCGTCTGCGATGACAGGGCGGCTTGCCTGGATAGGCGAGCAAGGGCAGCGCGGCGCGGAGAGGGCGGTGGCCGACCTCAACGCGGCGGGCGGCGTGCTCGGCCAGAAGGTGAGGCTGATCTCGGTCGACGATTTCTGCGATCCCGAGCAGGCGGTCGCGGCCGCCCAGAAGCTGGTGGCTGACGGGGTGGTGCTCGTCGTCGGGCATTATTGCTCTGGAGCCTCGATCCCCGCATCAAAAGTGTATGAGGCGGCGGGCGTCGTGCAAATATCCCCAGGCTCGACCAATCCGCAGCTGACCGAACAGGGCCGGGCCAATGTCTTCCGCACCATTGGCCGCGACGACGCGCAGGGTTTCATCGCCGGCAACTACCTTGCCGATCACTGGGGCGACAAGAAGATTGCAATCCTTCACGACAATTCGACCTATGGGAAGGGTCTCGCCGACGAGACCAGGAAGCAGCTGAACAAACGGGGCGTGACTGAAGTTTTTTACGACGCATACAGGCCTGGGAAGGACGACTATTCAGCCGAGGTCGCTGCGTTGCAATCCGCCGGCATTTCGGCCTTGTATGTGGGCGGGTATCATGCCGACGTTGCGCTGATCGCTCGCGCTGCAGGCGACCGGGACTACACGCTTCAGCTCATATCCGGAGATGCTTTGGCTACCGAGGAATTCGCCCTGATCGCAGGCTCAGCGGCGGAGGGGACCCTGTTCACCTTCCCGGCGGACCCGCGGCGAAATGCCGGCGCGGCCGCGATCGTGGAGCAGTTCCGTGCGGACAACTTCGAGCCCGCGGGCTATACGCTGTTGAGCTACTGCGCGGTGCAGGTCTGGGCCCAGGCGGTGGCGAAGGCAGGTTCGCTGGCGCCAAAGGCGGTCATAGCGGCACTGCGCGAACAGCAATTCGACACCGTCATTGGCAGGGTCGATTTCGACGCCAAGGGCGACCTCACGAGGCAGAGCTGGGTTTGGTACGTCTGGCGGGGCGGGGAGTACGTGCCGGTTGAATAGGGTGCGCCGAACGCCGGCGTGACGCTGAGACGTCTAGTCTGATGCAGACCAGTGTGGCTGGATTGTTCCGACTCCCCACGATGCTTGAACGCCTCGGCATACGCGGTCGGCTGTTGCTCGCCTTTTTCGGGATCAGCGGCCTTGCGGTGCTGGCTACCGCCGCGGCGCTTTATGCCTTCCTCGATGTCGGCGACGTCGTCGACCGAATTACCAGGGATCGGGTGCCGTCGGCGCTGGCCTCCCTCCAGCTGTCGCGCCAGGCCGAACGGGTCGCCGCTGCCGCGCCCTCGGTGCTGGCGGCGACAAGCAAGGCTCAGCACAGCAAGGTCTCGGCGGCCGTCGCGCTCGAGATGTCCCGCCTCGAGGCCCTGCGTACGGATCTCAGAGATGCTACGCTGGGCACAGTGCCTTTAGCTGAGATCGAGGAAGCTGCGGTTGTCCTGAGGCGCAACCTGAAGGAGCTCGACTCTCTTGTTGTCGCCCGCCTCGATGTGGTCGCCCGCAAGGAGGAGCTTCTGAACCGCCTCGCCGCGACGACGACCGGCAGCCAACGCCTTCTGGCCACCGGCATCGTGGTGATGGATTCCAGGCTCCCGCAATGGCGGGCGGTCGCGGCCGATACGTCGCTGTCGCCCGATCGACGCGCAGCGACAATGGCCGACATGGTCCACGCGATTGCGGCTTACATCCCCCAGCAGAAGGCGCTGCTGGAGATCTCGGCGGTCAACGACGCGCTGGTGAAGGCCGCGACCGCGCCGACGCGAGGCGACCTGGCGTTGATCCTGTTTCCGCTGCACCGCTCGCTTGCCGCTCTGGAAACGGCTTCCTCGGAGATCGACGAAAAGCTGCAAACCCGTTTTCGGCTGCGGGTGGACGAGTTCGAGGCACTCACCGATGGTGAGAGCAGCATCCCGAAGGCACGGGAGGAGGAGCTTGCGGTCCTCGCGCAGGGCGAAAAACTTCTGGCCGAAAACAATCGGCTGTCGCGCAGTCTGACCGCAGCCGTCGACCGTCTTGTCGCCGCAGCGGACCGCGAGATCGCTGCCTCCGGTCGCGAAGCCGCGCTCGTCCAGCGCTACGGCACCGGAGTTGTCCTCGGCTCTGCCTTTCTCAGCCTGTTGAGCTCGGTTCTGGTCGTCTGGCTCTATGTCGACCGCAGCCTTCTCGCCCGTCTGGGAGCGGTGAGTCAGGGCATGCTCGCGATCGCGGGCGGCGACCTTCGTGCTCCGCTGCCGGCGGCGGGCAGCGACGAAATCGGGCGCATGGCCGAGGCGCTGAGCCTCTTCCGGGATACCGCTGTCGAGGTCGAGGAAAAGAACCTGCGCGACGTTGCAGAAGCGCGTCAGCGGCTGGTCGATGCCATCGAAAGCATTTCCGAAGGTTTCGCTCTCTATGACAAAGAGGACTGGCTTGTCCTTAGCAACAGCCGCTACCGCGAACTGCTATACGCCGGTCTGGAGGCAGAGCTAACCCCCGGCATGGCATTCGAGGAGATCATTCGCCGATCCGCGGAGCGTGGCTACATCAGGGATGCCGAGGGTCGGGTCGATGAGTGGGTCGCGGAGCGCCTATGGCGGCACCGTAACCCCGGCGAACCGTGGGTGCAGCGGCGGGGCGACGGACGATGGATCATGATAAGCGAGCGGCGGATCAGCGCCGGCGGCACGGTCGCCGTCTATTCGGACATCACCGAGCTGAAGCAAAGGGAGGAGAACCTCGCCGAGAAGTCCGCTGCCCTGGAAGCGCTTTCCAGCAAGCTGGCCAAATATCTGGCGCCCCAAGTGTACAGCTCGATATTCACCGGCCGCCAAGACGTTAGAATCGCCAGCCAGCGTAAGAAGCTGACCATATGCTTCTCCGATATCGCCGGCTTTACCGAGACCACCGACAAGATGGAATCCGAGGATCTCACCCAGCTCCTCAATCACTACCTGACGGAAATGTCGAAAATCGCGTTGGATCATGGTGCCACGATCGACAAGTACGTCGGCGACGCGATCCTGATGTTTTTCGGCGACCCTGAGACGCGCGGCGTCAAGCAGGACGCGCTGGCTTGCGTGCAGATGGCGCTTGCCATGCAAAAGCGGATCAGCGAGCTTACGGAGGTCTGGCGGGACATGGGGATCGAAACACCGCTGCGCTGCCGCATCGGCATCCATACCGACTACTGCACCGTCGGTAACTTCGGCAGCGAGGACCGGATGGATTACACGATAATCGGCGGCGCCGTGAATCTCGCCTCGCGCCTGGAACAAGAGGCGGCTCCGGGGACCATCCTCATTTCCTACGAGACGTTTGCGCAAGTGAAGGACACGATCGATTGTGAGGAGATGGGGCACGTCCAGGTCAAGGGCATCGCCTATCCGGTCGCTACCTACCGCGTCATCAAGGCCAATCTAGCGGGCGCCTGTCGCGTTGTTCGAACCGAGCTGCCGCACTTCAGGCTGGAACTTGAACCGGGGCTGATGTCCGCCGATGAGCGTGGCGGTGCCGCCACTGCGCTTCGAGACGCGCTGGACCGGCTTTCCCACAAGCCCGGGCAGTAGGAGTTGGGCGCCGCGCCTGCCGGCAAATCACCGAAGCCGCGTCCGAGCAAGTCACGACTACGTATCCGGGCCGGACATGGGTTGAGGTGGTAGCGGAGGAGGGACTTGAACCCCCGACCCCAGGATTATGATTCCCGTGCTCTAACCAACTGAGCTACTCCGCCAGGAGCGGCGAAGAGGCTCGAAGAACCACACCGGTCGTGGGCAATTCGAGGCGTTCGCCAAGGTCGCGCGGATATAAGGTTGGCAGGGTAAAGCTGTCAAGCCGCACGCATCAGCATAATCTCATCCCGGAAAAGCCGCGCCGGGCAGATGCTGAAGCGCATGCATCGGGGTTGAGTTCGACGGGGCACGTCGCTATGTCTCGGCCACGAAATTCTAGAGTTTGAGCGAATGAAGCCGCGCATCGCCGTCCTCGGTTGCGGATACTGGGGCAGCAACCACATCCGCACCCTCAAGGCGCTTGGCGCGCTCCATGCCGTTTCCGACGTCAACCGTGCCCGCGCCGAAGGCTTTGCCAGCGAGCAGGACTGCCTGGCGATCGGGCCGGACCAGTTGTTCGAGCGCGCCGATGTCGACGCCATTGTCATGGCGCTGCCGCCGCAGTTCCATGCCGACATGGCGCTGCGCGCCATCGAGGGCGGCAAGGACGTGCTGGTGGAGAAGCCGATCGCGCTGACGGTCGCGGACGCCGAGCGTTCGGTGCAGGCGGCCAGGAACAATGGCTGCGTCTTCATGGTGGGTCACGTGCTGCGCTTCCACCCCGCCTTCGAGACGCTGAAGGCGCTGATCGACACTGGCGAGCTTGGTGAGGTGCGCTACATCCACTCGCACCGGCTCGGCCTTGGCAAGTTCCACACCGAGAACGACGCGCTCTGGGACCTTGCGCCGCATGACCTCTCGATGATCCTCGCCATCACCGGCACCGAGCCGATCGAGGTCAGGGGCGAGGGCGCGGCACTGCTCGACAACCTCAGCGACTTCGCGCATCTGCACATGCGCTTTCCGAACGGCGTGCGCAGCCATCTCTTCGCTTCTCGTCTCAATCCCTATCGCGAGCGCCGGCTGACCGTGGTCGGAACCAAGGCGATGGCGGTGTTCGACGATGTCGAGCCGTGGGAGCGCAAGCTTGCCGTCTACAGGCACGCTGTCTGGCAGGACAGCGGCCAGTGGGCGTTCACCGCCAACGAGCCTTCCTACGTTGCGGTCGGCGAAGGCATGCCGCTGACGCGCGAGCTCGCCCACTTCATGCAGTGCATCGAGACGCGCGCCGAACCCCGCACCGACGGCGAGGAAGCGATCCGGGTGCTGCGCATCCTGACGGCTGGGACGGTGGCGCATAGCGGGTCGCCCGCTTAAGGCGCGACCACAAAAGGAATCCTGAGGCAAAGCGCCCGATTGAAGGCGTGGGTTACTCGGCGGGGACGTGCACGGGCTGCTGCGCAAGCCTGGACAGCATCGCCTCGGCCTCGGCGCCGCGCTCGGAGCGCTCGATAAAGCCGCCGCCATAGACTCGCGCCTCATCGCCGTCATCGGAATAGAGCACGCAGGCCTGTCCGGGCGCGATGCCGGATTCGCCGTCGACCAGCTCGACCGAGGTCACGCCGTCGCGGTGATGCAGCACGGCCGGGCGCGGCGGCCGGGTCGAACGGACTTTTGCGAAAAGCTCGATCCCGCCGGCCGGAACGTCGGAGAGCGGGCCGTCGCCGAGCCAGTTCATGGCGCGCAGGTAGATCCTGTGCGTCTCTAGCGCCTCGCGCGGGCCGACAATGACGCGGGCGCGGTCGGCGTCGAGATGGACGACGTAGAGCGGCTCGCCCGAAGCGATGCCGATGCCGCGGCGCTGGCCGATCGTGAAGCGCAAGATGCCTTCGTGACGCCCGAGCACGCGACCGTCGATATGGACGATATCGCCCGGATTGGCGGCCGCCGGCTTCAGCTTGGCGATAATGTCGGAGTACTTGCCCTGCGGCACGAAGCAGATGTCCTGGCTGTCCTGCTTGGCGGCGACCGTCAGCCCCATCTCCTCGGCGATCGCCCGCACCTGCGGCTTGGGAAGTCCGCCGAGCGGGAAGCGTAGATAGTCGATCTGCGCCTGGGTCGTGGCGAACAGGAAATAGCTCTGGTCGCGGTCTGCATCGACCGGCCTGTAGAGCGCGCGATGCGCGCCATTGGCGCGCGAGCGGATGTAATGGCCCGTGGCCAAAGCATCGGCGCCGAGATCCTGGGCGGTGGCCAAAAGGTCCGCGAACTTGACCGTCTGGTTGCAGGACACGCAGGGGATAGGCGTCTCGCCGGCGACGTAGCTCTCGGCGAAGGGATCGATGACCGCCTTGCGGAAGCGCTCTTCATAGTCGAGCACGTAATGCGGGATGCCGAGCGTCTCGGAAACGCGGCGGGCATCGTCGATGTCCTGGCCGGCGCAGCAGGAACCGGCGCGGTGCGTTGCCGCGCCGTGGTCGTAAAGCTGCAGGGTGACGCCGACGACATCATAGCCTTCGCGCTTCAGGATGCCGGCAACGACCGATGAATCGACGCCGCCCGACATCGCGACGACGACGCGGGTGTCTTCTGGGCGTCCGGGAAGATCGAGGCTGTTCATGGTTCTTTCAATCTGCGTGGCGCTGGCTGCCAATGGCCGGAATATAGGTCAAGCATCCCGGCGGCGCCAGCTTGGCTCCTCAAGCGATTTTATCGGCGATATTTCCGGGCAAAATCAGGGCCGGACCGCGATTATCTCAAATGCCGAACGAAAACCTAACGCGACGTTCACGATCCTTACCTAGTCATTAGGCTTCGCTTAGGCAATTTTTAAAGCTGTGGCGGTACGGTGGCGGGGATTGGGTCTTTGAGTTTTTAGTAGAGAGTACGATGACCGATCTGGTTAGACCTAGAGTCAAATATGTTATCGGGCCCGACGGCAGCCCTCTCACGATAGCCGATCTACCGCCGACGAATACACGGCGCTGGGTTATCCGGCGCAAGGCGGAAGTCGTCGCGGCGGTCCGCGGCGGACTACTCAGCCTGGAAGAGGCCTGCCAGCGCTACAAGCTGACCACCGAGGAGTTTCTCTCCTGGCAGGCATCGATCGACGAATATGGCCTTGCCGGGCTGCGCACGACGCGGATCCAGCAGTACCGGCACTAGGCTCCGACTGCCGGAAACCAAAGAAGGGCGCGGAACTCCGCGCCCTTTTGCTTCCGGGATCTGCGCTGATCAAACCGTCAGCACAACCTTGCCGATCGGTCGGGTGGCGAGGAAGGCATGGGCGGCACCCGCCTGGTTCAGCGGAAAAGCCTTCGCCACGTGCACGGCGAGCTTCCTGGCATCGACTAGCCTGGCGAGTTCCACCAGCCCCTCGCGATCCGGCACCACCGACATGCGCTCGACGCGGATGTTGCGCTCCCCGGCCTTGGCCCTTGTCGCATCGTGGACGTTGAGCAGCGACACCAGCACGCCGCCTTCGCGCAGCACTTTCAGTGACCGGTCGGCATGGTCGCCGCCCATGGCGTCCAGCACCAGATCGATATCGCGGACCCGTTCGGTGAAATCTCCGTTGGTGTAGTCGACGACCTCATCGGCGCCGATCGAGCGGACGTATTCAAGCTTGTCCGGGCTCGCAGTAGCGATGACCCAGGCGCCGCGCGCCTTGGCTATCTGCACAGCGAGATGGCCGACGCCGCCGGCGCCGGCGTGGATCAGGACGCGCTGGCCGGATTGCAGGCCGCCGTGGCGGACGAGACCCTGCCAGGCGGTCAGCCCGGCCAGCGGCAGCGCCGCGGCTTGGGCATGGTCGATGGCGGCAGGCTTGGCTGCGATCTCGTCCACCGGCGTGGCGACGAACTCGGCATAGGCGGCGGCCTGCTTGGGGAAGCGCGGCATGCCGAAGACCGCATCGCCGAGCTTGAAGGCGGTCACGCCGGTGCCCAGCGCCTCGACGGTGCCCGAGATATCCCAGCCGAGAATGAAAGGTGGTTCGCCGATGAGAGGGAAGTAGCCGGCGCGCACCGCGCCATCGACCGGGTTGATGCCCGCGGCCTTGACGCGGACCAGAACTTCGCTGGCCTTGGGCGAGGGGGCCGGCTGTTCGGCGACGAAGAGGACGTCGGGTTCGCCAACGGAATTCTGGGTAACGGCACGCATTGGATGGTCTCCTGCTTGATTGCTGCCGCTATCATTTGGATAGTAACAATCTCTTGTCTAGTATGCACCTTTCGGATATATAGATACCCCATGGATAGTGAAGACAGCGGTTCCTTTGGCTACGATGCATTCCGGCGCACCTGCCCGTCGCATACGGTGCTCGAAATGCTGGCCAGCAAATGGGTCTATCTGACGGTTTGCGCGTTGCGGCGCGGCCGCCTGCGCAATGGCGAGCTCGCCCGCAAGCTGGAAGGCATCACGCCGAAAATGCTGACGCAGACGCTGCGCGTGCTGGAGCGCGACGGGCTCGTCCGGCGCGAGGTCTATCCGGTCATACCGCCGAGGGTCGAGTATGAATTGACGGAGCTCGGCCAGAACCTTGCGGGACTGCTCAGCCAGATCAGGTCCTGGGCGGAAGAGCATGCCCCCGACATCAAGGATGCCCGTGCGCGGGCGTCGGCGGACCATCAGGATGATGAGACGGCGATGCTGCCCTAGGCGGAGGCCGGGCTTTTTCGGCTCGTGGTTCGAAACGGCGATCAGGCAGCGCTCCGAGGGATCAATTGCGCTCGGCGGTCAGCCGATCATGGCGCTGCGGCCGCCCACTTCCGTGTCGCGGATCTTGCTGTCGCGCGATTCCAGCATCTCCGCCTTGGAAAGCTCCGCTTCAGCTTCGCCGAGTAATGATTCGGCCATGGTTCGCTGCTGGGCAAGATCGTTCTGCGAGTTCCTGAGGTTGTCGCGGCGCAGGCGTGCCGCCTTGGCGAAGGTCGGATAGGCAAAATGATTGATGTCGGTGATGCCGGCTTTTTTCTCTTCGGCGACGATTTGCGCCTCCAACTCGACGGCCATGCGTTCGAATTCGGCGATCATCATGTCCAGCTGCAACAGCTGGCGCCGCTTCTCATTCACCTGAAACTGCTTCAGCCGAACGAGGTTTTCACGTGACTTCATGACTCGGTACTCCGCAAAACGCACACCTGCATATCGTCCCATCGACCTCGAGAGGCCTACGCGTCGCCCGTTTCCACCGGCTTTCCCCGCTCTATGGGAAACAAAGCCCTAAAGATTTTTGCCGGCGGTAACCATTCGTTTACGGGCATTGTTAATCATACGGGCGAGGACTTAAGGCCGGGTAAAAATTCCGGACAGCGGCAGGAAGCGCGGCCTGCGAGTCTCTGGAGTCACTTAGGCTTGCTTATTAATGTGGTACATGAGCGATTTGGGTCTACGATTCGTTATTAGATTCAAGTGGGTGTAGAAAGGGGTTAAAAAATCTGATATCGTGACCGACACGAAATTAGGATTTGTTAACCAGTCGGTGGCACCTTCTGTTCAGGCAATCACTGCTCCGGGTTCGGGACGGGTCGTGACGCGGCCCGGCGGCAGAAAAGGGGAATGAAATGCGTGTTCTGCTGATTGAAGACGACAGTGCAACCGCACAGAGCATCGAGTTGATGCTGAAATCGGAAAGCTTCAACGTCTATACGACCGACCTCGGCGAAGAAGGGGTCGATCTCGGCAAGCTTTACGATTACGACATCATCCTCCTCGATCTTAACCTTCCCGACATGTCGGGCTACGAGGTGCTGCGCACGCTTCGCCTCTCCAAGGTCAAGACTCCGATCCTGATCCTCTCCGGCATGGCCGGAATCGAGGATAAGGTGCGCGGCCTCGGCTTCGGCGCCGACGACTATATGACCAAGCCTTTCCACAAGGACGAGCTGGTGGCGCGCATCCACGCCATCGTGCGCCGCTCCAAGGGCCACGCCCAGTCGGTCATCACCACCGGCGACCTGGTGGTCAATCTCGACGCCAAGACGGTCGAGGTGGGCGGCCAGCGCGTGCACCTGACCGGCAAGGAATATCAGATGCTTGAGCTGCTCTCGCTGCGCAAGGGCACGACCCTTACCAAGGAAATGTTCCTCAACCACCTCTATGGTGGCATGGACGAGCCGGAACTGAAGATCATCGACGTCTTCATCTGCAAGCTGCGCAAGAAGCTCGACGCAGCGTCCGGCGGCCAGAATTACATCGAGACGGTGTGGGGCCGCGGCTATGTGCTGCGTGAGCCGGAAGACATCCGCGTCAGCGCCTGATCCTCTGCCAATTCAAACAAAAAACCCGGCTCAGGCCGGGTTTTTGTTTGGGGTGTCGAAAAGCTCAGGCCGCGATTTTCAGGAAGCGGAAGCTCTCGAGCAACTGCGCGCGGTTGAAGGGCTTCAGCAGGTAACCCTGGGCGCCGGCACGTTTCGCTCGCATGATCGAGCCGACATCGACTTCGACGAGCGAGACCAGGATCTGCGGCTTGACGCGGTTTTCGATGGCACGGATGCGGCGAATGAGGTCGACCGCCTGCATATCCGGCAGGCCGCCGTCGACAACAATGACATCGGGCATGTCGCCGGAGCAGATCTCGATCGCATCAAGCCCGCTGGCCGCCTCGAAGACCACGATGTCCGAGCCGCCAAGGATACGCTTCGCGACCTTCCTGATGACGCTCGAGTCGTCCACGAACAGGCAGCGTTTCATTTCCGGGTCCTCTTTGCCATCTGCCGAACCGGCAATCCGGTAACCGTGAGGCACCCTAGAACAATCTGGTAAAGAAGCCGAAAAGCGGTTAGGTAAAGTTTTTCCAAAGAACCGCTTTGCGCGGTTTTGGCCTGCGATGCATTGCAGTGCCAGGCGGCAGGCAATGCTTCGATCGCACTGCCAGCTGCAAGATCAGTGACAATGGATACTTGACCTGTTCTTGGCTGTCGCCTCAGGCCGCCGACAACACGATCTCATCGGCCGTCGCATGGATCGAGATCGTCATGTTCGCCTCGCGCGCCAGAAGCAGCGTGTAATAAGGCTGGACCGAGTGGGCGTCGATCGGCTCCTCGGGCTTGTGGCCCGAATGCAGCTCGAGGAATTTCGGCGGCACCCGCAGCATGGGGCCGCTCGCCGACAGCGAGAAACGCGGTTCGGTCTCGAGGTTCTCCAGCGTGACAACCAGCCTGCCGCCACGCGGTATGGCGGCATTGGCGACAAGAATGAGATTGAGCAGAAGCTTGACCTTGTTCTTGGGCAGCAGCGCGCGGGCGCCGTTCCAGACAAGTTCCGGCTTCTCGTTCTTCAGGAAGGCAATGGCCACGGCCTCGGCGTCGCCGGTATCGATCATCATGCCGGCGGAGCCCGCGGCGCCGAAGGCGATGCGGGCAAACTGCAGCCGCGCCGAGGCGTTCCTGGCGCTCTGGCGAATCAGCTTCATGGCGTCTTCGTCGGCGCCGCCTTCATCGAGCAGTTCGAGGCCGTTGTTTATGGCGCCGACCGGCGAAATGATGTCGTGGCATACGCGGCTGCACAAAAGCGCAGCCAGATCGGGGGCGGAGAGGGTGAAGAGCTCGGCCATCGGAGAAATCCCTGCTGGTTCACATGTCATGGCCGAACGTTGTCGCGCCCGCTACGCGAATCACGCTCTTTTCCAAGGCCTTCTGAATACACAGCGTCCGTCCATGCATCAACAAATCCACAGCTGCGGACAGCGAAAATGGTGCCTGATGCCGCGAAATTGAGGCTGATAGAGATCGTGTCAGGCTCTTCAGCCCTCGAACCGCCATCTTCCTGCGCCAGCTTAATGGTTGAAAAAGGATTACGGCATAGTTTGCCTGTAACAGTCATCTCGAAACGGCCGCCAAGAGCCGTAGGGATACGAGGCGTCGGCGAAAGTGCTCCCTGACGGAGATTGGAAGCATGTTTTCCCGATTCTTTGACCGGATGTTCGTCCGCGTCCTCACCATGACGATCGCCCTCTCGGGTGCTCTCATCCTCTCAACCTCGGCGTCGCGGGCCCAGGAATACACCGCGCAAGAGATTGTCGATTCCGGCCACAAGTTCTTCGGCGCGACGTCGGGAGGCCTCGCCACCGTGGTCGAAAAGGTGTTCGCGTCCTACGGCCTGCCAAACGGTTATCTGCTCGGCGAGGAGGGATCCGGCGCGCTGATCGGCGGCCTGACCTATGGCGAGGGCACGCTGTACACCAAGAACGCCGGCGACCATAAGGTGTTTTGGCAAGGCCCATCGCTCGGCTGGGATTTCGGCGGCGAAGGCTCGCGCGTGATGATGCTGGTCTACAATCTCGACGATATCAGCAGCCTCTACAACCGCTTCGGCGGCGTCGCCGGATCGGCTTACGTCGTGGCGGGCGTCGGCTTCAACGTGCTGCAAAGCAACAGAGTGCTGCTCGTTCCGATCCGCACCGGGGTCGGTGCCCGGCTCGGCGTCAATCTCGGCTATCTGAAGCTGACCGAGCGGGCGACGTGGAATCCGTTCTGACCGGACAGGATTGCCACAGCCGCTCGGATAAGACTGATCGTGCCGCGGCGCGCTCTTGCCGCGGCGCTGGATTTCCGCCATGCCAAGGTGGCACAGTCGGCATGGCGGGTTGCCGCCTCGCATACGGATAGTCCACCTTGGTCCAGTCGATCCTGTTCTTCGCACTCGGCTTCCTCTGCGCGGCCTTTCTGGTGTCGCTGATCGCGCCGGCCGTCTGGCGGAGGGTCGTCGTGTTGACACGCCGGCGCCTTGAGGCCTCGATGCCGCTGACGCCTGCCGAGATGCTGGCCGAGAAGGACCGTATCCGCGCCGAGTTCGCCATGAACACGCGCCGACTCGAGATGAACATCAAAAATCTGAAGGAAAAGGTGGCCGAGCAACTGGTCGAGATCGGCCGCGCCCAGGAGGCCCTGAAGGGACTGGCGGTCGAGAAGAAGGACAAGACTCAGGCGCTTTCCGATCTGCAGGCCAAGAACGCGGAGCTCAGGCTGCGCGAGGAAGAGTTGCACAAGCTTACGGAAAAGCTGGCGCAGGCGGAGCGCTCGCTGGAGAAGCGCGCGCTGGAGCTGCAAAAGCTCGAGCAGATGTATGACGAAGCCAGCTTTTCTTCCTCAAACCGCCAGATCGAGCTCGTCGCCCGCGAATCGGAACTGGACAAGCTTGCCAATGACATTGCGGTGCTGCGCAGCCAGCGCAAGGAAGCGGACCGGCGCAATCAGGAACTGGCAGCGGAAAGCAAAGCCGCCAGGGACGCGCTCAAGGCGGAGAAGAAGCGGACGGCCGAGCTGGACAAGAAGGTCGAACGGCTGCTTGCAACCCTTGCCGACCGCGAGGAAAAGCTGGACAGGCGCGAAAAGGAGCTTGCGCGGATGCGCGAACGCCCAAGCAAAGATCATGCGGTAAATGGCGGAACGCATAAGGCCGACGAAGTCCAAGGGATCGACAATGCCATCGCCAAGCTCGAAGGCGATCGCGAGCGGCTAGAGGCGCGGCTGACGGCGCTTGCGCGGGAGAACAAGCGGCTCAAGACCGATCTTGCCGCCCTCGAAACGGCACAGCCCGAACAGGCAGCCGAGGCACCGCGCGCCGGTGCGGCGCTTCGCGAACAAATGAACGAACTGGCAGCCGAGGTCGTCAACCTGACGATGAGGCTGGAAGGGCCGGATTCGCCGATCGCCAAGGCCTTGGCGACACCTCGCGACGAGCGGCAAGATATCGGCGAGCGCGGCATCAGCCTCGCGGACCGTGTCAGGGCCTTGCAGAAGGCCAACGCAAGCAACTGATCCGAATGCCGTGGCGAGCGGAGCGTCTTGGTCGCTGCGCCGCTATCGTTTCGAGAAGTGATGCAGGGCAATGGCCGATGCGGCTGCAACGTTCAGGCTGTCGAATCCCTCCGCCATGCCGATCCGTACGGTCCGCAGGCGACTGAGCAGGGTCTCGGGCAGGCCTTCGCCTTCCGTGCCGAGAAAGAGGGCCAGCCGAGACGTTCTTTCCGCAGCGCGGATGTCCGTTTCGCCGCGCGGCGAGAGCGCGAACTGGGCGAAACCCATCCGGTCAAGCGTTGCGGCCAAGCTCATCGCATTGTCGAAGGAGCCGAAGGGCACCTTCAGCGCCGCGCCGACCGAAACGCGGATCGCCTTGCGGTAAAGCGGATCACAGCAGGTGGGATCGAGAAGCACGGCGTCCGCGCCAAAGGCTGCGGCGTTGCGGAAGATCGAGCCCATATTGTCATGATTGGATATGCCGACCAGAACCACGACCAACGCGCTTGCCGGCAAGGTTTCGAGCAGCACCTCGGCCGGTTGAGGAGAGCCCCGAACGCCAATCGCCAATACGCCGCGATGCATGTGAAAGCCGGCGATCCGGTCCATGACGTCGCCGTTTACGACATAGATCGGGAGGTCGGCTGGCGCCTTGCGCAAGACACCTTCGAGGCCCGCCCGCCTGTTCTCCAGAATGAGGGCCGATTCCGCCGCGAAGCGTCCGGCCGACAGCAGAAGATCCAGCACCACCTTGCCTTCGGCGACGAAGCGCCCATGTCGGCCGACGAGATCGCGCTCGCGGATATCGAGATAGGCGGCGACACGCGGATCCCGCGGGTCGTCGACAGGGATGAGGTTCATAGAAATCTCGCCGGCGAACGATCGTCAGCAAGGTAAGGGGCTTTGCAGAGCCCGGGTCAAGTCCCGGCGCGGCGCATCCTGTAGGCCATCTGAGACAGGTCGCCGTCGCCGAAAATGCCTTCCAGCGTGCGAAGCAGCTCGCGCACCGCGTCGGAGTTGCAGGAATAATAGATCATCTGGCGATCGCGACGCGTCTCGACGATATCAAGCGCTCTCAGCTTGGCCAAATGCTGCGACAGAGCGGACTGGCTCAACTGGACTTTCTCGGCGATGGCGCCGACGGACATTTCGCCCTCGATCAGATAGCTGACGATCAGCAGCCGCTTTTCATTGCCCATGAGCGTCAGAAACGCGGCAGCCGATTCGGCGTTGGCGACTAGCTTGCTTGAGATCATGGATCCCCCATGTTTTCTGGCTCATCCAGCTGCCATGGGGGCAATGGCGGCTGATTTCCACGATATTCAGGTCAGGGAGCGCCGCTGAATCGGCGCTGCAACAAAAGGTAGATCATTTTACCTAAATCTCAAGAGTTGCTTTCGATCCGGGACGATTAACTTTCGCTACTGTGCCCGCCCTGCGGCGCGCCCGGCCTTGGCCATCTCGACCAGCACGGACCGCAACTCGCCGGCAGTGCCGAGAGGCCGAGGGAAGAAGACCCTGCAGGTGGCATCCGGAGAAGCCAGATCCATGCCGTCCGCATCGAAACCCGTAGCGATCCAGCCATCGCCTTCGGCCCGGCCGAAATGGCGCGCATAAATGCAAAGCGCATCGCGATGGCCGGCATTCATGTGGTCCAGCGCCGACTGTTCGCTGGCCCCCAGCTCCTCGACGATCGTGCCGCCGGCGATCAGGTCGGCGCGATCCAGAAGATAGGCTTTGCCGAAGCCGCCATTGAGACTGGCGCGTTCAGGCTCAAGCCGGAATATCGAGAAGTCGCCGAGCCCGGCATAGAGTTTCGCCTTCGGATTGCGGTTGAGATAGCGCCGTTCGGCGCGGGCGTGACCCGCCGATCCGCGCTCCAACCGCAGCGCCTGGCATACAAGCGAGATGCGGGGATGCGCGAGCGGATCGCCCTTGCCGGGTTCGCCGACGAGCAGCGAGCAGCGCGGGTCGGCGAGAAGCGCGCCGGTATGCGCCGACAGCATCGAGACCAGGATCAGCGGCGCGCCGTCGATGTCGGTCGCCACGCCGACCCGGCTTGCCAGCGGCGCCCCGGTGCCGGGCTCGATTGCCGCAAGCGCGCCGAAGCGGGCCGAGCGGACCAGAGTCTTCGCCAGCCTGACGGCCTCGGTGTCGGTCTCGCGGATGACATCCTTCCTGGTCTCGGTCACAGCGCTCACCGCGATAAGTTGATTTCTACTCTCCGGCTATCTGCCAAACAGGCCGGACCTGACAAGGGCTTCAATTTCAGTCTCGTCGATGCCGAAGCGTGCCAGCACAGCCGAAGGCCGGCGGTCGGCGACGGTCGGCGCCGCGGCAAGCGTCGAGGCGGCGCTGGAGAAGCGCGGCGCCGGCGTCGGACGTTCGAGCTCGCGCGATCTTGCAAAATTTTGCCGGGCACGGCTCTGCGGATGATCCCTGGCTTCGGTCAGCGACAGGACCGGAGCGACGCAGGCGTCGGTCGGTCCAAACACCTCGGCCCACTCGTCGCGTGTCTTCTCTCTGATCCTCGCGGCAATGGCAGCGCGCATGTCGGGCCACGATGTCCTGTCATATTGGCTGCCGACAAAACGCCGGTCGAGCGGCAACAATCGGGCGAACTCGGCAAAGAATTGCGGTTCGAGGCAGCCGATGGCGATATGCCGTCCGTCCGCCGCCTCGTAAACGTCGTAGAAGGGGGCCCCGGAATCGAGCAGGTTCTCACCGCGTCGCTCGCTCCAGAGGCCGGCCGCCATGAAGGCATGGATCGGAGCCGCGAGCATCGATGCACCCTCGACCATGGCGGCATCGATCACCTGACCTTTGCCGGTGCGCGAGCGCTGGAACAGGGCCGCCAGCACGCCGGCGATCAGCATCATGGCGCCGCCGCCCTGGTCGGCGACAAGGTTCAGCGGCGGCACGGGCGGCGCTCCCTGCCGGCCGACGGCATGCAGCAGGCCGGCATAGGCGAGGTAGGTGATGTCATGACCGGCGCGGCGCGATAGCGGCCCGTCCTGGCCGAAACCCGTGAGGCGGCCGTAGATCAGCGCAGGATTGCCTTCCAGCACGACATCAGGCCCGAGGCCCAGCCGCTCCATGACGCCTGGGCGAAAACCTTCGATGAGAACGTCGGCCTTTTCCGCAAGGCGCAGCAGAAGCTCCGCGCCGTCCGGCCGCTTCAGGTCGAGCCTGAGGATGGAGCGGCCGTGGCGGTCGAGGTCGTGGGCCTCGGGCAAGGATAGAAGCGGCTCTTTGGCGTCCGCCCGCTCGATGCGCAGGACGTCTGCGCCCATCTCCGATAGCATCAAGGCGGCGAGCGGCACCGGGCCGAGGCCCGCCATCTCGATCAGCCTGAGGCCAGCCAACGGCCCTGTCTTGTCGGCGGCTGTCGGCGGCGTGCTCATTCGCTTTTATTTGGGCGCCATGCGGATCGCGCCGTCGAGGCGGATGGTCTCGCCGTTCAGCATCTGGTTCTCGATGATGTGGAGCGCGAGTGCTGCATATTCCGAGGGCTCGCCGAGGCGAGGCGGGAAGGGCACCGAAGCGCCGAGCGAATCCTGCACCTCTTGCGGCATGCCGGCCATCATCGGGGTCTTGAAGATCCCTGGGGCGATGGTGCAGACGCGAATGCCTGAGCGCGCCAGGTCGCGCGCCACCGGCAATGTCATGCCGACGACGCCGCCCTTGGACGCCGAATAGGCAGCCTGGCCGATCTGGCCGTCATAGGCGGCGACCGACGCCGTGTTGACGATGACGCCGCGTTCGCCGCCGGCGAGCGGGTCGAGTTTCGCCGCCCGGTCGGCGACCAGGCGGATCATGTTGAAGGTGCCGATCAGGTTGATCTCGATCACCTTGCGGTATTGATCCAGCGGGTGCGGGCCATCCTTGCCGACCGTCTTCACTCCAATGGCAATGCCGGCGCAATTGACCAGGATGCGCGGTTCGCCGAGCTTTGCCGCCACTTCGGCGATCGCCGCGCTGCCACTGTCTGCGCTGCTGACATCGCATTGAACCGCGATGCCGCCGATATCGGCGGCAACCTTGGCCGCGCGATCGATACCGATATCGAGTATCGCTATCTTAGCGCCCTTGGTGGCAAGGGCGCGCGCCGTCGCTTCGCCAAGGCCGGAGCCACCGCCAGTGACGATCGCGATCTGGCCGTTCGGGGTCATGGTGGCGTCCTCCCAGAATTTCGGATCATGCTACGAAGCGCGCTGCTGCGGCGCAACCTGAATGACCGGATCGATCGAGGACTGCGGAATGGCCGAGGCGCGGACCGCGACCTGGGCCAGGTCGGCAACCCGCGCCGTATCCGCATGACAGACCTCACCGACGAACCGGGCCACCGCGCCAAGCCTGATTTCGTGATGGAGCAGCCGGTCGAGATCGACCGGACGCGGCATGGTGATCTGCCCACGCGGGAAGCGCTTGAAGCCGAGCGGCCCGTAGTAGGGCTCGTCACCGACCAGCATGACGGCCGGCGCGCCGGCCTTCGCGGCGGCTTCGAGCGCGATCGCGACCAGCCTGCGGCCTATGCCGAGATTCTTGAAGGCGGGCCGGACGGCAAGCGGGCCAAGCATCATGGCGCGTCCGGCGCCTGCCGCCACGCGCGTCATGCGCACCGAGGCGATCACCGTCTCGTCCTTGACGGCGACAAAGGACATCGAGCGGTCGTGCCCGCCCGCCTCGCGGATCTTATAGGCGGCCAGCACGAAACGGCCCGGCCCGAAGGCCTCGTCGTTGATGGCTTCGATTTCAGGATCGTGCGCCGGGGTCTCCGGCAGATATTTCACGTCGGCAAGGCTCATGGTCTTTGCGTTCCGGTATGCGAGGAAAGGTTTGCTGCAAGCGGCAGCGTTCGCCAGTCAGCGCTTCATCAAGCGCGGGCGTCCTTTCGTCGTCGGTCGAACCGGATCGTGGCAAAGTCAAACATGGGCGCTTCCGCTAGCATCAATTGTTCACGGCTGCAATCGGCCCTTTTCACCTTTCTTTTCGTCGTTTGACGAACTGTTCAGCGCCTGAGGGCTTCGACATTCCGGGTAAGCGCCTAGATGTCCGTTGGAACCTGAGGGAGATTTCGCATGGGATTGCTGGTTGAAGGCAAATGGCAGGACCGCTCGACCGTTGCCGACAGCAGCGGCAGGTTCGTGCGTGCCGAAGCGCAATGGCGCGACTGGGTGACGCGCGACGGTGCGCCGGCGCAAGGGCGCAAACGCGGTTTCAAGGGGGAGCCCGGGCGCTATCACCTTTACGTCTCGCTCGCCTGCCCCTGGGCGCACCGGACCTTGATCTTCCGCGTCTTGAAGAAGTTGGAAGACATCATCTCCGTCTCCGTGGTGCACCATTTCATGGGCGAGAACGGCTGGACCTTCACAGCCGAGGACGGCGCAACCGGTGACACGCTCTACGGCCTCGACTTCCTGCACCAGATCTATGCCAAGGCCGATCGCGGCTATTCGGGCCGCGCGTCCGTACCGGTGCTGTGGGACAAAAGACAGGAAACCATCGTCAGCAACGAGTCGTCAGAAATCATCCGCATGCTCAATTCCGGCTTCGACGAATGGGGTGATGCGAGCCTGGACTTCTATCCGCCGGCGTTGCGTTCCGAGATCGACAGGATCAATGCGCTGGTCTATCCGGCGATCAACAACGGCGTCTATCGCGCCGGCTTCGCCACCTCGCAGGAAGCCTATGAGGAAGCGTTCGGCGAGCTCTTCGCAGCACTCGACACGTTGGAAGAGCGGCTGTCAAAGCAGCGCTATCTTGTCGGCGAGCGGATCACCGAAGCTGACTGGCGTCTATTCACCACGCTGGTGCGCTTCGATCCGGTCTATGTCGGCCACTTCAAATGCAATCTGCGCCGGATCGCCGACTATCCGAACCTGTCGAACTATCTGCGCGACCTCTACCAGGTGCCCGGCGTGTCAGGCACGGTCAGCCTGCATCACATCAAGTCGCACTACTACGGCAGCCACAAATCGATCAATCCGACGGGGATAATCCCGGCGGGACCTGAACTCGACTATGCCGCACCACATGATCGCGGCCGGTTCAGGAAGGCGGCATGAGTTACCAGTAGGCCGAGACCTGCTCGCCGCTGAAAATTTCGGCAATCCGACGTCGGGTCGCCGGCGTCGCATCTGCCGGCAAACGGTCGAGCGGAAAGAACGCCGCCTCGGCGATCTCATGGTCCGCCGATTTCGGCGCCGTCTGGTTGAAGGCTTCGACCAGATAGAGGCCGACGTGGTCCCGTGTGCCGGCGCGACGGTTGAAGTGCATCGATCTCAGCACCGGCGGAGCCGTCAACGCGATGTTGCCCTCCTCGGCGAGCTCGCGCGCCAGCGCCTCGACAAGCGTCTCGCCGACCTCGACGCCGCCGCCAGGCAACTGCCAGCCCGGAACATAGGTGTGGCGGATGAGGAAGATGGAGTTGGATGCGCGGTCGTAGATCAAGCCGCGCACGCCAAGCGTCATCGGGCGCCGCAGCAGGAAATAGAGATGGAACAGCCTTGCCCGCAGTCCCGCCCAGCCGGTCTGGCGGAACGCCTGTTCCGAATCGGCGCCAGTCATCCACGAAACCGCGAGCGGACAGGAAACGTTGAGTAGAAAGCCCGGACCGGGTCGCTTAAGAAGGGGCTATGCTCAGGCTTGCACATATTTCCGATGTCCATCTGGGGCCGCTGCCCGATGTAACCTATCGCGATCTCGCGTCCAAGCGCGTGCTGGGTTACGTCAACTGGCAGCGCAACCGCCGCCGTCATATGCACGATGCGGTGATCGACACGATTGTCGGCGATATCAAAGCCAACGCCCCCGACCACCTCGCGATCACCGGCGATCTCGTCAACCTGGCGCTCGATGGCGAGATCGAGATGACGAAACATTGGCTGGAGACGCTGGGCTCTGCGAACGACGTATCCGTGGTGCCGGGCAATCACGATGCCTATGTGCCGGGCGCCTTCGACAAGGTCTGCCGGTCATGGGCGCCGTGGATGACCGGCGACGGCATCAACAGCCCAATCGACCGCAATTCCTTTCCCTATTTGCGGGTTCGCGGTGATGTCGCTCTGATCGGCGTCACGACGGCGCGGGCCACGGCGCCCTTCATGGCCAACGGCTTCTTCATGGAGGGCCAGGCGGAGCGGCTCGGCAACATCCTCGACGCGACGGCCAGACAGGGGCTGTTTCGCGCCATCATGATCCATCATCCGCCGGTGCGTGGCGCGGTCTCGCAGCATAAGCGGCTGTTCGGTATCGCGCGCTTCCACAAAGTCATCCGCCGGTATGGCGCCGAGCTTGTGCTGCACGGCCACTCGCACTTGCCTTCGCTGTTCACCATCGGTCCGCGCGGCGTCAAGGTGCCGGTGGTCGGCGTGGCCGCCGCCGGCCAGGCGCCGGGCGGCGATCATCCCGCCGCTCAGTACAATCTGTTCGAGATCGGAGGAAAAAAAGGTGGTTGGACCATCCGCCTGACACGGCGCGGCCTGACCGGTCCGGCACTGCCGCCGTCGGACATTCAGGTGATCGAGCTCGGTGCCGATATGCCGGTGGTGCGCGAGCCCGTCGTCAGAAGCTGATCTTCATCTGGGCGATGCGGTCCCAGAACAGCACCAGCGATACCGCCAGGCCGACCAGGGCGCCGGCGGCGATCAAGCCAAGGCCGGCGAAGAAGGTCGTCCAGCCGTTGCGGCGCGTTGCAGCCTGCAAGGGCGGCTCGGCTTCCCGGACCTCGGCTCGATGCAGGCCAGTCACCGCGCTCTCGACCGCGCCTTCCATCATCCGCTGCCGCTCGACGACACGCTGGGCCACGTATCGCGTAACGGCATCGGCGACGGGCTTCATGTCGGTCGATTCGGCCAGCACCACGCGGCCGATGCGCGTGTCCTTAAGGAAGCGGAAGGTGCGGCGATCCCGCCCCATGGCGACATGGCTGACGGCATCGACCCACAGCCGCGGCTGCAGGCCGGAGGAGACGGCGAAGTCGAAATTGTCGATATCCGCCGGCACGTCGGCGAAAACGGGGGCGAGCTCCGCGGCCAGCAACTCGAGCCGCATGCGGTGCGCCTCGCGCATGTCGACCACCACATCATCGCGGTCGGCGAAGGCGTTCTTGACGTCGCGGATCGCGTCCGCGAGCTTTCGCGATGGCTCGATCGGGGTGATTTTGTCGCCTGCATCCTTCATGGCGCTGCCTCGCTGTTGGTAAACAGCGAGTTAACACAGTCGCCGGCAAAATGCACTGCGAGATGGGCTCAGCTTGCGGCTGCGCTGAACACCGGTCTCTGGATTCTGCCGCGGCGACGCGTGTTGCGGCGCACGGCCTTTGCAATCAGGTCAGGCGCCTCCTCGACCAGCATGTGGCCCGCCTCCAGCACGTGGTGCAGGTGGAAATGCGGCGGCAAGTCCTCGGCCTGGGCGACGGGCAGGACGGGATCGTCCGTTCCCCAAAGCACCATCACCGGCATGCTCAGGGTTTCCAGCCGTTCGCTCGGGATGACACCTTGCCGGTGTTCCCTGGAGATCACGGCTGCAGCACCGACGAGGGTCCGCAACTGGCCCGGCCGTTTGCGCATGCCGCACAGCGCCTCCACCACGTGTTGAGGAGGAGAACTTTGCGGCCCCGACATGGCGGCAAGACAGGCGCGGATCTCATCTCTATCGACCGCGGCCGCATAGCGCCGCAGCAACGGACCGTTGATCTCGGGGCCGAAGCCGCCGGGCGCCAGCAAGGTCAGCGAGGCCACCCTTTCGGGATCGGCAGATGCCATCAAAGTCGCGATCGCGCCGCCCATTGAATGGCCGACGACGTGAACTTTGCCCAGGCGGCGCGCGCCCAGATCGGCCAGGATAACCCCAGCGGCCTGCTTGACTCCTGCCGCCTGGCACTCCAGGGAGTTTCCGTGGCCCGGCAGGTCGTAGGCCAGTGTCCTCACATCGGGCGTCAATCCCGCAATCACGTCGCGCCAGATCGAATGGCAAGCGCCGAAGCCGTGCAGGAAGACGATCGTCTTCGAGCCAGCACCGCTTTCGGCGACGTGAAGAGAGTTAAACATTGAGATTGTTGGCTGTGAAGCAGTATGAGGGGCAATTCAAGATTGTGGCTGAATTGCTCCCTGAGCAGTTCGATAGCCAGTAAAATCTTCGCGAATTCGCCGTGCGCGCCCCAATCGAACGCGTAAGCAGGCCTAAGACTCGTTGAGTGTCGACGCCCGCTGTGCCGAGCAGACCCGGCGTGCGAATTTAATATTCCAATCAGTCCGCACGTCAGCGAATGCTCCACGTTCGCTCAGCTCGGATTGCCAATCCCCGCAGAGCGCAAGGATTGCACCAGCCGGTCGATGAGATCGGCGGGGTACTTCCTGTCAACAAAAGTGGCGCGCGGATTGGCGGCGAATTTCGGGAATTCGGCCGTGAGCTCGTTCGCCAATTCGTTTGCGAGCTTGTCGCGGCCTGAGATCTTGGCGCCGATCAGGCGCGCCGCCAGGTAATGCGATTTGGACGCGGTGGTCCGCAGCGACTCGCTGGCAATCGCTGCCCTCTGGGTGTCGCCTTGCATGAAGGCTCCGACAAACAGGCCATAGTCCCACCAGGTCGGATGACCGCTGAAGGCCTCGACGGCATGGCCCAGGATCGGCGTCCCTTCCTGGTATCTGCCAGCGAAGATCAGGCCGTAGCCATAAGCGGCGGCCATGCCGAGATCGTAGGGGTTGAGCTCATAAGCCTTGCGCATCCAGCGGATCGCTTCGTCGGTGTTGCCGAGGCGCGAGTTGAGGTAGCCGTAGGCGCGATGCGCGTGCGGGCTCATCGGTGCCATCTGAATGGCGCGGTGGGCAAACGACATGGCCTGCTCGACCCTTGCGCCGGGCGGATAGGCGTAGCGGTTGTTGACGGCTTCCAGATGCAGGGAAGCCAGTTCCGAGTAGATGAGCGATGATTTGGTGCTTTCTCTGACCAGCTTCTCCAGACAGCGATACGCAGCTTCGTGCGCCTTGGCGCTCTGGTCGAGATAGTAGAGGTCGTCGAGCACCAGACATCCTATCTGGCTGGTCCGGATATCGCTCTGGTCGATATAGCTGTAGATCGCGCCCGAAGCGGGGACGGTAGAGCTCAGGAGATTGGCGATGTTGCTCTCGACCGCACCAGGCGCGCTTTCGGCCGGTGTCAGGTTGCGTGACAGGAGAACCCGTCCCGTCGCGACGCTCTGCAGCTCGATCATGACGTCGCCGGCGTTAGTCCCGGGAATAAGATCGAAGACGAAGCTGATCGGATCGGCGGAACGGTTGCGCCTAGAGTCGGCGTCGCGTCCGATGAAGTCTATCGTATCGAAGCCGGCGAGACCGGCGCGCAGCGAGGAAGCAACACGGGCCGCCTCGGGTCCGTCGGCTTTGATGGCCAAGTAGATCAAAGGCAGGCCGTCGAACGTTTGGGAAGCGACGCTGCCCGTCGCGCCTGCCGTTTCGACTTCGACCGGCGCGGCCGCGTCGTCACCACGAAGAAAGGCGTTACCCTGGCGGACGACAAGGATACCCAGCATGGCGATGACTAGCACCATGGCGGCCCAGAAGAACCGCAACTGGCGCGTCAGCGATGACGCGGATTCGGTCGGTGCCGGGGTCGTCGTCAGCGGCACGGCGTCGACCGGTGCGGCGGCGGCCTCGGGCTTCTCGAAATGCTTGGAAGGCCGGGCGATCGGGGCATCCGCGGGTTTGGCGTCGGCTGGGAGCCGTATGGCGTTCAGCTCGTAGGAAGGCACATAGCCGCCGCGCGGAATGGCGATGCGTACCGGCTCGCCAATACCTTCGCTGGCGAAATATTGATCCAAAAGCTCGCGCAGCCGCCCCGCCTGGACCCTGACGACCGCGTCGGTCGATCCGTCGAAATCGCCGTCCTTGCCGAAGACATCCATGGCAATGGATACACCCTTCAGCCGGTCGGCTTCGCCTGCCTGCTCACGTTCGACCAGATAGCGTAACAGCCTGCGGGCCCGCTCGGATCGTCCGAACGTTTCGCTGGCAAGCAGTCGCTCCAATGTCTCGCGCACTGCGGGGGCGGCAGGCGTGGCAGGCTCCAAGTGTCGGACCTTTCAGAGTCGGCACAGGTTAGGGCGCGATAATATAGCGCGCGCTCCAGCGCACAAGGAACCTTCTGTTATGTGATCGCGTAAGCCACGGGAAATTTACCGGCCGGTTAACGAATTTGAACGCGGCTCGCGCCTGCCATGAAGCGTGGCACGTCCGATGAACGGGCCACGCTTTATCAATCGAACAATCAGGCGGCCTTGCGGCCCAGGATGCGGTTGGCGGCCGAGACCACGGCCTCCAGCGAGGCGGCGACGATGTTGGTGTTTATGCCTGCGCCGAACAGCTTGCCGCCGGGATATTCCATCTCGACATAGGAAATGGCCGAGGCGTTCGAGCCGCGCTGCAAGGAATGTTCGGAATAGTCGAGCACCGACATGTCGACGCCGATATGGCGCGAAAGCGCATCGACGAAGCCGTCGATCGGGCCGGTACCGGTGCCGGTGATGGTGACTTCCTTGCCTTTGTCGACGATTTCGGCCTCGACCACGCGACGGCCCTTTACCGCGGTGTCCGGATAGGTGCGATGGTCGAGGAATTTCAGCCTGGCGCCGGGCTGGTCGACATAGGCTTCGAGGAAGCGCTCGTGGATGCGCTTGGCCGGCACTTCCTTGCCTTCGGCGTCGGTGATCGCCTGGATGTCCTGGCTGAACTCGATCTGCAGGTTTCGCGGCAGATTGAGGCCATAGTCGGCCTGCAGCACGTAGGCGATGCCGCCCTTGCCCGACTGCGAGTTGATGCGGATGATCGCCTCATAGGTGCGGCCGACATCGGCGGGGTCGATCGGCAGGTAGGGCACTTCCCACACCGGCGTGTTGGCTTTGCGCAGCGCCTTCATGCCCTTGTTGATGGCATCCTGGTGCGAGCCGGAGAAAGCGGTGTAGACGAGCTCGCCGACATAGGGGTGGCGTTCCGGGATCTTCAGCTGGTTCGAATATTCATAGACGTCCTTCATCCGGTTGATGTCGGAGCAGTCCAGCTCGGGATCGACGCCTTGCGTGTACATGTTGAGCGCCAGCGTCACGATGTCGACATTGCCGGTCCGCTCGCCATTGCCGAACAGCGTGCCCTCGACGCGGTCGGCGCCGGCCATCAGGCCGAGCTCGGTGGTGGCGATGCCGGTGCCGCGGTCGTTGTGCGGATGCAGCGAGATGATCAGCTTGTCGCGGTTGTCGAGATTGCGGCACATCCACTCGATGCGGTCGGCATAGACGTTGGGCGTCGACATCTCGACCGTCGATGGCAGGTTGACGATCAGCTTGTTGTCGGCCGTCGGCTTCACGATCTCGGTGACGGCGTTGCAGATCTCCAGCGCGACCTCGAGCTCGGTACCGGTGAAGCTCTCCGGCGAATATTCGAAACGGAAGCCGCCGCCGGCCTTGGCGGCCATTTCGGTGATCATCTTGGCGGCATCCGTGGCGATGCGCTTGATGCCGGCGACGTCCTTTTCGAAGACGACGCGGCGCTGCAGCTCGCTGGTCGAGTTGTAGAAATGCACGATCGGGCGGTGGGCGCCCTCGAGCGCCTCGAAGGTCCGCGTGATCAGCTCGGGCCGGCACTGCACCAGAACCTGCAGCGACACGTCCTTGGGCACGCCGCCCTCCTCGACGCACCAGCGGGCGAAGTCGAAGTCGGTCTGCGAGGCCGACGGGAAGCCGATCTCGATCTCCTTGAAGCCCATGTCGAGCAGCAGCGCGAACATGCGCGCCTTGCGCTCATGGCCCATCGGGTCGATCAGCGCCTGGTTGCCGTCGCGCAGGTCGACCGAGCACCAGATCGGCGCCTTGTCGATCACCTTGGACGGCCAGGTGCGATCGGCGAGGTTGACGGTCGGGTAGGGCTGATATTTGCGGGCGGCATCGGCCATGTGGCCGGGCGCTTGCGCGCCCGTTTCGGCCTCGCCGGCGCGGATTGCTTCTCTTCTATTCATCGTCGTTTCTCCCGGCGGCTCGTGGGACCGCCCTCAGGCGGATCGGTGCCGAGCGGCGCCTTTACCAAAGAATTTCGTTCGCTTGATGTGACTTGCCAATCTAGCCAAGGAGCAGGCGCCCAAAGCGGCGGTTTTCGACCGCCGGGCGCTCCTTCAGCGAACCCGGCGATCGCCGATAAGGCCGAGAAGGAGCAGGGTCGAAGCAAGCGCGCGCACGGTCTCGCGGGCAAAGCCGGGGCGAGAAGAAGCGACGGAGCGGGTGCGCGTGGTCATGCCGGCTCTCTTACAGGAGCGGCCATCCGGAGGCAAGTGCCGGCCCGGCTTTAAGTCTTTGGTTTCATGCATATCGTCTTCCCAAAACCGCTGCACAGTTTTGGTCGACATGCTTTGGCGCGGCTCTTCCCCGCATCAGCCAAATGCGCCACACTCGCCTCCGGAGGACCTGATCCGAGGGGGAGGTCGTGCATGAATTTCGTGTTCTTCTCGCCGCATTTTCCGGGCAACGGCGCCGATTTCTGCGACCGGCTGAAGAAGGCCGGCGCTACCGTGCTCGGCATCGGCGACGCGCCCTATGAGACGCTGAGCAGCAAGCTCAAGGCGGCGCTTTCGGAATATTATCGGGTCGCGGACATGGAGAACTACGATGCCGTATTCCGGGCGATGGGCCATTTCATCCACAAATGGGGCCGCATCGACCGCTTCGAGTCGTTGAACGAGCACTGGCTGGAGCTCGAGGCCAATATCCGCACCGACTTCAACATCTTCGGCACCAAGCTCGACTTCGTGAAGAATTTGAAGCGCAAGAGCCGCATGCGGGCCTTCTTCCGCAAGAGCGGCGTCGAGACAATCCCGCAACGCAAATGCTCCGATCGCGCAGGCGCCATGACCTTCATCCGCCGCGTCGGCTATCCGGTGGTAGTGAAACCGGATTCGGGCTCCGGCGCCTCGAACACGTTCAAGATCTCCAACGCGAAGGAGCTCGACCAGTTCTTCAAGGACAAGCCCGAAGGCGTGACCTTCGTCATGGAGCAGTTCATCGAGGGGCTGGTGGTGACCTTCGACGGGCTGGTCAACCGCGACGGCGAGGTGGTGCTGGCGGCGAGCCACCGCTACGACCAGAGCGTCATGGAGGTGGTCAACCGCGACCGCCATATGAGCTACACCTGCTTCCCCGAGATCACGCCCGCGATCGAGGAGGCAGGCCGCAAGATCCTCATGGCGTTCGACGTACGTGAGCGCTTCTTCCACATCGAACTGTTCGAGACCAGGGACAAGCGCATCATTGCGCTGGAGGTCAACATGCGGCCGCCAGGCGCCTGGATGACGGATGCGATCAACTACACCTTCGACATCGACGTCTATGCCGAATGGGCCAACATGGTGGTGAAGGACGTGGCCGGCGGGCCCTACAAGGGCAAGTATTTCACGGCCTATGCCAGCCGCAAGCGGCACCTCGACTATTTGCACAGCCATGAGGACGTGCTAGCCGCCCACGGCGACAAGATCGTCCATCATCAGGCCATCGAAGAGGTTTTCAGCCGCGCCATGGGGAACTACGCCTACCAGATGCGCTCGAAGGACCAGAAGGCGCTGCGTCAGGCGGTTGACTATATCCACGCGGAAAAGGCGTGAGCCGATGGACGTCTCCTATCACAAGGCCCATGCCCGCAATCTCGGCCGCGACATGGAATACAAGCGCTACGGCCATGCCGGGCGGCCGGTGGTGGTGTTTCCCACCTCGCAGGGGCGTTTTTACCAGTTCGAGGATTCGGGAGGCGTCGCAGCACTCGCCGAATTCGTCGACACCGGCCGCATCCAGCTGTTCACGCTCGACGGCATCGATTCGGAATCCTTCTTCGACAAGCATGGCGATCCCATCAGTCGCATCGCCCGCCACGAAGCCTATTTCCGCTATGTGCGCGAGGAGGCGCTGCCGGAGCTGCAGGCGGTTGCCGCCAAGGCCAATGGCGGACGCGCCCTCAAGCCGCTGTTCTGCGGCTGCTCGATGGGCGGCTACCACTCGTCGAATTTCGTGTTCCGCTTTCCGGAGCTGGCGAGCGGCGTGATCTCGCTATCCGGCGTCTATTCGACCCGCGACTTTTTCGGTCGGGCGCTCGAGGGCAGCATCTTCTACAATTCGCCGCTCGACTATCTGCCGGGCATCGTCGACCAGAAGCTGCTCGGGCGGCTGAGGGCGCTGAGGCTGATCTTCTGCTGCGGGCAGGGCGCCTGGGAAGAACGAATGCTCGTCGAAACGCGCGAACTGGAGCAGGTGCTGCGCGAGAAATCCATTGGGGCCTGGGTCGACTATTGGGGCGGCGACGTCAGCCACGACTGGCCGTGGTGGCACAAGCAACTCGTCTATTTCTTTGGCCGCTGGCTCGATGACGACCTGATGCACAGGATCGACTGATGACCGCGCCCGACCCGATCCGCCGCTTGTCGAAGCCACCAATGCCGGCGACCCGGGGCCTTTCTCGAACCCTCACGGCCGATGCCTTGCTCACCGATTGGGGCCGTTCCTTCCGCGGACGCGAGCAGATCTCGCGCTGGAACCAATCCGACAGTATCGGCGTACAATCCCTTTTGATGCGCGTCGCGGGGTTGGCCGCCACCTCGGGTCATGTGGAATGGCGGCGTGGGCGCGCTGTCGCGATCCTCGCTCAGTAGGTCGCGCGCCCGCCGGACAGATCGAAGGTGGCGCCAGTGGTGAAGGAATTCTCGTCCGACAGCATGAAGGCGACCATGGCCGCAGCCTCCTCCACCTCGACGAATCGACCGCGAGGCACCTTGCTGAGCATATAGGTCACCTGGGCCTCGGTGAGCTGTTCGAGGATACGGGTGCGGGCGGGCGAGGGGGTCAACGCGTTGACGGCGATGTCGAGACCGGCGAGTTCCTTGCCGAGCGACTTGGTCAGCGCAAGCACGCCGGCTTTGGCGGCCGAATAGGCGGCGGCGTTGGGATTGCCTTCCTTGCCGGCCACGGAAGCGACATTGACGATGCGGCCGTAGTTGCGCGCGATCATGCCGGGCACCAGACGTCGGCAGCAGTAAAAGACGCCGTTGAGGTCGATTTCGATGATCTGCCGCCAGGCGGCGGGGTCATAGTCCACCACGGTCGCGGCCGGCCCGGCAATGCCGGCATTGTTGACAAGGAGATCGACAGGCCCGAGCGCCTGCTCGGTTTCGATGGCGGCGCGGTCGACGGCCTCGATCTGCGACTGGTCGCAAAGCAAGGCATCGACCCGGCCCAAGGGAGCAAGCTCGGCCACAGCGCTCGCCATCGCGGCCTGGTCGATGTCCCAGATGGCGACGCTTGCGCCCGACGACAGCAGGCGTCGGGCGACCGCAAGGCCGATGCCTTGCGCGCCGCCCGTCACGACCCCGACGCGGCCAGAGAGATCGACAGCATTCAAACGACGGTTCATGGCCAATTCCTCTGCTTCTCCATGCACTTGGTAGCGCGGATCAGTCCCTGACGTTTCGCGCCACAAGCTTGGCGACGCTTGGCCCAACAAGCAGCACGACGAGGAAACGGGCCGATTGCAGCGCCATGACGAAGGAGATGTCGACGTTCTGCGCGGCGGCGGCGATGATGGCGACGCTGTCCATGCCGCCGGGGCTGGTCGCCAGATAGGCGGTCAGCGGATCGATGCCGAGCACGCCGCTGATGACGAAAGCCATGCCGCCGCAGAAGGCGATCAGCGCTACGATCGAGGCCATGATCTGCGGCAGGGCGCGTGCCGCGTGGCGCAGGATCGGCCGGGTGAAGTTCAGCCCGATCGACCAGCCGACCATGGCGTAGCTGACGGCCAGCAGCCAGGGCGGCAATTGCATCGGCACGCTGAAGCCGAGATGGATTACCGCGCCAAAGATGAAGGTGCCAAGGAAGAAGGGCGAGGGCAGTCTGAGCAGCTTGCCGAGCAGGCCGCCGACGACCGCGATGCCAAGGGTGGCGCCAAAGGCCAATGGATCGATCGGCGGAAACCAGATGATGGGCGGCACTTCGACGCCCGACGTGTCGACCCACATCTTGGCGACGAGCGCCGCCGTCACCGAAACGAAGATGACACGCAGATATTGCATGAAGGCGACGAGGCGCTGGTCGGCACCGAAGGCGCCGGCCATCAGCACCATGGCGGTGGCGGCGCCCGGCGAGGAACCCCAGACCGCCGTGGTGCCGGGCAGGATGCGCCAGCGACTGATCAGCCAGCCTAGCAGGCTGGAGGCGGTGAGCGTCGCCACCACCATCCCGAAGAAGAGCGCCCATTCGGCGTAGAAGACCGGAAATATGTCGACCGAGATCGAATTCGCCACCAGGCAGCCGACCACGGCCTGAGCGGAACCGAACAGCGCGCGGGGTACGCGCACCGTGGCGCCGTTGGTGCCGGCCAGGATCGCGGCAAGCATCGGGCCGATCAGCAGCGCCGCAGGCAAGGCGGCCAATTCCAGCGCGCCGGCAAAGAGCAGCGAGAGCACCACCAGCGCCAGCCACTGCTGCAGCGGGCGCAATCGCGTCATGCGTTGAACAGACGGTTGCTCCAGTGACGGTCCTTCTGATGAAGAGTCCATATCCGGCTCTTAGCCCGGGCACGGACAAATGCGAACCCATTTTCCCGCGGAAATGCCGTTGGCGACGGTCTCGCGCTCAGCTGCCCTTCTCGGGGGCCGGAAGGCCGAAGCCGCCGACAGGATGGGTCTCGACCTGGAATTCGAAGCCGGCGATGAAAGGACGCGCCTTGGCGATTGCCGCCTGGACTTCGGGCAGTTGCAGGGACGCCTTATGGCTTGCCTGATCGGTCCACACTTCGGTGACCCAGATCGCGTCGGCATCGGCCGGATCGGTGGCGATGATGTAGCTCAGGCAGCCGGGCAGGGCACCGGTCGTCTCACGCAGCACGTCAATGACTGCATCGCGCTGGCCGCGTGCCGCCCGCATCTTGCCGATCAGTCCGAACATTCCCTTCCTCTCCCTCCAGGTTGCACGCTGAGCTGAGTATGCAATCGCCAGCTCACGGCATCAACTGGCCACCATTGACCTCGATCACCTGGCCGATGATGTAGCCGCTCAAGCGGTCGGAAGACAGGAACAGGTAAGCGCCGACGCAATCTTCGGCCCTTCCGGCGCGACCCTGCGGAATGGTGGCGACCATGCCCTTCATCTGCTCGGCGGTGGAATAGCGCTCGTGGAACGGGGTCAGGATGGTGCCGGGCGCCACGGCGTTGACGCGGATGCCGAAGCCGATCAGCTCCTTGGCCATGCCGCGCGTCACGTTGGAGACGAAGGCCTTGGACGAGCCATAGAGGCCGGCGCCGCCGCCGGCGCCGTTGCGGGCGGCGATCGAGGTGGTGTTGATGATGAAGCCGCCCTGGCGCTTCAGCCATGGGATCGCTCTGCGCGAGGCCGTCAGCACCGAGCGCGCGTTGAGATCCATCACCGCATCGTAATGGGCCTCGGTCTGCTCGGCATAGGCAACGCGGCCGAGCATGCCGCCGGCATTGTTGACCAGCCCGTCGAGCCGGCCGAAATGTTCAGCGCTCCCCTCGACCACGCGCTCGACGTCGGCGGGAACCGAAAAATCGCCCTGCGTCAAGAACACCTCGCCGCCGTCGTCGCGGATGGTTTTGGCGAGCTCTTCGGCGGCTTCCCGGCTTGAGTTGTAATGCAGCGCAACGCGGCATTTCTGCCGGGCATAGGCGAGGGCGAGGGCTGCTCCGATCCCGGTCGACGCGCCGGTGACCAGCACCGCCTTGCCGGCAAGATCGGGAATGACAAGCGTGGTCGGGTCAGTTGGCACGTCGATATCTCCAGGATTGCGCTGGCAATTGGTAGACGCTTCCCGGCCAGGTGTTCAAGTCAAGGCAAGATCAGGGCGCGAATTCAGGGCCGCAGATAGACATAGCCCTGGCGCTGCAGCTCCGCGAGCTTGACCACGCCGCCTTTCTCCGCGACCTGGAAGCCGGCAAGCAGGTCGGTCAGTGCGATGTCCATGCCATGCATGGTGTTGCTGCAGGCCTGCGGAACAAGTCCCTGCTGGACGAGGCCGGCAAAGCGGCTGGAGGTCGCGCCGGAAGCGCTCTTTGCCTTGAAGGCCGCAAGCGCCCGCCCGTGCACGACCAGCACGACCTCGACATTGCCGCCGGTGCCCTCATAGTGGTTCTTGATGTTGCCGAGGACGAAGTTGACCTTGTCGGCGTCGCTGAGATGGTAGGCGACCTTCAGCCTGTCTTCGCCGGCGGCGGCGCTCGCCTGTCGCAGACCGAAAAAACCGCCCACTCCGGCAAGACCGGCGCGGAAAACGTCACGGCGCAGCATCGCATCCTCCTCGATCCGGCGGCTCTCGCAAGTTTGCGTGGCCCAGCCTTCGTGCCTAGACTAGCATGAATCGCAATCACGTCCTGTCGGTGCGAGGAGAGGATCACATGACGTCGAGGATGGTGGCAGGTGCGGTGCTGGGTGCCGCGCTGTTCATTGCCGGCGCGGCGCTCGCAGATGATGCCCCCAAGCTGACCGAACTCAGCCCGAACGGCGCCGACGTCTGCTTCGGCCGGGTCTATGATGCCGCCCATCTCAAGGCGCATCCGCACCAGAAGGTGGCGCGCATCTTCTTCTACCATGGCCACGATCCGGCCAGCCGGCCGAACGAGGAGCCGAGCTCGATGTCCGACGCTGCCTATAACGGCTTTCTCACCACCACGGTGCGCGGCGCCAAGAAGCCGGAATGGGCGGCTGGCTGGTGCAACAAGGAGGATCCGAGCGACAAGGCGAGCGGCATCCGCTGCGGCATGGAATGCGACCGCACGCTGGCCTCGCTGAAAGTCGACGACAAGGGCCGGCTGATCCTCTCCAACGTGCAGCGTGACGTCTATCTCGACGCCGGCGCGGAGGAGGATCTCGGCAAGGCGAAATACAACGAGCAGGCGCTGGGCAGCGAAGACGATAATTTCCGTCTCGATCCGATGCCGGCCGACACCTGCAAGGCGGAGTTCGCGCGCATCGATCCGATCGACCCGGCGATCGGGGCCCCGCTGCGCGAGCGGCTGAAGCCGGACCAGCCCTTCTGCTACGGCCGCGACTATGACGACGCGCATCTGAAATCCCATCCGGACCAGATGACGCAGTCGATCCGCGTCTTCCGCGGGCCGATCGAGCTCGCTTCCTTCGCCGCCGGTGGCGATGCCGCCAACTGGCCAGACGGCGCCGACATCGCCATCTCGGTGACGACCAGGCAGAAAGAGGCCAAGGTTACGCAGACCTATTCCTGCCAGGGCGAGGCCGATCAGTGGCGCTGCTCGGCCAGCTCCAAGATGAGCGACTTTGCCTGCGACATCTCGCAGAAGGAGATTTTTCTCAAGCGCGGCGCCAGCGGCACGATGCTGCTGGCCAACCCCAACAATGCGCTCGCCATCGTCGACCTCTGCTCGAAGATGGCGGGCGGCAAGACCAAATCCGACGACAAGGTGTACAGGCTCAATCCGATGCCGCAGTCGGCCTGCACGCCGTGAGTGTGCCACTTCGTCACTCTAAAGTGTGGCGCTTCGTCATCCTATGCGGAGCAAGGAGGGGAGCGACGCGGCGCAGCCATAGGATCCATGCCGTTATGCTAAGGCGTTGAAACGGTGCAGAATTCTGCTTCGCTGCATGCTTCGGCCAAGGCCACGGCATGGATCCCAGGGGTCTCGGCGATGGAGCTTCGCTCCTGCTTCGTCCAGGGATGACGACACCGCGGAGGCCCGGCCAATTTTCCAAGGCGTGCCTGGAAATCGCTTCAGGCGAAAGGCACCGCCGTTGTGCCTTTCGGCAGCTTCGCCTCGTCGTCCGGCTCGACATGGATGGTGACGCGCACCGAGGGGATCTCGGCCTTCAGCGCGTCCTCGATGCGGTCGCAAATGACATGGCTGGCGCCGACCGTCATGTCGGCGTCGACGACGAGGTGGAACTCGATGAAGGTCGCTCGCCCGGCGATGCGGGTTTTCAGGTCATGCACCTCCAGCGCACCCTTCGAATTGGCCGAGATGATATCGCGGATCTGCATGTGCTCCTGGGTGTCGACGGCACGATCCATCAGTCCGCTCAGCGACTCTCCGGTAAGCTTCCAGCCCTGATAGAGAATGTTCAGCGCAACAAGAAGCGCAAGCAGCGGGTCGAGGATATGCCATCCAGTCATCACCGCGGCGACAAGGCCCACGATGACGCCGACCGAGGTAAGCACGTCGGTCATGATGTGCTGGCCGTCGGCGACCAGGGCCGGCGATCGTTCGCTGCGGCCGTTGCGGATCAGCACGAATGCCCAGACGGCATTGACGAGCGCCGCGCCGGCATTGATCGCCAAGCCCTGCCAGGGCTGTTCGAGCGGCGCGGGATGCTGCAGCGATTGCCACACCTTGGCGATGATCAGCAGCGCCGCAACGACGATCAGAACACCCTCGAGCACCGCAGAAAAATACTCGGCCTTGTGATGGCCGAAGGGATGGTCGCTATCGGCCGGCTTATGGCTGATGCGGATCGCCCAGAGAGCGGCTGCTGAAGTGATGACGTTGACGATGGATTCCAAAGCATCGGAATAGAGGGCCACGGAGCCGGTCATCTGCCAGGCAACGAATTTCAGCCCCATCACCAGGAAGGCGATGACGATCGACCAGAAAGCGAGGCTGGCGATCTTGCGCTTCGCGGCGGCTCTTGCGGCCGCCGTCGCCGTGTCTTCCACCGCGGCCATCGTTGCTAGGCAGCCTTTTCCTTGGCCTTGCGCGGCAGATGCGCAACGATGTTCTCGATGATGCGCATGCCGGCATTGTGGCCGAGCGTCATGATCGATTCCGGGTGGAACTGAACGGCGGCGATCGGCTCCTTGCGGTGCTCGAAGGCCATGATGACGCCGTCCTCGGTCTCGGCCGTCACCACGAAACCTTCGGGCAGGCGCACCGGATCGGCGAAGATCGAATGATAGCGGCCGACGGTCACTTCCTTGGGCAGCCCCGAGAAGATGATGCCCGGCTTCGAGACACGGATGCGCGAGGGCTTGCCGTGCATCGGAATGTGCAACTGCCGCAACTCGCCGCCATAGGCTTCGGCCAGCGCCTGCAGGCCGAGACAGACGCCGAAGACCGGCAGGTCGCGGGCGCGCGCTCGTCTGATGGTCGCGGCGCAATCGAAATCCTTCGGCGTACCCGGGCCGGGGGAGAGCACGACGAGATCGGGCTTCAGCCGCTCGAACACCTCTTCCGGCACCGGCGTCCGCACGGTGGAAACAGTGGCGCCGGTCTGGCGGAAGTAGTTGGCCAGCGTGTGGACGAACGAGTCCTCGTGGTCGACGAGCAGGATGTTGACGCCGTCGCCGACGCGCGCGGTGGTGCGTTCGGTGCCTGCGGCGTTGCCGGTCTTGGCGTCGCGTATGGCGGAGAGCATGGCGGATGCCTTCAGTTCGGTTTCGGCTTCTTCTTCCTCAGGAACGCTGTCAAAAAGCAATGTGGCGCCGGCGCGCACTTCGGCGATACCGTCCTTGATGCGGATGGTGCGCAGCGTCAGCCCGGTGTTCATGTCGCCGTTGAAATTGACCATGCCGATCGCCCCGCCATACCAGGCGCGCGGGCTCTTCTCGTTCTGCTCGATGAAACGCATGGCCCACAGCTTCGGCGCGCCGGTGACGGTGACCGCCCAGGCGTGTGACAGGAAGGCGTCGAAGGCGTCCATGCCTTCGCGCAGCCGTCCCTCGATGTGATCGACGGTGTGGATCAGGCGCGAATACATCTCGATCTGGCGGCGGCCGATGACGCGCACCGAGCCCGGCTCGCAGACGCGCGACTTGTCGTTGCGGTCGACGTCCGAGCACATGGTGAGCTCGGACTCGTCCTTCTTGGAGTTGAGCAGCTTGAGGATCTGCTCGCTGTCGGACATGGCGTCGTCGCCGCGCTTGATGGTGCCGGAGATAGGGCAGGTCTCGACCCGACGGCCGTTGACGCGCACGAACATCTCCGGCGAGGCGCCGATCAGATACTCGTTTTCACCGAGATTGATGAAGAAGGAATAGGGAGAGGGGTTGATCGACTTCAGCTTGCGGGAAATGTCGGAGGGCTGGGTCTCGCAACGCTCGTAGAACATCTGTCCAGGCACGACCTCGAACAGGTCGCCGCGCTTGAAGCTCTCCATCGCCCGGCGCACCAAATTGGCATATTCGCCGGGTTCGTGATCGCCGCGCGGCGGGATGCGGTCGGCGGTCCTGAACGGCTCGACATGAGCATCGCGGGCCAAGCCTTCCGTGGAAAACCCTTCGCCGGAATAGTCGTAGCGGTCGGTCCAGGCCTTGGTCGAATAGTGGTCGACGACGAGGATCTCGTCGGGCAGGAACAGCACCAGGTCGCGCTGGCTCTGCTTACGCTCGAGCTTGTAGTCGACCGGGTCGAACTGGAAGGCGAGATCGTAGCCGAAGGCGCCGTAAAGGCCGAGATTGGCGTCCTCGGCAGTCTTGAACAAAGCCGTGATGGCGCGCAGCACCGTGAAGACGGACGGCACGCGGCTGCGCTCTTCCTCGGTGAAGACGCGGCCGGGCTTGGCGACATCGAGGCGGATCAGCTTTTTCGAGCTCTCGGCAATCGCCACCTCGCTCAGCTCGCCAAGCGCCTTGCCGATCACCGGCAGCAGCACTTCGCCGCGCTGGTTGAGCGCCTCGATGCGCATGGCGCGGCCGCGCGCCGAGATCACCAGCGGCGGATCGATGATGGCCGTGTCCCAGCGCGTGTAACGGCCCGGATATTCGTAGTTCGAGGAGAACACCGCGCCGCGGCGGGAATTCAGGCCGTCGACATAGGCGTCAATCGCGCCTTCATAGGGCTGGTCATGGCGTTCGCGGGTGATCGTCACCCCGCCCGCGGTGACGAAGCGCTCCGCCCCGTTGTCCAGAACTGTAGTCGTCATTGCCGTCTCCATCAGCGTTTTGGGCAACGGACCCGGGAATGGCTTGGAAAAACAAATGGCCGCCCGGACATTCCGCTGCGGCCACCCTCATTTTCACGCATGCGCGTTCGAACCGGCCGCTGTCAGCGAGCCCACCACCAAACGGTCTTGTTCGAACGCATGTTCATGGCGACTCCCATAGCGGCGAATGACGGCCCGCGCAACTGGATTTCACGCGAACGGTAAAGCCGGCCCGTCAGTCCTCCAGCGTGCCGGAGCGCGCGTCGGCGCTCCTCTTGTCGCCGGCAAGCTTCAAAAGATCCTCGCCGGCGCGAATGATGCGGCGCGAACGACGGGTCAGGATGAAACCCGACTGGGGCGCGAACACCTCGGTGCGGCCGCCGGCTTCGCCGGGCGCATGGACGATCGTCGCCAGCCGGTCGCCCTTGTTGACGCGGTCGCCGGGCTTGACGTCGTAAAGGATGGCGCCGGCCTTGGGCGAAGGCATCATCTCGATGTTTTCCAGCGGTACGACGGCGCCGGAGAAGCTGCTCGCCTTCGGGACGGAAGGGTCCTGGATGACGCCGCGCGTCACCAGCAAGCGGTATAGGCCGGCGGCATCGGAGGCGGCCAAGCCGCTGTCGACATCCAGCATGCCGCGATATTCGACCGTGGTGGCGACGCGCCGGTCGAAGCGCGCGACGCTCGCAGGCACATTTTGATAGGGCATGATCGAGGCGCCCTCGAAGGTGCCGCTACTGTCCTCGCTCCACAGCAGGACGGCATCGATGCCCATCGCAGCCGCGCAGTCGGCCATATGCGGCCACAGGCTGGTGTGGATGTAGAGATAGGCAAGGCCCTCATCGTCGCAGTGGAGATCGAGCACGATGTCGTTGCCGAGCGAGAGTTGGACGAGCCGCTTCTTCAGCCGGCGATCGGCGCCGCCGAGGTTGACATCCGCTAAAAGCTTGGCGTCCGGCGCGGCAAGCAGCGGGAAAGCACGGTTGAAGTTGGTGCGGGTGCCGAGATTGAATCGGCCCTGGTGCTCGCCGAAATGGTATTGCGCCCGGCCGATTGGATTGGCCCAGGGCACCAACGTGATGGCGCCCCTGATGCGGCCTTCCGCTTCCGCCTTGGCAAGCATCGGCATCAGCGCGTCGATGGCGACGACACCCGGCAATTCTCCGGCATGAAGCGCCGCCTGCAGATAGGCCGAGGGCGCCGCCTTGTCCGTGCCCTCGAAGCGGAAAACCGGGAATTCGTAAGCAACGCCTTCGCTGTCGCCTGCGATGCGCTCGATGGTCTTTTGCACGGGGTTCCTCCGGTGGGTGGCCAGGCATGCATGGTTACGGCCCGGGTGTCAGTGGTCCAGTCCGCCCGCGCGATAGGCGCAAGCCAACCGTCGGACGCCTTCAGCACTGTTTGCCAAGACCGAGAGGCCCCGACGTGGAGCGGCGATCTGGCGTTAGGCCAGCGGCTTCAAGTCTTGGGCGATGGTCGGCAGAAGCTCCGAGACGTTGGGGTGGATGTGCATGGCGCGCGCCAGCGTCGAGATCGGCGCCTTGGCATACATCAGATCGAGCACTGAGTGGATCGCCTCGTCGCCGCCCGGTCCGAGCACCGAACAGCCGAGGATCTCGCCGGTGTCGGCGTCGGCCAGGATCTTCATGAAACCTTGCGTCTCGCCCTTTTCGACGGCGCGGCCGACACGGGTCATCGGCCGCTGGCCGACAAGCGCGCGGCGGCCGGATTTCTTGACAGCGGTCTCGGTCATGCCGCAGCGGCCGAGCGGCGGATCGATGTAGAGCGCATAGGCCTCGATGCGGTCGCTGACCTTGCGCGGATCGTTGTCGAGCAGATTGGCGGCGACGATCTCGTAGTCGTTGTAGGAGGTGTGGGTGAAGGCGCCCTTGCCGTTGCAGTCGCCCATGGCCCAAATGCCGGGCACATTGGTGCGCAACTGGTCGTCGACGACGATGTAGCCGCGCTTGTCGACCTCGACGCCGGCCTTGTCGAGGCCGAGGTCGTCGGTGTTGGGGACGCGGCCGAGCGCCAGCAGCACATGCGAGCCGACCGCCGGCGGCTTGCCGGCAGAGAAGGTCACGGCAATACCGTTGCCCTGCCTGGCAAAGCCGATGTCCTCGGCGCCGACATGGACGGTGATGCCTTCGTTTTCGAGGATCGACTGGATCGCGGCCGAGACGTCCTCGTCCTCGTGGCCCGTCAGCCGCGGCGCTTTCTCGATCACCGTGACCTCGGAGCCGAAACGGCGGAACATCTGGGCGAATTCGAGCGAGATATAGCTGCCGCCGACGACGACCAGATGGCTGGGCAGCACATCGAGATCCATCATCGAGGAGTTGGTGAGATAGGGGACGTCGTTGACGCCGGGCAGGTCCGGCACGGAGGCGCGGCCGCCGGTGTTGAGGAAGATTTTTGGCGCGGTCAGCAGGTCGTCGGCGACGCGCACTGTATTAGCGGATTCGAACCTGGCATGGCCGCGATAAAGCGTGCAGCCCTTCATCCCCGCGATCCAGCTTTCGAGATTGCCGCGGGCATCGTTGGTCACCTTGTCCTTGCGTGCCTTGATCCTTTGATAGTCGACCCCGACCGGACCGGAGAGCGCGACGCCATAGTCGGCGGCGCGGCGGGCAAGATGCGCGGCGTAGGCGCTCGCCACCATCGCCTTGGTCGGCATGCAGCCGGTGTTGACACAGGTTCCGCCGATAAGCTTTCGCTCGATCAGCGCAACGCTCATGCCGGCGGCGTCGAGCCGGCCGGCGAGCGAAGGGCCGGCCTGGCCGGCGCCGATGACGATGGCATCGAAGTTTTTCGCGCTCATGCGACCGCCGCCACGATCAGCAGGCCGCCGATGATCGCCACCGCGTCCTCGATGAAGGCGGCGGGCGGATCCTTGCCGAAGGCGGCAGCCATCCTGGCGCGTGCTTCCGCGCCGCCCAGCGTGCCGATCACCGCGCCGATCGCGCCGGCGATGAGGCCGCCGATGGTGGCGCCGACCGTGGCGCCGATCACCGCGCCGCAGAAGGCGCCCGTGACGATGCGCGCGCCAAACTGCTGCGGCACCTTGCGGCTCGGCGTCGACGGCAACTGGTCGGTGACGAGTTCGACAATCGCCAGGACGGTGAAGATGCCGACCGCGATCCAGTGGCCCATGAAGCTTGCCCAGGTGCCGGCAACCGGGATCCAGCCGAGATACGAACCCCAGGCAACGGTCGCTGGCGCGGTCATGGCGCGAAGGCCGGCGACGACGCCAATCAGCAATGCCAGAATGTAGAGCATCATCATCCCCTCAAATTCGGAGCTCCGCACGGTTCCGCGGATGGCAAGCTAGCATAGGCCTGGCGTTTGGCCATGGGCTTTTCCGGTCGGGCGGATTGTGCTTTGGCAGCGGGACGGGAATGGAGGAGCAGCCATGACGACAAGCGAGCGCATGAAGATGGCGGCGGGTGAATGGTACAGCTGCATCGACCCGGAGCTGGAGGCGATGCGGGTGACCGCCCGCGACGCAGTGTTCGAGCACAACAGCATGCCGCCCCGGCAGCGCGGCGACATCGGCGCGACACTGCGAGCGCTGCTCGGCGGCCTAGGCGAGGGCGCGCGCATCGAGGCGCCGTTCCACTGCGCTTACGGCTTCAACCTGTTTCTCGGCGAGGGCGCCTTCCTGAACGCCGGTTGCACCATTCTCGATACCGCTCCGGTGAAGATCGGCAGGAGGACGCTGCTTGGCCCCAATGTGCAGATCTATTGCGCCGAGCATCACCGCGAGGCCGCCGGGCGGCTGGCCGGATTGGAGATCGCCAAATCGGTGACGATCGGCGACAACGCGTGGATCGGCGGCAGCGCGGTGATCCTCGCCGGCGTCAGCATCGGCGAAGGCGCCATCGTCGGCGCCGGCGCGGTGGTGACGCGCGACGTTCCGGCCAATGCGACCGTGGTCGGCAACCCGGCGCGGATGGTTACACGCCGCTGAGGGCGACCCGTGCGCTGCCCTTCGAGAATTCGCGCCGGTACTGCATCGGCGAGGTTCTGAGCCGTGCCGCGAAATGCTGGCGCAGCGACGTGGCGCTGCCGAAGCCGGCCTCGAAGGCCACCATGTCCATCGATTTGTCGGTCTGTTCCAGCAGCCTCTGCGCCAGCGCCAAGCGCTGTTCGGCCAGCCAACTGCCGAAGCTGGTGCCGGTCGTCTTCTGGAAGCGACGCGTGAAGGTGCGGCGGGTGAGGCCAGCTGCTTCGGCGACGCTGTCCAGGGTGTGAGCTTCGCCAAGCGTTGCCCGCACCCCGTCAAGTGCCTTTGTGAACCGGTCGGCGTTTGGCGTCGGCGCGAGCGGGCGCTCGATGAACTGAGCCTGTCCACCCTGCCGGTGCGGCGACAGCACGACGTGGCGGGCGAGCCGAAGCGCTGCCTCGGCGCCGTAGCGGGCGCGCACAATGTGCAGGCAGCAGTCCAGCCCGGCGGCGACGCCGGCCGAGGTAACGACGTCGCCTTCATCGACATAGAGCACGTCGGCATCGACGGCGATATCGGGGTGCAGCGTCTGCAACTGGTCGGTATAGGCCCAATGCGTGGTGGCCCTGCGTCCCGCCAGCAGTCCGGCGGCGGCGATGGCGAAGGTGCCGAGGCAGAGGCCGACGATCAGCGCGCCGCGCTTATGTGCCCGTTCGAGCGCATGCTTGAGCGGCGCTGCCAGAGGAGCATCGAGCTCTTTCCAGCTTGGGATGATGACGATGTCGGTCTGGTCGAGCGCCGAAAGATCGTGCGGGACCGAAATGCTCAAACCGGCATCGGTATGGATAGGTCCTTGCTCCGCCGCGCAGACGCGGAAATCGAAGCGCGGCAGGCCGAGCTTGGTGCGATCCGCGCCGAAGACCAGGCAAGGCACGGAAAGGTGGAACGGGCTGATGCCGTCGAAGGCGACGACGGCGACGATCGGATTGCGCATGGCAGACATCACAGGTTACGGCAAGGAGTGTCCCAATTTTTTCGAATAATGTCAATTGGGCCACTTTCTGGGAATAGATGTTCGGCCTAGCTTCGCCACCTATCAACCCGCTCGAAAGGAACCGCCATGTCAGCACCAGCCACCCAGCCACGCCGCGCACTCGTCGTCGTCGATGTCCAGAACGACTACAATGGCGGCAATCTCGCCATCCAGCATCCGCCCTTCGCCGACAGCGTCGCCAACGTGGCGCGCGCCATGGACGCCGCCACTGCTGCCGGCATCAAGGTCGTTGTCGTGAAGCAGATGGCGCCGGAGACTTCGCCGATCTTCGCCAAGGGCAGCCATGGCGGCGAACTGCATCCCGAGATCGCCGGGCGCGCCCGCGACCACTATGTCGAGAAGACGCTGCCCTCCGCCTTCACAGGCACCGACCTCGAGAACTGGCTACGCGCCAACCACATCGATACGATCGCGGTCGTCGGCTACATGACGCATAATTGCGACCTGTCGACCATCATCCATGCGGTGCATTTGGGCTTTGCGGTCGAGTTCCTCTCGGATGCCAGCGGCTCGGTTCCCTACGCCAACAGCGCCGGCTACGCGTCTGCCGAAGACATCCATCGCGTGGTGAGCGTGGTGCTGCAGTCGCGCTTCGCCGCGGTGCTCAAGACCGCCGAATGGATCGATTGCCTGAAGACCGGCGCCCTGCCGGAGCGCGACACGATCTATGCGTCGAACCAGCGGGCGCTAAAGCGGAACGCTGCCTAAGCATTTCACCGTTTCACGGAAACGGCGAAATGCTCTGGCTTTTTGTTTTTGACGCAATTCCAGACGGAAAACTGCTCACACTTTCCTGGAATTGCTTTAGCCGCACCAACGCCGAAAGAAAAAGGGCACCGCAGCAGTGCGGCGCCCTTCGTCATTTCAGCTCCTAACGCTGCCTAGAACAGGCCCTCGATCTGGCCCTGCTCGTTGAGGAAGATCTTCTCCGAGGAGGGCGACTTGGGCAGGCCGGGCATGGTCATGATCTCGCCGCAGATGATGACGACGAAGCCGGCGCCGGCCGAGAGCCTGACCTCGCGCACCGGCACGGTATGGCCGGTCGGCGCGCCGCGCAGGTTTGGGTCGGTCGAGAAGGAGTACTGGGTCTTGGCCATGCAGACCGGCAGATTGCCGTAGCCTGCCTGTTCCCACGCATGCAGCTGGTCGCGGATCGATTTGTCGGCGATCGCCTCGTCGCCGCGATAGATGCGCTTGACGATGGTGTTGACCTTCTCGAACAGCGGCATCTCGTCCGGGTAAAGCGGCGAGAACTGCGAAGCGCCGGATTCGGCGATCTCGACGACCTTCTTCGCCAGGTCCTCGATGCCGGCCGAGCCTTGAGCCCAGTGCTTGCACAGGATCGCCTCGGCGCCCTGCGCCTTGACGAAGTCCTTCATCGCCTGGATCTCGGCGTCGGTGTCGGTGGTGAAGTGGTTGATCGCCACCACCGCCGGCACGCCGAACTGCTTCACGTTCTCGATGTGACGGCCGAGGTTGAGGCAGCCCTTCTTGACCGCTTCGATGTTTTCCTTGCCGAGATCTTCCTTCTTGACCCCGCCATTCATCTTCATGGCGCGCACGGTGGCGACGATGACGGCGGCCGCCGGCTGGAGCCCGGCCTTGCGGCACTTGATGTCGAAGAATTTTTCGGCTCCCAGGTCGGCGCCGAAGCCGGCTTCGGTCACGACGTAGTCGGCAAGCTTCAGCGCCGTCGTCGTGGCGACGACCGAGTTGCAGCCATGCGCGATGTTGGCGAACGGGCCGCCATGCACGAAGGCCGGGTTGTTCTCCAGCGTCTGCACCAGGTTGGGCTGGATGGCGTCCTTCAAAAGCACGGCCATGGCGCCGTCGGCCTTGAGGTCGCGGGCATAGACCGGCGACTTGTCGCGGCGGTAGGCGACGATGATGTCGCCGAGGCGCTTCTCGAGATCCTTGAGGTCGGTGGCAAGGCACAGGATCGCCATGACTTCCGAAGCGACGGTGATGTCGAAGCCGGCCTCACGGGGGAAGCCATTGGCGACGCCGCCCAGCGAGCAGATGATCTCGCGCAGCGCCCGGTCGTTCATGTCCATGACGCGGCGCCAGGCGACGCGGCGGGTATCGATGCCGAGCTCGTTGCCCCAGTAGATGTGGTTGTCGATCAGCGCCGAAAGTAGGTTGTGGGCCGTGGTGATCGCGTGGAAGTCGCCGGTGAAGTGGAGGTTCATATCGTCCATCGGCACCACCTGGGCCAGGCCGCCGCCGGCGGCGCCACCCTTCATGCCGAAGTTCGGGCCGAGCGAGGCTTCGCGGATGCACACGATCGCCTTCTTGCCGATGCGGTTCAGGCCGTCGCCGAGGCCGACCGTGGTGGTCGTCTTGCCTTCGCCGGCAGGCGTCGGGTTGATGGCGGTGACGAGGATCAGCTTGCCGTCCTTGTTGCCCCTTACCGATTTGATGAATTCGGCCGAGACCTTCGCCTTGTCGTGGCCATAGGGCAAAAGGTGCTCGTAAGGGATGCCGATCTTGGCGCCGATCTCCTGGATCGGTTTCTTCCTGGCGGCGCGCGCGATCTCGATGTCGGACTTCACTTCGGCCATGACGGCTTTCCTCTGGATTGTGCGGTGGAGGGGACGGGTTCGATCACTAAAGCAATTCCAGGAAAAGTGTGAGCCGGTCTTCCGTCCGGAATTGCGTGAAAACGAGGAAACAGGGCGGTTCTGCGTTTCCGCCCGGACGCAAGGGCATGTTCTAACCCTGTCGCGGTCACGGCGTCAACTTTCATGCAACTATGTTTCCTGTGAAGAAATTATGCGTTCCCGGCCGACCTTCCCAAGGGTCTTTGGCGCCCGGTCGTTGCGAGCGTATAGAAGCCAGAGCAGGGATCGTTCCGCCGTCTCAAAACAGCCGCGCAATGCGCGGAATGCGACAGACGCGACGGCGCAAATCCGCCACCGAGCTGCGGTGGCGGCAGCGCTATTGGCTGAGCACGTTGCTGATCTCGACCATGTTGGAGCGCACGCGCAGGATATAGAAGCCCATGGTCGTCAGATGCGTCGGCAGCAGCCAGCCGTCCTCGCGGCCGTTGGCGATGATGAAGGGCTGGATGCGCAGTGCCGAGACGAATTGCGCGTCCATGGTGTCCCACAAATTCTGCAGGTGCTTTTCCTTGATCACGTCCTCAAAGTCGGCCTGCGCCGCTTTCATCAGGCCGTAATAGGCGTAGAGCTGGCCATAGGCGAACCAGAAGCGGTCGTCGGCGCGGAAGTCGAACCAGCCGTCATTATGGTTCTCGGCGCGCTCCTTCAAGATCGCGGAGGTCGAGCCGATGTCGCTGGCGATGCGGTCGATATATTGCTTCAGATTGTCGGCGCGGGCATCGAACGTCGCCTGACAACTGGCAAGGCGAGCGTTGAAGGAGCGCAGCTTGCGCACCGCGTCGCGGTAGTAGCTCGGCGTCGGCGTCTTGGGGCCGAACGGGTTGAGGCCGAAATACCAGGTCTCTTCGTCGAATTGCAGATTGCCGCGTGCATCCTGCAGGTCGGCGTCGATCTGCGAGGTGGTGCGCACGCGGCCGAGATTGTCGGCTAGCTCGGTGGCGGTGCGCCGGACCGCCTGGTTGATGCCGCGCTGGAAAGAGGCCTTGTTGTCCATCCACGGCGTATGGTCCCAGTCGATGCCGAACAAGCCGAGCTTGTAAAGGATCATCGAGGAGACCCAGGCATTCTGGTTGACGTTGAAGTCCGTCAGATCGGCAGCCACCTGGGCTATCCCTGAGTTGCCGCAGGTCTTGGCGGTGTCGGTGCCAGCGCCGGCGGAGACCTGCTCGCCGGCCGAGACGCTGCGCTTCTCGAAGGTGTATTTGTCGGGATAGTTCGGGTCGAAATTGTTCCACCACTGGGTGGCGTAGAAGAAGTTGGCGTAAAGGCCGATCAAAACCAGCAAGGCGAGGCCGACCACCGCCTTCAGGATCCAGCCGCGCTGGCCATACCAGCGGCCGGCCCATATGAACGGCCAGAGAATAATGCCGACGACGAAGCCTATGCCGCGGCCGATCCACTGGAAAATCCGGGTGAAGAAATTCACGATCGGATCAAGCATGGCTCTCGTCACCCCCTCAGTCCGTCAAGCCGTAAAGGCGCGCGCGGAACGCGGCCTTGTCCTTCAAATATGTGGTTTTCAGAACGTCCACAACATGCGATCGCCATGCATCGCTGAAGCCGTCGAAGTCCTTGTAGAAGCCCGGTTTATTGAAGACGTAGCGCGAGACGAAGTCCTGTGGCACGAAATCCGAGATCAACTGATTGGTGAGCCAGGCATCGGGATGATCGGGCTTGGCGCGCACAACCAGGAAGCGCTGGCGCGGCGGCACATCTTCAAGCTTCAGGTGGCCGAACTGGGCGATCTCGCGCTTGGCGGCGTTGAGGAAAGGGAAATTGCCGTCGCTGGCAATCAGGTCGGCATGGCTGTGGATCCAGGTCTGCAGCCAGACCTTGTCGACGTCCGTCAAGTTGCGGTTGGGCTCGGCATCGCGGATCAGTGCCCTCACCACCATCTCGGCGCGGTGCTCCAGATAGCCCGAGGTCTCGATCCAGGAAGCGCGCGGCAGGTCAAGACGGCCCGTGGCGGCGAGGAAGCGGAATACCTTGTCCGCGTCGTTGATCGACAGATAGCTCACCTGCCAGGGCCGCGAGCGGCGGAAGCCGGGCGCAGCCGGATCGCTGATCACCGTCGTCATGTCCGGGTCGACGAAGACGTACAGCCCGCCGAAATGGCTGGTCCAGTAGGCGTTGTGGCGGAAGATCACCTGATCGGGCACCAGCGCGTTCTCGCGGATGTCGCCGCAGACCTTGGCGAGGCCGACCATGCGCTCGAGCATGGCGTTGTCGCGCCAGGCGTCGGGTTCCTGCTTCAGCCGGTCGACCAGCTTGCCGAGCTCGGCCGCCTTGCCGAGCACGTCCTCGGCCGACAATACCTTGAACTCGACCTGATTGATCGACAGCAGGTCCTCGATGTCGTCGACCCTGGGGACGGAGTCCTCGATCTCGCCGTAGATGACGTCCTTGATGGTCAGCGCGTCGATGGCACGCTGGTTCTTGGACATGAACTCGAACATCAGCTGCGAGGTGTTGGAGAAGGCGGTGTGCACGACCGGCAAATCGATCTGCGACGGCGTCAGGATGATGAAGCGGCGGTTGACCTCGTTGGGATCGAGATAGCCGTAATCGCCACATTCCTCGGCCACCTCGGGCGAGAAACCGGTGCGGTCGATCTGGAAGCTCGTCAGCTTTGTCGGCTCGAGGCCGAAGGCGACGAGAGCCTTGTTGTAGCGCTGGATGAGATGCGGCTCGTCGACGACGAGCAGCCTGCCATAGATCAGCTCGTTGTCGCGCAGAAGGTCGGGCTTTTTGGCGGGACGGGTCATTGGCAAAGGTCCGACGGATGTAGCCTCGAAAGGCGAACCGGCAACGCCGACGCCCCCCTCTCCCCGTTCTTGACGGGGAGAGGGTAAGGGTGAGGGGCGGCGCCAACGATCAAAGATTTGTCTCCCCGTAGCCGCTGGCAGCAATAAATCGAAGCTCGTGCGTCTCGATCAGACAATCGAGACGGCATTCGATCGCAGCAAGTATGGTTTCGAGCACCTCACCCCGCTTCTTCAAGACATCGACATTCCAGAAGCGGAGAACGGACCAATTGTTTGAGATCAGGAAGCGATCCCTGATCTGGTCGTAGCTGTCGCCTGCATGCTGGCTGCCATCGACCTCGACAACGAGCTGGCACTCCCTGCAGGCAAAATCAGCGAAATAATTGCCTATCGGAAACTGCCGCACAAACTTATGGCCATTCAATCGTCTGTCGCGCAGTTCCATCCAAAGAGCTGTTTCCGCGTTGTTATCCGACTGCCGGAGGCGTCTTGCCCGTTTCGTTGTAGCGACTTCTGGTCCACGCACGGCGCTGCCCCTCACTCTTACCCTCTCCCCGTGAAGTACGGGGAGAGGGAGGCGCCGACGTTGGCACCACATCCTTCCGCACTTGCGGGCAGCGAAGGAAGCCTACGCATTCCAAAGCCCCTTCTTCTTCAGCTCCTCCATCTCGCGCACGGCGCGTTCGCGCAGCCGCGCGTCGCGCAAAAGCTTCTCGACCGCCGCGTCGTCGGACTTGTCGGAGTAGCGGAATTCGGAATCGGCGTAGCGGTTGATCTCCTGCATGACCATGTCCATCGAGAACGGCCCGCGCAACTCCTCGATCATCGCCTTCTTGTCGTCGTAGCCCTTGTGGATGAAGGCTTCCGGCTTCTCGAACCAGTCGTCCGGCAGCTCGATATCCATGGCGCGCATCTTGATGGCGTCGGTCACGTTCTTGATGGCGCGGCCGGTGAAGCGCGGCTCGGCATCCTTGATCATGTGCAGGTAGGTGCCGATATCGGCCATCGTCTTCGGCGCGCCGTTCTCCTTCATATAGCGCTCATAGACCTTCATCAGCCCGTCTTCCTGCGGCTTCTCGTGCTCCTCATAAGCCGCAGTCACGGCGCGCTGGATTTCCTGCGCGGCATAGAGCTCGTGCTCGCCCAGCGGGATCTTGTGGTTCTTGCCGGCGAGCAGCACGAAGATGTCGATGTAGTCGTCGCGGCTCTGGGGGCCGTCGACCAGCCAGCGGGCGCCGGCGCGCTGGCGCAGCGCGTCGTCGACATTTTCGGGGTAGTTGGAAAACATGCCGAAGGAGCAGTTGCCTCGCACCACGGTGGAAGCGCCGGCAAAGGCGTCCATGAGCACGCCGGTGATCTCCTGCTGGCCGGCGGATGCACGGTCGTCCGAGCGGCGCGCCGCCACCTGGTCGATGTCGTCGATGGTGCCGAAACCGATGGCCCGCGGATTGAGCACATTGTTGATGAACTGGCGGCAGTTCTGGCCGGACTTGCCCTGGTAGGAAGAAATCTGGTCGACCCCGAAATTCTCGTAGACGAAGGGATAGCCGGCGACCTGACAATAGTTGTTGAGGAGGCCGGCGATCATCTGGATCAGCGTCGTCTTGCCGGTGCCTGGCGCGCCGTCGCCGATGAAGGTGAACAGAAAGCCGCCGAGCTCCACGAAGGGGTTTAGCTCGCGTTCGAAATCATAGGCCATCAGCATCTTGGCAAGCTTTACCGACTGGTATTTGGCAATGTGATTGCCGACGACCTCTTCCGGCTTCTTGAAGGTCATCACCAGCGGCTTCAAGCGCTTGCCGGGCGCGACGTCGAAACCGTCGAGGGTGAAGTCGTCGGCATCAATGCGGATATGCGCGTTCTCGAACGGACCGATGCCGTCGAAGCGCCCCTTGCGCGCGAGCAGCCCGTCGATGGCGACGCGGGCGAATGCGCGCGCCCTGGTCATCAGATCGGCATCGTCCTTGGAGCCGGCAATTGCCTTGTCGAGGCCTGCCACGATCGACTTCACCGCGTCCTGCGGCGTGTCGAACAGGAAGTCGGGTTCGGGACTGTCGTTCGGCGCCTCGCCTTCGCTGTCGATCAGCTGGAACAGGTAGGAGGCGAAGCTGAAAGCCGAAACATAGGCGGAGGCCGACAGCAGCTTCTTGAATCTCGCCGCCTCGTCGCCTTCGAGCGGGGCACGCGCGTTCTTGGCCTGCAGGCTTTCGAGATCGGATCCTTCGGCAAAGACATCCGATACGGCCAGCGCGATCGCGAGCCCTCGCCGGGCGCGGTAGAGAAGCATGTGCTGCGGGATGCTCATCAGCTGGTCGTCGGGATGGATCGCGGCGACCGTTTTCGACAGTTCGACCTCGCGCGTGCGGCGCACCGAACCGGCCGAGACGGTCGAGACGAAGCGCCGGTTGGTGCCGGCAAGCGCGGTGCCGGACTCGCGCGATGGATCCTCCAGCACGACGATGCGGGTGATGAAGCTCTGCGCGGTGGCGCGATGCTTTTCGATTGTCGATTCCGAGATCGTGGTCAGCCCGGTGTCCATTACGGATGCTCCGCGGTTCGACGGTCACACATCGCTGATGACCTGCCCTTTGGACAGGATGTGGACCTTGTAGCCGGAAAAGATCTTCTGCGCTTCGCCCGCGGCATAGAGCGCCTGATAGGCCTCGTGCGGGATCAGCGCGTGGTTCTCATAGCTGGAGACGCCTTGGCGCGCGGCTTCGAGGTCGTCGGTGTTGATGAAGAATTCCTGCGTCGTCTTTTCGCTGGAGAACAGCCCCTTGCGGCCGGGCTTCTCGGACTTGGAAAAGACTTCCTGGATGGTCCAGGTCAGCAACCAGGCGTTCTCCGGCTTGCGCACCTTGGCCAGAACCTCGGTCACCGTCGAATTGTTCTCGGTGATCCCGGCCGAATAGAAGGGGCCGAGCACGACGCGCCGCAACTGCTTCGGGTGCAGCGGCTCGAAATCCTTGTCGAGATTGACCGCGATGGTCGCCGGCGACAGCGTGTAGGCGGAATTCTTCTCGGTGAAATCGTCGAAGCGGTGGGCAAGCTCGGGGTTGAGCAGGCCATCGACGGGAAGCGGAATATCGATCTTCTCGTTCAGCTTGCCGTTCGCGTCGACGAGCTGTCGCACCATGCTCTCGGAGGAGTCCTCGACCGTCACCATATAGATCAGCGGCAGGTTGGCGCTGCCGTCGAACGAGGCCCAGTGGACGAGGTAGTAAGGCCGCGTGGTCTTGGGATTGACCGAGACTTTGGCCGTCTGCGCCAGGGTGAACGGACCGAAGGTGGTCTCGCTCTTGACGCCCTCCAGGTAGAGCCGCTCGGCCATCGACCTTTGCAGCGCCACAGGAAATTCCTTGTGGCGCAGGATGAAGTCGGCCATCTCCTCGCGCAACTCGCCGGCCTGCGGAATGTTGGCCAGCCGGCTGTCTGCCTGACGGCGGTCGTTCTCCAATTCGAGCAGGTTCTGGAACACCGGATAGCCGCTGTCGGCGCGCGAAATGCGGAACGTATCCATGAAGCCCAGCCGGTTGCGCCAGCAGTCGAATGAGTTTTCCAGCCGGGCGATGTATTCGGCGACGATCTTGGCGACGATGCCGTGCCGGTAGAGCGGCGAGCGGTCGTCGCGCATGAACAGTTCCAGCCCGCTCAGCGCCGCGGTGATGGCGAAGAAGTAGCGCGCCGCCGCTTCATTTTCGGGGGTCATGGCACCGCCGTGTCGAAGAATGCCGTCACACCGCCTACTGCTGCACGTAGTTCGCCGAATTGTGCTTCTTCATCACCTCGTCGAAGCGGCGGGCGAAGGCGTCGTCGGCGAGTTTCTTGCGGCGCTGGATGTCAGCGGTGGCCACCATATTCTTCTCGTGCATCTCCAAGAGATCGCCGATGTGCTTCTGCGAAGCGGCGCCGATGCCGGCCATCGTCTCCTCGGCCGTGTTGTCGACCTGGCTGCCCAGCGTGTTGATCTTGTGGGCGACGTCCTGCTGGGCGGCCGTCTTCAGCGAGTCTTCCAGAGCTTTGTAGAGCACGATGCGCTGCTCGGTGTCGATTGTCAGCTTGTTGATCAGCGTCGACTGCGCGGCGATCTGGTTGTTGAGGGAATCGACAAACGTCTGAAACATCGAGGTGTAGCGCTCCAGCGTCTGGCTTTCGGCCAGCAGCTCCTGCTCCTTGGCCTGCTTCTCGTTGTATTCGGTCGCCATCTTCGAACGCTCGCCCTCGAGCTGGGTGCGTTCCTTCTGGCTGGTCGAGGCGGCGATCTTGTTCTCGATGTCGAGCAGCATCGGGTTGAGTTCCTCGATGCGTTTCTGCACCGCCTCGAGATTGGTCATGGTCGCCTTGCGGCGCTCGATCACCTGCGACAGGCTAGCCTCGGAGGTCTTGTAGCGCTGGTCCAGGATCTGCTTCTGGGCTTTCAGGATGCCGACGATGGTGTCCGATTTCGCCAGGAGCTCCTGCAAATTACCGGCGAGCGACATGTTGCGCACGCGGTCGGTGCGCATGCGCTGCTTGCGCTGCTCGGAGAAGACGCCGACGAGATTTTCCCAGCCGGTGTAGCTCTTCATGCTCTCGAATTCGGCGCCGAAGACATTGGTGGCGTCCTCCAGCCCGATGATCAGGTCGGCGATATTGCCTTCCATGACCTTCTGCTGTTTCAGCACGTCCTCGATGCGGGCGTTCTCGAGGTCGAAATTGGCATCGCCGATCTTCCTGTCGGCCTGCGCCAGCGTGTCGAGCACGGTTCCGGACTGCTCGATCTTGGTGCGCATGTCCTCGACGACCCGTTTGGTCTTGGCAATTTCGGCATCGAAATTCTGCAACGTCGCCATAGGGGCCTCCCGCTTCGGCATCCGGTTTCGTGTCGCACGTCGCCGAATATATGTGGGGGCTCAAGGGATTGAAAGAAGGAAGACAGGGAGACGTGGCAAAACAAAAGAATTGGCCAGGTCCTTGAAAGATAAGGCAAGCATGCTCATGCCGAGTAATGCGCGCCGCCTTCAGGCAGCTTTAGCTGGTATGCCTTAAGCTCTTGTTTTTGCGGACAAGCTGCGGCGCTGGGAAGTGTGCAAATCTGTTGTGCCGAATCGTGGCAATCAAGCGGCCATCAGCCGGCCGATGGCAGCGATTGCCCAACTTAATCGGAAGTCGCGAGGCTCCCCGTCTCAGTTGCGGGCAAAGCCGATGAAGTCGTCGGGCGCAGCCCTGCCCATTTCCTCTTCCCAGTGCCGGCGGCAGAGCGAGACATAGACGTCCTTGCCGATCGCCACCTGCTCGCCTTGCTTTGCCACCTTGCCGTCGGGACCGAGGCGAACGACCATCGTCGCCTTGCGGCCGCAGCGGCAGATGGTGCGCACTTCGCGCAGATCGTCGGCGATGGCGAGCAGCGCGCGCGAGCCGGAAAACAACTTGCCTTGGAAATCGGTGCGCAGGCCGTAGCACATGACCGGGATGTTCAGCCGGTCGGCGATGCGGGCCAGCTGCCAGACCTGCTCCTCCTCGAGGAACTGCGCCTCGTCGACGAAGATGCAATGCACGGTGGTGTGCTCATGATGCTCGGCGACGCGGGCGTAGAGATCGTCGCCGTCGCGGAACATCTCGGCCTCGGTCTCGAGACCGATGCGCGACGAGATCAGTCCCTTGTCGCCGTTGCGATAATGGCCGGCGACGAACAGCATCGTCGTCATGCCGCGTTCGCGATAGTTGTAGGATGCCTGCAGGAGCATCGTCGTCTTGCCGGCATTCATCGTTGCGTAGTTGAAGTAGAGCTTGGCCATATGGGTGTTTAAGCTCAATTGCCGCGGGGCGGGGAAGGGGCCGCGGGCTCCTTCCACCAAAAAAGCGGGCCCGCCGGAAAGCGCGGCATGTCGCTGAATGGCAAGCGCGCGCCGTTGATCGCGGTGTGGAACCGCTTGAAACCGCATCAAAATGGTGTTTGGCTGGCGAAACAAGGCGGGCGCAAGAACCGTGACTTCGCGCCGCTTTAAAAAACCGCAATGGGAGAAAGTTCATGTCGCGTATGAAATCCTTCGTCGCCGGCCTCGGGCTGGCGGCGCTTCTGTCCACGACCGCGGCCTATGCCGGCGATCCGGCGAGCTGCAAGGCCGTGCGTCTGTCCGATGTCGGCTGGACCGATATCCAGGCAACCACCGGGGTGGCTTCGGTGCTGCTCACCGCGCTCGGCTACGAGCCGCAGGTGATCCAGCTTTCGGTGCCGGTGACTTATGCGTCGCTGAAGAACAAGGACCTCGACGTCTTTCTCGGCAACTGGATGCCGTCGATGACCAATGACATCAAGGACTATACCGCCGACGGCTCGGTCGAGACGGTAAGCACCAACCTGACCGGCGCCGGCTACGGCATCGTCGTGCCGACCTATGTCGCGGATGCGGGCGTCAAGACGCTGACCGATCTCGGCAAGTTCAAGGACAAGTTCAACGGCAAGATCTACGGCATCGAGGCCGGTAATGACGGCAACCGCATCATCCTCGACATGATCAAGAACCCGAAGGACAATCTCGAAGGCTTCGAGCTGGTCGAGTCCTCGGAAGCCGGCATGCTGACGCAGGCCGAGCAGTCGATGAAGAACAATGAGTGGATCGCCTTCCTCGGCTGGACGCCGCATCCGGTGATGGGCGCCATGAAGATCACCTATCTCGACGGGATGGGCGACAGCGGTTTCGGCGCCGCCACCGTCTATACGAACACGCGCAAGGGCTACACCACCGAGTGCCCGAATGCCGGCAAGTTCATCTCCAACCTGAAATTCAATCTCGACATGGAAGGCGAGATGATGGACGCGATCCTGAAAGGCGGCGATGCCCAGACGGTCGCCACCGACTGGCTGAAGAAGCATCCGGACGCGATCGCGCCCTGGATCGCCGGCGTGACCACCTTCGACGGCGGCGATGCGGCTGCGGCCATCAAGACTGCGCTCGGGAGCTGAGCCGGCTTTGAGTCCGGCATGATCTCCGGAAAGGGGCAGCCGCTGGAAAAGGCTGCCCTTTTTCATATGCTGTGAGAAGGTGACCGCTCGGCAGGGGCGGCAAGGATCAAAGAGGGGAAAGATGGATCCGATCTCGAAATTTCTGGTCGCCTACAAGATTCCCATAGGTCCATGGGGCAAGGCCTTTTTCGGCTTCCTCACCGAGAATTTCGACACCGTCTTCAGGGCCTTTTCGAACGGCCTGAATTTCATCCTCGACGGGGCGGTGGACCTCCTGCTGATGCTGCCGCCGGTGCTGCTGGCGCTGGTCGTCGCCGTCATCGCCTGGTTCCTGCAACGCTCGCGGCCGCTCGCCATCGGGGTCTTCATCGGCCTCATCTTCATCATCAACCAGAACCTTTGGAAGCAGACGGTGCAGACACTGGTGCTGGTGGTGGCCGCCGCCGCCATGGCAATGGCGATCGGCGTGCCGCTCGGCATCTGGGCGGCGCACAAGCCGAAGGTCTACCGCGTGATGCTGCCGGTGCTTGACCTGATGCAGACGCTGCCGACCTTCGTCTACCTGATCCCGGTGCTGACGCTGTTCGGGCTGGGCAACGCGCCCGGCCTCATCGTCACCATCATCTTCGTCATCCCGACGGCGGTGCGTCTCACCCATCTCGGCATCGTCTCGGTGCCCAAGGCGATCATCGAGGCGGGCGAGTCCTTCGGCGCCACCAAGAACCAGCTTCTGTGGAAGGTCGAATTGCCCTCGGCGCTGCCCACGATCATGGCGGGGCTGACCCAGTCGATCATGCTGTCGCTGTCGATGGTGGTGTTCGCGGCGCTGATCGGCGCCGGCGGTCTGGGCACCGAAATCAACCGCGCGCTGGGCTCCCGCAAGATCGACCTCGGGCTTGAAGCAGGCCTTGCCATCGTCGTGCTCGCCATCGTGCTCGATCGCATGACCCGCATCGGCGTTGGAGGCAAGAAATGACCGTCGCCGTCGATTTCAAGAATGTCGATATCGTCTTCGGTGCCGACCAGGCGCAATCCCTCGCGCTGATCGACCAGGGCGCAACCCGCGCCGAAATCCTCGAAAAGACCGGCAACGTGCTGGGCTGCGCCGGCGCCAACCTCACCGTGCATGAGGGCGAGATCTCGGTGCTGATGGGGCTTTCCGGCTCCGGCAAGTCGACGCTGCTGAGAGCCGTCAACCGGTTGAACGTGGTGTCGCGAGGCCAGGTGCTGGTCAATGACGGCGACCGCACGGTCGACGTGGTCACCTGCGATGAGCCGACGCTGAGACGCCTGCGGCAGAAGCAGGTGGCGATGGTGTTCCAACAGTTCGGCCTGCTACCGTGGCGAACGGTCGAGGAGAATGTCGGCTTCGGCCTGGAGCTCGCCGGCGTGCCGGAGGCCGAGCGCAAGGCACGGGTGCAGAAGCAGCTCCAGCTGGTCCATCTCGACCAGTGGTCGAAGAAATACGCGCATGAACTTTCGGGCGGCATGCAGCAGCGCGTCGGCCTCGCCCGCGCCTTCGCCACCGAGGCGCCGATCCTGTTGATGGACGAGCCGTTCTCGGCCCTCGATCCGCTGATCCGCACCAAGCTGCAGGACGAGCTCCTGCAGCTCCAGGCGGCGCTGAAGAAGACCATCATCTTCGTCAGCCACGACCTCGAGGAGGCGCTGAAGATCGGCAGCCACATCACCATCATGGAAGGCGGGCGCATCGTCCAGACCGGCGCGCCGGAAGACATCGTGCTCAGGCCGGCCAACGACTATGTCCGCGACTTCATCGCCAATGTGAATCCGCTCTCGGTGCTTACCGCCTGGAACGTGATGCGCGACCGCCGCGATCTCGAGCAGGGCGAGAATGGCTGGGTCTGGCTCGACCGGCGCAAGACGACGCGCTTCAAGATCGACGAGCACGGCCTGGTGGCCGCGGCCGAACGCGACGGCAAGCCGGCGGTGTGGGTATCCTGCGCCGAGGTCGAGAGGCAGCCGGAGGAGGGTGCGCAGGTGTTCTGGGCCAATCCCGGCACGGCGCTGAAGACGGTGATGCTCGCCATGCATCGCTCGCAGACGGCACCGGTGGCGCTGTTCGACGAAGGCTCGCGCTTCGTCGGCGCGATCGGCATCCGCGACGTGCTGAGCGCGGTGCTCAGGCGGTAGGAGCTCGGCCCTTAGATCAGCATGAAGTGTTCGCTGGCGGGCACCTCATGCTTGTTCTAGACTTGGTCGGCAGCCGGGGTGGGCCGCTCGCGCATGGGGCCGATAAAATGATCTTCCGTCAGCTTTTCGATTCGGTTTCGGGCACTTATTCCTATCTCCTCGCCAGCCGCCGCGGCGGCGAGGCGCTGATCATCGATCCGGTGCTGGAGAAGGTCGAACGCTACCTGCAGCTGGTCAACGAGCTCGACCTCAGACTGGTCAAAGCGGTCGACACACATCTTCATGCCGACCACATCACCGGGCTCGGCGCGCTGCGCGACAGGACGCATTGCGTCACCGTGATGGGTGAGCAGACCAAGGCCGACGTCGTGTCGATGCGGCTTGCCGACGGCGACAAGCTTGCCATCGAGGGGCTGGCGCTGGACGTCGTCTATACGCCCGGCCACACCGACGATTCCTACAGCTTCGTCCTGCCGGACCGCGTCTTCACCGGCGACACGCTGCTCATTCGCGGCACCGGCCGCACCGACTTCCAGAACGGCGATCCGCGCCAGCAATACGAATCGATCTTCGGCCGACTGCTCAAGCTTCCCGACGAGACGCTGATCTTTCCGGCACACGACTACAAGGGCGAAACCGTGTCGACGATCGGCGAGGAAAAGGCCTTCAATCCGCGCCTGCAGGTGAAGTCGGTGGACGAATACGTGAACATCATGAACAACCTGAAGCTCTCCAATCCGAAGATGATGGATGTGGCCGTGCCGGCCAACATGCGGGTGGGGCTGCATCAGGACGACATCGCCAGCCGCGGCTGGGCAGTGACCGCCGAACAGGCGCTGGCGCTGGTCGGTCGGCCCGACGTGGCGCTGATCGACCTGCGCGAGCAATCCGAACGGGATCGTCACGGCGTCATCCCCGGCGCGATCCATCTGCCTTATTCGCGGCTGCAGGAGAATATCGCCGCTGGCGGAATGCTGCACGAGCTGGCGAAATCGACAGCCAAGCAGATCCTGTTCTATTGCGCCTTCGGCGAGCGCTCGGCGATGGCCGTGCAGGCGGCGCAGGATCGCGGAATATCGAGCGCCCGCCACATCCAGGGCGGCATCGATGCGTGGCGGAAGGCCAGCGGTCCGCTGATCCACTAAGGTCTATTGATATTCAGTTGATGCCGGCCTGCAAACGCCGCGTTCCTGGTCGCCATTCTCGGCTCGGCCAGACCTCGGTCAATTCAATCCGATCAGCTTCGCGCCTCTGCGGAACAGGGCCTCGCCGTCCCGGTCGAAGCGGAACGTGGCAATGAAATCGTCCGCCCGATAGTCGGGCCACGTGGTGCGGATCGCGGCGGCGAAGTTTCGTGCCTCGTCCTGGCGGCCGGCCAGCGCCAGGCAATGCGCGGCGATCGCCAGGATGATGACATGGGCGTTGGGCCTGGCCGCAGCTTTCAGCGCCCATTCGGCGGCTTCATCGTATTCGCCCAGCCGCGCATGGGCCATGGCCCGCGCGCCCATCATGCCGAACAGCAATGGGTCAAAGGGGCTGAGATGGCGCGAGTGATCGGAGGAGCCGATCGCCGATTGCGGATCGCCCGACTGCGAATGGACAAAGGACAGGGCATAGTGGCCGAGCGCGAAGTTCGGGCTGAGGTCGACGGCCTTTGCCAGTTCGAGCAGCGAGCCGTCCTGCTCGCCGCGCAGCCACAAGGCGCGGCCCATCGCCCAGTGCGCGGCCGGATTGCGGTCATCGACCAGGAGGCTGTGACCGGCAGTTGCGAAAGCCAGCGACGCCTCACGGTCGCGATCGCCCCAACGCTGAAAGGCATTCTGCCAATGCGTGAAGGAGAGGCCTGCATAGGCTCGGGCGAAGGTCGGGTCGAGCTTCAGGGCGTCATTGAAGAACTGCTGCGCCAGTTCGTTTTCCTGGCGGGTGAAGCGGTACATGTGCCAGAGCCCGCGATGATAGGCTTCCCACGCATTCAGCGAATTCGGCGCCTTAAGCATTGCCCGGTTTCGCTCGACGGTCGCGATCTCGGCGGCGATCGAAGAGACGATGCTGTTGCCGATGTCGTCTATCACCGTAAAGATCTCGTCCGGCCTGTGCTCGAAGGTCTCGGCCCACACAATCCTCGCGGTGCGGACCTCGACGAGCTCGACCGAGACGATCACCCTGCCCGAAAGGCTGCGGACCGAGCCTGTCGCCACATAGTCGACATTCAGCCGGCGCCCGGCGTCCTCCGGCGCGATGTCCTTCTCGGCCAGCGCGAAAACCGATCCGCGGGCAATGACGAAGAAATCGCGAAGCTTGGCGAGCCGCGTTATGATGTCGTGGGTCAAGCCATCGGCAAGCCCGCCACGGAAATTGACGGCGCTTTCCGCGAACGGCATCACCGCCAGCGAGGCCCGGCGCACCGATGCGGGTTCGGATTCGACGGCAACGATCGGTGCTTGTGGGGCCGGAAGAGCTAGTCCGGATCGCGCGCATGGCGTTGCGCTGGAATGGCGTGCCTTGATCTCGTGCCATGCTTCCCGCAACGGAGCGACATCCAGCTCCTCGGAGCGGAAGAGTTCCGCCGCGGTTGCAATATGCTCCTCACCGGCGCCGATCTGTCCCCGCCGCGCAAGGTTTTCCAGCAGCGCCACATGGGCGCGGCCATCGAAGGGCGCGAGTTCCAGCCATCTGTCCAGATAGGCGCCCGCTTCATCGGCTCCCTGGGGGAGCAGGCCGATGATGTGCTCCAGAACGGCGACGTGGCACGAGCTGAAACGGCGGCGTTGCGCGGTCAGCCAGCTGGTGAAATGCGGGCTCCGATCGAGCTCCAGCCCGTCAAGGAAATCGCCGGCGAAGAGCTGCGCAAGCGCCCGAAGACGCCCGAGGCTGAGCGTCTCGATCCCTTCGGCGACCGCTGCGGCGGCTTCGACGGCATCGACGTTCGTATCGGCAAGACGAAGCGCCACAGTGTCGCCCTCGGTCTCGACCCTCTGCCGGCCCGGTTGGTTAAGCGCGCCGCGAAGCTTGCTCAGGCACCAGCGAAGCTCGCCGCGCGGATCGTTCGGCACGTCCCACAGAAGCTCGCAAAGCCGGCTGCGGCTGACGGGATGTGGCGCGAGCGCCAGATAGGCCAGCAGCGCGCGCAACTTGCGCGAAGAAGGCAATTTAACCGGCTCGCCGCCACGCGCGATCGTCAGTTGCCCAAGCAGTCGCAAGGACAGGCCGGCGGCAGTGTCGTTCGGGCTCGATCGGCTGGATTCCACGTATGTTCCCACGCTTTCTCCAACGCTCACCAGTTGGTCCATGTTCTATCACCAAAGACGACAGGAAGCATCCGGCAGCCCAATTCCATGCCGGAATGCCGCCGTTGCCGCATTCGCGGCAGGTCAAGCAACCTAACGCGGCAAGGTGTCGAAACCGCGCCGCCCAAGCCGCCGGTCTGTAACCGGCGCGTGAGATCGCGAGGAGAGAAGCCCATGTTGCAGAAGTTGAAAATCAGGACCACTGCCGGTCGCGGCCGGCTGTTCGACAGCATTCTCGACACCGTCGGCGACACGCCGGTCATCCGTATCAACAATCTCGGCCCCGGCCACGCGACCATCTATGTGAAGGCCGAGTTCTTCAATCCGGCGGCCTCGGTGAAGGATCGGCTGGCGCTCAACATCATCGAGGAAGGCGAGCGTAGCGGCAAGCTGAAGCCGGGCCAGACCGTCGTCGAGGCGACCAGCGGCAACACCGGTATCGGCCTTGCCATGGTCTGCGCGCAGAAGGGCTACCCGCTGGTGGTGACGATGGCCGACAGCTTCTCGATCGAGCGCCGCAAGCTGATGCGCATGCTTGGCGCCAAGGTGGTGCTGACGCCGCGCGCCCAGAAGGGTTTCGGGATGTACAAGAAGGCGGTGGAACTCGCCGACGCCAACGGCTGGTTCCTGGCGCGCCAGTTCGAGACGGAAGCCAATGCCGCCATCCACGAGGCGACCACGGCGCGCGAGATCATCAACGATTTCGCAGGGTCGCGCCTCGACGTGCTGGTCACCGGCTACGGCACCGGCGGGACCGTGGCCGGCGTCGGCCGGGTGCTGCGCCGCGAGCGGCCGGATGTCCGCATCGTGCTTGCCGAACCGGCGAACGCGCAGCTTATCGGCAGCGGCAAGCCGCAGGAGCGTGGCCAGGGCGGTGCGCCGTCCGCCAGCCATCCGGCCTTCGAGCCGCATCCGATCCAGGGCTGGACGCCGGACTTCATCCCCAACGTGCTGCAGGAGGCGATCGATAAGCGCTACTATGACGATGTGGTGCCGATCGCCGGCCCGGAAGGCATTAAATGGGCCAAGGCCCTGGCGCAGCAGGAAGGCCTCTTCACCGGCATTTCAGGCGGCGCCACCTTCGCCGTCGCGCGCCAGATCGCGGGCACCGCTCCGGCGGGCTCGGTGATCCTGTGCATGCTGCCCGACACCGGCGAGCGCTACATGTCGACCCCGCTCTTCGACGGCATCGAGGCTGAGATGGATGCCGAGGAGACGGCACTGTCGCGCTCGACACCAGGCTGCCAGTTCGACGCCTGAAGACAAATCGCGGCGCTGCTGTCCACTCGGATGGCGGCGCCGCGCGACGATCCAGGAATGATCGCGGGGGAGCAGCGAATGGACACTATGCAGGAAACAGCGGTGATGGATGAGACGCTCGACCCGCCAGACTGGGCCGAGATGCAGGCCCTGTCGCATCGGATCGTCGAGGATGCCGTCGCTTATCTCAAGGATGTCCGGGACCGTCCGGTGTGGCGCCAAATGCCGGTCGAGGTTCGCGCCTTCTTCTCGGCGCCGCTGCCGCGCTCGCCGGCACCGATAGCCGACGTCTATGGCGATGTCGCCCGCAACGTCATGGCCTATCCGATGGGCAACATCCATCCGCGCTTCTGGTCCTGGTATATGGGGTCAAGCAATTTCACGGGCGCGCTGGGCGATTTCCTGGCGGCGATCCAGGGCTCGAACCTCGGCGGCGGCAATCACGCCGCCGGGCTGATGGACAGCCAGGTGGTCGACTGGTGCAAGGAGATGGTGGGCTTCCCGGCTTCGGCCAGCGGCACGCTTGTCAGCGGCGGCTCGATGGCCAACCTCATCGGTTTGACCGTGGCGCGCAATGCCAAAGCAGGCGTCGACGTGCGCGAAAGGGGTGTCGGGGCGATCCCAAAACCGTTGCGCTTCTACGCCTCGGACCAGGTCCATTCCTGCCACCGCAAGGCCATGGAAGCGCTCGGCCTCGGCAACCGGGCGCTGCGGCGGGTCTCGACCGACGCCGATCTGCGCATCGATGTCGATGCCCTCAAGACCGCCATCGCGGAAGACCGCGCGGCAGGTTTCAAGCCGGCTTGCATCATCGGCACCGCAGGAACCGTCAACACGGGCGCGATCGACGACTTGCGGGCGCTGGCCGTGTTGGCGGCAGAGGAAGACCTCTGGTTTCATGTCGATGGCTGCATCGGCGCCCTGATCGCCATCGCGCCTGAAAACAGATCGCTCGTCGCCGGCATCGAACGCGCCCATTCCGTCGCGCTCGACCCGCACAAATGGCTGCACGCGCCCTTCGAAGCGGGCTGTGCGCTGGTTCGCGACGCCGTCGCCCACCGCAACGCCTTCGCCGTCACGCCGGAATATCTGGAATCGACGCCGCGTGGCCTCGCCTCAGGGCAATGGCTGCACGACTATGGCCTGCAGACATCGCGCGGTTTTCGCGCGCTCAAGATCTGGATGTCGCTCAAGGAGCATGGCATCGAGAAATTGGGGCGGCTGATCGACCAGAACATCGCCCAGGCCGGCTATCTGACCGAGCTGATCCGGGTCGAGGCGGCGCTCGAGCTGACGGCGCCGACCACCATCAACATCGTCTGCTTCCGCCATCGCCTGGACGGCGCCTCCGAGGAACAGCTCAAGTCGTTCAACACCGAAATCATGCTCAGGCTGCAGGAAGAAGGCATTGCAGCCGTGTCCGACACCACGGTGCACGGGCAGCACTGCCTGCGGGTCGCGATCACCAACCACCGCACCCGCCGCGACGACCTCGATCTCCTGCTGCGTGAGACGCTTCGCATCGGAGCGGAAATCAAGACCGCGGCGCTACCAGACTGACGAGAGAGCGCCAAGACATGTCATTCCGGGAGGCCGGCTAGCCGTAGCGCCTCGACATATTTGGCGAAATATTCTGGCCTGATCTGCCCTACCCGATGCTTGAGGTTGGAAAGCTTCAGTTGCGGGTCGAGCTCCAGCGAGCGCGCGATGTGCCTGCTCGCGGCATCCAGCCTGCCGGCCATGGCGTTGCTGGCGGCCGCCACACGCAGGCCGGTGAGATAATAGGGCTGCGCGCGCGACGCCGCCTCGGCGAGCGGCCAGGCGGCGTCGTAGCGGCCGGCCACGAAGTGAGCGAAGGCAGTGAAGGTCTGCATGAAGAAGGTCAGCGGATCGAGCGGGCTCAGCCGCCTTGCCCGCGACATGTGCTCGATTGCGATGTCCGGGTCGTCATGGCAGGCCTTGAGGCAGCCGCTGGCGCTCCAGGCGGCTGCGCAGTTCGGGTTGAGCACGAGCGCGCGGTCGGCCAGTGCCGATCCGGCCTCGTAATCGCCGGTGACATAACCCAGCGCCAGGCCGCTGAAAGCCAGCGCCACCGCATCGTCCTTGCCGTCGATAGCCACGTCGCCGACCAGCCTGGATACCTCGGCTGTTTCCTTCTGCCGGTCGATCATCCAGCCATTCGCCATGCGCCAGAAATAGCACCAGGCGGCAGCGCCTTCCGCGGCGGCAAAATCGGGGTCGAGCTGGATGGCCCTGTAGAACTGTGGCAACGCCTCCTCCAGCCCTTCTCTCGTCCAGCGGTAAAGGCTCGCCATGCCGCGCAGATAGTGGTCATAAGCGTCGAGGCTCTCGGTGGGCTTGCGCTTGGCGCGCGCCATCTCGGCCTGTTCGAGTCTGGGTGAAATTGCGCCGATGACACTGGAGGCAACGAGGTCCTGCAGTTCGAACACTTCCGAGACATCGCCTTCGAAGCGGTCGGCCCAGAGATTTACTCCCGCCGACGCCTCGATAAGCTGACCTGCCACCCGAAGCCGGCTGCCGGCCTTGCGGACACTGCCCTCCAGCACATAGCGCACCCCGAGCTCGCGTGCCACGCGGGTGACGTCAACCGCCTGGCCCTTGTAGGCGAAGGCGGAATTCCGCGCGATCACGAACAGCCAGCTGACATGCGACAGCGCCGTCGTGATCTCCTCGACAACGCCGTCAGTGAAATATTCCTGCTCGGCGTCGCCGCTCATGTTCTGGAACGGCAGGACCGCGATCGACGGCTTTTCCGGCACCGAAACGACAGGGCGATGCGCCTTCGCTTCCAGGCGGGAAAGTTCGGCCTCGGGCTGGCCATAGTCGGCTATCGAACCCTTCAGCTCCATTGGCGCCTCGATGCGTTCGATCAGCGCCCGCGTCGCTTCCTCAGGCTCGACACCGAGCTCGCGCTTGAGCGCTTCCTTACAGGCCAGGAACTGGCGAAAGGCGTCGTTGGTGCGGCCGTGGCGGCGGAAGACGCGGATCAGGGCGCGGTGGGCCTGCTCGGCGCATGGGTCGGACGTCACTAGCCGCTCAGCCAGTCTTTCGCAGGCCTGCTCCTCGCGTTCACCGAGTTCCGGCAGGAGGCTCAGCCGTTCGGCCAGGTCCAACGCCTTGCGGGTGTAGTTCGCCCGAAGCGGCGCAAGCCATTCGTCGATTTCGCCGGGGGATGGCAGTCCGTCGAGCAGGTCACCCCGGTACAGGTCGGCAGCTGCCGCGAGGCTCGCGCCGTCATCGGCCTGGCAGTTCCGGTCGAAAATCCAGATGTCGGCCTCGTTGTCATTCGCCACCACCCAGATGGTGTCGGCATTGCCTTCGATGCGAATGGCCTCGTTGCCGGTGGACGGAAACAGCCGCCTGATGTCCACCAGGGCCTGGCGCAGGCTGTTTCGCGCCTGCTGCTCGCCGCCGCCGGTCCACAGCATCGCCGCCACCTTCTCGCGGCGAAGCCCTTTCGGGCCGGCCAGAACCAGCGCGGCAAAGAGCAGCGACGTCTTGCGCGTCGCGAAGTGCAGAGGTTGCCCGCCTGCGGAGACAACCTCGATGCCGCCAAGCAATCGAATGTACATCCGGGGCCCCGTGAAACAGCGCTAAGCAGAATACCATGTCCCGCCGCCGACTTAACGACGATTTTGCGGGCTTTTTCCTGCGGTTTCACGCCTGGACGAACGTTGCCAAAGCGCGCCGATGAGACACTGCCCTCGTGAGTTCGAACGAGGGAGAATGACAATGACCTACATCAATATCAGAACCTGCCAGCCGAGCACCCGAGTTGCCGGCACGCTCGCCGCCAAGATCGCGTTAATCTTCGCCGGGTTCCAGCGCCGGTATCAGGACGCCATGCAGCGCAGGGCTTTGGCCGGTCTGTCCATTTCGGAGCTGAAGGATTTCGGCTATCCGGCCGATGAAGCCCCCGCGGATGCTGCGGCGCGCAGCCGCACCGCCGGGCGCCGCCCGCTGCGGTGAATCCGTCGCTACTCCCGGAATTCAGGCCAGCGGCGCGCCCGGCAGATAAAGCGCAATCGGCCGGATCTCGTAGACGGCGGTGGGATTGACGCGCCTGAGATCGCGCGCCACCGCTATCGCCTCGTCCTGGTTGGCGCAATCCAGCACATAGAGGCCCAGCAACTGCTCCTTGGTCTCGGCAAAGGGGCCGTCGATCACCATGCCGTCGCCCGGACCGCGCAGCGTGACGGCTTTCGCCGTCTCCCCCAGCCTTGCCGCCGGGCCCAGCTTGCCGGCGCGGGTCAGCCTGTCGTTGATCTCGAGCAGGTCTTTCATGACGGCTGCATCCTCGTCGGGCGTCCAGGACTGGACGGTCTCTTCGACGTGATAGGCAAGGATTGCGTAGAACATGGTTCGGTTCCTCGTGCGGGGATCCGAAAATCAGAATCGATTTTTGCGTCGCTGACCTTCGGTTCGGTAAGGGTCATGCACCAAATTGAAGTGCTACAGCATCCCGCGTCCTGGAGGACGCACGGCGCTTTAGGGCGGGCTGCACTATCACAAGGATGGCGCGGCTGATCCAGTCCTCTGGAGCAGCCGGGAAAGCGCTTGCTGACTCAAGCTGCCAGCGGCAGGCGCAGCTCCGTCAGCAGGCCGCCGCCGGGATGGTTGGAAAGGCTGATCTCGCCGCCGGCGCCGCGGGCGATGTTGCGGGCGATGGTCAGGCCGAGGCCGAGCCCGCCGGTCTCGCGGTTGCGCGACTGTTCGAGGCGCACGAAGGAACCGAACACCTGATCCAGCTTTGCCTGCGGAATGCCCGGCCCTTCATCGCGGATGCTGAGCGTGATTGTATCGCCAGAGCGCTGCACGCCGATATGCGCCTTCTTGCCATAGGTGACGGCGTTCTGGACTAGATTGGTGATGCAGCGGCGCAGCGCCACCGGCCGCGCGATGCAGACCAGGCCGCGCGACGGCGTGGCGTCCTCGTCGAACGAAGCGTCCTCGAACATGTCGGCGACCGCCTCCACCAGCGACCAGAAGTCGATCCGCTCGGCCTTTTCCTCGGTGACCTCGAATTTGGCGAAGTCGATCACCGAGCTTGCGATGCTCTCGATGTCGGCAAGGTCATGCGCCAGCGCTTCACGGGCCGGCGATTTGCGCAGCAGCTCGAGACGCAATCGCATCCTGGTCAGCGGCGTCCGCAGATCATGCGCCAGTGCCGCCGCCAGGTGCTCGCGGTCCTCGACATAGTCGCGCAGGCGCACCTGCATGGCGTTGACCGCCTTTGCCGCGGCGCGGATTTCGCGGCTGCCGGTCTCGGCGATGGGCGGGCTTTTGAGGTCCTTGCCGATGCGGTTCACCGCGGTCTCCATCATGCGATAGGGTGCGGTCAGCCGGCGCAGCGACCAGATCGACATCACGATGATCAGTCCCGCTATCAGCGAATAGAGCGGTAGGCTGTCCCAACTCAGGATCGGCCCAGCCGGCGTGATCGGCTCGGTGAAGTTCAGCCACTGGCCGTCGGAAAAGCGCAGCGACGCCGTCAGCTTGTCGCTCTGGGCGAAATCCGCGGCCAGCACCAGCAGATCGCGTTCGACCTGGCCGACATCCTTGTTCATCACCTGGCCGTCCGGGACATCGGCTTCCTGCGTTGCCGGATCGCGCCGCACACGCGCGTCGGTGATGCCGAACTTGGACAGGCGGCCGACCAGGATGTCCTCCAACTCGGCTAGCTGGTCATCGCCGGCGATCGAGGAAGTGACGGCGGGGGTGTCCGAAACGGTCAATGCGTAGGTGGCATTGAACAGACCGGAAGCGGTCGTCTTGCGTTCTTCAGGCGTGGCGTCATGCATAAGCTGCACCAGCGAATAGGCGCGGTCGTTCAGCCGATAGAGATCAACCACATCGTTGGCGGCGGCGCGGTCGCGCGCCACGATATAAAGCGTCGCGACCTGGCTGATCATCAGGCCGGCAATGACGATGAGCAGAACCCAGACAGGCAGGGTTTGCGGCAGCAAGCGTCTCATTCGGAGGTCGTTTCGGGCAGAAACTGATAGCCACCGCTGCGAACAGTCAAGATCAGTTTCGGCGTCTTGGGATCGTCCTCCATCTTGCGGCGCAGGCGGCTGACCAGGATATCGACGCTGCGATCGAAGCTGTAACCGGTGTCGCCGCCGGACAACTCGATGAGCTGCTCGCGGGTGAGAACGCGTTGCGCGCTCTTGACGAAGGTCTGCAGCAGGTTGAACTCCGCCATCGTCAGTTCCACCCGCACGTCGTCGGGCGCCGTCAGCCGGCGGCGCGAGCAATCCATGGTCCAGCCGGCAAAGCGGTAGATCTGCTTGGCTGTGGGCCGGCGCGGCTCGGCCGTGCCGTTGCGCCTCAGCACCGCTCGGATGCGGGCGAGCAATTCGCGCGGATCGAAGGGTTTCGGCACATAGTCATCAGCCCCCATCTCGAGCCCGACGACGCGATCCGTCGTCTCGGTCACCGCGGTCAGCATGATGATCGGTGTCGTGTGATTGGCGCGGATCTCGCGGCACAGTTCCAGCCCGCTTTTACCGGGAAGCATCACATCGAGCACGATCAGGTCGACCTGCGCCCGGCGCAGGATCGACTCCATCTCGGTGCCGTCGGCGGCCACTGTCGTGCGCAGCCCCCGCTTCTGGAAAAACTCCTGAAGCAGGTCGCGTATGCCCTTGTCGTCATCGACGATCAGTATGTGCGAGTCGGATTTCACGAGAACCCCGCGATTTGTGTAGCCAAGCTGCCCTTCTGTGATCACCCACACGATAGAATTCGGGCCACATCTTGGCCAGTGGCGGCGACGTGGGACGGAATGGCTTCCCCAGAAACAATTCAGAAACAAAATTCTACACTCGGGAAAAACTCGTGAAAAATTTCAAGGGCATAACTGGTGCCGTGGCGGTCAGGTCATCGGCTGCGACGCAAGTTTCCGGAGTAACGGGCAAGACCGATGCAGAGGTTCTGGATCAGCGTGATGGGTGCTTTGCTTAGCATGTCGCTCATCACAGCCGCAGTCGGGGCCTCCAACGCAAAGGTAACGCCGCTGACCCGGACCGAGCGCTGCACCAATCTCAACCGTCAAGTTGACGAAGCCCTCGAAACCCATGCCGCGGCAACGCAGGTCACCGCGGCGAAGGCACTTCAAAGAAAGGGAAACCGGTTCTGCGCTGCCAAGAAACAGGCGCAGGGCATCCGGATGCTCGCAAACGCTTTGAAGCTGCTTGGAGTGACACCGATCGACCCGGTTCAGTGACGCTCAACTCCTCGACCCGCATGAAAAAGGAAATGAAGCCATGACAAAGTCCCTCCTCTCCGCCCTCGGCCTCGCTGTTGCTCTCGCTTTCTCGATGCCGGCTGTCAGCAACGCCGCCGCCACGACGACCGCCGCTCCGGCCGCCTCGACCACGACCACGGCTCCGGCCGCTGACGCTACGGCGAAGACCGCTCCGAAGAAGGTCGCCGCCAAGAAGGCCTGCAAGGTGACCAAGACCCACAAGTGCCCAGTCAAGAAGGCCCCGAAGAAGGACGCGAAGAAGTCCTAATCCAGGCTTCGATCCTGATCTTTCAAGACCGCTCCGGCCGAAACCGGCCGGGGCGGCTTCCAGCGGCCGAATCCTGACACCGGCAGCTTGCGCCGCGCCACTTCCTTAACCCGATCGCAATGCCGGTGCCGTAGGACAATCCGCATGAAGAAGCGGCTTTCGTCCATGATGCGCTCGCTGGCTCTCGGCGGCTTGGTTGCCGCCGCGGCAGCAAGAGCGCTGATCATCTTGACAGCCAGCCCAGTGCCGGATCCCGCCAGCGGCAGGACCGAGCCGGAACTTTTCGCACCGGCCATCTCATCGAGCTTCGACTACATCACGCCGGCACAGAGCTGGATCCTGATCGCGCTGACGGGCGCGACTCTGATCGGCTTCGCCGCCTGGATGATTGGCGCCTTCATGGAGCGCGGTTCCAACATGGACGACGGTGCGTCGCACGATCGGTCGGCAGGGGCGTTGAAGCGCAAACAACGCTATCCCACATAAGCCTTCATCGTCCCTCGATTCTCCGCCCTCCAGCGGACAAATGGACAAATGCTTCCCTGCCTGAGGGAGTGCAAGCCAGACCCAGTTTCCAGCTGGTGAATTCCAATGCCTGAGACCGTCCTCAAACCGCGTACCAAGACGCAGCCGAAGACCGAGCGGCCGAAGCTCTACAAGGTCATCCTGGTCAATGACGACTTCACGCCGCGAGAGTTCGTGGTGACGGTGCTTAAAGGCGAGTTCAGGCTCAGCGAGGATCAGGCGCATCGCGTGATGATCACTGCGCATACGCGCGGCGTCTGCGTGGTCGCCGTCTTCACGCGCGACGTTGCCGAGACCAAGGCCGCGCGAGCAACCGACGCCGGCAAGGCCAAGGGCTATCCGCTGCTGTTCACGACCGAGCCGGAAGAGTAGGGCGGCTCTGCCTCGCCCGTGTCCTGGAGAGGGAAAGCGAGGCCGCCGGCCGAGCAGGGTGGGGGCAAGCGCCGTATTTGATTGTTGCGCGCCGCCCCTCATCCGCCCTTTCGGGCACCTTTCCCCGGAAGGGGGAGAAGGAAAAGGCTCTACCTTCCTTCTCGATACCACATCGAGCCGATGGCCAGGAGCAGCAAGCCGAGGCCGAGGAAGCCGCCGAACAGCGGCACGCGCGAGACGGCCTTCAGCGTGCTGTCGTCGGTGGTGCGCAGCCCGATCCAATCGTTCCCCGATGCCGCCCCCGAGGAGCGGACCGGTACGATCGAAGGCAATGCCACACCGCCGGCAAGATCGCCAAGCATGGAGGATGGCGCGAGCCGGCGCACGCTGCCGCCGGTCGCCTCGGCCGGCGCCTTCAGCCTGTCCTCGGTGGAAACGACATCGGCGAATTCAGGCGCATTGATCGGGCCGACATGGGCAAGCGCGGTGAGGTCGCCGTTGCCGACCTGATAGAGGCCGATCTCGCTGGTCTGCAGGCTGCCCGTGAAAATCCCTGGTTCGGCTTTTTCCAGCTTGACCGTCATCGTCTTGCCGGAAGGCGTGATCACCTGGGCGGGGCCGGGATCGTCGCTCATCGTCTGGCGGCGGATTTCCAGCACCATGCCGCGGCCGCCGGCGGTCAGCCGTTCTTCTTCAAGTTCGGGCTCCTTCATCAGCCAATGGGCGATGCGCCGATAGAGCTGGACATGCGGCCCGCCGCCTTCGAAGCCGCGCGCCCACAGCCAGCCCTGATCGGAAAGCAGCATGCCGACCCGGCCTTCGCCCTTGCGGTCGAGCACAAGCAGGGGGCGGTCGTCGGCCCCTTTCATCACCACCGCGCCCTCGGGATTCTTGACGCCGATGGTGCGGAACCAGCGGCTCCAGCGCGGCGGATCGGCGGCGGAGCCGTCGAGCCCGCGCGTGACCGGGTGGCGCTGGCCGAGATCGGTGAGACGCGGATAGAAGGCCTTATCGACGACCTCGCCGCTCGGCATCGCGGGCAGGGCCGACATCAGCGGCGTTCGGGCGATGGAGCTTTCGCCGGCATATTCGGGGCCGGCGGCAATCAGCAGCGCGCCACCCTTTTCGACATATTCGGAGATGTAGTCGTAATAGAGGATCGGCAGCACGTCGCGGTGCTGATAGCGATCGAAGATGATCAGATCGAAATCCTTGATTTTCTCGACGAACAGCTCGCGCGTCGGGAAGGCGATCAGCGACAGCTCGTTGATCGGCGTGCCGTCCTGCTTTTCCGGCGGTCGCAGAATAGTGAAGTGGACGAGGTCGACCGAAGCGTCGGATTTCAACAGGTTGCGCCAGGTGCGCTCGCCGGCATGCGGCTCGCCGGAGACCAGAAGCACGCGCAGATGATCGCGAATGCCGTCGACCAGCGCGATGGCGCGGTTGTTGGTGTCGGTCAGCTCGCCCGGCTCGTGGTCGATCGAAAGCTGGACGATGTTGCGGCCCGCGTTGGGAATGGTGACTTCAAGCTTCATCGGCTGACCGATGGTCGCATGCTCGACAGAGACCTGCTCGCCATTGACCGAGACCCGCACGTCGACCGGGCCGCCCCGGCCTTCCGTGGAAAGGACCCGATAGCTCATGTCGAGCGGCTTGCCGACGAGGCCAAACCGCGGCGCGTTCTCGAAGCGGATGCGGCGGTCCTTCTCGTGCTCGTTGCCGGTGATCAGCGCATGCAGCGGCGCATTGAATTCCGGAGCGCCGGCCGGCGCGTCATGCACCTCGCCATCGGTGATCATGATGGCGCCGCCGATGCGAGAGGGCGGCACATCGCGGAAAGCGCTTTCCAGCGCGCCGAACAGCCTGGTTTCCGTGCGCTCATCGGCGGCCTCGGATTTGCCGGCCTCGACGACGCGGACGTCGAATTGCTTGAAGCGGCCGAGGCGCTGCTGAAGGCCCGTCAGCGCTTCGTCGGTCTGCTTGGTGCGGTCGCCGATGTCCTGGCTCTGGCTGCGATCGACGATGACAGCGACGACGCTTTTCAATGCCTCGCGTTCCTCGTCGAGGAAAACGGGATTGAGCAGTGCCGCGCCCAGCGCGAGCAGGGCGATGAAGCGCAGGACAGAGCCGCGCTGACGGAACCACAGGCCGGCCAGCGCGAGCAGCGCGATCGGCACGATGACGACCCAGAACAGCGGCCAGGAAACGAGCGGCTCGAAGGAGATCGACCAGTTCATGATCTACTGTCCCAGCCGTTCGAGCAGGACGGGCACATGCACCTGGTCGGATTTGTAGTTGCCGGTCAGCATGTACATCATGATGTTGACGCCGGCGCGCAGCGCGTAGACGCGTTGCATCGGATCCGGCGGCACGGTCGGCAGCATCGGATCGCCGTTCTCGTCGACCGCCCAGGCGCCGGCGAAATCATTGCCGGTGATCATGATCGGGGAGACGCCGTCGCCGGTGCGCACGGGACGGTTCTCGGTATTGCTGGCATCGAGCGAGGCTTCGACCCAGAGCGGACTGCCGTTGAAGCGGCCGGGAAACTCGGGAAGGATGAAGAAGGACTTCGTCAGCACATGGTCCGAGGGCACCGGCTCCAGCGGCGGCACGTTCAGATTGCCGAGAATATCGCGCAGCCGCTCGGTGGCCGAGCTTGCCGAGCCGGCGCCGATGCCGTTGGAGAACTGGTCGCGCGTGTCGAAGAGAACCGTGCCGCCCTGCTGCATATAGGCGTCGATGCGGGCGATCGCGGCTTCGCTGGGCATCGGCGCGGTGGCGTCGATCGGCCAGTAGATCAGCGGATAGAAGGTCAGTTCGTCCTTGGAGATGTCGACGCCCGCCGGCGGGCCGGGTTCCAGCGCGGTCTTCTCGATCAGGAAGCGAGTGAGGCCTTCGAGGCCGGCGCGGCTGATTGAATCGACGCCGGGCTCGCCGGTGATGACATAGGCGATCCGAGTTTTCGAAATGTCCTCGATGGCCTGGGAATCGCCCGGCTTCGAATCATCGGCGCGGGCAAAGTCGGCGTGGCCGAAGAGCCCGCCGAACACGATCAGCAGGGCAGCGGCGGTCGCCGCGGCGCGGCGCGGCCGGCGCGAGAACAGCCCACCCATCCAGAACACGGCAAGCGTGTCGAGCACCATCAGCAAGAGGGCCAATGTGACCAGCGGGCCTTTCAGGTTCTCCGATTCGTCGAAGGCGTAAGCGATGGCCGTCACCGGCAGCGAGACCTGTGGCCGAGCAAGCGGCGTGAATGTGCTCGAGGCGTTGAGCAGGTTATGCGCGAAAACGCCGGTTTCCGAACCGTAGAGGCCGGGCGGGTTTTCCAGCGTCACCGGAAGCGGGCCGGCGGCGGGCACGAGCGGCCGCGCATCGGGTGTCGGCGGCACCAGCGCGCCGTCGGCGCCGATCATGCGATAGGGCGCCAGCGAAGCGGCGGCCGCCTCGGCATTGGCGACCGCGGCGCCCTGGTTGCGCGACAATTGCACTATGCGTCTCAGCATCTCGACGAAGCTGCCGGAGATCGGCAGGTTCGACCAGGTCGCCTCCGGTGTCACGTGGAAGAGCGCCAGCGTTCCCTTGTCCTTCTTCATGCCCGTGACCAGCGGCGTGCCGTCGGCAAGCGTCGCCCAGGTGCGCTCGACGATGTCGGGCGTCGGCTCGGCCAGCACCTGCCGGCTGACCGTCACCTCCGTCGGCGGCGCGAGATCGGCGAACGGGCCGTTCTTCGGGAATTCGGTGACCGGTTGCGGCGTCGTCCACGAAAGCGCGCCGCCCAGCGCGCGCTCGCCGCTGCGCAGCCGGACCGGCAAGAGATCATCGTCGTTGCCGGCGGCGGCCAGCCTTGAACCGGCAAAGCGCACCAGCGTGCCGCCATTGTTCACCCAGTCGACCAGCCGTTGCCGGACCTGCGCGGGGATGGTGCCGACATCGGCCATGATGATCATCGCCGGCTTCTGGTCGAGAAGCTGCGGAATGGCATCGGCCAGATCGGCGCTCGACGGCTCCACCAGATCGGCGAAAGGCTGCAGGGCGCGGCGAATGTAATAGAGCGGCGACAGCAGCGGCTGCGCCTGGTCTGCCTCGGCCTGCGAGAGCAGACCGACACGGCGGCGCTTGGAGCTCTCGTCCAGCACGCGAACGGCACCGGCCTGGTGCTCGCCGTCGAGTGCTATCGAGGCGAAGTCGTTGCGCAATTCGAACGGCACCTTCATCGTTCCGGTGGCGGTGACCTGACCCGGCGCGAAGGTCAGAGTCGCGTCGGCGATGCGGCGGCCCTTGTCGTCGAAGGCGCCCGCAGTGACCTGCGCCGGCGCCGGGTCGCCCGGCGCGCGGATGGCGGTCAGCGTGAAGCCGTCGACCTGATTGTCGGCGCCGGTCAGGCCGGTGAGCGAGAGCCGGTCCGAGGTAGCCCAGACCAGCCTCGCGGCATTCCTTTCCAGGAGCGTCTTGAACGCCGCTTCGTCGCCGGTGGCGGCAAGGCCATCGGCAAGCACGGCGACGCTGGCGCCGGGCAGGCGCTCCAAAGTGGCTGCGACGCGGGCATAGACGGCGGGGCGGTCGGTCGGGATCGGGCGCGGCTTTGCCGCGCGCAGCCGGTCGAGTGCGGCCGATGCATCGAAGGGGCCGATCTCGGCATTCGGCTTCTCGGCGGTAAAGGCGATGACGACCGGCACGCCGTTCGAGCCTGCATCGGCAATCAGCCGCTCGGCGGTGGCGACGCGCTTGCCCCAGTCGGCGGCGCTTGCCCAGTCATTGTCGATGACCAGCGCGAGCGCCGAGCCCTCGGCCGGCAGCTTTTCGCGCGGATTGAAGATCGGCTCGGCGAGCGCGGTGACGACAAGGGCGGCCATCAGCAAGCGAAGCAACGTCAGCCACCAGGGGCTTTGATGCGGCGTCTCCTCGCGCCTCAGGACGCGGGCGAGGATTCTCAGCGGCGGAAAGACTTCGGTCCGCGGCCTGGGCGGCGTCAGCCTCAGCAGGTACCAGATCACCGGCAGGGCCAGCAACCCCCACAGCACCATCGGCGCGCCGAAGGAAAGCGGAAGCCAACTCATGCGACCGCCTTTCCGGCATCACCGCCCGCGGTCAGCCCTGCATGACCGCCACCGGCGGTCAGCCCGGCATGACCCGAGGTCAGACCCGGACGGCTGCTGTCGGCGGTCATCGCCATGTGGACGCGCACGAGCGCCTCGGAGGCGAGGCGGTCGGTATGATTGACAGTAAAGCTCCAGCCGAGGCGCTTGCACCAGCCGGCGAGTTCCTGGCGGCGAGCTATATAGAGCAGGCGGTATTCGTCTTTAAGCGTTTCGGCACGGCCGGCGGTCAGCTTGTCGCCGGTCTCGGGATCGGTGAATTCGGTGCGGCCGGCATAAGGGAAGGTCTCCTCGGCCGGGTCGGCAACCTCGATCAGGTGCGCGCGCACGCCATGACGGGCGAGCACGTCGAGCCAGGCCATGGTTTCCTCGACCGGATCGAGAAAGTCGCTGACGATGACGATGTCGCAGAAGCGGCGGATGGTGGAGAGATCGGGCTTAGCCGCCAGGTTGCCGGCATGGCTGAGCTGGGCCGCGATGCGTTCGGCGCCGTTGCGGGCGGTGAACGGGTCGGTGAGGCCCGGCCAGGCGATGCGCTCGCCGCTGCGCGACAGGAGCTCGGCCAACGCAAGCGCCAGCACCAGAGCGCGCGATTCCTTGGAAACGCCGGCTCCGGAGGATTTGTAGAGCATGGACGGCGAGGGATCCGACCAGAGCCAGACAGTATGGGCCGCCTCCCACTCGCGGTCGCGCACATAGGTGTGGTCGTCGCGGGCCGAGCGGCGCCAGTCGATGCGCGAGGCATCGCCTTCGACATAGGGGCGGAACTGCCAGAAATTCTCGCCGATGCCGCGCTTGCGGCGGCCATGCCAGCCGGCGATCACCGTGTTGACGATGCGGCGCGCCTCGACCAGCAGATCCGGCACCAGAGAGGCCCGCAACCGGCCACGGGCGAGCGCGTCGCGCGTCGCAACCGGTGCCTGGACCTCGCCTATTCGACCCATCAGATGCCTTTTGCCAGTTTCGCCACCACGTCGCGCACGGATGTGCCTTCGGCGCGGGCGGCGAAGGTCAGCGCCATGCGATGCTGCAGCACCGGTTCGGCGAGGGCACGGATGTCGTCGACCGACGGCGCCAGCCTGCCATCATATAGGGCGCGTGCTCGGGCGCACAGGGTCAGCGCCTGGCTGGCGCGCGGACCAGGACCCCAGGCGACATGCTTGTCGGTGTCGGCAATCCCCTGACCGGGACGAGCCGAGCGCACCAGCTTGAGGATCGCTTCGACGACGCTTTCAGGCACCGGCATGCGGCGGATCAGCGTCTGAATTTCCTTCAGCCTGGCTGGCTGCAGCACATTGTCGGCCTTGGCCTCCTCGACGCCGGTGGTTTCGAGCAGGATGCGGCGTTCGGCCTCGATCTCCGGATAGAGGATGTCGACCTGCATCAGGAAACGATCGAGCTGCGCTTCCGGCAGCGGATAGGTGCCTTCCTGCTCCAGCGGGTTCTGCGTCGCCAGCACGTGGAAGGGCGAGGGCAGGTCGTGGCGAACGCCGGCAATGGTGACGTGATATTCCTGCATTGCCTGCAGCAGCGCCGACTGGGTGCGCGGCGAGGCACGGTTGATCTCGTCGGCCATCAAAAGCTGCGAAAAGATAGGCCCGCGGAGGAAGCGGAAGGATCGTTTGCCAAGCTCATCCTGCTCCATGACTTCGGAGCCGAGGATGTCGGACGGCATCAGGTCGGGCGTGAACTGGATGCGGCGGGAATCGAGGCCGAGCACGATGCCCAGTGTCTCGACCAGCTTGGTCTTGGCGAGGCCCGGCACGCCGACGAGGAGCGCATGCCCGCCGGCAAGCAGCGCAACCAGCGTGCGCTCGACAACGGCTTCCTGGCCGAAGATCACGCGGCCTATGGCGTCGCGGACCTTGGAGATGTCGGACAGCGCCTTCTCGGCCTGCTCGATCATCGCCTTGTCGCTCAACGGGCTTTCCTTGATCATCACGCTCATGCCGTTCGATCCTTGTGGTTGGAAATACCGGCTTGCATTCTCGATTCGCAGAATGCCGCGATTCGGCCTCGCCCGGCGCCTGCGATTGAACTTAAATCACAGGCTTGGGCTGACAAGGCTGACAATCCGGACAACAGTGACTATTTCGTGACCATGACGCATCGCACAGAATCCAGTGAAAAGGGCCTGACCAGCGCCACCGAGGCGCGCGGGCTGGAGGCGCTGATCTCGCGAGCGGCGCGCGCCGGCAAGGGGCCCGCTCCGGTGGAGCGCTGGAATCCGGACTTCTGCGGCGACCTCGATATGGAGATCAGGGCCGACGGCACCTGGTTCTACCTCGGCACGCCGATCGGGCGCATGCCGCTGGTGCAGCTCTTTTCCAGCGTGTTGCGCAAGGACGCCGACGGCAAGACCTATCTGGTGACGCCGGTGGAGCGCGTCCGCATCCGCGTCGCCGATGCGCCCTTCATCGCCGTCGAGATGAACGTGTCCGGGACCGGCGACGGCCAGATCATCACGTTCCGCACCAATGTCGGGGACGTGGTCACCGCCGGGCCCGGCCATCCGCTGCGCTTCGTCGACGAGGACGCCACCGGCGGGCTCAAGCCCTATGTGCTGGTGCGCGGGCGGCTGGAAGCCTTGGTGGCGCGGCCGGTGATGTACGAATTGGTCGAGCATGGAGAGGTGATCGACGTCTGCGGCAGGGCAATGTTCGCCGTCCGCTCCGGCGGCGAAGTTTATCCGATCATGTCGGCCGACAAGCTCGAGCGGCTAAGCGCGTGATGGACCAGGTGGCGCCGGTGCCGTTCTCGATCGCGGATTTTCGCGCCCGCGCAGCGGCCCAGGCCGAGGTCCAATCCGGCGACGAGTTCGGCGACCACCGCTTCAATCCAGGGCATCCCAGGCTGAAGCATGTAAAACCGCTGCGCGACGCCGCGGTGCTGATCCCGGTCGTCGATCACGCCGACGGCGCCACGGTGCTGCTCACCAAGCGGGCGGAGAAGCTGCGCAGCCATTCCGGCCAGGTCGCCTTTCCCGGCGGCACCATCGATCCGACCGATCCCACCCCTGAGGCCACAGCGCTGCGGGAGACATTCGAGGAGATCGGCCTCGACCGCGATCACATCGAAATTGTCGGCCGCATGCCCGATTATGTCTCCGGCAGCGGCTACCGCATCGTGCCGGTGCTTTCGGTGGTGCGGCCGGGCTTTTCGCTGATGCTCAACGCCGACGAGGTCGACGCCGCCTTCGAGGTGCCGCTGCGCTTCCTGATGGACCCTGTCAACCACGCGCGCGACAGCCGCATGTGGGACGACCTCGAATGGTTCTTCTACGAGATGCCCTATGGCGGCCAGCGGATCTGGGGCGTCACCGCCGGCATCATCCGCACACTCTATGAAAGGCTCTATGCGTGAGCGCTGAGGTGTCTCTCTCGGGCAGGGCCGATTGGCTGGGCGAAAAGCATCTGCAGAAGCTGCTTGCCGCGCTGAAGGAGGGCGGCGAGGAGGCGCGGGTGGCCGGTGGAGCGGTCCGTAATGCGCTGATCGGCCAGCCGGTGGCCGACATTGACATTGCCACCACGACGGTGCCCGAGGACACGATCCGCCGCGCCCAGGCAGCCGGCTTCAAGACCGTGCCGACAGGGATCGAGCACGGCACGGTCACGGCAATCGCCGGCGGCAAGGCCTATGAGGTCACGACGCTCCGGGCCGACATCGAGACCGACGGTCGGCGGGCGAAAGTCATCTTCGGGCGCGACTGGAAGGCCGACGCCGCGCGGCGCGACTTCACCATCAATGCGCTTTATGCCGAAGCCGACGGCACCATCGTCGACCTTGTCGGCGGCGTCGCCGATATCGAGGTGCGGCGGCTGCGCTTCATCGGCGATCCGGAAGCGCGCATCCGCGAGGATTATCTGCGTATCCTGCGCTTCTTCCGCTTCTTCGCCTGGTATGGCGACGGCCGGCCGGACGCCGAGGGCTTGAAGGCCTGCGCCAGGCTGAAGGACGGGCTCGGCAGGCTGTCAGCCGAACGCGTGTGGTCCGAACTGAAGAAGCTGCTTTCGGCGCCCGACCCATCGCGTGCCCTGCTGTGGATGCGCCAGGCCGGTGTCCTCACCGCCGTGCTGCCGGAGAGCGAGAAATGGGGCATCGACGCCATCCACGGGCTGGTCAGGACCGAAAAGGATCTCGGCTGGGATGCCGATCCGCTGCTCAGGCTGGAGGCCGTCGTTCCGCCGGATGCCGCGCGCATGAAGACGCTTGCCGAAAGGCTGAGATTTTCGACCGACGAGGGGGAGCGCCTGCGGCACTGGGCACAGACGGTTCCGCCTGAACCCAAGACGGCCGAGACGGAATTGTCGAAAAGGCTCTATTTCGGCGACCGCCAAGGCTTCGTCGATCGGCTGCGGCTCGCGCTCGCCGCCGCGCGGACAGGGGCCATCGAGGACGATCAGGCGATGATGGAAGCCGGCGGTTTCTCGCGCCTGCTCGGCTTCGCCTTGAAATGGCAAAAGCCGAGCTTTCCGATCAAGGGGGCCGACCTGACCGAACTCGGCGCCGCGCCCGGCCCGAAGCTTGGTGCCACGCTGAAGAATCTCGAAAGGGAATGGGTGGATTCAGCATTCGCCATGGATCGCGGCGCGCTGCTCAAACGCGCCGCGCAGGCACTCGAGGCTTAGATGAGTCCCTAAATCGTGGCGTCGCTCAGCGTATCGCCATCGGGGCCAGGGCACGCGAAAGGCTTGCCTCGCCCTTGCCGTAGACTGAGGGGTTGTAGTTGACCAGCGTGTCGGTGCGAGCCGTGTTGAGCAGGTCGTTGGTGATCTGAACCGGGGTCGCCTTGGTGAATTTGCTGCCGATGATTGCGGCATATCCGGAGACGATAGGCGCGGCGAACGATGTGCCGTAAAGGCCGGTCTTGTCGCCTTCGACGCCGACCACCAGGAAATGGCTCTGCACGGTCGGGTCGGAGCCGGCGTAATTGGAATACCAGGCAAGCTGAGCCTTGTTTGACGCCGTGCCGTTTGTGGACAGCGCGCCAACAAAGATCGCCGTCGGTTTGCCGATCAGAGCGAGATCGAGATAATCCTGCTGTCCGCTGGTGACGCCGCCGACCGCAACCGAATCGTTGCCAGCCGCTTTCGAGACGATGGCCGATCCCTTGCTGGCGTAGGAGATGATCGATTGCTCCTCCGGGGCCCAGCGGATCTGGTTCACGCTGTAACCCGCGTTCGCGTACATGCCGTAGCTGAGGTTGAGGACGTTGCGGCCACTTGCCAGCGGGACGGCCGAACCCGTCGAGAAGTCCTTGGAGCGGATGGTCGCCGCAGGAGCGATCATGCTTGCTTCCTCGCGCGTCCACTCTCCGTGTCGCTGATATTGCGTGCCGATGCCAAAATTGCCGGAGAAGCGCGATGAACTGCTGAAGTCGTCGACGATGGTGATGGTGACGCCCTTGCCCTTATAGCCAGCCGCCCACGCGGCGCCGACATCGGGACTCATCCAGCTCTGCACCGCTTGTGTCGTTCGCGCAACCGGTATCTTTGCGCTTACGCATATGGACCCGCCGCCGTGACACAGCGCGGCCGACTGGTCCGCGTCGAGAGCTTCCTGCGCCGACGCCAGGCATGCCGGCAGAATGGTCAGTGCCGCGGCAATGCCGAGCTTCCAGAAATTACCAGACATGGTCTTACTCCCGGTCAAAGCAGGAACGAGGACGGACGATCGCGAAGTTCGGGAGCAGGAAGATTTCTCATGCGCGGCATCCCGGCGATCAGAAGGTAACACGGTAGTTGAGCCACAGGCGCAGCCTTTCGGGCGTAGCGTTAACCAGATATTTCAGCGTGTCCTCAGGCGCCGTCTCCCCGGCCGCAAGCCGGCAGTTGACGCTGTAGGTGCCCAGATCCCCGTAGTCGGCCACGCATGGCTTTTCGCTCAGGTTGCCGCCGAAGGTCGAGGTAACCGAAAGGGAGAGAGTGCTGTTGAGGCTCGGATGGGTCTGGGTGAGAAAACCGAGCTTGAGGCTCGGCGCGATGCGGTACTTCTCGGCTTGTTCCCCGGTTCCCACTCCCCACAGAAAGCCGCTGTCTTCGGTAAGTTGCGTGATGAAGTCGACGTGCATGTCGACCCAATCGCTGTGGTACCAACGATTGAATGAGACCCAGCTCCCGTCCTGCAGCTCATAGCCGCCATTGCCGAGAGCTCTGGCGCGGTCGCTGAGCCATGACCCCTGGTGGATGTTCACGAGCGACGTGGTCATTTCCTGGGCCATCGACGGCGAGGCGCCAACGACTAGGCACAGCAACAGTGCGGCTGCGCCGAAACCGTCTCGTTTGTTGGATCTTTCGCGCATGCGCGAAGCACCTCGCCCCACCGGATCCAGACGCGCCTTGTGGCGGACGGCTCCTCGGGCAGCCGCGGTCCCCGGATCATGCGCGACGATCGCATGGAGACCGTTACCGCGGGGTTATCCAAGCCGGTACGAATATAAGTTTTTGCTTGAATTCGGCGAAGCCAAGCCGTTGCCAGCGATCAGACGCAAACGAAGCGAGATGCGCCGGATGCTGCATCCAACTCGCCGGCTTTGCCAATGGTCGTCCGAAAACGGTGACCCGATGCCTCAGGCCGCGTCGCGGACCTTTTGGATGCGCGAGCGGATCGCCTCGATCATGGTCTCGCGGATGGTGGTTTCGCCATGGGTTTCACGCATGTGCTCGACGGCGCGGCGCATGACCTCGGCTTCCTCCTCGGCGCGCGTGTGCCAATCGCAGCCCGGGACGAGTGTCCCGCATTGGAACTCCTTCATGGTTTTTCCTTTCCTAGGTCCGGAGCCCTGATTCCGCTCCTTGTTATCATGCAATTCCGCATGGAAAGCCGCATCGCATTTTCCTGAAATTGCCCCGGTGGAAAACCATAACACATGTCGCCGGCTTCGGTTGCATTGGAGCCGGTGGCGAATTGTTTTTTCACGGTCTCCGCGCGAAATCAAAGGCGGAGCATTGCTGCTCCGCCCGTTGCCACCTGGTTTCCGTGAAACGATGAACCGCACTGTCTTTTTGTTTTGACGCAATTCCGGCGGAAACCGCTTCAACGTTTCTGCAATTGCTGGCCGTGCAGGCCGTCACTTCATGATCTTGACAGCCTCGGCAATCTTGTTCTTGCCGCTCATATCCCAGGAAACGCGAACCTTCTCGCCCGGCTTTATGCCCGGATCCTTGAAGGCCTTGGACAGCGTGAAGGTCGATCCGTTGTCCAGAACAAGGCTCATGGCCGTTCCATCAAAGCTCTTCACTGTTCCCGTGGTGTGCTTGACCGCGGCGAACGCGGCGCCACCGGAGGCGAGAAAGGCGGCGGTTGCCGCCGTCACAATAAGCTTGCGCATAGGATGTTCTCCTGGGATGCGGGCACCATTGGGAAGGCACTCCGCTCGATCAGGGCCGTCCGGACGCGTCGGGTCGCGGCTCGTAGCAGTGACGAGCCGCCGGCGCTTCCCGACCCGGCACGTTAAATAGATCAATTTTTTCAAAAGGATATTAGACGAAAAAGAAATCGCCCCTGCCACATTGCCGGTCAAAATTCGGCGAATGGGACAGCAATGCGGCTGGCCTTCCGCTCACCGGATTTTTACGGCCACTTTACCTCGGGCGGCAGGCTGGAGAGGATCGAGGCGACATTGCCGCCGGTTTTCAGGCCGAAGATGGTGCCGCGATCGTGAAGCAAATTGAATTCGACGTAACGGCCGCGCCGGACGAGCTGTTCCTCGCGGTCGCCGTCGGTCCAGTTCTGGTTGAAATTGCCCCGCACCAGATGGGAATAGACGACGAGGAAAGAGCGGCCGACATCCTGGACGAAATTGAAATCGGCGTCCCAGCCGCCCTTGCCCTCATCGGAATGCAGCCAATCGAAAAAGATGCCGCCGATTCCTCGCGCCTCGTTGCGATGCGGCAGGAAGAAGTACTCGTCGCACCACGCCTTGAATTTCGGATAGTCGGCCACCCCGGCGTTCTTCTCGCAGGCGAACTGCATGGCGCGGTGGAAGGCGATCGTGTCGGGATCGTCCTGGGTACGGCGGCGGTCGAGCACCGGCGTCAGGTCGGCGCCGCCGCCGAACCAGTGGCGGGTGGTCACGACCATGCGTGTGTTCATATGCACGGCCGGAACGTTGGGGTTCCAGGGGTGCGCGATCAGCGAAACGCCGCTCGCCCAGAAGCGCGGATCCTCGTCGGCGCCCGGGATCTGCTTGCGGAATTCGGGAGAGAATTCGCCGTGGACGGTCGAGGTATGCACGCCGACCTTCTCGAAGACGCGGCCGCGCATCATCGACATGGCGCCGCCGCCACCTTTGCCGTCGTCGCGCTCCCACGGCGTCTGCTCGAAATGCCCGGGCGACCATGCCGATTGCGGTCCAGTGAGTTCCTGCTCGATCTGCTCGAAGGCGGCGCAGATGCGCTCGCGCAGCGCTTCGAACCAGAGGCGGGCCTTCATCTTCTTCTGCTCGATGTCGTCAGGCAGGCCCACCGCAATGTCGGGTCGTTCCAATTCCGTCTCCAGTCCAGGCTGCTTGCCCGACAAATGACTCGTTTTTTCTGCGCGCGATCCCTAATCTCTTAAGGGCAAGGGTCAAGTCCTGTCTGACCAAGGTGCAAGGAGTTTGCTCGTGCGCACCCCGGCAAGACCGCCGCTGGATGGCTTGAAGAAGAGGCTGGAGCGCTCACGGGCCGAGCGCGAAAGAGAGCCGCGCGACGGATTTTTGCGCGAGACTTTCGTGCTGCCGCGGCCGGCCGCGCGCCTCAAGGCCAAGGAATGGTTCGAGCGCTTTCCCAAGCAGGCCTATTGGACCGAGATCGAAAGCTGGTTCGAGCGCCCGGGCGACGTCATCGAATTCACCATGCGACGGCTGCCGGCGGCAGATTGAAAAATCCTCAGGGCACCAGTAGCCGTCTCGCTCCAGTTCCCTCTCTGGCCAGTCGGTCTTCCTTGTTCCGAAGCGGGCATTTGTCGATCGACATGCAACCGCAGCCGATGCAGTCGGTCAGGCCGTCGCGCAGCTTCTTCAATTGGGCGATCTTATGATCGAGGCCGTCGCGCCAAGCCGTTGAAAGCAGATTCCAATCCTCGCGCGTCGGGGTGCGGCCCTCGGGCAGGGAGTGGAATGCCGCGCCGATTTCGGCGAGCGAGATGCCGACCTCCTGGGCGACGCGGATGATCGCCACCCGTCGCAGCACGTCGCGGCCGTAGCGCCGTTGGTTGCCCGCGGTGCGATGGCTGCGGATCAGCCCGCGCGCTTCGTAAAAATGGAGCGCCGAGACCGCGACGCCACTGCGCATCGCCACCTGGCCGACCGTCAATTCCTTCACCGGAGCCATCTCGCACTTTCCGCTTGACCTCAAGTTAGGTTGAGCTTGTAGCGAGGAAAGCCTGACAAGGCAAATTGAGGAGAAGGCGATGTGCGCCTGGGTGAGACTGACGCCGCAAGTGGGAGGCGTTCGCGACGACGAGCAGGGCTTGAGCAGCCTATCCGAGCTGGCGGACCGCTTCGCCCGCGAACAGCGCGACATTGATGCTGCGGGCGCCCGGCCGCATCGGAATGGTCAGTCGCGCATCCGCCGCCTGATGAACCTCTTCCGGCACGCCGGCGGATTCGCGGCCGAACAGAAGGACGTCGCCGGCGGCGAAAGCAAACCGCGTGTAGGCGGTCTCGGCCTTGGTGGTGAGCAGCACAAGGCGGCGCGCGTTCGTTCGGCGCCATTCCTCGAAGGCGTGCCAGTCGGCATGGCGGGCAAGCGCCGCCATTTCGAGATAGTCCATGCCGGCGCGTTTCAGCGCCCGATCGGAGAGCGGGAAACCGGCCGGCTCGATGATGTCGACGCCAAGATCAAGGCAGGCGGCGAAGCGCAGGATCGTCCCGGTATTGCCGGCGATATCCGGTTGGTAGAGCCCGATGCGGAGACGGTCGTTCATTTCCGCATCCTTCTAATAAGTGGCAGAACGGCCACAGGCGGCTCCGGCTTTTGGCGATTTCTAGACTGGCGGGTGGCCATTTTCTGCGAAGTCGAGTATACGCCCATCATCGTCAACCCGAACCGAAGGAGAGGGACCACATGATGACCATGCACTTCCAGCCCTTCTCCGGGCAGCTCCTCTTTGGGGCCCACGTATGCCCAACGGCGGTTTCGGTACGACGATTCTTCTGACACTTTAAGACCTCATCGCACCGATTCCCGCCGAACCCAGTTTTCGGCCTTCGAAGGAATCTTGCGATGTTTCTCAAACTGCCAAAGCGGCGCCCCGCCCCGCCTGAACGTGTCGACACCGACGCTGGCCGTCATGTCGGGACTGACGCTTGCCGTCATGTCCTGACCGCGTCGCGTCCCTCCGGCCGAATGCCGGAGGTCGAGCTCGCATCACCCTTTTTAACGCATTTGCACATGGAGGACGGACCGATGTTCGATCCCTTTAAGATACCGGGTTCAAGAAGCTTGCATGAGCGCAAGGTGGCGACCTGGGCGCTGCTGATCGGCGAGACTTACTCGTCGGCGGTGCACGCCGAGACGCGCCGGCGTCCGCATCGCGGCATGCTGCCGGACGTCGACTTCTCGCGCGCGGTGCCCGATCCCGGTCGACCCTCGCTTGTGCGCCGGATCATCCGCATGGTTCGGCCGGGTAAAACCAGGGCTGGCGACAGCTTGTCGTCAGGATCCTCTGGCAAGCCTGTCGGCGAAAAGACCGCGACACCCCATATTGCGCGAAGCAGGGCCGGCGATACGGACAATTCCGTATCGCCGGCCCGCGGCGCCGTGCGGCCGAACGGCCTTACCAATCAACCCCGCGCCGCGTGAGCGCACAAATCGTCGAGTGCCTCGAATGTTCCGCTGGTTTGAGAAGAGGCTCGATCCGTTTCCCGCCGCGGAGCCGGTCGAGCCGCCGAAGACGCTGGTCGCCTTCTGCGTGCATTACACGCGCGGGGCCTGGCCCTATATCCTCGTCGATGCCGTGCTTGTGGCAGCGATAGCCCTTGCCGAAGCGTGGATGTTCGGTTTCATGGGCCGCATCGTCGACTGGCTGTCGGCGCAGAACCGCGAAACCTTCCTTGAGACGGAGCGCTGGAAACTCGCCGGCATGGCCTTCATCGTGCTGTTCGCGCTGCCGGGCACGGTATGGCTGCATTCGCTGCTCAACCAGCAGACGCTGATGGGCAATTATCCCATGCGCATCCGCTGGCAGGTGCATCGCTACCTGCTCAAGCAGTCGATGGCCTTCTACCAGGACGAGTTTGCCGGCCGTATCGCCACCAAGCTGATGCAGACCGCTCTTGCCGTGCGCGAATGCGTCATCAAGCTGATCGATGTCCTAAACTATGTCGTCGTCTACTTCCTCAGCATGCTGTTCATCGTCGGCTCGGCAGACTTGCGACTGGCTGTGCCCTTGGGTGTATGGCTGGTCGGCTATATCGGGCTCTTGCGCTTTTTCATCCCAAAGCTCGGCAAGGTCGGCGAGGAGCAGGCCAATGCGCGCTCGACCATGACCGGCCGCGTCGTCGACAGCTACACCAACATCCAGACGGTGAAGCTGTTTTCGCATGCCCGCCGCGAGGCAACTTTCGCCAGGGAGGGCATGGCGAGCTTCCTCGATACGGTCTACCGCTCGATGCGGCTGGTGACGCAGTTATATGGGATGCTCTACATCCTGAATTCGCTGCTTCTGTTTTCCGTGACGGCGATCTCGCTGTGGCTATGGCTGGGCGAGGCGGTGACGATCGGCGCAGTCGCCGTGGTTATCGGCCTGGTGCTCAGGATGTGGGGCATGTCGCAGTGGATCATGTGGGAGATGTCGAGCCTGTTCGAGAATATCGGCACGGTGCAAGACGGCATCCAGTCGATCTCGCTGCCGCGGCTGGTCGAGGACCGCCCGGGCGCCAGCGACATCGCCGTCAGTCAGGGCGAGATCCGTTTCGAGGAGATCCGCTTCCACTACGGCAAGCAGAAGGGCGTCATCGAGAACCTGTCGCTCACTGTGAAACCCGGCGAGAAGGTCGGCATCGTCGGCCGCTCCGGCGCCGGCAAGTCGACGCTAGTCAACCTTTTGCTGCGTTTTTACGACCTGGAAAGCGGCAGGATCCTCATCGATGGCCAGGAGATCGCCGGGGTAACGCAGGATTCGTTGCGCGCGCAGATCGGCATGGTGACGCAGGACACCTCGCTGCTGCATCGGTCGGTGCGGGAGAATATCCTCTACGGGCGCCCTGACGCCACCGACGAGATGCTGATCGAGGCGGCCCGGCGGGCGGAGGCGCTCGATTTCATCGGCGCGCTTTCGGACCATAACGGCCGCAAGGGATTCGATGCACATGTCGGCGACCGCGGCGTCAAATTGTCCGGCGGTCAGCGGCAGCGCATCGCCATTGCCCGCGTCATGCTGAAGGACGCACCGATCCTCATCCTCGACGAGGCGACGTCGGCGCTCGATTCGGAAGCCGAGGCGGCGATCCAGGAGAACCTCTACAAGCTGATGCAAGGCAAGACCGTGATCGCCATCGCGCATCGGCTGTCGACCATCGCTGCGATGGACAGGCTCGTCGTCATGGACAAGGGGCGCATCATCGAGGAAGGCTCGCACGAAGAGCTTGTCACCAAGGGCGGCCTTTATGCCCAGCTCTGGCAGCGCCAGTCGGGTGGGTTCCTCCTCGATGATGCGCCGGCTGAGTCCGATGCCAAAGGGTCTCACTCCGAGATGGCGGCGGAGTAACGCGATCGCGATTGGCATCAAGGTTACGGCAATTGCGGGGAATCGCTCCCGGGCGTAACCACGACCCGTCAGAGGCCTGCCCGCGACCAAATCGGGTGCCGGCGGGGTTCCGGCATCTACGAGAGAAAAATGTTCGACCGCATCTTCACCTGGTTCGAAAGCCATTATTCGCCGGTGGCGCTGGCCGAAGACAGGCAGCCGCCAATGGGACTTTGGCGGTTCTACTGGTATTTCATAAGACAGTTTCGCGCCGCCTATTGGCTGCGCATGATCATCGTTGCCGTCGCGGCAATAGTGGACGCGATGCTGCCGATTTTCGTCGGCCTGATCGTGGGCCTGCTCTCCAACACCAGGCCGGGCGATTTCTTCGCCGCGCATGGGCCGCTGCTCGTCATGATGGCGATCGTCGTGCTGCTGCGTCCGCTGTCCATGGTTATCGACGCGCTTATCCCCAATCACGCCATCGCGCCGAACCTCATCGACCTCATCCGCTGGCAAAGCCATTGGCATGTCGTGCGTCAGGACTGGTCATTCTTCCAGAACGACTTCGCCGGCCGCATCGGAACGAAGGTCATGCAAAGCGGCGACTCGGTGGAGATGAGCGTCAATCTCACCGTCGATGCCGTCTGGTACGCGCTGGTCTTCGTCGCGGTCGCCATCGTTGTGCTGGCGCGGCTCGACCCGCTTCTTCTGGCTGTGGTGGCGGCCTGGCTGGTGTTCTATTGCATGATCTTCTGGTTTGCGATGCCGAGGATCACCCAGCGCTCGTCCCAACTGTCGGAGCGGTGGTCGCAGGTGAGCGGCCGCATGGTCGACAGCTACACGAATATCCTGACGCTCAAGACATTCTCGACCGGCGAGCACGAAGACAAATATGTCTCGCAAGCCGTCGTCGAGCACGCCGACACGTTTTACCAGCTGATGCGCGTTTTCACACTGATGTGGTCGGCCCTGTTCGTCCTCAACGCTGCGCTGCTTATCGCCATAAGCTGGTTGGCGCTGGCCGGCTGGAACACCGGCGCCATGACCACGGCGGCCGTGGCGACGGCGATACCGTTCGCGCTGCAGATCGCCAACATCTCCGGCAGGATCCTCGATGTCGGCGCCAACGTCTTCCGGCAGATCGGCGTCGCCAGCAATTCGATGACGACGATCGCGCGCCCCATCACAATGCAGGACCAGCCGGACGCGCCGGCCCTCGTGGTCAAAGCCGGCGGCATCGAGTTCGAGCAGGTGAACTTCAACTATTGGCGCAAGGACGGCAAAGGCGGCGTCATCGACAATCTGTCGCTGAAGATCGCGCCGGGCGAGCGGGTGGGCCTGATCGGCCGTTCCGGGGCCGGCAAGTCGACGCTGGTCAATCTCGTCCTGCGGCTGTTCGACGTGCAGGACGGCAAGGTGCTGATTGACGGACAGGACATCCGCAACGTCTCGCAGGAAAGCGTTCGCGCGGCGATCGGCTTCGTCAATCAGGATACGTCGCTCTTGCATCGATCCGTCCGCGAGAACCTCAAATATGGACGCCAGTCCGCCAGCGACGAGGCGATGTTCAGCGCCGCCAAGGCCGCGCAGATCGACGATGTGATCGCGGGACTGACCGATCCGCATGGACAAAGCGGCTATGAGGCGCTCGTCGGCGAGCGCGGCGTGAAGCTGTCCGGCGGCCAGCGGCAACGCATCGCCATTGCCCGCGTTATGCTGAAGGACGCGCCGATCCTCATTCTCGACGAAGCTACGTCTGCGCTCGATTCCGAGGTGGAGGCCGCCATCCAGGAGAACCTCTACAAGCTCATGCAGGGCAAGACGGTCATCGCCATCGCCCACCGCCTGTCGACCATCGCGGCGATGGATCGGCTCGTCGTCATGGACAAGGGCCACATCGTCGAGGACGGCTCGCATGAGGCGTTGATCGCCAAGGGCGGGCTCTATGCCCAGCTCTGGCGGCGCCAGTCGGGCGGCTTCCTGCTCGAGGAAAAGCAGGCGGCCGACGATCTGCCGACGAAAGGTGAAGCCGCGGAATGATGAAGGCCGTCTATCGCTGGTTCGAAAGCTGGGTCTACCCGTTCCGCGAGCCGACGAACCTTCGTCCACCTGCCAGCGTCGGCGGCTTCCTCTGGCACTATGTCGGGCAAGCGAAGCTCGCCTTCTTTGCCATGCTGATCATCGGCGGCATCGCGCCGCTGGTCGAGGCCGGGCTGTTCTATTTCGTCGGACGGCTGGTCGATATCCTCGACCAGCTTCCCGGCGAACGCAGCTGGCACGCGCTGTGGGCAGCCGCCGGGCCGGAGCTGCTGTTCATGGGCGCGGTGGTGCTGATCATCCGCACGCTGGTGGTCGGCCTTTCGGCGCTGGTCGACGAGCAGACGATCACGCCGGGCTTCTACAGCCTGGTGCGCTGGCAGGCGCACCGGCATGTCTCGCGCCAGTCCTACGCCTTCTTCCAAAACGACTTCGCCGGGCGTATCGCCACGAAGGTCTGGCAGGCGGGGCAGGCCACTGGCGACCTCATGGAAAGCTTCATCGAAGTCGTCTGGTTCATGATCGTCTACACGGTGACGACGCTGGCGCTGGTCGCCGGGCTCGACCTCAGGCTGGCGGCGCTGGTGGTGATCTGGATCGTCGCCTTCGGCTGGCTGGCCAGGCTCCATTTGCCGGCAATCCGCAAGCATGCCGAGGCGACCGCCGAGGCCGGCTCGATGATCACCGGCCGCTTCGTCGATTCCTATTCCAATGTGCAGACGCTGAAGCTGTTCGCGGCCGACGGCGACGACCGCTACATCCGCAACGGCTTCGACATCTATCTCGATGCGCTGCGGCCCTTCACGCGGCGGCTGACCGGCGTGCGCGTGGCGCTGACGACGCTTTCCGGCATCATGATCACGGCGATCGCCGCCTTTGCAGTCTATCTGTGGGTGGAAGGCTCGATCACCGTCGGCGCCGTCGCCTTCACGCTCTCGCTTGTGCTGAGGCTCAACATGCTGCTGGGACGGCTGATGATGCAGCTCAACAGTATCCTCAGGAATCTCGGCGTGCTGGAAAATTCCAAGGCGCTGATCTCGCAGCCGCTCGGCCTGACCGACGCCCCGGATGCCAAGGAGCTGGTGGTTGCGGGTGGCCGCATCGACCTCAAGAACGTCACCTTCCACTACGGGAAAGGGGCAGGGGTCCTCGAAGGCATCGACCTCGTCGTGTGTCCAGGCGAGAAGGTCGGGCTGGTCGGTCCGTCCGGTGCCGGCAAGACGACGCTGGCCAATCTCATCCTGCGCCTTTACGACCTCGAGGGCGGCAGGATCCTGATCGACGGCCAGAATATCGCCGGCGTGACGCAGAATTCGCTGCGCGCCAATATCGGCGTGGTCAGCCAGGACACGGCGCTGTTCCACCGCTCGCTGCGCGACAACATCAAGCTCGGCATGCCGGACGCTACCGACGCTGAGGTGATCGCCGCGGCGCGCAAAGCCGAGGCGCATGACTTCATCATGGGGCTGCGCGACAATCGCGAGCGCCTTGGCTACGAAGCCTATGTCGGCGAGCGCGGCGTCAAGCTCTCCGGCGGCCAGCGTCAGCGCGTGGCGATCGCCCGCCTCTTCCTCAAGGATGCGCCGATCCTCATCCTTGACGAGGCGACCTCGGCACTCGATTCCGACATCGAGGCGGCGATCCAGGAAAACCTGGCAAGGCTGATGGAGAACAAGACCGTCATCGCCATCGCCCACCGGCTTTCCACCATCGCAGCGCTCGACCGGCTGGTCGTGCTCGACGGCGGCCGCATCGTCGAAGAAGGCACGCATGATGAGCTGGTGGCGCTGGACGGTCTTTATGCGCGGCTCTGGAAACGGCAGTCCGGCGGCTTCCTCTTCAATGAGGAAAGCGCGCTGGAAGAGACGCGCCCGGCGGAGTAGAAACGCAGCCATGTCGATCAGAATGCCCAGCAATTTCGGACGGTCAGGCGCGCAGGAGAGCGCTCTCGATCTGCTCGGCCACGAAATACTCGCCGAGAAGGCCGCCGCCCTCGGTCGCGCCGGCCAGCGCGTCGAAGAGGCCTTGGCGAAGCTGCGCGAAAATGGGGAAGGCGGGGATCGCAACCGGCTGCTGAAAGAAGCGGCAGAAGCCGTCCACGCCTATTTCATCCAGCGCGAACTCTGCGGGCTGCGCAAGCACGACGCCGTGATCCGCGAATACGACATCCCGCGGGCGGTGCTGGTCAGGCTCGGCGCCAGCTAAGCGCTGACTTCCTTCCGAAAGCGCGCGAGGCGCAAGGCGAGCGCTCCGGGATTCTCATCGGCGACGAAGTGCCCGCTATCGGGGATGATGTCGCCCTCGACATTGGAGAGGCCGGCGGCCTTCAAGCCATTGAGGTAATCGGTGATCTCGCCGGTCTCGGCAGCGCCCCTGAGGCAGAGCACCGGCGTGTCGATCGGGCTTGCCGGCGGAACGGCATTGGCCTTGGCGTCCTCGGAAAAGGCGCGGTACCAGTCGAAGCCGGCCTTGAGGCTTTCCGGCCGCGAATAGGCCTTGGCGTAGATGTCTCTTGCTTCGGCCGGGATGGCGGATTTCTCCTTCGAAAGGGTGTCGAAGAAGAAGTCGAAATAGGCGCGCTCGTGACCCCCAACCAGCAGTTCCGGGAGAGCAGGAACCGCGTGGAACGCGAAATGCCAGAGGTTTGGATTGCGGATGACCTTGTCCCACGGCGCCACGCCCGGAACGACAACATCCATGATCGCGGCGGCGGAGAGGATTTCCGGATGGTTGCGCAAAAGCGCGAAGACGATCTGGCCGCCGACGTCATGGCCGGCCACTATGACCTGTCGCAGGCCGCAGGCGTCAATCAAGGCCGCTATCACCCTGGCCAGATGGGCTTTCTCACCGGTTTTGCGCGTGCCTTGCGAGCCGCCTATACCCGGCAGGTCCGGCGCGATCACGCGCTGATCGGTGGCCAGCCGACCGATCACGTTCTCGAAGGCATGGGAACTTTGAGGCCAGCCGTGGAGCAGCACGAGGCCGGGCGCATCCCGTGGTCCGGCTTCGCGGATCGCAATGGTCAGTCCTTCAACCTCGATGCTGGAAGTTTCCATCCGCCCGGCCTTCACCTGTCCGATCGCTCCGACCGACAGAACTAGGCGGGAATCGGTCCGCGGACAGGGCCTGTCTCTCGAATAAGCCGCATCACTCCAGCCATTCGGTGATGAAGCTGCCGTTCTCGTGGATGTCGGTGGTCTCGAGCGGACCGGGGCCGAGATTGGTGAATTTGTGCGGCGTGTCGGCCGGCACGATCAGAATTTGGCCTGCGGTGGCCGTTATCTGCCGATCGCCGACCGTGAACAGGCCGGTGCCGGAACGGATGACGAAGATCTCCGCGTAAGGATGCTTATGCAGACGCGGGCCGCCGCCGATCTCGGGTTGATAATTGAAGATCAGGCAGGAGTTGGAGCCAAATGCGCCGCATTGCAGCTCGCCTTGCCAACGGTCGGGCGTGCTCGCCCATTTGTCGCGGTCGATGACATGCGCCATGGCTCGACAATAGACCGGGCCGGCGGTCGCTGTCGAGGCAAGCGGAGTTCCGATTTACCGCTGAAGTTAGCGCTATTTAGCGCTGTTCGGCGGCCCGATCATCAAGCCGTTGCGCGGGCCGCGGCATGTGCCCGCGACAATGTGCCCTTGTGCCTCCACGCGTCTGGACAAAAACGGGCTTCACGCATAAACCGAACCTCCAAATGCCGGAGGAATTCGCTAGCCTGTTCGCCATGCGCTGTCGGGCCGGCGCGATTGAGCGGGGACAAGGCTCGGCCGCCGGCACGGAAAGAGGCGAAAGGATCAGGCACCCGTGAGCGCAACCGACATCCACGATCCCAACCGTCGCGATTTTCTCTACATCGCCACCGGCATGGCCGGCGTGGTCGGCGCTGGGGCCGTCGCCTGGCCGTTCATCGACCAGATGCAGCCGGATGCCTCGACGCTGGCGCTGGCTTCTGTCGAGGTCGATGTCTCCTCGCTGCAGCCCGGCAGCTCGCTGGTCGTCAAGTGGCGCGGCAAGCCGGTCGTGGTGCGCAACCGCACCGACAAGGAAATGAAGGACGGCGCGGCGGTTAGCCTCAACGATCTCAAGGATCCGATCGCCCGCAATGCCAACTTGCCGGCCGATGCGCCGGCGACCGACGCCAACCGCACCACGCCCGGCAAGGAAGCCTGGATGGTCATGGTGCAGGTCTGCACCCATCTCGGCTGCATCCCGCTCGGCCAGGAAGGCGATTTCGGCGGCTGGTTCTGCCCATGCCACGGCTCGGTGTACGATACCGCCGGCCGCATCCGCAAAGGCCCGGCGCCGGAGAACATGGCGATCCCGGTGTTTAAATTCATTTCCGATACCAAGATCCTTATCGGTTGAGGCAGGGGGATATTTCGATGAGCGAGGGACACTCCACCTACACACCGAAGACGGGTCTCGGACGCTGGTTCGACGCCCGTATGCCGCTTCCCCGGCTTGTCTATGACAGCTTCATTGCCTATCCAGTGCCGCGCAACCTCAACTACATGTGGACGTTCGGCGGCATCCTGTCGATCATGCTGGTATCGCAGATCCTCACCGGCATCGTGCTGGCCATGCACTACACGTCCGACACCACACTCGCCTTCGATTCGGTCGAGAAGATCATGCGCGACGTGAATTCGGGATGGCTGTTGCGCTATCTCCATTCCAACGGCGCCTCGTTCTTCTTCGTGGCCGTCTACATCCACATCTTCCGCGGGCTGTTCTACGGCTCCTACAAGGCGCCGCGCGAGCTGCTCTGGATCCTCGGCTGCATCATCTACCTCCTGATGATGGCGACCGGCTTCATGGGCTATGTGCTGCCATGGGGACAAATGAGCTTCTGGGGCGCCACCGTCATCACCGGCTTCTTCAGCGCAATCCCGCTAGTCGGCAACTGGATCCAGGAACTGCTGCTCGGCGGCTTCGCCGTCGACAATCCGACGCTGAACCGCTTCTTCGCCCTGCATTACCTGTTGCCGTTCATGATCGCCGGCGTCGTCGTGCTGCACGTCTGGGCGCTGCATGTCGTCGGCCAGTCGAACCCGACCGGCATCGAGGTCAAGTCGAAGACCGACACCGTCGCCTTCACGCCCTATGCGACCATCAAGGACGCGTTCGGCATGATCGTGTTCCTGTTCTTCTTCGCCTATTTCGTCTTCTACCTGCCGAACTACCTCGGCCATCCGGACAACTACACGGTCGCCAATCCGCTGAAGACCCCGGCCCACATCGTTCCGGAATGGTACTTCCTGCCGTTCTACGCGATCCTGCGCGCCATCACCTTCAACATCGGGCCGATCAACTCCAAGCTCGGCGGCGTGCTGTGCATGTTCGGCGCCATAGCCATGCTGTTCCTGGTGCCGTGGCTCGACACCTCCAAGGTCCGCTCGGCGGTCTACCGGCCCTGGTACAAACTGTTCTTCTGGCTGTTCGTGGCCGACGCCATCCTGCTCGGGTGGCTGGGCTCGCAGCCGGCGGAAGGCTCTTACGTATTCATGGCGCAGATGGCGACGCTGTTCTACTTCGCCTTCTTCCTGGTCGTCATGCCGGTGCTCGGCCTGATCGAGACACCGCGTCGGCTGCCGAACTCGATCACCGAGGCGGTGCTGGAAAAGAAGAACAAGGGAGCCGGCGGGCATCCGGCAGGCGCGGTCAGCGCGCCGGAAACCAAGGGCTGAGAATCTGAGGGGATTTGGCATGAAGAAGATTCTCACCTCGCTGGCGCTGCTTGGCCTGGTGGTCGCGGGCACCGCTGCCATCGCAGCCGAAGAGGAACACAACGCGGCGGCCCCGACGCATTTCCCGATCAACGAACCGAAGGAAATGAGCTGGAGCTTCGCCGGGCCGTTCGGCACCTACGACAAGGCCCAGCTGCAGCGCGGCCTGAAGGTCTACAAGGAAGTCTGCTCGGCCTGCCACTCGATGAACCTGGTGGCGTTCCGCACGCTGGAGGGCCTCGGCTATTCGGAAGCGCAGGTCAAGACGCTTGCCGCTGAGTACACCATCCATGACGGCCCGAACGATGCCGGCGACATGTTCGACCGCCCGGGCAAGCCGTCGGATCACTTCCCGTCGCCGTTCCCGAACGAACAGGCCGCCGCCTCCGCCAATGGCGGCGCCGCTCCGCCCGACATGTCGCTGCTCGCCAAGGCGCGCGGCGTCGAGCGCGGCTTTCCGCGTTTCATCTTCGACATTTTCACCCAGTATGCTCAGGGCGGCCCGGACTACATCCACTCGCTGCTCACCGGCTACGACCAGACGCCGCCGGCCGGCATGGTGATCCCCGAAGGCACGCACTACAATCCATACTTCCTGTCCGGCGTGTCGCTGAAGATGCCGAAGCCGCTTTCGGACGGCCAGGTGACCTATGACGACGGCTCGCCGCAGACGGTCGACCAGTATTCGCGCGACGTGTCGGCGTTCCTGATGTGGGCCGCCGAGCCGCATCTCGAAGAGCGCAAGAAGACCGGCTTCCGCGTGCTGGTGTTCCTGCTGCTGTTCGGCGCGCTGGTCTACCTGACCAAGCGCAAGGTGTGGGCCGAAGTAGCGCACTGAGCCGCGATCGGTCAGACACTTTCGAGGGGCGCCGCAAAGGCGCCCTTTTCATATGTCGGGACCGCTTTGATCCGGCCGTGTCACATGGCTGTCATTGCGCATCGCGATCCTGCGTTGCCCCACCGCCAAGGATCGTGCCCATGAAAAGACTTGCGCCGCTTGCAGCCGTGGTGCTGCTTCTTGTCGCCCCCTCGGCAGTCCGCGCCGAGGACGCCCAGCCCTTTGTCACCAACAAGGACGTCCACTTGACGATGATCCTGCCGCCGCCGCCGGCCAATGATTCGGCCGAGATCAAGGCAGAGCTCGGCGAGGTGCTGACCCTGCAAGTGACGCGAACTCCCGAAATGGAAAAGCGTGCTATCGCCGACGCCGAAGAGGACGTCTGGCGCTTCGCCGATGTCATGGGACCGAAATTCAGCAAGGAGACGCTGCCGAAGTTCAGCGCCTTCTTCGACCGCGTGGTGGCGACCGAAGGCGCGGTCGTCGATCCGGCCAAGGACGTGTGGAAGCGTCCGCGTCCGCATCAGCGTCAAACCCGCGGTGAAGCTGTCGAATTCCGGTTCCTGGCCCTCGGGCCATGCGACGGTCGGCACCATGATGGGCATCATCCTGTCCGACATGGTGCCGGAGAAGCGGGCCGAGATCATGGCCCGCGCGGCCGAATATGTCCATAACCGCGTGGTCGGCGGCATCCATTATCCGTCGGATGTCGAGATGGGCAAGATTTCCGGCAGCGCGATCGCCGCGGTCCTGCTCAGCCGGCCCGATTTCAAGACCGAGTTCGAGGTGGCGCGATCCGAGCTGCGGTCCGACCTCGGCATGTGAGCCGTCCGTCGCCGACGTTTCTGCAAGGGCGCCAGCGGGCGCCTTTTTCGCTTGCGGCGCCGGCACGGGAGCAAGGCAGGCGATGCCGATCCTTTGCCGGATGCGCTTGTCTCCCGGGCTCCATCGCGGTAGCCGTTGTTGGTTGCGTTGCGCCGGGCGCGTCGACGCCGTTATATCCGACAGCCGGACACGCGGAGCTCGTCTCATGAAACCCTCGCTCGAAGACACGCTGCTTGCGGCCATCCGCACCATTCCGGATTACCCCAAACCCGGCATCCTGTTTCGCGATATCACCACGCTGCTCGGCGACGCTCGCGCCTTTCGCCGCGCCATCGACGAGCTTGTGCATCCTTACGCCGGGCTGAAGATCGACAAGATCGCCGGCATCGAGGCGCGCGGCTTCATCCTGGGCGGCGCAGTGGCGCATCAGCTTTCGGCGGGTTTCGTCCCGATCCGCAAGAAGGGCAAGCTGCCTTACGAGACCGTGCGCGTCGCCTACAGCCTCGAATACGGTCTGGACGAGATGGAGATGCACAAGGACGGCGTCTCGCAAGGCGAGAAGGTGATCCTGGTCGACGATCTGATCGCCACCGGCGGCACGGCGGAGGCGGCCGTCAAGCTGCTCAGGCAGATCGGCGCCGACATCGTCGCCGCCTGCTTCGTCATCGACCTGCCGGATCTCGGCGGGCGCCAGAAACTGGAAGCGCTCGGCGTGCCGGTAAGGACGCTGATCGGCTTCGAGGGGCATTAATCAGTGTTGAATGGTGAATAGTGAATGGTGAATAGGGAATGGTTCACTGGTCACCATTCACTATTCACCATTCGCTACTCCACCTTCACCAGCACCGCGCTGTCGAACTCGATAACCTTATCGCCGCTGGAGTCGAAACCTTCGGAACGCAGCGTGAGCAGGCTCCAGCCGGGGCGGCCGGCAAGGGGCCGATGGGCAAGCGCTGTGCGGGTGAAGGTCACGGTTTCGCCGGCATAGACCGGCTTCAACCATTTGAGGTTGCGAAACCCGGGCGAGGGGCCGAATTCGGGCTGCGGGCCGGGACCGGTCCAACGCACGCCCTCGGTCTCCATGCGCTTTTCGAGGTTGTATTTCATCCAGGTGGCGGCGGTGTGCCAGCCGGAGGCGCAGAGACCGCCAAGCATGCTCTCCTTCGCCGCCTCCTCGTCGACATGGAAGATTTGCGGATCGTATTTCCTGGCGAACGCCTTGATCTCGTCGGCCTCGAATTTGTGCGCGCCGAGGGTGACGGTTTGGCCGATGAGGAAATACTCGTCCAGGGTCACGCGACGGCCCCGCGGGTCAGAAACATGCCGGTGTTCTCAAGCTCGAAGACGCATTCGCCGCGCTGGTTGAACAGCTCGCTGCGCATGCTGACCAGGCCGATCTGCGGCCGCGACTTGGACTGGCGCTTGGAAAGCACGGTGACCTTGCCGGTGAGACGGTCACCGGCCAGAACCGGCTTCTTCCATTTGACATGCTCGATGCCGGGTGAGCCTTGCGAGGTCGAATCGAGCAGGAAGGCATCGCACAGCATGCGCATGAACATCGCGCAAGTGTGCCAGCCCGAAGCCGAAAGGCCGCCCAGGATGCTGGCCTTGCCGGCCGCCTCGTCGAGATGCATCGGCTGGGCGTCGAATTCGCTGGCAAACTCGATGATCTCAGCCGCGCTTACATTCTTGCTGCCGAGGTCGAGCGAGGCGCCCTCGACGAAATCCTCATAGGCCCAGGTCTTTCCGGTCATGTCGGCAATCCGGTTGACGAACGCGTGATCCCGAAGGTCGAGCATCCCGGATGGAGGCCCGAGCCAATTTGGTCAAGTCCTTTCTGGTGAGCCAGCCAGGCACTCAGGTGTTGAACTTGAACAGCATGATGTCGCCGTCCTGGACGACATACTCCTTGCCTTCGTCGCGCGCCTTGCCGGCTTCCTTGGCCGCCACTTCGCCGCCGAGCGTGACGAAGTCGGTGTAGGAGATCGTCTGGGCGCGGATGAAACCACGTTCGAAGTCGGTGTGAATGACGCCGGCAGCTTGCGGTGCCTTATCGCCCTTGTGGATCGTCCAGGCGCGCGTCTCCTTCGGCCCGACGGTGAAATAGGTGATCAGATGCAACAGTTCGTAGCCGGCGCGGATCACCTTGTTGAGGCCCGGCTCGTCAAGGCCGAGCGAGGCGAGGAACTCCATTTCCTCCTCGTCGGAAAGCTGGGCAACTTCCGCCTCGATCGCCGCCGAGATCACCACCGTGCCGGCGCCCTGCGCGGCGGCCATCTTCTCCACCGCCTTTGTATGCTCGTTTCCCGTGGCAGCGTCCGCCTCAGCGACGTTGCAGACATAGAGCACGGGATGCGATGTGAGCAGGTTCAGGCCCTGCAGGATGCGCAGATCCTCCGCCGCGATGCCATTGAGCAGGACGCGGGTCGGGCGACCTGCCTGCAGCAGTTCGAGCGCCGCCTCCATCATCGGCAGAACGGTCATTGCTTCCTTGTCCTTGCCGGCGGCGCGCTTGCGGACCTGCACGATGCGGCGCTCCAGGCTTTCGAGATCGGCGAGCATCAGCTCGGTCTCGACGGTCTCGGCGTCGGCGACCGGATCGATGCGGCCCTCGACATGGGTGATGTCGTCATCCTCGAAGCAGCGCAGCACATGCACGATGGCGTCGACCTCGCGGATGTTGGCGAGGAACTGGTTGCCCAGACCTTCGCCCTTGGAGGCGCCGCGCACCAGTCCGGCAATGTCGACGAAGGAGATGCGGGTCGGGATGATCTCCTTCGACTTGCCGATCGCGGCGATCTTCTGCAGCCGCGGGTCCGGAACCGCCACCTCGCCGGTGTTCGGCTCGATGGTGCAGAAAGGATAGTTGGCGGCCTGCGCGGCAGCCGTCCTGGTCAACGCGTTGAACAGCGTCGACTTGCCGACGTTGGGCAAGCCAACGATGCCACATTTGAAACCCATGTTCGTCCGGTCCTATCGGGAATTCGAGATTTGCTGAGGGCTATGGGCGAAAGCGCGGACGATCGTCAAGCCCTTGGCATGGTCGTTTCGACGCTCAGTCTTTTCCGAACAGCTTCTTCAGCATCGCGGCCATCGGCCCGCTCTCGGGAACCTTCGCCGGCGGCTGCTGCGGGCGGGCCTGGCGGATATGGCTCTGCTGTTTTGGCTCCTTGGGCGGAGGCCGATCGTCATCGCCGGTCGGCACGAGCTTTTCGCGCAGCGCCAGGGTGATGCGGTTCATGAAGGAGTTGTCGTCGCCCTTGGCCAGCAGTGCGGCGTCGTCGGCGATCGCGTCGAGCAACACGTCGAGCCATTCACGGTCGGCCTTGGCGAAATCGCCGAGCACATGGCCGTGCACCATCTCTTTGACGCCGGGATGGCCGACGCCGATGCGCACCCGGCGATAGGCATTGCCGACATGCTGGTCGAGCGATCGGATGCCGTTGTGGCCGCCGGAACCGCCGCCGACCTTGACCCTGAGCTTGCCGGAGGCAAGGTCGATCTCGTCGTAGAAGACAGTGAGGGCGGCGGCATCGAGTTTGTAGAAGCGCAACGCCTCGCCGACCGACTGGCCGGATAAATTCATGAAGGTCTGCGGCTTGATTAAAAGGATCTTCTCGCCGCCCAGGGCGCCCTCGGCGATCAGGCCCTGGAACTTCTTCGACCAGGGCGAAAAGGAATGGCGGCGGGCTATCGCGTCCGCCGCCATGAAGCCGACATTGTGCCGGTTGTTCTGATATTTCGCGCCCGGATTGCCGAGGCCTGCAAAGACAAGCATCGTCGTCTCCTGGCGCCGAGAGAATTACTTCTCTTCGGCCTCAGCGGCCTCAGCTTCCGGCGCCGCCGCTTCGGCAGTCTCCTCCGTCTCCGGCTTCATTGCCGCGGAGCCGGCGATGGTCGCGATGGTGAAGTCGCGATCGGAGATCACCGGCTTGACGCCGGCCGGCAGGGCAACCGCCGAAATGTGAATCGAGTCGCCGATTTCGGTGCCGGCGAGATCGACGGTGATGAATTCCGGGATCGCGTTGGCAGGGCAGTGGAACTCGACTTCGTGACGAACGATGTTGAGCACGCCGCCGCGCTTGATGCCGGGCGACTTGTCCTCATTGATGAAGTGGACGGGCACGTCGACATTGACCTCGGTGTCCTTGCCGATGCGCAGGAAGTCGACATGGACCGGGAAGTCCTTGACCGGATCGAGCTGAAAATCCTTCGGCAGGACCTGGATCTTCTTGCCGTCGACATCGATCGTAGCGATCGTGGTCAGAAACCCGCCGCCGTGGATCTTGTAGAAGATGTCCTTGTAGTTGAGGGCGATCGCCAGGGGGGGCTGCTTGTCGCCGTAAATAACTGCAGGCACTTTGCCGTTGCGGCGAACTGCACGGGCGGACCCCTTACCGACCTGTTCGCGCGCTTCGGCCTTGAGCTCGTAAGCCTCGTGGCTCATGGCATTTCCTTTCGCGTGTTATGGAGCGTTCGCGGCGGGCAAGCCCATCCGTAAACGTCGAAAGCCGTCGCGGCCTTGCATGGTCGATCCAACGCTTTTGGCTGTCCAAACGCTTCGGGGATCATGCAGGCTTGGCCGGCCTTCCTCCGCGTTGCCTCCAAGGGTGTCTACGCGGGTGGCGGCTCTATAGCGGAAGGCGGGCAGGGGCGCAAGCCGTTGAACGGGAAGGCTTGGCTAGGCTAAGCGATGATATCCGGCCCGGGAGGCATAGCCGACGCGTTGCTCCGCTGCAAAGTCGGATCTGGCGAGTTGCGCCGGGTCCCGCCCGCATGCGTCATGTAGCATCGGGCCGGTTTCAAACGTCCTTGGCAGGCAATCAAAGGACCGGAGATCGACATGAAACTACTGTTCAGCCGCAATCCCAATCCTCGCCTCGCGGTCGCGGCGGCGCGCTATCTGACGGCCGATATCGCCTTCGAATTCGCCTCGCCCATGGCGCCGGGGCAGGCCGAGCGCTACCGCGCGCTTAACCCCAATTTGACCTTGCCTATCCTGGTCGGCCGGGGATGGAGCCTGTGGGAAGCCGATGCGATCGCATGCCGGCTCTCGCGCGACATGCATTCGGATTTCTGGCGCACCGGCGACGACGAGCCGCAGATGATCCGCTGGCTGAGCTGGGGCAAGGAGAATTTCGTCAGGGCCTGCGACATGGTGCATTTCGAGCGCGGCACGAAACAGCGCTGGGGACTGGGGCCGATCGACAAGGCATTGGTCGAGGAGGGGCTGAGGCAGTTCCACATGACGGCCGCCATCCTTGAAGCCGAGCTTTGCGGGCGCCAATGGCTGGTCGGCAATTCGGTTTGCTATGCCGACTTTCGTATGGCGACCTTTCTCGCGTTCAATGATGCTGCCCGGTTGCCGCTCGATGACTATCCGTCGCTCAGCCGCTGGTATCGGCGGATCGAGCATATCGATGCCTGGCGCGACCCGTTCCAGGGGCTGGATGCGCCGCAACTGCCGCCGGTCAGCAGCGAGGAGCAAGCAAGTATTTTGAACGTTCCGTCTTGAAAGGACCATTGTCGAGGATGCCTGCCAAGCCGCGGGGGAAATGGCTCGCCCCTGCTATGAGACGCGGGCCGTGGCCTGCACTAAGCAGACTTTGTCCGGCGTTTGGAGGTCAGGCAGCATCAGCCGATTGGTCGCCGCTCAACGCATCGCGCAACGCCCGGACTTTTCGCGTGAGAGCATCGATCTCGGCCGAGGTCATGCCTGAACGCTCGACCAGCGTTTCGCCCAGACAGCTGCATTGCGTGAGCAGCGCCCGGCCTGCCGCGGTGAGATCGACCTGCACCTGCCGCTCATCGTCATGGCTGCGCTGGCGGGTCACCAGACCCGCCTGCTCCATGCGCTTGACGAGCGGGGTGACGGTGCTCGATTCCAGCGCCAGCCGGCGCGCTATGGTGCCGACCGACATGCCATCGGCCTCTCCAAGCGCATTGAGCACGAGATACTGGGGATACGTGATCCCCATCTCGTCGAGCATGGGCTTGTAGGTACGGTTGATCGCCATGCTCGTGGCGTAGAGCGCGAAACAGAGCTGATTGTCCAGGGGCAGAGGCATCGCGCCATGATCCTTTTGTCGATGTCGTGAGGCTCTTTAGCACAAAAAATCATATCGCGATACATATTATCGTGGACAAGTAGTCATCGTTGCGCTAGACATATCATTATCGCGATATCATTTATCGCGACATCTAAAACGGAGATTGAGATGACTGAAGCTTCACATGCGAAGGCCGGCTCGGGCAGCGGCACGATCACCACCAACGACGGCACGCAGATCTACTACAAGGATTGGGGCACCGGTCAGCCGGTCGTCTTCCACCATGGCTGGCCACTGAGCAGCGACGACTGGGATGCCCAGATGCTGTTCTTCCTCTCCAAGGGCTATCGGGTCATCGCCCATGACCGCCGCGGCCATGGCCGCTCCAGCCAGACTGACACCGGCAATGAGATGGACACCTACGCCGCCGATGTGAGGGCGCTGGTTGCGCATCTCGACCTCAAGAACGCCATCCATGTCGGGCATTCGACCGGCGGTGGCGAAGTGGCGCGCTATGTCGCGCAGTACGGTTCCGGAGGCCGTGTCGCCAAGGCTGTGCTGATCGGCGCGGTGCCGCCGATCATGCTCAAGACCGCTGCCAATCCCGGCGGCTTGCCTATCGAAGTGTTCGACGGCTTTCGCTCGGCGCTGACGACGAACCGCGCCCAGTTCTTCCGCGACCTTCCGGCCGGCCCTTTCTACGGCTTCAACCGTCCAGGCGCGACGGTGTCGGAAGGTGTGGTCGACAATTGGTGGCGGCAGGGCATGATGGGCGGCGCCAAGGCGCATTACGACTGCATCAAGGCGTTCTCGGAAACCGACTTCACCGAGGACCTGAAGAAGATCGACGTGCCGGTGCTAGTCATGCATGGCGACGACGACCAGATCGTGCCGATCGCGGATTCGGCGCTGCTCGCGATCAAGCTGCTCAAGAAGGGCGAGCTCAAAGTCTACAAGGGCCTTCCGCACGGCATGGCGACGACCCATGCGGAGGTCATCAATGCCGACCTCCTGGCTTTCTTCCAGGCCTGAGTCCCAGCGCCAGAAAAGCACCCGCCATCGCGCGGGTGCTTTGCTCTCTGGAGCTCGTCCGGAGTGGCCGGCTCAGGCTTTCCTGGCCTCCTTCATGTTCGGCAGGAACACGGTCAGCAGGCCGAGGAAGGGCAGGTACGAGCAGACGTGGTAGACGAAGTCGATGCCTTTCATGTCGGCGATGACGCCGAGCACGGCCGCAGCGATGCCGCCCATGCCGAAGGCGAAGCCGAAGAAGATGCCGGCGATCATGCCGACGCGGCCGGGAACCAGTTCCTGCGCGAAGACGACGATGTTGGAGAAGGCCGACGACAGGATCAGGCCGATCACAACGGTAAGCACCATCGTCCATTCCAAATTGGCGTAAGGCAGCGCCAGCGTGAAGGGCAGAACGCCGACGATCGAGAACCAGATCATCGCCTTCTGTCCGTAGCGGTCGCCGAACGGGCCGCCGAGCAGGATGCCAAGCGCCGAGGCGCCGAGGAACAGGAAGAGCATGACCTGCGACATCTGCACCGAAACGCCGAACTTATGGATGGCGTAGAAGGTGTAGTAGCTGGACAGCGAGGCGATATAGGCGTTCTTGCTCAATACCAGCAGCGTCAGCACCGCCAATGCCCCCATGACCTTTTTGCGTGGGAAGGGCGAGACGTGAGCCGCCGGCTTGCGGCTGGCCATCGAGGCGCGCAGCCGGCTGTACCAGCCGCCAACCTGCCACAGCACGACGATGCCGATCAGCGAGCCGACGGCGAACCAGGAAATGCTGGTCTGGCCGAAAGGCACGACGATGAAGGCGGCGAGCAGCGGGCCCATCGCCTGGCCGAAATTGCCGCCGACCTGGAACAGCGATTGCGCGAGACCGAAGCGGCCGCCCGAGGCGAAGCGGGCGATGCGCGAGGATTCCGGATGGAAGATCGCCGAGCCGATACCGATCAGCGAGGCGCCGATCAGGAGCAGCCAGTAATGGCCGGCATGCGCAAGCACCACCAGCCCGACCAGTGATGAGGCCATGCCCCAAGGCAAGGAATAGGGCATCGGTCGCTTGTCGGTGATCATGCCGATCACAGGCTGCAGCAGCGAGGCCGTTACCTGGAAAGTGAACGTAAGAAGGCCGATCTGCCAGAAATCGAGACCGTAATTCTCTTTGAGCAGCGGATAGATCGCCGAAAGCAGCGACTGCATGATGTCGTTGACGCAGTGGCAGAAGCTCACCGCAAGAATGACCGTGAAGGCCGTCGCTTGCGCCGAGGCGTGGCTTGCCGGCGCTGGGGTGGCGACGGCGGTGGCGGTCGTATCGGTCAAGGCAATGCTCCGGGTCTTTTTGGCGGCGAACCGCAGCCAGCCAGCTTTATTGGCCGCTTGTCTTATAATCGGCTTGAATGGCGACTTCTTTCGTGGTTTGGTCCAATAGTTTCGCAAGTGGGCCACATCGAATGCCGCATGGCCGGGAAATCTTCAGGGGCGATGCCGCCGAGCTTGGCCGGCTGCATGAAAGCCGCTGGCAGTGGCTGGAGCAGGCGGTCGGGCCGGCGGTCGCGCTGCCGACCGAATATCCCGACGGCTACCACGTGCCGCGGCACCGCCACAGCCGCAGCCAGTTGCTGCATGCGCTTGTCGGCGTCGTGCTGGTGACGACTAGGCACGGCCGCTGGATGGTGCCGCCCGACCATGCGATGTGGATACCGGCCGGCATCGAGCATTCGGTCGAGATGCTGGGCGATGTCTCGATGCGCTCGGTTTATGTGGTGCCGGATGCAATTCCCGGCCTGCCGGAGGGATTACGCGTCGTCGGCATCACCGAGCTGATGCACAGCCTGATCGTGGAATCGGAGAAGCTGCCTCAGGGCGGCGAGCTCGAAGGACGCGCCGGGCTGATCATGGGGCTCTTGCTGCATGAGATACCGAACCTGCCGGAGCGGCCGCTCGGCCTGCCTTTTCCGTCGGATCCGAAGCTCGCGGCGCTCTGCCGGCGCTTTGTCGCGGCGCCCTCGCCACATGCGACGATCGACGAATGGGCGGATGCCGCTGGCATGAGCCGGCGCTCCTTCACACGCGCCTTCCACCGCCAGACCGGGCTGTCGCTCTCCACTTGGCGCCGGCAGGCCTGCCTGTTCGCGGCGCTGCCGAGGCTCGCCGACGGCGAACCCATCACCAGGGTGGCGCTCGATCTTGGCTATGACAGCGTGCCGGCGTTCATCACCATGTTCAGGCGCATGCTCGGCAGCTCGCCTCGCGGCTATATGCGCGGCGCGCGCGAGTCAGGCGAGGGGCCAAAGCGATCAAGCGGCCCGGTTCAAGCCAGCAGCGCCGCGGCTTAGTCGAACAGGCTTGAGACCGATTCTTCTGTCGCCGTGCGCGAGATCGCCTCGCCCATCAGGTCGGCGATCGAGATGACGCGGATGTTGGGCGCGTCGAGCACGGCCTGGCTGGGCTGGATGGAATCGGTGATCACCAGTTCTTGCAGTTTCGAGCCACTGATGCGGGCAACGGCGCCGCCCGAGAGCACGCCATGGGTGATGTAGGCAGTGACGCTGGTCGCGCCGTTGGCGAGCAAGGCATCGGCCGCGTTGCAGAGCGTGCCGCCGGAATCGACGATGTCGTCGATCAAGAGGCAATCCTTGCCGGCGACGGCGCCGATGATATTCATCACCTCGGATTCGCCGGGCCGCTCGCGGCGCTTGTCGACGATGGCGAGCTGCGCATCGAAGCGTTTTGCAAGCGCGCGCGCCCGCACTACGCCGCCAATGTCGGGCGATACGACGACGACATTGCCGAGCTGCTTGTATTTCGCCTTCACGTCGCGGGCCATCACCGGCACCGAGAACAGATTGTCGGTCGGGATGTCGAAGAAGCCCTGGATCTGGCCGGCGTGCAGGTCGAGCGTCAGCACGCGATCGGCGCCGGCGCGGGTGATCATGTTGGCGACGAGCTTGGCCGAAATCGGCGTGCGGCCTGAGGCGCGGCGGTCCTGCCTGGCGTAGCCGAAATAGGGAATGACCGCCGTGATGCGCCTTGCCGAGGAGCGCATGAAGGCGTCCATCATGATGAGCAGCTCCATCAGATGGTCGTTGGTCGGATAGGAGGTCGACTGCAGGATGAAGACATCCTCGCCGCGCACGTTCTCCTGGATCTCGACGAAGATCTCCTGATCGGCGAAGCGCCTGACGCTGGCCTTCCCCAGCGGGATGTTGAGATAGCGAGCGACCGCTTCGGCCAGCACCCTGTTGGAATTGCCCGCAAAAAGCTTCATGCACCGTTCCTGGTGAAGGATGGAGAGACCGGACAGACTCTCATGAGCCTTTATGCCGGGCTTTTAGCGGCCCGCGCCGGTATTGCAAGCCTCGTGATCGGGAATCGTTCGACAAGGCGCAACAAAGGCCGGCTGGATCGCAAGCCGGCAACAGGTTGGTCGATCAACCGGCGCCGCCGCTGCCGAGCCACGCGGTGAACTGGTCGATCGTCTGGTCGGCGATGGCCTGCATGGTCGCCGGCGCTACTGCCGGCCAGCCTTCGCCACTGCCGACGGAAACCGCTTTCTGCTGCCCATTGATGCGATGCAGGCGGTTGCCCGAAGGATCGTAGATGTCCCAGACATAGATGACTGTGGTCTCCTTGCCTTCGGACATCGTCGAAAAATATCCCTTCAGCACATGCGTCGCCGTCTGGTCGGTGCTGCCGACAAGGGTCACGCCGCGCTGCCTGGCGCGCGTCTGCAATTCCGCCGTCAAGGGTGCTGCGGCCTCCACCGAGGCGCCGACGATCGGCGCTACCTGCAGCCGGGTCTTGGCGATGGCGGCGGCCTGAGCCGGCGTGGCAGGCGTTGAAGCCGCCGCGGTCGCTGTGGGCGCGGGCGCGGTGGTCGTTGTTGGCGATGCGGTGGCCGACGTGCCCTGGGTGGCCGGCAGAGCCTGGGCCGAACCCGCCGGCGGCTTGACGGCAGAAGGATCGAGGACGTCCTTGGCGTTGGTGCAGGCGGCCAGCGCCAGCGCCGCAAGCAATGACACGGTCGTCACCTGCGATCGTCTCATTTGCCCGACAACTCCTTGGTGGCGAACGCCCCCGCGTGAACCAACCATTATGGATTCACTGCACGATCAAGTCGAGATCATGGCGCGAGAGCGGCTTCGGCGCCGATTCCGTGGTAAGATAGGTGCGGCCGAGCGTCATCGCCGTATCGGTTTCCGAATCCATGATGATCATATGCGCGAACAGCGTCATGCTGGGCGCGATCGGCTCCGGATTGCCCTGGTAGAACATCGGCATGTCCATCCAGGACGGCGTGAAGCGGGCGCCGAGCGAATAGCCGCAGGCGTTCAGCCGGTGCTTGGTCAGATTATGCGCCTCGAGCGTGCGGGCATGCGCGTCGAAGACGTCGCCGAAGGAATTGCCCGGCGTCATCGCCTTCTCGACGGCAAGCAGAGCCGCGCGGGCGGCATCGAACAGTTCCTGGTGGCGCTTCGAGATCTTCCCGGTCAAAACGGTGCGCATCATCGCCGCGTGATAGTGATGGAAGACGCCCGCCCATTCGAGCGTCAGCTGGTCGTTCTTGGTGAGCTTGCGGCGGCCGGCCTTGTAGCGGCAGAGCAGGGCATCCGCGCCGGAGCCGATGATGAATTCGTTGGCGGGATAGTCGCCGCCGCCGGCAAAAACTGCTCCTTGCATGGCGGCCAGGATCAGCGCCTCGTCGCCGCCCTGCTTGATCAGCGGCAGCGCGGCATCGAGCGCATCGTCGGCGAGGCTTGCGGCTTTTTCGGCCTTGGCGATCTCGGCCGGACTCTTGAAGAGACGCAGCCGGCCGACGATTCCGGAAGCATCGGCGATCTGGCCGAAGGTCTGCAACTGCTCGTCCACGCGACGGCCATTGTAGGCCGTGAGGCCGTGCGTATCGTATTCCACGCCGATGCGGGCGCCAAGCAGATCGAGATCGTTGAGCAGGTTGCGCAGGTCGATCGCGGGATTGGCGCCATCACGATCGGTCCACAATACGATATTCTCGATGGTCGAGGTGTTTCGCGCCTGCCTCAAATCGGCCGAGCGGGTGAGCAGCACCATCGAGCCGTCGCCCTTCACCACCAGGCACTGGAAGAAGCAGAAGCCGAAAGTGTCGTAGCCGGTCAGCCAGTACATGCTCTCCTGCGCGAACAAAAGCACGGCGTCGAGCTTCTTCTCGGCCATCTCGATCAGCAGCCGGTCGCGCCGCGCGTCGAATTCCGAACGTTCGAAATGCAGCGCCATTACTCTTTCTCCAGAACGATTGCCGAGACCTGCCGCCCGTAATCCGCTTCCTTGCGGTGGGTGGTGCGGCGGTAGGAATAGAAAAGGTGTTCTTCCGCGTAAGTGCAGCGGCCGAGCCCGTCGGCGGTCACGCCGGCCTTGCGCAACCGATCGACCGTATATTGGTTGAGGTCGAACATCGAGTGGCCAGGGTTCTGCGACGACTTGAAGTAGCGTTGATTGCCGGCGTCGGCCTCGATGAAGCGAGCGACGAATTCCGGTCCCACCTCGTAATTGTCGAGTCCGATGGAAGGGCCGAGCACGGCGACGATGCGATCGCGGCGGGCGCCGAGCCCTTCCATCGCGGCTACGGTGTTTTCGAGCACGCCGGTGAGGGCGCCTTTCCAGCCGGCATGGGCCGCGCCGATGACGCGCGCCTCCGCGTCGGCGAACAGCACCGGACCGCAATCGGCCGTCGAGGCGCCGACAGCGATGCCCGGCCGGTCGGTGACGATGGCGTCGGCCTGGGGGCGAGGGCCGGCAAAAGGCTCCCTGGCAATGACGACATCGGGAGAATGGACCTGGTGCGCGGTGAGGAGATGATCCGCCGGCACGCCCATCCAGTAGGCAACGCGGCGACGGTTCTCGGCAACCAGCGTCTGATCATCGCCGGAGCCCGTGCCGATGTTGAGGCCTTGATAGATGCCGCCGGAGACGCCGCCGATGCGGGTGAAATAGCCGTGGCGTATGCCTGGCGCCTTCGCAAGCAGCGGCGAGCGTACTGGATCGGGTCTGGTCTGATTCAGCATGGAAGGGTTTGTTGTCCGCGTGGGCGATTTCGTCAAGGTGGAGTTCGGTTGGGGGATGTGAGGCTCGGGCAAGTGGCAGGGTCAGCTTGCACGGGTTGCCCGCCGATGTCAGCCAGTTTTCGCGGCTGGCAGGATCTTCATCACCTTGAACAGCTCGCCCATCGCATCGGGGCCGGCAAGGCGCTTGACCGCCTCGGAAATCGCCTGACGCGCGACATCATCGGCCCGGGCGCCCAGCGCGCCGGCGCGCTCGAGCAAGCCCATGCCGAGCAGGAATTCGCTCTGCGTGGTCAGTTCCGCCTGGAGGCCGTGCTCCCGGACGGCTGCGGCCAACGCGGCGAAATCGACGTGAGCGGTAAGATCGGCCCCGCCGGGATTGGCCAGCACGTCTTCGTGATCGTGCCTGCGCACAGCCTGCAATGTGTCGCCGAAGCCCGGCTCAAGATGGCCGTAGTCGATGAACAGCCCGGCGCCGCCATGGCCGGCGATACGCTCGGCAATCGCTGCCATCAGAGCGGCGCGGGCCGGCGCCACCTCGACGATGGCGCCTTGCAGAGCATCGGCCGCGCCGGCCGGCAGCAGCGCCGGGTCGACGGAACCCGCGCCGGCGAAGAAATGAAGATTGTCTTGTTCGTCGAGCCCGACCATGCGCTCGCGCCAGCCGGCGCCGACATAGACGAACTGGCGGATCGGCACGGCGTCGAAGAGTTCATTGCCGACGATGAAGAGCGGCTGCTGCGGCAGCGTGTCGATGGTTTGGTGCCAGCTCAGGGCGGGGCTCTGGCCGGCGAGCGTCTCTTTCTGGATTTCGGCCAGGCGCGGACTGGTCTCGATCATGGCGAACGAAGCCTTAGCGGCAAGCGCCGGATCGAGGCGGGACCAGGTGCGCAGCATGTCCTTCATCAGCGTGCCGCGACCGGGGCCGATTTCGGCGAAGGTGGCTGGCAGCGGACGCCCGCCGCCTTGCCAGGCCTGGTAGAGCCAGACGGCGACAAGCTCGCCGAACATCTGGCTGATCTCCGGCGCGGTGACGAAGTCGCCGGCGGCGCCGAAGGGCTCGCGCGTCGTATAATAGCCGTCCTCAGGGTCGAACAGGCAGAGCGCCATGTATTCGCTGACCGGGATCGGCCCCACCGCGCCGATCAGGCCGATGATGCGCTCCTTCAGCCTGGTCATGCCGGCTGCGTCTGCGTCGTCGGCTTTGCGGTGGCCATGGCCCAGATGCCGGCGAGCACCATCGGCGAGGACAGGACCATGCCCATGGTCAGCCAGTTGGTGCCGAGCAGATAACCGAGCTGCTGGTCAGGCTCGCGGAAGAACTCGACGAAGATGCGAGACAGGCCGTAGCCGCAGATGAAGGCGCCGCCGACGAAGCGCGGTGTCTTCAGCTTCAGCCGCGAGTGGGTGAGAAAGCGCAGCACCAGGAAGAGCACAAGACCTTCCAGCAGCGCCTCGTAGAGCTGGCTGGGATGCCGGGTGAACGGGCCGCCATTGGGGAATTCGATCGCCCAGGGCACGTCCGACGGACGGCCCCAGAGCTCCGAATTGATGAAATTGGCCACACGCACCAGCCCAAGGCCGACCGGCACGCCGGCCGAGACGACGTCAAACAGCGTCCAGGTATGAATGCCGCGCTTGAGCGAAAAGAGCGTCATGGCGAGGATCACGCCGAGCAGTCCGCCATGGAACGACATGCCGCCCTGCCAGACCGCCAAGGTGTCGAGCGGATGCGCGATATAGCGTGGAAGGTCGTAGAAGAGGACATAGCCGGTGCGCCCGCCGAGCACCACGCCGATCGCCGCCCAGACGATGAAATCGTCAAGATCCTCGGGCTTCATCGGCAGCTTGCCGTCCGGCCAAAGGCTGGCATTGCTGACCAGGCGCTTGGCGTACCACCAGGCGAACAGAATGCCGACGATGTAGCCGACGCCATACCAATGCACCGCCAGCGGCCCGATATGGACGATAACCGGGTCGATATTGGGGAAGGGCAGGGAGGCCAGCGGCAGCAGGAAATATTCGCTCAAACTGGGTCGCTCCGGTTGCGGTCGTCTATCGGGCGCGGACCATGCGGCAGGGTTTTGGCGGGGTCAAGGCACGCTTCGCTTGCAATCCGTGCCGCGCGCCACTACGTCAAAATAATCAAGCGAGGATTTGCCATGTCGACCGGAACGAACCGCATTCTCGATGAATTCGCCAAGCTGATGACCGATGCCGCGGGGGCAGCCCAAGGCGTCAGGCGCGAGATGGAGACGGCTTTCCGCAGCCAGGCCGAGCGCCTGCTCAACTCCATGGATGTGGTGAAACGCGAGGAGTTCGAGGCTGCGCGCGAGATGGCCGTCAAGGCAAGAGAAGACAACATCCAGCTTGCGGTGCGCGTCGAAGCGCTCGAGGCCAAGCTCGCCGAATTGACCGGGCAAGCCGCACCTGCGGCTGCGGCGAAGCCCAGATCAAAAAAATAATCGTAAACTTTTCCACAAAGCACGATCCGAAAAATCGCTTTGCCGTGAATCGCTTACCGGCATTGCATGAATCTTTTTGACAGCGCCTTTCCACATGCGAATGACGCAGTGCGAAAAATTGGGCTGTTCACGCGACTCCCGATCAATAGACTGAATTTGTTGCATGATTCGAAGCAGGGTCATGCGCCGGGCGGTGGGGTCCGGTTGGGGTCTTTGCGTTTGGAAAGTCCTGGCCGTCCGAGTTCTAGACAAGATTGTTCGTTGTGCGTGCCCTCTCTCGCGGAGCGTGTGGCGGCGCTCTCAGAACGACAGGAAGCATTCATGGAACTCCTCGAACTCGAATTCTCCCGCGAAATCCACCCGGTGGACGTCATCGAGCAGGTGGCCCACAACAATGACTGGTCCTTCGAACGCGCCGGCGACGACGAGATCTCGATTTCGGTGACAGGCAGCTGGACCGACTATCATGTCTCCTTCTCCTGGATGGAAGATTTCGAGGCGCTGCACCTGGCCTGCGCGTTCGACATCAAGGTGCCGGAAACGCGCGCGCTCGAAGTGATGCGGCTCCTGTCGCTGATCAACGAACAGATGCTGTTTGGCCATTTCGACCTGTGGGAGCAGGAGGGCGCGATCATGTTCCGGCAATCGCTGCTGCTTGCCGGCGGGGTCGAGCCGTCGAGCCAGCAGGTCGAGGTGCTTCTGTCATCGGCGTTAGAGGCCTGCGAATGCTATTTCCAGGCCTTCCAATTCGTCGTCTGGTCGGGTACGTCGGCCAAGGACGCGCTGTCCAGCGTGCTCTTTGAAACCCATGGAAGCGCCTGAGCGAAGCCAACACCGCCGATGAGTTCCAGCAGCGAGCGCAAGCCCGAGATCAGCTTTGCCGATTTCGATCGTGTCGACATCCGTGCCGGCACGATCGTCGAGGCTGAGCCCTTTCCGGAGGCGCGCAAGCCGGCATTCAAGCTGAAGATCGATTTCGGCCCGGCGATCGGCGTGAAGAAGTCGTCGGCGCAGATCACCAAATATTATGCGCCGGAGACGCTGATCGGCCGGCAGGTCTTCGCGGTGGTCAATTTCCGGCCGCGTCAGATCGGCCCGTTCATGTCGGAAGTGCTGACGCTTGGTTTTCCGGACGAGGAGGGCGCCGTCGTGCTCGGCGCCATCGAGCGCAAAGTGCCGGACGGCGGGCGTCTATTCTAGAACTAGCCTGGGCCGGCCTGACGTCACCGCGTCCCGATCGGCGCGCTTGCGCGGTATCCCCAGCGCTTCTTCGACCACGTCCAGGAACATCTCGGCGCATGCCTTCCAACTGTAGCGCAGGGCGCGCTGGCGCGCCTCCGCGCGGTCAATGCGAAGCGCCTTGAGCGCCGCCTCGCGCAAATCCTCGGACACGGCCCCGCCGACCCCGTCGCCGACGATGTCGATCGGTCCGGTCACCGGATAGGCGGCCACCGGCGTGCCGCTGGCCAGAGCCTCGATGATGACATTGCCGAAGGTGTCGGTGCGGCTCGGAAAGACGAAGACGTCAGCCGAGGCGTAGATTTCCGCCAGTTCGTCGTTCGGGCGATGGCCGAGGAAATGCGCGTTCGGATAGCGGGCGCTGAGCTTTGCCAGTTCCGGCCCTTCGCCGACCACCACCTTGCTGCCGGGGAGATCGAGATCGAGGAAGGCGGTCAGGTTCTTTTCGATCGCGACACGGCCGACGCAGAGGAAGATGGGGCGGGGAAAGCTGGTGTCCTTGCGTTTGTCCGGCCGGAAATGATCGGTGTCGACGCCGCGAGTCCAGGGCCTCAGCTTATCGAAGCCGCGCGAGGCAAGGTCGTCCGCCAACGATTGCGTGGCGACCAGCGTGCCCTGTCCGGAATTGTGGAAGTCGCGCAGCCAGTTATAGGCCCACCTCTCCGGCACCGGCAGGCGGGCGCTGAGATATTCGGGAAAACGCGTGTGGTAGCTGGTGGTAAAGGGACGGCCGGCCTTGCGGCAGTAGCGGCGCGCCATGATGCCGAGCGGCCCTTCGGTGACAATGTGGATGTGGTCGGCCTTTCCCGCTTCGATCAGCCGCGCGACATGACTGGGGGTTGTCAAGGCGAGCCGAATGTCCGGGTAGGTCGGCAGCGGCAAGGTGCGGAAGATGTTCGGCGTCAGAAAATCGACCTGGACTTCGAAGGATTTCAGCGTTTCGGTAAGCCGCTCCAGCGTGTGAACCACGCCGTTGACCTGCGGTCGCCATGCATCGGTGACCATCAGGATTCGCATGGCGACCCTTCGCACAGATTCTTGGGCGCGCCGGCACGATGGCGGAACGGCAGCCAGGCTGCAGCTCACGCTTCGCTCCAGCGCACCCGGGCGGGTGCGGGATCGAAGCGGGGCGGCATGGCCGAATCGATAAAGGTCGCGCGCTTCATGCGCGCTCTTGACCATGATTTCATGACGGGGGGATGAAGGCCGTCTTTGTCCGACTAAGCCGGCACCTTGATCACGGCTCGCAAACCGCCCAGCGGGCTGTCTTCAAGCATGATGTCGCCGCCATGGGTTCGGGCGATGTCGCGGGCGATCGACAGACCAAGGCCGGTGCCGCTGGCATCGAGATTGCGCGCTTCGTCGAGCCGCAGGAATGGCTTGAACACTTCCTCGCGCTTGTCCGGCGCGATGCCGGGACCGTCATCGTCGATGGTGACGGTCAGCGAGCCGCGGCCGTGATTGGCATGGACCTCGACCGTCTTGGCATATCGGAAAGCATTGCCGATGACATTGGACATCAGCCTGGCAAAGGCGTTCGGCCGCACATGCACGGTCGGATCGCCGGTCAGTGTCGTCGACAGCTTGCATTTGCGCAGTTGCGCTTCCTCGCCAAGCTTCTGGAAATAGGCATCGAGATCGAAGCGGCCGGTGTCTTCCGCCGCCTCGCCGCGGGCAAAGGAGAGATAGCCCTCCAGCATCGACTGCATGTCGTCGATGTCCTGGTTCAGCGCAGCCTTGGTCTCGGCCTTGCCGCCGGCCAGGGCCAACTGCAGCTTGAAGCGGGTCAGAATGGTCCTGAGATCATGGCTGACGCCGGTCAGCATGGCGGTGCGCTGCTCGATCTGGCGCTCGATGCGCTCGCGCATCTGGATGAAGGCGAAGCCGGCGCGGCGCACTTCCTCCGCGCCGCGCGGACGGAAATCGCGCGGCATCGGCCGGCCCTTGCCGAAGCTCTCGGCGGCTTCGGCCAATGTCAGGATCGGCCTTATTTGATTGCGCAGGAAGGGGATGGCGATCATCAAGAGCACCAGCGAGGTGCCGACCATCCAGATCAGGAAGATATGGGTGTTTGAGGCATAAGCCTGGCTGCGACGCACGAAGACGCGCAGCACCTTGCCTTCGAGCTGGACGCGGACCTCGACGACATTGGAGTTGCCGACCGTGTCGATCCAAAAGGGACGGTTGATCTGCCGGGTAATCTCCGACGACAGGGCCGTGTCGAGGATTGAGAAGAACGGCTTCGGCCCGGGGGCCGGCAGGGGATCGGGCGGCAGCAGATCCACTTTCAGCTGCATGCGGTCTTGGGCGATGCGGATGATGTTGGCGTAATCGGCGTCGTGGGGATAGGTCTCCATCATGTCGATGATGGCAGCGATGTCTGCGATCGTCGCCTGCGACAGGCGTTGGGTAACTGTCTGCCAGTGGCGCTCCATGAAGACGAAGGCAACGACCGACTGCAAAAGGATCATCGGCGCGATGACGATGATCAGGGAGCGGGCATAAAGCCGCTTCGGCATGTAGAGCGCGACCAGGCGCCAGAACCGGTTCCAGGCGCGCGGCATCGCCCTCAGCGTGCGCAAAGCGAGATCGCCGAGGCTCCCGGTCTTGGGCTTTTCCAGTTGCGTGGTCGCCATTCGCCCTTCCGCTCGTAGACGGCCATTCAGCCAAGGCCGTCTGCGAGCATGTTATTCCACGCTGAGCCGATACCCAATACCGCGCACGGTCTGCAGCCACACCGGATTTGACGGATCGCGCTCGATCTTGCGGCGCAGCCGGTTGATCTGGACATCGATGGTCCGCTCGCCGACATCCGATTCGTCGCCGACGAGCTCGTGCCGAGGTATGGTTTCGCCCGCCCGGGCGGCGAAGATCGCCAGGATTTCCTGCTCGCGGTCGGTCAGCTTCAGCGCCTCGCCGCCACGCTTCAGTTCGCGCTTGGCGATCTGGAACGTGTAGGGGCCGAAGACGAGCTGCTCGACTTTCGGCGTCGCCGCCGGGCCGCCGCGGCGCAGGATGTTGTTGATGCGCAGTATGAGCTCGCGCGGATCGAAGGGCTTCGGCAGATAGTCGTCGGCGCCGGCCTCGAGCCCGGTGATACGGCTGTCGGTTTCCGACAGCGCCGTCAGCATCAGGATCGGCACGTTCTTCTCGGCCCGTAGCGCCTTGGTGAGGTCGACGCCGGTTTCGCCGGGCATCATGACGTCAAGCACGAGCAGGTCGAAGTCCAGCCCCGCGAGCTTGCGCCGGGCCTCGCCGGAGTTGCCGGCAACGGTGACCCGAAAACCGTTCTCGGACAAATATTGCTTGAGCAGATTGCGAATGCGGGTGTCATCGTCGACCACCAGCAGATGCGGCGCATCATCGCCGGGCGCTGCCGGATGATCAACCTTCTCAGTGGTCTCCATTTTTCTTCCCCGATGTTTGCGCAGGCACAATGTCGATCTGCGCTCTAAGTTCCGGATTGACCATCGCCTCGAGGAATCTCTCGATCGAGGCGCGCTCGGCGGTCCCGGAATCCTCCAATGCAGCACGGATGCGGCGCGACTGTGGCCGTGCCAGCGCCAGTGCCAGCGCGCGGCCCTTGGCAGTCGGATAGAGCTCGCGCTGCCGGCGGTCGCGCAACCCTTGCACCTGGACGATATGGTCCGTGTCGATCAGCTGCTTCAACACCCGCGCCAGGCTCTGCTTGGTGATCTTCAGCACGTCGAGCAGCTCGGCAACCGTCAGTCCGGGCCTGCGGTTGACGAAATGCAGGACGCGGTGATGGGCACGGCCGAAGCCGTAATCGGCAAGGATCTGGTCGGGATCGGAGGTGAAGTCGCGATAGGCGAAGAAAAACAGCTCGATGATGGCAAAGTCGATGCCGTCCTCGTCGGTGATCGCCGTCCTGATCGGTTTTCCGGCTGCGGGGCTTCGATCCGTCATCATTTCTCCATGCCAGCGGGGAATTACGTCAGTACTGTTGACGTAATTTCCCGCAAATGATAATTTTTGACAAGCTTTTCGGCGGATTGCGAACGAAAAGGCAAGCGGAAGCCGTTTTTCCGGAACTTCCTAAGTTTGCCATGGATTGAATATCCGCCTACGTTTCCAGGCACAGGCTCGCGGTTTCGGACCCAGTAGCAGGGCCGACACAAAAGGCCATAAGACACAACGATTGGCGGGCGCCCGCCCGCGGGAGGTTTCCATGGCATCCGTTCCCTTCGATCAACTGGACGGCTTCATCTGGATGAACGGGGAGTTCGTCAAATGGGGCGAGGCCAAGATCCACGTGCTGACTCATGGCCTGCACTATGCCAGCGCGGTCTTCGAGGGCGAGCGCGCCTATGGCGGCCAGATATTCAAGCTCACCGAGCACAATGAGCGCCTGCATGAATCGGCACGCCTGCTCGGTTTCAAGATTCCCTACTCGGTCGGCGAGATCGACGAGGCTTGCCGCAAGCTTCTGAAGAAGCAGGGTTTCAAGGACGCCTATGTGCGTCCGATCGCCTGGCGCGGCAGCGAGCAGATGGGTGTTTCGGCGCAGAACAACCGTATCAACTGCGCCATCGCCATCTGGCAGTGGCCGAGCTATTTCGACCCGGCGCAGAAGCTGAAGGGCATCCGTCTCGACGTCGCCGAATGGCGCCGGCCCGACCCGCGCACCGCGCCATCCAAGTCCAAGGCCGCCGGCCTCTACATGATCTGCACGCTTTCCAAGCACGCCGCCGAGGCCAAGGGCTACGCCGACGCCATGATGCTCGACTGGCGCGGCCAGGTGGCGGAAGCCACCGGCGCCAACATCTTCTTCGTCAAGGACGGCAAAATCCACACCCCGACGCCCGACTGCTTCCTCGACGGCATCACCCGCCGCACCGTCATCGGCCTGGCCAAGGACCGCGGCTTCGAGGTGATCGAGCGCGCCATCATGCCCGAAGAGCTCGATGGCTTTGAGCAGTGCTTCCTTACCGGCACGGCCGCGGAAGTCACGCCGGTCTCGGAAATCGGCCCGTACCGATTCGAGGTCGGCGAGATCGCCAAGACGTTGATGAACGACTATTCTGCCGCGGTGCAGCCAAAGCACGCCATCGCCGCAGAATAGCGATAGTCACAGCCTTTTTGTGCAACGGGGCGGTTTCGGGCCGCCCCTTTTATTTAGGCGCCTGCGCAGCAATTCGGCGTCTCATGGGTGCGGGCGATCCGGCGACGGCAGCGGAGCAGCCGGTGGGACTGGCAGGGCGATGGGCATACAAAGCATCATCGTCGGCGCCGGCGCCATCCTCACCGACATCATGCGCGCGGTCATGACCGTGATGAAGAATAGGCTTGGCAGAATTTCAGGTTTCCCATGGACGGCTGTGGCCGCCCATTTCTTTTAGAGGGATCACCGGTGGACGCAGTCGGCTGTGCCCTCTACATCAGGGCAACACCTCGAAAGGAAAGCCATGGGTCAGCTCAATGCCGGCATCGTGCCGGTCACGCCCTTCCAGCAGAATTGCACCATTCTCTTCGACATGGACGACAAACAAGGTGTCGTCGTCGATCCCGGCGGCGACGTCGACAAGATAGTGGCAGTGCTTAAGGACAACGCGATCAGGGCGAAGGCGATCTGGATCACTCACGGCCATATCGATCATGCCGGCGGCGCGATGGATCTGAAGGATGCACTCGGCATCGACATCATCGGCCCGCACGAGGCCGATCGGCCGCTGCTTGCCAATCTCGAGACCCAGGCCAAGCGCTTCGGCCTTACCGATCCGGTGCGCAATTGCATTCCGGACCGTTTTCTCAGCGAAGGCGACACGGTCTCGTTCGGAGAGCATGTGTTCGAGGTGCTGCATTGTCCGGGGCACGCGCCGGGCCATGTCGTCTACTACAACCGCGCGGCCAAATTCGCCCATGTCGGCGACGTGCTGTTTCGCGGCTCGATAGGCCGCACCGATCTGCCGGGCGGCGATCACGCCGCGCTGATCGCCGCGATCAAAGACAAGCTGCTGCCGCTCGGCGACGATATCGGCTTCATCTGCGGTCACGGTCCGGGCGGCCGCTTCGGCGAGGAGCGCCGGACGAATCCCTTCCTGACCTGATCCTCTGCGCAAAGAAAAAGCGCCGCTGGAGGGCGGCGCTTTTGCCTGGACTGGAAACCGTAAGTCTTAGTTGGCAACACAGAAATGCTGTTCGCCATCGTTGCCCGTGAATGTGCCGGTACGCGAGTTGAAGGTGCGGTACCGGTCGGAGCAATACTCGTACCATTCGCGGGTCCACGGCTCGGCATAGCGGTCGGCATAGACGACGCGCGGCTGTACATAGTAGCGGCGAACGGGGCGGTCGACATAATAGCCGTCATCATAGGCGGGATCGTAGTATCTGGGCCCAGGGTTGCTGAGAGCACTACCGATCAGGGCGCCCGCCGCCAGGCCGACAACGCCCGCGGCAAGGGCGTCGCCGCCATTGTGATGATGACGACGCCAGCGCCAATCATCAGCATTTGCCGCCGAGAAGGTGGCCAAAGTGGTCGCGGCGACGCCGGCGGTCACAATGGCGGTCTTGAGAATTCGGTTCATTTTCGGTCTCCTTCGCGCCGGCCCGCGTATTTCAGGGATGCGGGTCGGCTTTAGCAGGGGTTAGTAGAAGACCGTGGCTGAACGGAGGCTGAACGGCACTGCGCGAACGATTTCGCGGCTCGACAAAATTCCGAGCTCTGCGGGAGCGCCCCGCCTGCTCAGTCTCCGTCGGATCTGTCTTGAGCCGGCTTAGCCGATAGACAGGTTGACGGCCTTCGGACCCTTGCCTCGCTTGTCGGGCTCGGTGTCGAATGTCACTTTCTGCCCATCCTCAAGACCGGGAAGGCCCGACGCCTGCACGGCCGAAATATGGACGAAGACGTCCTTCGCGCCATCGTCGGGCGTGATGAAGCCGAAGCCCTTGGCATGGTTGAAGAATTTGACGGTGCCGGTCTGCGGCATGGGAAGCTCCTTTGATCCCATCAAGTCAGTCTCGGGCCGGCAAATTGCCCGAGAGGAAATTTGTCCTTTATTTTAGCGCTATCGGCAAGAGAAAGTTTTCGCCTGCCAATACAACTATTTGCCGGACAAAAAAGGGCGCGACGGAACCGTCGCGCCCTCGAAAACTCAAGCTTCCTGCGAAGCCGATTCATGATCCTGCCGCGCCGTTCATCAGCGGAAGGACAGGCAGCGTCGCCCGCTCAGGCGGCGCGGAGGTTGACCGCCTTCGGACCCTTGCCCATGCGGTCAGGCTCGACGTCGAAGGTGACCTTCTGGCCGTCGACGAGCGTACGCAGGCCGGAGGCCTCGATCGCGGAGATGTGGACGAACACGTCCTTGGCGCCGCCGTCAGGCGTGATGAAGCCGAAGCCTTTGGTGGCGTTGAAGAACTTTACGGTGCCGGTCTGGGCCATGGGGGAAACTCCTTCACCCGTATCAGTCTCGTGGGCTCGCCCGCTTCCTTGGGCTGATCCCGGTGTTGCTTCGGCAGTCATGCATTCGCGCATGGTCAAAGCCCCCGCCGAAAAACGGGGCCGTCAGAGATTCACACTATCGGGGAAAGGTCGTCCAAAACGTGCCGCTCTCCGGGTCGCAAATGCCCGAACACCAAATTTATTACACGGAAATGTGATGGTTGCAAGACAGCACCGCGGGCCGCCCTCGGCGCGCCCAACGCCAGGCCATCGATACACCCGGCGCCATGACCGGTCATCGGCCAGTGAAAAGCCGGGCATGGGCCAGTGCGAGAAGCCGACCGGCGATAAATTTCGCCCCGGGCAAAGCACAAGCCGGGGTTGCGTTCGATCCCAAAATGGCGAGGAATTGCGCGAGCTGGCGCGATCGCGCCTGAGCCAAATAGGAGAGGGACCTATGCGATTTCTTGCGGCAATCGTTTCGCGGCAGGGCCTTGTCGCCCTGCTACTGTCGGCATTGCTGGCGGCCTGTACCGTGGTCGTCGACGAAGGACCGCGTCCGCGTCCGCCGGGGCCGCATCCGCAGCTCTGCACGATGCAATACGAACCAGTGTGCGCAAGACGCGGCGGCGACCGCCAGACCTTCGCCAATGCCTGCCTGGCGGAGCGGGCAGGGTATCGCATCGTGCGTGACGGGCCTTGCCGGGATGGCGGCGGTGGCGGCGAGCAAACCTTCTGCACCCGCGAATACGCGCCGGTCTGCGCCAGACGCTACGGCGAGGTGCGCACTTTCCCGAATGCGTGCGAGGCCCGCGCGGCGGACTATCGCATCATCGGCGACGGGCCTTGCTAGCGGTATTGCGGGCAAGTCGCCGGAGCGCTGCCCACACACTTGCATCTGCCGCCCGCTTGGCTTAGGTCCGGCGGACGGACAAACACGGCAGGTTTCCCATTAACAGAGATCAGAGAAGAGCGGCAAACGCGGGCGGCAAGCCAGGATCGGCGAGCCCCCTCGATCCCTATGTGCAACGGGCGCTGCAGCTGCACCAGGCCGGACGTCGGCAGGAGGCGGAGTCGCTTTACCGGCAGGTGCTGGGGCAGCACCATAATCATGCCGCCGCGCTGCATTTCCTCGGGCTCCTCCTGCACCAGACCGGTCGCAGCGAGGAAGGGCTGGATCTCATCGAGCAGTCGGTCACGCTGCAGCCCCAAAATGCCGATTTCCTCAACAACATGGGCACGGTGATGCGCGACCTCGGCCGCGTTGCCGCCGCCGTCGATTTCTTCCGCGGCGCGGTGGACATCCGCCCGGACCAACTCGCGGCGCGCGACAATCTCGGCTCGTCGCTGAAGCAGCTCGGCCAGTTCGATGGCGCTGAGGAGATCTATCGCGGCACGATCGGCCGCAACCCGTTCCATGTCCGCGCCCGCATCGGCCTTGCCGAAACGCTGCAGGAAGCCGGGCGGCTCGACGAGGCGATTGCGCTCTTCCGCGAGTCGCTGTCGATCCGGCCCAAGGATGCCGAGCTGCTCTACGGACTGGGCGTCGCCCTGATGGAGAAGGGCAAGCTCGCCGAGGCCGCCGATCTTGCCCGCCAGGCGGTGGCGATCGCTCCGGCGATGGCGAAAGCCTGGCTTCTGCTGACCCAGGTCAAGCGCCAGACAGAGCGCGACGCCGAGCTTGCCGGCATGGAGGCCGAGCACGCCAAGGCGCCGCAGGACAGCCTTGCGCGCATGCAGCTTTCCTTCGGCCTCGGCAAGGCCAATGACGATCTGAAGGATTATGGCCGCGCCTTCGACTATTTCGCCGAGGGCAATGCGATCCGCCGCAAGGGCATCGACTACGACCCGGTGAGAACGCGCGACGAGTTCGAAGCGATGAAGTCGGCCTTCGACAAGGCCTTCTTCGAAAAGCACAGGCCGAGCGACATTTCCGACGACACGCCGATCTTCGTCGTCGGCATGCCGCGTTCCGGCACGACGCTGGTCGAGCAGATCATCGCCAGCCATCCGCAGGTCTTTGGCGCGGGCGAGCTCAGCATCCTGAAGTCGGTCGTCGGCAAGCAGTTTCCGATGAGCATGCCGGGCGGTTTTCCCTCAGGGATAGCCGACATGCCGGACAAGGCCTTTGCCGAAGCCGGGCAGGCCTATATCGACATGCTGCATGCCCGGTATCCGGGCTTCCGCCATGTCACCGACAAGATGCCGGGCAACTTCCTGCTGGTCGGCTTCCTGCACATGATGCTGCCGAAGGCGAAGATCGTGCATTGCGCGCGCGACGCCGCGGCCACGTGCCTGTCGATCTTCAAAGTGCATTTCCGCGGCGACAGCCATCGTTACGGCTACGATCTCGGCGAGCTCGCCGATTTCCATAACCTCTACACCGATATCATGGCGCATTGGCACAAAGTTCTGCCCGGCGTCGTCCACGACGTCCGCTACGAGGATTTCGTCGCCGATCAGGAAGGCCAGACGCGGGCGCTGATGGCGCATCTCGGCCTGCCTTGGGACGACAAGGTGCTGGCGTTCCACGAGACCGACCGGCCGGTGCGCACGGCGTCGGCCGCGCAGGTGCGCCAGCCGATGTATCAGGGCTCGGTCGACCTGTGGAAGCGTTATGGGGAGCGGCTGAAGCCGCTGCTCGTCAAGCTCCAGAACGGATAGAGCCGGGTTGGACTGGTAGGCCGCTTGCTCTCAGCCATCGCAGGCCTGTGAGATTAGCCGCTGCCTCGCAACCTCGTCATTCCAGGGGGAAGCAGGAGCTCCGCTCCTGCTCCGCCCTGGATGAGGACCGAATCGGCTGTGCTCAAACCTCGATAAATGGCTGGAAGCCGCCGAAGATCATGCGCTTCCCGTCGAAGGGCATTGTCGACCAGTCCATCTTGAGACGTTCGTCGGCCATCACTTTCGCCATGACCGCGTCGCGGCTCTGCCTGGATTCGTAAACGACCCAGGCAAAGATGACGACTTCGTCGTCCTTCGCCTGCACGGCGCGCGGGAACGAGGTCAGTTCGCCATAGGGCACGTCGTCGCCGATGCATTCGACATAGGCGAGCGCGCCGTGCTCCTTCCAGACGGCGCCGGCATTCGCAGCCATTTTCTTGTAGTCATCAAGATTTGCCTTCGGCACGGCAAGCACGAAACCATCGACATAGGACATGGGTAAACTCCTTCGCTGAAAACGAGCGCCGGGCCGGCGGGGATACGACCCGGCGCGGGTGAGCGCGTCAGCCCTGGGATTGGCGGCCGACGCTTGCTCGCTGGGAAACCTATTTTACCGGCGCGTTCATCGCCCAGGCGACGCCGAAGGGATCCTTCACCTGGCCCCAGCGGTCGCCCCAGAACATTACCTGGAGGGGCGTGACGACTTCGCAGCCGGCGTCTACCGCGCGCTTCCACCAGGCATCGACGTCGTCACTACCGAGATGGAGTTGGAGCGTATAACCCTGCGCCGCCTGATGCGGATGGCCGTGCTCGGGATAGGCGTCGCCCAGCATGAGCGTCGAGCCGTTGACATAGAGATGGATATGCATGGTGCGGCCCTTGTCGTCCGGCGGATAGGCAAAGACTTCCTCGGCCCCGAAAGCCTTCTTGTAGAACTCGGCCGCCTTGATGGCGCCGTCGACCTGCAGATAGGGGGTCAATCCGCCAAGAACTTTGGCGCGGGGCGGGTTCTGGTCGGTCATTTCACGTGTTCCTCTTCACGGGTTGATTGGGCGTTGCGATCAAAAGACGGACGAGGCGACAGCAATCCTACACGGGCAGCGGAATTTTTTTAGCGGGCCGGGCCCGGACCGGCCGCGCAGCCGGTGAAGCCGATGACCGTCGCATGAACCCGTTGGTCACTTTCAAATGACGTCGGTCGAGAAGGTGGCTGTGCAGCGGCCGTTTCGCGTGTCGAGAATTTCCGGAAAACCGATGTCCTTGCGCAGGTCGGCCGGCAGCGAAAGCAGAATGCGCTCGCTGCGGTAGCGGGCGCGCGCCGTCGCATATTGGCTGGCGATGCGGCTGATGGATGACAAGATGGACATGATAAACTCTCCCTGGTTGGTGCCGTCAGCACCGTGTCGGCATCCCAAGGACGAGGAATGCTGCGGCAATCCGACAGGTCACCGGAATTTTTCATGCGCGCCCGGAAAGCCGGCCCGTATAGGCCGGCCCCCCGTATAGGCCGGCCTTGTCGTGGCTATCAGCGCTCCGTCGCGGCCACCGAGCGGAAGAACCCTTCCGGACTGTCGACTTCGGTCAGCCGCCGCTTCTCGATCAGCCAGAACCGGTTGCCGATCGCGCGGATGAAGGAGCGGTCGTGCGAGGCGAGCAGGCAGCTTGCCTGATGCTTCAGCAACTCGTCCTCCAGCGCTTCCTGGCCGTCAATGTCGAGGTGATTGGTCGGCTCGTCGAGGAGGTAGAAATTGGGGTTGAGGAGCCGCAGCACCAGCAACATCAGCCTCGACCGCTGTCCGCCCGACAACGCGGCAATCCTTTTCTCCTGCATCTCGATGGCGACGCCGGCGCCGGCGAGAAGCGAGCGGGCGCGCTGCTCGCCGATCTCGAAGCGGCGCGAGACCATCGCCAGCGGGGTGGCGTCGGCGCCGATGCCGGACAGAGCCTGGTCGCTGTAGCCGAGCACGGTCGACGGCGTCACCTTGACGCTTTCTTCCGACCCCGGTTCGGCGATGGCGGCGCGGATCATCGCAATGAAGCGCGATTTGCCGACACCGTTGCGGCCGAGCAGCACGATGCGGTCGCCTTGGCAGATATGGCGCTTGCCGGTCCTGAACAGCAGCGTGCCGTCGGGCGTTTCGACCGCCGGGTCGTCGAGCGTGATCAGCACCTTGGCGTGGGTGCCGCGGTTGGCCAATCGGATCGCGCCGGCCGAACGCTCGCGATGCGCTGCCACGGCTGCATCTTCCAGCCTTTCGGCCCGCTCCCTGAGCTGCTTGGTTTTGACCGTCAGCAGGTCGCTGCCGGAATTGATGCCGATGTTGTTGAGCTTGGCTGCCTGCCGGCGCAACTGCTGTGCGACCTTCATGTCGCGCTCGAACCGCCGCGCCGTCGAGGCGTCGACCTCGTCGAGCGCCTGCCGGGCGCGCGAATAGGGCAGCGAAAACACCGGCGATTCTTCCGGGCGCAGGAACAGCGTGCGGTTCGTGGTGGCGTCGAGAAAGGCGCGGTCGTGGCTGGCGATGATCACCGGCACATCGCGTGGCAGCGCGTTCAGCCAGGTTTCCAATTGGCTGATCCTGGCCAGGTCGAGATGGTTGGTCGGCTCGTCGAGCAGAAGCACGTCCGGGTCGGTGACCCAGACGCGGGCGATCAGCGCCAGCCTTTGCCAGCCGCCGCTCAAGGCCCGCATCGGCCTGTCGCGCATGTCCTCAGGCACATCGAGCGAATCCAGCACCACGTCGACGCGCCAAAGCTCGCTGCCAAGCTGCTCCGGCGGCAAGGCATCGGCAACCACCTGATGGAAGCTACGGTCGAGCAGCGCGTCGGGGACGGATTGCTCGACATGGCCGACGCACAAGCCGCGCGTCCGGGTGATATCGCCGCTCGTGGCGTCCAGCTCGCCGGCCAGGCATCTGAGCAGGGTGGATTTGCCACGGCCGTTCGCCGCGACGATGCCCAGCCGGTCGCCGGCACCGATGATGAGGTCGAGGTTGGAGAAGAGCGGCGCACTCATGGTGACGCCGAGGGATTTGAGGCTGATCAGGGCCATGTCGATTTCTCTGGTCTTGCCGGAGCCCGGCTCAATGCACTTTGACGGTGCGCCGGTAGGCCATCAGGCCGAGATCAGCGGCACCACGAAGGGCAGACCAAAAATCGAAGCGGGGGAAAATTCCCGGACCGTCCTGGTCAGCCCTGCAAGCAAGCTCGCAGGGCACAGACAGGGCCGCGCTGACGGTGGTGATCGATAGACACGCAGCCCTCCTTTCCAGATGTTCGAATTGGGAAACTGGGTACACCTCGGGAGGGGGACATGGCAAGGGGCGGCAGGACAGAGCGGAGCGCTGAAACTGCCGACCTCCCTCTTGTGGGCCCATTGTGGGGGAGATGTCCGGCAGGACAGAGCGCTGTCCCGCCGGCATGTCAACATCAATCTCTTCAGAAATCAGTGCCCCGGCCGCCCAGTCTTGCTCGGCCGGCGCTTTTGACGGCGCTCATCGGCTGGGTCTTCGTAAGAGCCGATGCCAGAGCGCTGGCGGACGATGGGTTTATCGTCGCGTTCCTTCGCGCCCCCCTCTGTCCTGCCGGACATCTCCCCCACAAGGGGGGAGATTGGCCGTGGCTTCGTAGGCACCGTTCCTTCGACGGGTTTTTCGGTACGGCGCACCGTCATCTCGTCGAGCGAGTTCTTGCGGAACAGCGACCCGGTGCGATCGCCCGGGATGCCGAAGTCGGAGCCATGCGCTTCCTGCGCCGACTGCTTCTTGAACAGCGAACGCGAGACCGCGCCAGCGGGTGTTGCCATATCGGTGCCCGGTCCCATGTCGTCGATCGAGGGCTTGGCGAAAAGAGGCTTCTTCACCGGCACCGCGCCGTCCGCGCCCATCTCATCGAGATCCGGCTTGCGGAACAGGCCCTTGCCGTCGTCATCGACGGTGCGGTGCACCGCACGTCCCTTGTTGTGCCTGCCTTTCTCGCGGCCGGAAACCGGGCTTTCCATGTCGGCGTAGCGGGCGAGCGGATCGTCCGAGATGGACAGCTCCATTTCGCGCAGCCGCTTGATCTCGTCGCGGATGCGGGCGGCCTTCTCGAAGTCGAGATTGGCGGCGGCATCGCGCATCTGCTTGTCCAGCGCCTCGAGATGGGTTTTCAGATTGTTGCCGATCATGGCGCCGGCATCGTCGGTGAACTGCGAGATGTCGGCGCGCACGTGATCCTTCTCGTAGACGGAGTCGAGGATGTCGGCGATGCGCGACTTGACCGATTCCGGCGTGATGCCGTTGGCCGCGTTCCACTCCATCTGCTTCTCGCGGCGGCGGTTGGTCTCCGCCATCGCCCGTTCCATCGAGCCGGTGATCTGGTCGGCGTAGAGGATGACCTTGCCGTCGACGTTGCGGGCGGCGCGGCCGATGGTCTGGATCAGCGAGGTTTCCGAACGAAGGAAACCTTCCTTGTCGGCATCGAGGATGGCGACGAAGCCGCATTCGGGAATGTCGAGGCCTTCGCGGAGCAGGTTGATGCCGACCAGCACGTCGAAGGCGCCGAGGCGCAGGTCGCGCAGGATCTCGATGCGCTCCAGCGTGTCGATATCGGAGTGCATGTAGCGGACTCGAATGCCGTTCTCATGCAGATATTCGGTGAGGTCTTCGGCCATGCGCTTGGTGAGAACCGTGACCAGCGTACGGTAGCCCAGCCTGGTCGTCTCACGGATTTCGCCGACGACATCGTCGACCTGGCTCTTGGCGGGGCGCACCTCGACCGGCGGGTCGATCAGGCCGGTCGGGCGGATGACCTGCTCGGCGAAGACGCCGCCGGACTGGTCGAGCTCCCAGCCGCCCGGCGTCGCCGAGACGGCGATCGACAGCGGGCGCATGGCGTCCCATTCCTCGAAGCGCAGCGGCCGGTTGTCCATGCAGGAGGGCAGGCGGAAGCCATACTCGGCCAGCGTCGCCTTGCGGCGGAAGTCGCCGCGATACATGCCGCCGATCTGCGGCACGGTGACGTGGCTTTCGTCGATGAAGATCAGCGCATTGTCCGGCACATATTCGAAGAGCGTCGGCGGCGGCTCGCCCGGCTGGCGACCGGTGAGATAGCGCGAATAATTCTCGATGCCGGCGCAGGAACCGGTCGCCTCGAGCATCTCGAGGTCGAAGCGCGTGCGCTGCTCGAGACGTTGCGCTTCAAGCAGACGGCCAGCCTTTTCAAGCTCTTGCAGGCGGTATTGCAGCTCTTCCTTGATCGACTTGATAGCCTGATTCAAGGTCGGCCGCGGCGTCACATAGTGCGAATTGGCGTAGATCTTGACGCTCTTCAGCTCGCCGGTCTTCTGGCCGGTCAGCGGATCGAATTCGGTGATCGCCTCGATCTCGTCGCCGAACATCGAGATGCGCCAGGCGCGGTCTTCGAGGTGGGCCGGAAAGATCTCGATCGTGTCGCCGCGGACGCGGAACGAGCCGCGCACGAAGTTGATGTCCTGGCGCTTGTATTGCTGGGCGACAAGGTCGGCGAGCAAGGCGCGCTGGTCGAGCCGGTCACCGACCTGCATCTGAAAGGTCATCGCCGTATAGGTCTCGACCGAGCCGATACCGTAGATGCAGGAGACCGAGGCGACGATAATGACGTCATCACGCTCCAGCAGCGAGCGCGTCGCCGAGTGGCGCATGCGATCGATCTGCTCGTTGATCGAGGATTCCTTCTCGATATAGGTGTCGGTGCGCGGGACGTAGGCTTCCGGCTGATAGTAGTCGTAATAGGAGACGAAATACTCGACCGCGTTTTCGGGGAAGAATTTCTTGAACTCGGCGTAGAGCTGCGCGGCCAGCGTCTTGTTCGGCGCCAGGATCAGGGCAGGGCGCTGCGTCTCCTCGATCACCTTGGCCATGGTGAAGGTCTTGCCCGAGCCGGTCACGCCGAGCAGCACCTGTGTGCGGTCGCTTTGCTCGACACCCTCGACAAGGTCCTTGATGGCGGTCGGCTGGTCGCCGGCGGGCTCGAAATCCGAGACCATCTTGATGGCGATGCCGCCTTCCGATTTTTCCGGCCGGGCAGGCCGGTGCGGCGTCCAAAGCTGGCCATCCTTGTGCAGCGGATTGCCGGATTCGATGAGTTTCGACAGCGCGGCGACGGTCGCGGTCACACCGCTCGAGGAAACCTGCTCGGCGTCCTCCAGGCTGATGTCGAGGCCGGCCACCGGGTTGAGGCCGGCGGCGGCGCGTTCTTTCGCCGATGCCGCGCCGCCCATCGAGGTGCCGCGCGCCGTGCGCCCGGGCGCAGCAGAGCGCTCGGGGACCTTCTTCGGCGCTTTAGCCTTCGGCTGCTTTTGCGCCTCGCGCTCGATCTGCCCGGCCCAATCGGAGATCGAGCCGGTGAGAGGCGCGCCGGAGAACTCGCTTTGCGGTGCTTCGGCGAAGCCGCCGCGCTCCAGGGGCTCGGCGGCGTCGAGGAATTCGGTCAGCGGACTGCGCCGTTTCGGCGCGCCCTCTTGCGCCGGCGAGGGCGTTTTCTTGTCGGTGCGTTTGGCCATTGCTCGAATATGGGAGGACTCGGCCGAAATGGAAAGAGCGGAGTGGAATGGCGGGTACGCGCTGCCGAGCCTGCTGACAGAAGGCTGTCAGGAGGCGTGTCGCACGCGCCGTTTCGTTTCAGTTGAACCACAGCGCGAAGGTCAGGAAGCCGGCGCCGCCGAACTCGCGCTGAATCTGATTGAAATCGTCGCTGGTGAGGATTTTTCCACTTTCGAGATAGGGCGCGATGGCCGGGCCGGTGATCGACAGGACGAGGTCGAAAGGTTTCGGCTCGTCGAAGAAGCGCTTCATGTTGATGCCTTTGCCGATGATGCGGAAATGCGGCAGCAGCACGCGGCCTTCAAGAAGGTCCTCTGCCATGGTCAGGGCGGCAAGCCATGCCTGCACTTGCGCCTCGCCGACCTCGAGGCCGGTGAGCGGGTTGACGCCCTTCTGCTGCGGTCCGGGCAGCCATTCGCGGTCATTGTCGGTTTCGGCGCGTATCGCTTTCCAGTCATCGCGCGAAAGCCGGATCATCTCCAGCAGGTGACTGCGCGCCGCCTTCCGGCGCTCCGGCTCGATCACCGGCCAGTTGACGAGATGCACCAGCGAGATGAAGTCGGCAAAGCGCCATTCCGAGGCGAAGATGCTGCCGCTCATGCCGCCATCCGGCGGGACCAGCGCGTCCTGCAACGGCAGTTTCGCGTGCGGAAACAGCATGTGGAAAGAGCCGTCGAACATGGCTTTGAAATCATGCGCCAGCCAGAAATCGGCCTGCGCCATCAGGAACTCGGCGTAACCTTGCAGCCAGAAGCCGTCGGCGCGGTCGAAGCGGAAGGCAAGCGAAGGGGCGGCATCGCTTGCGTCGACGCCGCCGCGTGACAGCGAGGCCATGATCGCGGCGATGCTTTCGTCCGGCGCGATGTTGCCGTCCTCGTTGAGATCGATGCCGGCATGGGCGAGGTCGACCACCATGCCGATATCGGCGTCGGCGGGCACCGAGCCCAGCGTGGCGGCGGATTTCTCCAGACGGTCGCGGAAAGCGATCAGGATGGCGCGGAACTTTTCATAGGTCAGCGGCTCGGGACTGGGATTGTCCGGCACGGGCAGCCGCATCAGCGGCAGCATGAAGGATTGCGGGCTCTCGAAACCGTGCCGATGCAGACGGCTGGCCAGGATTTCCAGCGCGGTAAAGAATTCGCCGGCGCCGGCGGCATAGGCCGATGCCGGATCGCCCGGTGCCGCCGCCTCCAGTGCCGCCAAGGCAGTATTCCGATCCGCTACGGTCTTCGCCTCGAACAGGGCGGCCGGGTCGGGGCTAGCCGCTTTGGCGTAAGCAAACGGCAGGAGCAGCAAGAGTGTGAGTGCCAAAAGGCCCGACAGTCGCTTCACGATGGATCCTCCCGTCCCAATCCCGCCAGCCACAATATACGGATTTGCGGCGCTTCGCCTGCAGCTTTCTCCTGTCGCGTAGACGGTCTACACACGATGGCAAACGGTTGGCATCGCGTGTCGAATTATCCGCTCTCCTACAAATTGTCGTGGCTGCCGCGTTTTCTGAAGCCGTCGCTTGGCGGCGACAGAAACGGTTTCGCGGCGCCGGCAGCGACGCTGATGGTGCCGGGGCCAACGCAAACTGTGCGGCTTGCCTTCATCGGCGACCTGTCGGCGGTCGCCAATCGCAGGGTGCCGGAATGCGACCCTGCGATCGCGGCGCTGCTCGCTTCGGCCGATCTCGTGGTCGGCAATTGCGAAAGCCCGATCGTCGAGCGGCCGAGCGCGGTGGCGGGCACGCGGCTTGGCACGCATCACGCGATGAGCGAACGCTTCCTGGCGGATTCGCTGGCAGCCGTCGGCATTGCCCGTGACAGTCTCGTGCTGTCGCTCGCCAACAATCATGTCCTCGACCAGGGCGTTGCCGGCTTCGACGAGACGGTCGCGGCGCTGAAGCGGCTCGGCATCCGCACCATCGGCACCGCGGCCGGCGGCCCGGTCCAACACCAGGCCGCCGGGTCGCTGACGATCGGCTTCGCCGCGTTCACGCTTTGGCGCAACGCTGACGAGGCCGAATTTCGGGCGCGGATTTCCATGGCGGGCGATCCGGCCGAATGGCCGCTCGGGATCCTCGCGGACGTCGACTTGCTCTGTGCGGTGCCGCATTGGGACTGGGAGTTCCGACATTTTCCGAGACCTGCGACGCGGGCACTGGCGCGACGGCTGGCGGGTCGCGGCGTCCGGCTGATTGCCGGCCACCACGCCCATGTCGTACAGCCGCTCGAGCGCATCGGCGATGCGCTCGTCGCCTACGGTCTTGGCGACTTCCTCGGCACGGCTTTTGCCAGGCAGCCATGGCCCGGCCGCATCGGTTCGATCCTGGTCGTCGACGTCCGCACGGACGCAGCCGCGCGAGGCAAGATTGCCGCTTACAAACTGCATTTCTTCATGCGCCTCGCCAAAGCCGGCCATGAGCAGCTGGTGCCGGTGGAGGCGCTGAAGGAGGAATTGTTGAAGCGGAAGGTTACCGAACGCCTGAGCGCGATCTTTTCCGGCTGACAGCCGACAGCTGACCGGGCCGACTGGCCGCGGCGAGCTTGCCGCAAAGGCAGCTGTATGCCTTGGATGCAGTTCAGCAGTCGAAGCCGTATTGGGTGCGCATGTAATCCGCTTCTTCCTTGGACATTTTCTTGAACATCACGCAGACGGTGAAGCTGCCGACCTGATGGCCGTCCCTGGTGTATCCCCAGTCGGAGATATCGTCCTTGGAGAATTCGATGTTCTGGCCGAATACCACGTTGCGGACGAGTTTAGGCTCGTTCGCCAATATGCCGACAAAGCCGGTGGCGGTCCGCTTGAAGGGGATGACCCAGAAATGCTCCGTCGCATGTCCGTCGACCACCATGACCTTCAGCTTGAACCTGCCGGTTCCCGGCGGCGGCGCGTCGGACAAAGCCAGGAAGTCGTCCAGGCTGGATCGTACCTTTGCAATCGCCGCCGCCATTTCGGCATCGTCCGGGGCTACCATCACCGTTTTGTCGTCACCCTGATCGGTGTCCTGCGCTCGAACAGGCAAGGGCGCGAGTGCGAGTAACAAGCTTAGTGTGGCGCGAACGGCAAAGGTCATGAAGCCCCCCAACTCCAGGTAGGCGCTCATCTTCCCGCATCGTGCCGGCATTATCAATCAGGCACTGCATTGTTCCGACGCGCCAGCGGCGGCCTTCGTCTGCAGCGTTCCGGTACCCCTATGGTTTTGCCGGGTGGTCAGTCTATCCGTCACGAGCGGATGGTAACGGGAACGGAAGCGCTCTCGGTCGTCAAAGAGTCGAAAGCGCCGAGCGCCGGAGAGGACAGGACATGCGAATGAAACTTGGTGCCACGGCGATGATCCCGGCGAGGATGCAGACGTGACCTTGCCCGGCGGCAAGACGGCCAGGGTGCGGCTCGACCGCAACGACTTCGCCACTTTCTCCGGCGGCAGGTTTTCCTTTGTTCATCCGAGCAGCATTTCCGTCACCAAGACGGATCTCGGCGAGAGCATCACCCAATACCTCGCTGCCTCGGCCCTCGGCACCGTCGTCGTGGTGCAGGAATACGGCAAGATGAATCCGGTGTCGCTCAATCAGCTGATGCTGCAGGAGATGACCAAGGAGTCGGTTCAGGCGGGCGGCACGCCGATACAGGAGCCGACGACCCGCAAGCTCGCCGACGGCAAGCAGTTGACCGGCATCAAAGCCACGGTGAAGACGCGTACCGACAAGGCCGATCTCGAGATCGTCGGCTTCGGTCTTGCCGATCAGGGGCTGCTGTTCATCACGCGCATCGGCGATCAGGACACCGCAACCGAGCAACCGATGATCGACAAATTCTGGCAGACGCTGAAGGTCAAACTGTAAGGCGCGCTGATATTCAAGTGCCTGGAATACCGGTTTCGTGCGCTTCCGGTGCTGGATTACAGCCCGCTCGGCACCAGTCCCGCCAGCCAGTTCGCCGATCGCTTTGCCATGTCCACCGTCGCGTTGGCCGCGCGGCCGAGATCGGTCTTGACCACGGCATAACCAGCCTTGGTGCGATAGAGCACGGCGCTGCCGCCGTCGACCGCGGCCTCGAAGGCAACAGGCCGCGCGGCTTCCGTCTCGCTGGCCGTCACCGTCGTGCCGACCGGGACGCTCGGCCGACGGCTGAGCTCGGGCGGCAATGGGGCAATGGGTTCGGCGACGCGGTTCGGCGGCCTCAGCTCCGGCCTTGACGCTTTGGCTGCGAGCTCCGAAGTCGATGCCGACCCTTTGGTGCGGCAGATGCCGGAAACCAGCGGATAATTGAAATTGCGCTGATGCAGCATCTGGCTCTTCATCGCCGCTTCGCAGTCGGCAATCGTCGCCCATTTGGCGGGAGTCTCGCCGATATACTCGCAGAGCTTGGCGTCGCAGTCGCAGCCGACAATGGTCATGGCGACAAGGGCGGTCTTGATCACGGTCTTGTCCCTTTGAACTTCGTTCCCAGGCGATCAATCGCCGGGGAACAAGGCGGGATTTGGCCGCGATTGTGAATTGAGAGTGTCGGCGCGTTGCTTGGCTTGCGACTGTGGCGGGGAAGCATCAGTGGCAGATGCTGGGGAGGTGCAGGACGCTGGGAAAAGGGCCGGTGAAAGGGGCAGCCCAAGAAACAGTCGGCGCTGGGATTGCTCCCAGCGCCTCCCTGTCAGATCAGGAACCGGTTACGGCAGCAACTTCCGTAAAGTCGTCGCGCCAGGCCGGCCTTGATTTTGACGGTCCTGCCAGTCGCCACCCGAAGGCAGCGTCCGTTCCAGACCACGCCGATCTCCGCCCTTGCGGGCTTTGCCGGCGCACCATCGAAGGTTTCACCCGCCTTCATGGCAGCATCGGTCCGCCGTCGGCGTTCGCACGCTTTCCGCGGCACCCGTAGGTCTCGGCATCCGTCCCTCCAGCAGGCGAACCTGCTCTCGTTCTGGGCCGTACGGGCCTCAGGAAATCCGCCTTGCGCTTCTGCCTTTCGGCCGGGGCGTTCGGTAGCCGCCTGAGATGGGTTCAATGTATGCCGGGTAAGGAATTTGCGGAATAGACGCGGACCTGTGGATAGCGGGATTATCGGGGACCGATGCGACAAGTCTCGGAATTTGCGGGCCGAACGCCTTAGACAGCCTGTCCCCATTTTCCGCGGTCCTTTCGACGATGAGCCTTGCCCCGCCAGTCGGCCCGCGTTTGAATGCCGGCAAAGTGCTGTGGCGCTGCATCAGCCGAGTCGCCTTGCGCTTCCACGCAATATGCCTCGGGGGAGATCAGGTTGAAGGTCGGGGTGGTTCTCAATCCGATAGCGGGAGGGGGCAAGCTCAAGCGGCATTGGTCCGAAGCCGCCGCATCGCTCAAGAGGCATTTCGGAGATTTCGAGCTGCGCGAGACGCAGACCAGCGGCGACGCCGAGCGATTGGCAATCGACCTCGCGGCCAGCGGGTGCGATCTGGTGATCGCGGCCGGCGGCGACGGCACCGCCAGCGAGGTGGCGGACGGGCTGCTGCAGGCAGAGCATGAGACCGGCCGGACCAGCGCGCTCGGCCTTTTGCCCTGCGGCACCGGTATCGATTTCGCCAGAGGGCTCGGCCTGCCCGACGAAATCGAGGAAGCACTGGCGCGTATCGCCGGCGCCGGCGCGCGCAAGGTCGATGCCGGCCGCGTCTGCTACATCGACGACCACGGCGCGCTCGCCAGCCGTCACTTCATCAACATCGCCAGCCTCGGCCTCTCCGGCGCCACCGATCGCGCGGTCAATGCGGACAAGCGCAAGGGCAGGGTCTCGGCCAAAGCGCTTTTCTTCTGGCGCACAGTGCTGGAATTCATCCGCTATCGCTTCCAGGAGGTCAGGATCACCATAGACGACGGCGAGCCGGTCGAGGCGCGCATGGCGCTGGTGGCGGTAGCCAACGGGAAATTCTTCGGTGGCGGCATGATGATTGCGCCGGACGCCGATCTGTCCGACGGCCAGTTCGATGTCGTCATCCTGCGCGCCGCCGGCAAGCTTGGGCTGATCCGCGACATCCGTCTCCTCTATGGCGGGCGCCACCGCAACCATCCGGCGATCACCATCCTGCGCGGTCGCAAGGTGCTGGTCGAACCGCTAGGCGACGTTGAGAAGAACGGAGCGCTAGTCGACATAGACGGCGAGTCGCCAGGTCGGATTCCGGCAACTTTCGAGATATTGCCCGGCGCATTGACGCTCAGGTGTTGAATCGCCTGCCTGAAGGTTTGATTCCGCCGGTGTGATTAGGCGATTGAAATAGCTGGCTAAAGTTTTGGCGGATTACAGTTCGAGCTTGGCCGGGAAGCCTGGCGCGCGAAGCTCCGTGCCGACCGCATCCTCCAGAAGCTTGACGATCTGGGTCGACCAGGCGCCACCGCCATACTTCTGCCTGCCGACCTCGAAAATCTGGTTGACGAGTGGTGCCAGTTGCAGCGGCACGCGAAAATCCCTGGCCATGCCCAACGCGAAACCGAGATCCTTCAAAGCCAGGTCCATGGTGAAGCCGATGTCGTAGGAGCCGTTCAGGATGAGCTGGCTTTCGGTCTCGTGGACGAAGCTGTTGCCGGAAGACGCGACGATGGCGTGATAGGCCTGGGCGAGGTCGAGCCCGCCCTGGTTGGCGAGCATCAATGCCTCGCCGGCGGCGACCAGATGGATGAAGGCCAGCATGTTGGTGATGACCTTGATCACCGCCCCCGAGCCGACCGGTCCCATCAGGAACGATTTGGCGCACATTGCCTGAATCGCCGGCCGGTGGCGCTCGTAGAGCGCGGCGTCCCCTCCTACCAGCGCGGTGATCTTTCCTGCCGCCGCCAAGTGCACGCCGCCGGTGACCGGACATTCCAGCGTCTCGACACCTTTCGCCGAAGCAAGTGCGGCCAGCCGCAGGATCTCGTCGCGGCCATTGGTCGACATTTCGATCCAGGTGCCGCCGGCGGCCAGGCCGTCCAGCAATCCGTCAGAACCGGCGAGCACAGCTTCGCTCACTTTCGGCGAGGGCAGGCAGGTGATCGCATTTCCGGCGCGGGTCGCGGCATCCGCCGGGCTCGCCGCCGCCGTAGCGCCGAGCGCGACCAAACGCGCAACCGCCGCTGGGTCACGATCGAAAACGGCAACAGCGAAGCCGTGGCGCAGCAGGCTGGCGGCAAGGTTGCCGCCGAGATGACCAAGGCCGATGAAGGCGTAGGCGAGGCGCGCGGTCACGGCATCAGCGGCGTCTGCATCATCTGCAGATGCAGGTCCTTGCCGCTATAGGGGTGCGCCTCGCAGATTTCCTCGTTGAGCTCGACACCGAGGCCTGGCTCCTTCGACGGGATGACGTGGCCATCCTGCCATTCGATCTTCTTCTTGAGCAGCGTGGCGTGAAAACCGTCCCACTGCTTCAACGATTCCAGGATGAGGAAGTTGGGCAGAGTCACCGCAAGCTGGATGTTGGCGGCGCCGACGATCGGCCCGCAATAGCAATGCGGCGCGACCTGGATGTGGTAGGCCTCGGCCATGGCGGCGATCTTCTTGGTTTCGAGAATGCCGCCGGAGCGGCCGAGATCCGGCTGCAGGATGGTCGCGGCGCGGTTCTCGATGACGCGCGCGAATTCGAATTTTGTCGTCAGCCGCTCGCCGGTGGCGATAGGAATCGAGGTGCCGCGAGCGACCTGCGCCATCACCTCGGGCATGTCCGGCGGCACCGGCTCCTCGAACCACAGCGGATCGTAGGGCTCGATTGCACGGGCCATACGAAGCGCACCGGAGGCGGTGAACTGGCCATGGGTGCCGAACAGGATGTCCGCCCTGGTGCCGACCGCCTCGCGGATCGCCTTGATCATGCGCGCCGAGAGGTCGACGTCGATCAGGCGCGGCTGATGGCCGTCATAGGCCGTGTAGGGCCCGCCCGGGTCGAGCTTGACGGCGTTAAATCCCTGCTCGACATATTCCAGAGCGCAGGCGGCGGCCATGTCGGGATCGTTGTAGACGTTCTGGCCGCGGGCGTCTTCCGAATGGACGCTGCCGGTGTGCGGATAGAGATAGGTGTAGGAGCGCAGCGTCTCGTGCACCTGGCCGCCGAGCAGCTTGTAGACCGGCTTGCCGGCCTCCTTGCCGATGATGTCCCAGCAGGCCATTTCGAGTGCCGAAAAGCAGCCCATCCCGGAAACGTCGGGACGCTGGGTGAAGCCGGAGGAATAGACGCGGCGGAAGAGGTTCTCGACATCGTGCGCATCGCGCCCGATGAGGTAGCGCTCGGCCATATCCTCGATCATCTTGGCAGTGACATGCGCCGAGAAGGTGGCGTTGTAGGCCTCGCCATAGCCGACCACGCCGCCATCGGTGGTGAGCTTGACGAAGATGAAATACTTGCCGCCGATGCCGGGCGGCGGGTTGCCGACAACCCAGGTCTTGACGTCGGTGACTTTCATTTCTGATCCTCCAGAACCCGCTCGGCGCCTTTCCATCCGGTGAGGATTGCGGCGGCGTTGGTGTTGCCCGTGATGTTGTCGGGAAAGATCGATGCGTCGATCACACGCAAGCCCTCGAGCCCATGCACCCGAAGCCGGGGATCGACGACGGCGCGCGAAGCGTCCGGACCCATGCGACAGGTCGAGACGGGATGGTAGACGGTGCCCGAGCGCTTCCTGAAATCCTGAATCAGATCGGCATCGGAAGTAATTGACGGACCAGGCAAAACTTCTTCCTCGATGATCTCGGCCATTGCCGGCATCGAGGCGATCTTGCGCACGAACTTCACCGCCGCCAGCATCTCGTCGACATCGGCGTTGGTCGAATAGGCGTTCGCCGTGATCTTCGGATAGTCGCGCGGATCCTTCGAGCGGATCATGATCTCGCCGCAACTCGACGGCCGGCAATTGGAAAGTCCGATGGAGAAGCCCGGCCACGGATCGGGCGTCAGGATCGGGCGCTCGCCGCTCTTGGGGATGACGGTGGAGAAGGCCTGGAAATAGAGCTGCATGTTCGGCCGCGCCATCGACGGGTCGGTGCGGAAGAAACCGCCGGCATTGTTCATCGACAACGACAGCGGACCGGAACGCAGCAGGATGTATTGCATGCCCACCAGCAGCTTGCCCCACCATGGCCGCAGGATCTGGTTCAGCGTCGGCAGCTTGCCCTTGAAGGTGTAGTTGATGCCGACATGGTCTTGCAGGTTGGCCCCGACATTGTCGTTGGCGTGGACGACCGGGATGCCGAGATCGCCGAGCAGCGCCGACGGGCCCACACCGGAGAGCTGCAGCAGTTGCGGCGAGTTGACCGAGCCGCCGGAGAGGATCACCTCGCGGCCCGCGCGGACCCTCTTGGTTTCGCCGTTTTGCTGGTACTCGACGCCGACGGCGCGCTTGCCCTCGAACAGGATTTTCGTCGCCAGCGCGTTGGTCTCGACGCGCACATTGTTGCGCTTCATCGCCGGGCGCAGGAACGCGCGGGCGGCGGACATGCGGCGGCCGTTCCTGGTGGTGATCTGGTAGACGCCGACGCCCTCCTGGGAGGCGCCGTTAAAATCCGGATTTAACGGCAGTCCGGCCTGCTGGGCGGCCGCCAGATAGCGCTTGGTCAGCGGATGCACCGCATTCGAGCAATCGGTGATGTGCAAGGGGCCGCCGACCCCGCGCCATTGGTCGGCGCCGGCCTCGTTGTCCTCCAACGCTTTGAAAGCGGGGAGCAGGTCGTCATAGCTCCAGCCCGCATTGCCGGCGGCGGCCCAGGCATCGAAGTCCTCGCGCGCGCCGCGAATGAAGACCATGGCGTTGATCGAGCTCGAGCCGCCGAGCAGCTTGCCGCGCGGCCAGTGGTCGGCATTGTTGCCGAGGCCGGGATCGGGATCGGCCTTGTAGTTCCAGTTGACGGCCGGATCGAAGAAGGTCTTCCCGTAGCCGAGCGGCATCTGGACATAGAAACGGCGGTCGGTTCCGCCTGCCTCCAGCACCAGTACCGAAAAGCGGCTGGAAGCCGAGAGCCTTTCCGCGACCACCGAACCGGCCGAGCCGGAGCCGACGATGATGAAATCATAAGTCTGCATGATGCGCGGGCGGGCTCCGAGATCCGGGCTTAGCCTAGACATTGCCGGCTCACGTCGTCGCCGGGGCTTCCGGCATGGCTTGTGAAAAAAGCGACCGAGCCGCGACGCGTCCTTCGCCTTCAGCAAAGCTTGCGACATCGTGATGGCGTTGGTACGGCTTCAGGAAGCAGCGGCTGGAGGACCCCTCATGGTGCACTACGCAGACGGAAAGCCGCTCGGCGACCTGACATTGAGGACGCTCGCCATGCCGTCGGATGCCAATGCGGCCGGCGACATTTTTGGCGGCTGGGTGATGGCGCAGATGGACCTAGCCTGCGGCATCCGCGCGGCCGAGCGCGCCAAGGGTCGCGTGGTGACGGCGGCAGTGAAGGAGATGTCCTTCGCCAAGCCGATGAAGATCGGCGACACGCTCTGCATCTACACCCATGTTGAACGCGTCGGCCGCACCTCGATGACGCTCAAGGTCGAGGCCTGGGCGCAGCGCTATCTCACCGACCTGATGGAGAAGGTCACCCATGCCGATTTCGTCATGGTGGCGCTCGACGGCGACGGCAAGCCGAAACCGATCCCAGCCGAAAGCTGACGGCGAACGCTTTTCCGGATAGGCAAATTTGTAACAACTCTTGCGCGGGACGTGCGTCCGGCGACATCCGATGGTTGCTTCCGCGCCCGACGGTGCGTGCCGCTGTAGGAAAGACAATGCGTCAACATATGCTGAACGGCTGGCTCGTGGCAGCCCTTCTCGCACTTACCTGCTTGCTCGGCATAACTGCCTATGCAGAAGTGAAAAAAGAGCTCCTGCGCACAGTGTGGATGCATGGCCTCGGGGCGGAGCAGAGTCAGGAAGCGATGTGCGCAGTCTGCTCCTTGGCGCCCCGTGGCAGTACCACTTCAAAAGCCTGAGTGCTCCTCTCAGGCGCGACCAAAGCCGTCAGGGTCGGGCGGGCATCAAGGTTGATGTGCCCTCGAATACGACAAGTCAAAAAGACACAACTGCAGACTCCTTGCGCAGTCAGCAACGCTGCGGAGCGATGCTCGCAACACGTTGCGCTTCAAGGCCTTCAGGGATGCTCGCCATCGAATTTCGCGCGCGCCGCGCGTACTCGATTGGTATTCTTTCGTGCCCATTCGCCGAGCGCGCCAACCGGCACCAGCAACTCGTGGCCGAGCTCGGTCAGCTCGTAATCGACGCGCGGCGGAATGGTCGGAAAAACCTTGCGCGTGACAAAGCCGTCCCGCTCCAGGCCGCGCAAGGTGATGGTCAGCATTTTCTGTGAGATGCCGCCGACGGCCGTGCGCAATTCATTGAAGCGCATCGGTCCGCCGCCCAGCTTGCCGACCACCAAAACGGTCCATTTGTCGCCGACCCGTTGCAGGATTTCCGATACGGCCCGGCAGTCCTCAGTGTTGTACGGGTGCCTCGGTAACAAAAATGTGCCTCCTTGTGCGCCACTTTGTCAGTATCACATATAGCGCCGGTATCCAAACGATACCGAAATTCCCCCGCAAGGAGAGCCCGCTTATGTCCAAACCCAAAATCGCCATTGTCGTCGGTTCGACGCGCGCCGCCCGCTTCGCCGACGTCCCGACGCAGTGGATCGCCAAGATTGCCAAGACGCATGCCGATATCGACGTCGAAGTCGTTGATTTGCGCGACTGGCCGCTGCCGTTCTTCGATGAGGTCGCATCCTCCGCCTGGGCGCCGTCGCAGAACGAGGTGGCGCAGCGCTGGCAGAAGAAGGTCGCCGAGTTCGACGGCTTCATCTTCACCGCGGCCGAATACAATCACGCGCCGACCGCCGTCTTGAAGAACGCCATCGATTACGCCGCCAATGAATGGAACAAGAAGCCGGCTGGTTTCGTCGGCTATGGCAGCGTCGGCGGCGCCCGCGCCGTCGAGCAGCTTCGCCTGATCGCCGTCGAGCTGCAAATGGCGCCGGTCAAGTCGGCAGTGCACATCGCCTGGGGCGATTTCCTTGCGGTCCGCCAGGGCGACAAGAAGCTGGAAGAGATCGAACATCTGAACCAGGCGGCGGCGGCGCTCATCAATGACGTTGCCTGGTGGGCGAAGGTGCTGAAGGCGGCGCGCGCCGCCGACGCGATCGCCAGTGAAGCCCAGGCGGCTTAAGCCGCTTCATCCTCCCAAAATATCATCTGCGGGCGGCGCTTGCGCCGCCCCTTTTATTTGCGGAAGCCTCGGTCGTTCGACAGACGATCGCTCAAGGATTTCGCTCTGCTGCCGCTTTTATGTCAGACATACTGGAGAAAGTCGGATTTCAATTGGGCATCCTTCGGGCGCAACCTTAGTCGTTCGCGTGAAGTTTGAAACGCCGATCGTCGTAGAAATCCAGATATCCCGAATGGACGGGATCCGCGAGACGGCGGGATTTCATGTAAGCCTGCGCCAGGACATGCGGACCGCCTTCAATGGGCTCAACCTCGATCGGGACGCGCAGGTTGCCGGGCTTGCCAACGGATTCGATCCGGTCAAGCCCGGCCAGGGCACGGTCGTCGACCGCGTAGAGCTCGCCCCTGACGTGGAAGCCGAGACCCGGTTCATTGAACATCATCGGAGCGAAGCGAGGTCCGGCAATCAGCATCGGGAAACGCTCACGGGTCCTGCAGGCACCGATGCACGCGGCCCCGGACAAACCCGCCTTGTGAAGAGGAAACCCTCTCTTCAAGGTTCCGAACACGAAGAGGTTGACGAGCATTCTCCGGAACGCCGGCCGAAGCTGGAAGTTCATCCGTTTTCGCCATGTTCAGGGCAGGCGCAAATCCGCATGACTCAAGAATTCCCAATCATCCTGTCGACGGACGAAGCCGCGAAAGCCGAGGCCGCCGCGGCGCTCTACCGCTATAACGTCGCCATCATAGGGACGGACGACCGCATTCCCATATGTGCCATATTGTGTGATGGCTCGGGCAAAGCTTTAGGCGGCCTATGGGGAAGGACCGAACTCGGTCTTCTGTTCTTGGACATGTTTTTCGTGCCCGCGCATTTACGCGGTCTGTCTTACGGCGCCCGGTTGCTTGCCGCCGTCGAAGAAGAGGCAAAGGCGCGGGGCTGCAGACGCGCCGTCGTGGAGACAAGCAGCTTTCAGGCGCCTGGATTCTACATCCGCCACGGTTATGTGGAATTCGGCCGCGTTCCGTTCGGGTTCGATGGGCAGGCCCGCGTCTTTCTTCGCAAGGAACTGGCCTGAATGGATGTTGGGAAAACCCGGCAGACCCCAGGCTCGCTATCGGCGCGCCATCGGACGGTGGCCGTCGGGCAGGCGGGTGGCGATCAGCTTGTCGATACGCCGGCCGTCGAGGTCGACCACCTCGAAGCGCCAGCCTTGCGCGTCCACGCATTCGCCGGTAGCGGGAAGGTGGTGCAGATGTGACAGCACATAGCCGGCCACCGTCTCGTAGTCGCGGTTCTCCGGCAAGTCGATGCCCAGCACCTCGGCCATCTCGTCGGCCTGCATGTAGCCGGCGAGCAGCCATGAGCCGTCCTCGCGTTTGACCGCGTTCTCTTCCTCGCCCGCATCGAGGTCCGAGCGGAAGACGCCGGTGATCGCTTCCAGGATGTCGGCCGGCGTGACGATGCCTTCGAAATGGCCGTATTCGTCATGGACGAGCGCCATGGGGACGTCCGATTCCCGCAGCCTTTGCAGCACGTCGAGCGCGTCGGCCTGATCATGGACGATTGGCGCGGTGCGCACATGCTGGCGCGGATCCAACACCCTGCCGGCAAGAAGGGCGGCCAGCACGTCGCGCGTCTGGATGACCCCTATCATGGCATCGACATTGCCGTCGCCCGCAGGCAGGCGCGAATGCTGGCTCTCCATCAGAAGCCGCTTGATGGCCGCCTCGTCGGATTGCAGGTTGATCCAGTCGACCTCGGTGCGCGGCGTCATCACGGCGCGCACGGCGCGGTCGCCAAGGCGCATGACGCCGGCGATCATGCGGCGCTCGTCGGATTCGATGGTGCCGTGATGCTCGGCCTCGGCGACCAGCATCTTGATCTCCTCGTCCGTGACCTTCTCTTCCGCCTCGCCGGCCTGGCCGAGCAACCACAAAACCGCGCGGCCGGAAATGTCGAGCAGAAAGACGAGCGGCGCCGATACCTTGGCGAGAATGGTCATCGCCGGCGCGGCGCGGACTGCGACGCGCTCAGGATCCCTGAGCGCGATCTGCTTCGGCACGAGCTCGCCGACGATCAGCGAGGCGTAGGTGATGACCGCGACGACAATGCCGACGCCGATGGGGTCGGCGATGTTCTCGCGGATGCCGGTCGAGGCCAAGTATTGAGCCAGTCGCTCGCCGAGCGTGGCACCGGAAAAGGCGCCGGAAAGGACGCCGACCAGGGTGATTCCGATCTGCACCGAGGACAGAAACTTGCCGGGGTTGGAGCCGAGGGCCAGCGCGCGGCCGGCACCCCTGACATTGCGGTCGATCATCGCCTTGAGGCGGGCCGGGCGCGACGAGACGATAGCCAGCTCCGACATGGCCAAAAGGCCGTTCACCAGGATGAGGGCGGCCACAACGGCGATTTCGAGGTATAGCATGCGGCGTCAATAGCATTGCTGCGGTGCATTCGAAAATAGCGGGTTGGGCGTTTTTCGAATTGCGCGGTTTGCCGCTTCGAGAATGCCGGATGCGCTAGGGCAATTGCTTCAACACGCCAACCACCGCCATACCGTCGGTGAAATAGGGATCGCCGCCGCCGTTCCTGCCGTTTTTCGTCGCGCCGATCCCCGGGATCTCGCTGGTCGATGTCAGCATGCCTGCGGTGCTGAGGTCGCCGATCAGCAAGTTGCGCTCGGCATCGATGTCCGCGCCGATATGGTGAGTGATGGCACCGGTGTCGTGGCTCAAGCCGACGCCGCGGTCGAAGCTGGCGGCACCCAGCCAGAGCGGGCGGCCGTCATCGCCGACGGTATTTGTCTGCCAGAAGCGGACGTGGTGGCGCCGGTCGGCGCTGTCGCCGACGGGCTTTTCGAAAGCGAGGTCCTGGGCGCGGCCTTCAAACAGCAGGCGGCTGATCGGCGCATCGGGATAGGGTCGGGAGAACAGGACGCTCTCGCCGATGTCGATCGCTGTCCTGAGCGTGACGGCGTCGGCCGTGTCCCAGCCGGCCACGGCAAAAGCGTGGACCACCTCCTTCTCGGTGCCGACAAGTCCAACATTGATAGGGTCGCCGGGAATGCCCTGCGGCGTATGCGTCACCATCTCGAAGCGCTGCGTGCGGAAGCCGTGCTCCCGCCAGGTCCAGAATTCCGGCGCGGCAAGGTAGGCAAAGCCAAGATAGAAAGCACAGAAAGCCGCCAGCCAGATCGCCGCGCGTCGCCTAAGGCTTCGCTCACCCACGAGAGACCACTCCCAAGCCTGTGCCCGGCCCACTCTATGCGGTGTTGGGCCGGTTGGGCAGTAGGCCGAAGGTCAGCGGCAGGCGCGGTAGCCGTTCCTGCGATTCTTGACGTCGAAGTGAAAGTGGTTGCGGTGGTCGTAATTGTAGCCCGGGCCGAGGACCGTGTTGAAATATTGGCAGCCGTCGGCGCGAACATTGTTGAGGAAGCCGCGGGTGCGGAACGCAAACAGGCCAGGCTTGCGAACGTCGATGTCGTTGCCATTGTTGAGCTCGATGCTCATGACGTCGAGCGCATTGCCCTTGCCGTGCTCCGACAAGACGCCCTCGCCGGCGATCTTGCGGCACGAATAGCTCGAGCCCTGGTGGATCGCCCTGACGCCGGAGAAATAGCGCCAGCGGGCTGCCGGCACGAGCTCGTTCCTGGTCCAGGCGGCGAAGGTCGCGGCCATGTTGCAGGTCAGTGTCGCTGCCGGTTTCATCTCGACGCTGCCGATGGCTGAAACTTTCACCGGGAAGTCGATGCCGCACTGGCCTTCGTGGATAGGCTGGATGTCCTGGTAAACGACGCCAAGCCGTTTCAGTTCATTGCGGCAGTCGATCTCGCCGGCCGGCATCTGCTCGGGCGAAGACAAGGGCTCATCCATGCGCGGATAGGCTGCCTGGGTCAGGTAGGGATCGGACGGAACAAGCCTCTGCATGCCGGAATATTGCGGAGCCTCGGGCATGGCGGAGGTCTGGCTGCCGACGTCGACGGCCGGCTGCAGCGAAAAGACATCGCCGGTGGTGCAGGCCGAGACCGCTGTGATTGCGAGCCCCGTTGTCATTCTGACGGCAACGGAGCGCGCACGAGTGCTTAGTCGCGCCAAGGCGAGGCTGGCGCCAAATATTGCGGCCATCGAAAGGCATCCTGTCCCCGGATGGCACAAGTCTAGTCGGCAAGAGTAAAGGAAAGATCAGCGCCGGCATTCACGCCTGGGGCCGAATTGCGGCATCTGTTCTTCGCACCCACTCATTGGCAGAACGTTCCGCCATTTCGTCTCGGCTCGAGGTCGAAGTGGAAGTGCAGCGCGTGGTCCGGATCGCTGCCTGGGCCGAGCACCGTCTTGAACGGCCCGCAGGCGGCCTTGCGGATCGTGTTCAGGAAGTTTGCATCTTTTTCGGGCGGCACCGGGCCGACCTCGATCGTCCTGCCGTCGGAGAGTGTGAAGGACGCGATGTCCAGCGCATTGCCGAAGGCGTGCTCCGAAAGCTTTCCACCACCGTTGCGCGGGCGGCAAACAAAGGCGGAGGCCTGGCCGATCGATTTGAGATCGGCGCCAAATTCGGCCTTCGCGGCGGGTTGGATGACTTCGACGGCAAATCGTGCCGCAGCCTCCGCCATTTGGCAGTTGAGTTCGGCTCCGGCGCCTATACTGATCGATTTTCCTAATGTTTTCATGACGATGGGATAGGGAATGGAGCAGCCGATCTCGGCGTCGTGCTCGGCCTTGTGCTCCTCGAATTCGACGCCGAGCGTCTTGAGGCGCTCACGGCAGGCAACCTCCTCCGCCGGCATCTTGTCGGCTGGCAGCTCAGCGGAGCGCGGATCGGGCAGTATTTTGTTGTCGTGGGTATCAGCCGGCTTTTCAGGTGGCTTCGGTGCGGCAGCGGGCGGCTTCGGTTCCGCGATGTCGGGTCGTTGCGTCGGAATCGGCACCGCAGACGGCGCCTCAGGTTCGCCTTCCGTGTCGGTTGACGGCTCGGTGGCCGAAGGCTCGGGATGCTGCCGCTTTCCCTCACGAGACTTTTCCTGATTGATCGGGTCAGATGCGTCAGCGTCCTTTGGACCGGCAGCCTTCTGCTCTTCCAGCGTTGCGGTGCCGGCCTTTTGCGCTTCCGCGGGCCGTGGTTCTGGCACCAGAGCATCGGCGGGCAAGATCGGCTGGTCCTGCGTTTGCTGTTGCGCCAGCTTTGGCGCGACTTGCTGCTTGCCGCGCGATCTCACGCGGTGCTTGCTCCTCGGCCGCAGTGGTTGATCCGCCCGCTGCGTCAACGGCTGCTCCATGCGCGGTGTCAGCGGCTGCCTGTGACGATGCTTGGCATCGGCCGACGTGGCCAGCAAAATCCCCGCCGCCAAAGGCAGCGCCAGTCTGCAAAATCCGCAAAAGCTCAGCCTCGCCATCGGCCGGAAACGGGCCCGGCATCGCAAGGTTGCCTTGGACGCTGCGGCGCTGCGATCAAAATCGGTTAAGGCGGACATCGTTTGGGGTCGGCGGCCGGCGGCTGTCAGTGTCACGCATGCAACTGCCCCAAAGACCGATGGGACGCGCCTCGTTGCCGGCGCTCAGGCGCCTGGCTGCAGGCGGCGGCGGTCGACGCCGAGACCCGTTTGATCGAGGAGGCCCTTGCGCTTGGCGTCGTAATAATAGCCCGTCTGATAGAGCTGGTCGGCCCGCTTGGCGTTGCCGCCCGAGACCAGCCAGGCGCCGCGCAGATATTTGACAGCGTATTTGAGATTGGTCTCGGCGTCGAACAGGCCGGCTGCCGGCCCGTCATAGCCCATGCCGCGTGCCGTCGCGTGCTTGATCTGCATCAGCCCCCAATGACCGTGATTATAGGCCTTCGGATTGAAGGTGCTCTCACGGTTGACGACATGGCGCACCAGATCGACCGGCACTTCGTAGATCGCCGAATATTTCTCGATCAGCCGCTCGATCTCGGCGCGCGGACCCGTGGCATCCTGTTGGGGGCCCGGTTGGGCAAGCAGCGCCGGGTTCTGCGGCATCACATAGGCGACCTGCTGCACGCCCGGCATGGGAACCACCTTCGCAGATTGGCCGGTGACCGGCATGGCAACAGCGGCAGTCCGGTAGACGGCGGCCTGCTTGAGCGCACCGGGGCCGGTCGGCGATGCGCCGGCCATCAGCACGGGCGGCGGCGGAAACTGCCCGGCCACGGGTGTCGAGCCGGCGAACGCGGCAGGTTGCGCCGGCGGCGGGAGGGCGGCGCCGGGCTGCGCGGGCGGCGGCAACGGCGCGCCAGCCGTCGTCGCGCCAGGCGCCGTCGCCCCAGGTGCCGTCGTCAGGGCCACGGCATCGCCGGTCAACGCCGCCGTTTGCACCTGAGCGAGGCCGGAAGGCTCCGGCAGCACAGCAACGGTTTCGGGCAGCGCGATGGTTGGTGTGTCGTCCTCGGCGGCCGGCGTCGATGCCGCCGCAAGCGCCGGCGAGGGTTTCATCTGTGAGGTCGAGGTACAGCCGCTGAGGCCGGCAGCGGCAACGAGCACGCCGATCGCGGTGAGGATGATTTTCGCTGCCAAGCCCTGCAGGTCCGATTGTCCGTTGTTGAAAAGTCCTTACACCAGCGATTCCAACCGGGCAATCAGGGCCAGTGTGCAGCTTTCGGGTGGCGAGACTCGAAGCAAACTGCGATATTGTTCCCCATCTGTACTGGAGATGTACCCGTTTGTCGCAGTTTGCGGAAAGGAGCGCACCCATGGAAAACGCATTGCCGATCACGGCCGGCCACGCAGTGTTAGAAACAGTGATCGGCTTCATGGGCATCGCCTGGAGCGAAAAGGGCCTGATCCGGCTCTGCCTGCCCGAGCGTAGCCGCGAAGCGGTCGAGCGCCGCCTGTTTCGCCATGCCGGCGTCTCTACCTCCACCGAACAGCCGCAATGGGTGGTCGAACTGATCGCCTCGATCAAGGCCTATGCGGCCGGGGAGGATGTCGATTTCTCCGGCGTGCCGGTCGATCTCGACGGCGTCGACGATTTCCGCCTCGCCATCTATGACGCTGCGCGCAAGCTCGGCTTCGGCGAGACCACCACCTATGGCGAACTGGCCAAGCGGGCCGGCCATGCCGGGCTTGCCCGCGAAACCGGTGCAGCCCTCGGCGCCAATCCGGTGCCGCTGGTCATTCCCTGCCACCGCATCCTTGCCGCGGGGGGCAAGATCGGCGGCTTCTCGGCTACTGGCGGCTCGGCCACCAAGGAGAAGATGCTGGCCATGGAAGGCGTGCGGGTCGGTCCGCCGCCGGCCGCTCAGGCATCATTCGCGTTCTGACACAGCTTGCCGAAAGGACTCTAATGGCGTGGGAAGATCCGCCGTCGGAAATGCCGGTCGAAGTCCGGCCGTTTGCAGATATAGACGGGGCAGGATTTAGTATCGGCGCTCGGCACATAGGCCCGCGCTCTCACCTCGCCCATGTTGCAGAAGCGCTCGTCCCGCACATAGCGGTCATAAAGCGGCAGTCCCGGCACGCGCGTCGACTGATAGCGCAGGATGACCGCGCCCTGCCTGGCGATCGTCGCCCGCACGCGGTCGCAGCTCATGCGCGTCGGGTCGTAGCGCGAGACGGCCTGCGCCTCGGCGGCCACCAACATCAGGCAGGCGGCAAGCAGAATTGTCCTCATGATCTTCTCCCTCAACAGCAAGCGCATCTTCCCTCCACAACGCATCCCCGGCTGCAAACCTTCCAAGCGCAGTGGGCTCCGTTGGACGCTATCGCGGCACATGCCGGTAACGCCATCTTGTTTTCGTTCGCGAACCATACTATATCCGGCGCATTGAATTTGGCCGATCGATCGGGCCGCGATCTTCGCGTTTGCTGACGTCTATCTCCAAAATTTCGATACCACCGGCCGGGCTTTGGTCCGGTCAAACGAAGCAAATGTGAAGGACTCTACATGGCAACTGGTACGGTTAAGTGGTTCAACGCCACCAAGGGCTACGGCTTCATCCAGCCCGACAATGGCGGCGCGGACGTTTTCGTCCACATCTCCGCCGTCGAGCGCGCTGGCATGACCACCCTCGTTGAAGGCCAGAAGATCAGCTTCGAGATCGAGCAGGACCGCCGCACCGGCAAGTCCGCTGCTGGGTCTCTGAGCAAGGCAGCCTGATTTGGCGCTGGCATTTTGCAGCCGGGCGTGATCGCCTGGCATTGCACAATGCGCCTAGTTAGCGACGCGCACCGGGCGAGAGCCTGGAGCGGGCGGCAAGTCACGGATGTACTGACGGTCGTGCGATAAGCGCGCCGGAGCGAAAGGACCCGACAAGCTGGAACAGCAGATAGCTGCCGGCCCGGCCCCAACGCTTCCGATCAGGCTACCGGCATAGGAAGGCGGGCATTGTCCCGCCTTTTTTGTTGCCTGAATTGGCAAGCCGCCGCCCGCGCTTGTGGTCCCACTTTGCTGCCGGCAAACTGCGTGACCAAAGGCAGTTCGCCGTACCGGCCGACAAGAACTTCACTTCGATGAGACCAATCCGCGACATCCATCCCTCCATTTCAAAAGGTGGGAGAGCTTTGGTCGGCGAGGATAGACGACACTTATCGGGCCTTGGCCCTCGAAAGCGCTGATGCTTCGACTGGATCTGGATCGGCACCCCATGCCGAATACGATCGTCTCATCAAATAGCCAGCATTCGGCGGCTGCAAAATGCTGCGGCATAGAAACAGACTACCCCACCCACTCGATCGGCACGTGCCCCTTGTCCGTCTCGACCCGCTTCAGCCACTCCACCACGGCCGGATAGGCGTCGAGCTGGAAACCGCCCATCTCGGCGGTGTGAGTGTAGGCATAGAGCGCAATGTCGGCGACGCTGTAGCTGGCGCCGGCAAAAAAGGCGTTCTGCTCCAGATGCTTGTTCATCACGCCGAGCGCCTTGTTGCCGCGCTCCAAGGTCAGCGCCAACCGTTCCGGCGTCGCATCCTTCGCCCTCTAGGGAAATGTGAGCAGCGCCTTGCGCACCGCGATATAGGGCTCGTGGCTGTACTGCTCGAAGAACAGCCACTGATACGCTAGCGCCCGCTCATATCTGTCGGCCGGCAGGAAGCGCGTGCCTTCGGCGAGATAGAGCAGAATGGCGTTGGATTCAGCGATGCGTCGGCCGTCGTCGAGCTCGATCAGCGGCACCATCGCGTTGGGGTTCTTGGCGACATAGTCGGCCTTGCGCGTCTCCCCGGTGTGCGAGCTCACTTCGATGCGGGTGAAGGGAATGCCGAGCTTTGCCATCAACAGACGCGGCTTGTAGCAATTGCCGCTGTCGATCATGTCATAAAGGATCATGGCCCTCTCCGCGCGCGACGAACGATCAGCTGCCTCTAACTCGCCTGTGCGGGGTTCATCCAGTGATTTGTTTTTGAGTGAAAGCATCAGCGGCGCTGATGCAGAGGCACTACCTTGTTGTCCATACCGAGCAGCGCATCGATCGCCAGCGGCTCTTCGTTGAAGATGGTGCCGGCGAGCGCCGGGCGGGCGAGGTGATATCCTTGTAGGAGGTCGACGCCGCCATCGAGCGCGACGCGCAGATGCGTGGCATGCTCGATGCCCTCGACCAGCACCTTGGCGCCGCGGTCGTGCAGCGTCGAAACCAGCGGCCGGAAGAACCGCTCGGCGGCTGCATGGCGGCAGAACTCGGCAAACCAGCCGCCGTCGATCTTGACGATGTCGGGCGACAGCAGGCTGATGCGCGCTTCGGTCGAATGTCCAGTGCCGAAGTCATCGATGGCGATGCGGACACCGTCACGCCTCATCTCGCGCACGAGACCGGCGAGCACATGCTCGTCGGCTGCCTGCTCGGTGATCTCGCAGACCAGCATGGCCGGTTCGAGGCCGAAATCGCCGAGATGCCTGGCCATCAGCCGGATCTCGGCGAGCGCCCGCCCGAAATGATCGTTGATCATCGGATTGTAGTTGAAGAACAGGGTAAGGCCATCGACGCCGATGTTGCGGTAGTTGCCGAGATGCAGCATTCGGCACATCGTCTCGACGAACAGCCGGTCCTTTGCCACAACGCTGTCGAAGAAAACTTGCGGCGCAACGGGCGTCGCGACGCGCCGCGGCTCGATCAGCGCCTCGACGGCGACGGGTTGCAGCGATCTGCCACGCGGCGCGAAGATCGGCTGGTAGGCGCTCCACAGCCGGAACCCGCCATAGACGCCGAATTGAAGGCCGATCTCGTCTTCGAAGATCGCTTCGGCGACACTTCGCCGCCTTTCGGGGCGCTGCCTGTCGGGCCGCCCGATCATGGCGTCACCTTGCGCCCAAACGCCTTGGTTGGGCGAGCTGACGCCACCGGAGCGGGACTGGCGGCCGCTGTCGTCTTGCCCTGCCCGGCCGCGGGCGCCTGCACACTCTTGCCGAAGACGCGAAGACTGGTCGAGGCCAGCTCCGGCCGGGCAAGCACATAGCCTTGCACCATTGACGCCCCGGATTTCTCGGCGAGCTCGAGCTGCCAGCCTTCCTCGATGCCTTCGAAAACCGTGCGGATGCCCTGATTTTCGAAGCTCGTCACCATCGTCGTCAGCAGCGCGAATCCGGCTCCGGACTCCATCAGCTGCGTGATCCAGTTGGCGTCGAATTTGACGATGTCCGGCCGCAATTCCTTTATGCGGTTGATGTCGGATTCGTCGGCGCCGTAATCGTCGACGGCGATGCGGAACCCGTTGGCGCGCAGCGCCTCGACGAAGCTGTAGAGCGTTTCCTGCGAAGCCGATTTCTGCTCGGTGACCTCGCACACGATACGGCGCGGGTCGATGCCGGCCTCGTGCAGCACCAGCCGCATGTCGCGCAGCGCCTTGTCGACGATGGCGCGGTCGGTGAACACCGACGGATCGAAATTGACGAAAATCGACGCCTCTTGCGGCAGACAGCCGCCGGCGTTGAGCAGATGCAGCGTCCTGGTCAGCGCCTCGATATGCAGCCGGTCGCCTGCGGGGCAAGTGCCGAAGAAGCTCATCGGCGATTGCGGCTCACCGTCGCGGAACGGGCGGATAAGCCCCTCGAAGGCGACGAGCGAAAGCTTGCCTCCATCGAAGGCGAAGATTGGCTGGAAGGCGCTCTGCAGCGTGTAGATTCCCCAGACACCGCTTGAGGTGCCGTCATCATGACGGATGATATGGGCAAGCCCGATGCTGCGCGACAAAGGTCCCTCGCTCCGCAGAATAAGCGGAATTCGATCTGCCATCCTGCCAGCCAAGGGTTTACCGCTCGTTGATGAATTTATAGTTGCCGCTCACGCCACCTTGACCTCTGGATCACCCGACAATGCTTGCGCTTGGCCCGATGATGCGACATGAGAGGCGCCGCGGCCGCTCCTGGCCGCGCCCTTCTCTTGGAGACGCTCTGTCATGGCCTTTCTTGCCGACGCCCTTTCCCGCGTGAAGCCTTCCGCGACCATCGCGGTGACGCAGAAAGCGCGTGAGCTGAAAAATGCCGGCCGTGACGTCATCGGCCTCGGCGCCGGCGAGCCGGACTTCGACACGCCCGATAACATCAAGAACGCGGCGATCGAGGCGATCCGGCGTGGCGAGACCAAGTACCCGCCGGTCTCCGGCATCGCGCCGCTGCGCGAGGCGATCGCCAAAAAATTCAAGCGCGAGAACAATCTCGACTACCGACCGGAGCAGACCATCGTCGGCACCGGCGGCAAGCAGATCCTGTTCAACGCCTTCATGGCGACGCTGAACCCCGGCGACGAGGTCATCATCCCGCGCCCCTATTGGGTGAGCTACCCGGAAATGGTGGCGATCTGTGGCGGCACGTCCGTCTTTGCCGACACCTCGATCGACAACGGCTTCAAGCTAACGGCTGAGGTGCTGGAAAGGGCGATCACGCCGAAGACGAAATGGCTGCTGATGAACTCGCCGTCCAACCCATCGGGCGCCGCTTACACCGAGCGTGAACTCAGGGCCCTGGCCGACGTGCTGCTCAAGCACCCGCATGTCTGGACGCTGACCGACGACATGTATGAGCACCTGACCTATGGCGACTTCTTCTTCAAGACCATCGCCGAGGTCGAACCGAGCCTCTACGAGCGCACGCTGACCATGAACGGCGTGTCGAAGGCCTATGCCATGACCGGCTGGCGTATCGGCTACGCCGCCGGCCCGGTGCCGCTGATCAAGGCAATGGACATGATCCAGGGCCAGCAGACTTCCGGCGCCTGCACCATCGCGCAATGGGCGTCCGTCGAGGCGCTCAACGGCCCGCAGGACTTCATCGCCAAGAACAAGGCGATCTTCCAGGGCCGGCGCGACCTCGTCGTGTCGATGCTCAACCAGGCGCGCGGCATCTCGTGCCCATCGCCGGAAGGCGCCTTCTACGTCTATCCGTCCTGCGCTGAGCTGATCGGCAAGAAGACGAAGGCCGGCAAGGTCATCGACAATGACGAAGCCTTCTGCTCGGAGCTGCTCGACGCCGAAGGCGTTGCCGTTGTGTTCGGATCGGCCTTCGGCCTCGGCCCGAACTTCCGCATCTCCTACGCAACATCGGAGGCGCTGCTGGAGGAAGCCTGCACCCGCATCCAGCGCTTCACTGCGTCGCTGACCTGATCGGCAACGCCGCCATCCACAAAAACCCGGCTTCGCGCCGGGTTTTTTGTTGGACGGCAATCAGCCGCCATACTGTTCGTCGGAGACCGCCTCGAGCCACTCGGCATGGACACCGTCCAGCGCTTCCTGCATGGCGACATGCGTCATCGTGGTCTTCGGCCCGGCGCCGTGCCAGTGCTTTTCGCCCGGCGCGAAGGAGATGACGTCGCCGGCCCTGATCACCTCGATCGGCCCGCCCCACGTTTGCGCAAGCCCGGCGCCGGCCGTGACGTAGAGCGTCTGGCCGAGCGGGTGCGTGTGCCAATGCGTGCGGGCGCCCGGTTCGAAACTGACCAGGGTTGCCCTCAGCCGCGCCGGCGCCTCCTTCTCGATGATCGGCGTCTGCAGCACCTTGCCGGTGAAATACTTTTCAGGCGCGATGATCGTCGGCACGCTGCCGCACGCAATGATCTTCATCGTAGAAACTCTCAAATCGTTAGGGACCGGTCCGCCGCAGCGGGAGGTCAGTTTCTTGCTATATGGCGACCGACGCAATCGCCTTTGAGCGCTTGAGCCACCGGGCTGTTCGAAACCGAGCACAAAACCAAAGCCGGCGCATTTCCTATTTTCCTTGCCCTCTCCGCGAACCCGTGTGACGATGGCCTTGGCAGGTGTGAGCAACAACCCCGCCCGCGACGGCTGAACAGGCCGGCCGCCGCTCCCAGGGAAACGCCTGAGTGGAGGTCAGCCATGGGTAATCGCGCCGGAGGACGACGCACGGGACCGAAATGCATCGCCATAGTCGGTCCCTTCGCAAGCGGTAAGACGACACTTCTCGAAGCTATCCTCGCCCGCACGGGCGCCATTCCCCGCCAGAATCCCGTCTCATCGGGCAACACGGTTTCCGATCATTCGCCAGAAGCCCGCGCCCACGCCATGAGCGTCGAGGCGACCTTTGCCACGACGGAATTCATGGGCGAGCAGTTCACCTTCGTCGATTGCCCCGGTTCCATCGAGTTCGCCTTCGAGGCGGAGCCGGTGCTTGCCGCCTGCGATGTCGCCGTGGTCGTGGCCGAAGCGGACGAAAAGAAGATACCCGCGCTTCAGCTCATCATGCGCAAGCTCGACGATCTCGGCGTGCCGCGCATCCTGTTCCTCAACAAGGTGGACAAGGCGGTCGCCGGCGTGCGCGAGACGCTAAAGATGCTGCAGCCGGCCAGTTCGGCGCCGCTGCTGCTGCGCCAGATTCCATTGCGCAAGGATGGTGTCGTCATCGGCTCGATCGATCTGGCCTTGGAGCGCGCCTATGTCTACCGCGAATATGCCGAAAGCCAGGTCGCCGAGATTCCGGACGACGACAAGGCGCGCGAGCTCGAGGCACGGTTCTCGATGCTGGAGACGCTGGCCGACCATGACGACCAGCTGATGGAGCAGTTGCTGGAGGAGATCGAGCCGCCGAAGGACGCGATCTTCGATGACCTTGCCGCTGACCTGCGCGCCGGCTCGGTGACGCCGGTGCTGATCGGTACCGCCGAGAAGGGCAACGGTGTGCTGCGCCTGTTGAAAGCTATCCGCCACGACGCGCCTGACGTCGAGGCGACGCGCAAGCGCCTTGGCGCGCCTGATGGCAGCCAGACGGTCGTGCAGGTGATGAAGACCATCCACACCGCGCATGGCGGCAAACTGTCTATTTCGCGTGTGCTTTCCGGCCAGGTGGCCGACGCGGCCGAACTCTTCCTCTCCAGCGGCGACACGACGAAGGTCTCCGGCATCTACAAGATGCTTGGCAAAGACCAGTTGAAGCTGCCGTCGGCCAAGGCTGGCGATACCGTCGCGCTCGGCAAGCTCGACAATGTCAGGACCGGCCAAACGCTGAGTTCGGCCAAGGGCGGCATCAAGCCGCTGATCGCCCTGGAGCCCCCGCAACCGGTGTTCGCATTCGCTCTGCGCCCCAAGGAGCGCAAGGACGAGGTCAAGATGTCGGCAGCGATCCAGAGGTTAGCCGAGGAAGACCCCTCGCTCAGCCTGCACCACAACCAGGATTCCGCGGAGACCGTATTGTCGGGCCATGGCGAAATGCACCTGCGCGTCGTGCGCGAGCGGCTGGAGGGCAAGAACCAGATCCCGATCGATGGCCATTCGCCGGCGGTGCCCTATCGCGAGACGATCCGCAAATCCGCGCAGCAGCGCGGCCGCCACAAGAAACAGTCGGGCGGCCACGGCCAGTTCGGCGACGTGGTGATCGAGATCAAGCCGCTGCCGCGCGGCACGGGTTTCCAGTTCACCGACACCATCACCGGCGGCGTCGTGCCAAAAACCTACATCCAGTCGGTGGAGACCGGCATCCGCGACTATCTGAAATCCGGTCCGCTCGGCTTCCCGGTGGTCGATGTCGCCGTCAACCTTTCGGACGGCTCCTATCATGCCGTCGACTCGTCCGACATGGCCTTCCAGATGGCGGCCAAGCTGGCGATGAAGGAAGGCATGGCGGCCTGTTCGCCGGTTCTGCTGGAACCGATCATGAAGGTCGAGATCGTCACGCCTTCAGATGCGACCTCGAGGATTATCGCTTTGATCCCGCAGCGGCGCGGCCAGATCCTTGGCTATGACGCGCGGCCCGGCTGGCCGGGCTGGGACGTGGTCGAAGCGACCATGCCCCAGGCCGAGATCGGCGACCTGATCATCGAGCTGCGCTCGGCGACGGCAGGCGTCGCCAGCTACAAGGCCGTCTTCGACCATATGGCCGAGCTGACCGGGCGCCTCGCCGACGAGGCGATGAACGCCAACGGCAAGGCCGCCTGATCGGATCTTGTTGAAGACGCGAAAACGGCGCCCGGATCGTCCGGGCGCCGTTCTTATTGCGGACTGTCTTCCTTGGGAGGCAACGGCAGGTCCGCCGCATCAGGAAATGGATCGGACGCGGTAGCTGCCTGAGCCCGGCCTGTCCGAGTGATGCCCCCATCTCCCGGACCGACCAACCGCGTCCTATGGATCTACCTAATCGATAGAGTGCGTCTGCGACATGTTACCCGATGTTACATGTCACTGTTACGCGGGCCGCGCGCACGCATTTCTGGTGTCGGCGTGACTTCGGCGCAACAAAAAAGCCGGATCAATAAAGATCCGGCTGAGTTTGATTGGAAGTGCCGATTAGGGCTAACCTCCAGAGGGGAACACTCGAGGGCGCTAATGGGAGGAGAACGCGCCCTGGAGATGAACTATATATGTGCTCATCATGCCCAAGAAACAAGCATCTATTTTGCAACACACGCATGCAAAAAGAGGTAGGCTGTGGTCTAATCCGTCGCGAGAACCGATAGGACCAGAAAAAATCGCCGAATCCAGAGCCGTTCCGGACTGAAAGCGATCGCTGATATGCAAACCGGGTCAGATTCCGGTGCCGAAATACGCTAAATTCACAATGATGCGAACTTGGGCTGGTCGCGTTTATTTCTGCGGCAGGAGAGCCCGATGCGAACTTTTTCGGCAATTGCCGGCAGCGCCTTGTTCTTTGTCTCCGCCCCGGGCGCGCTGTCTCCGGCTGGCTGCCCCACGCCATGGTGCGCTTAAGTCCCTGTCGTGGGCCAGGTCAGGCCGGCACCACCCGAATATCGGCAGGTCCTGCTAGTAGGACCAACTGCGCGCCTTGGCGATGATGAAATCGCGGAACACGTGCAGCTTCGCCTGGTTCTTCATCGCGTCGGGATAGGCGAAATAGGTGTCGAAGGACGGCACCTCGGTTTCGGGCAGCAACTGGACGAGGTTCGAGTCCTTGTTGATGACGTAGTCGGGCAGCATGGCGATGCCGGCGCCGCCCTGGACCGCGCGCTTGATAGACAGGATGTCGTTGATCTGCAGCGTCGGCACCCTTTGCCCGCCCTCGAAATCGCCGACCGTCTCCAGCCAGTTCAGCTCCGACAGATGCGAGGGCACCGGCACGCCGAAGGTGACGATCCGGTGGTTCCCGAGCTCGGCGATCGAGGCGGGCTTGCCGAACTTCGCCACATAGGAAGGCGACGCATAAAGGTGGAAATGCACCGTGAACAGCCGGCGCTGGATAAGATCCGGCTGCTGCGGCTGGCGTAGGCGGATGGCGCAATCGGCCTGACGCATGGTGAGGTCGAGTTCCTCGTTGGCGAGGATGAGCTGCAGGCTGATCTCGGGGTAGAGCTCGATGAATTCCTGCACGCGCTCGGTCAGCCAGCCGGCCCCGAGCCCCACCGTTGTTGTGACCCTCAGCACGCCGGACGGGCGATCCTTGGTCTCGGTCAGCCGCGACTTGATCGTCTCCAGCTTCATCAGCACGTCATGTGCCGTGCGGAACAGCATCTCGCCCTGCTCGGTCAACACGAGGCCACGCGCGTGGCGATGGAACAGCGCCACGCCGACGTCATGCTCCAGTGCGCTGACCTGCCGCGAGATCGCCGACTGCGACAGATGCAGCGTTTCGGCGGCATGGGTAAACGACCCAGCCTCCGCCGCAGCGTGAAACACGCGTAGCTTGTCCCAGTCCAGCGCCATGATTCCCCTCGTGTTGCCCTTGGCGTCTGAATGAAAAATCAGGCTTTTAAACGGCTTTTTTCAGCCGATCGATTATTCCGCCGCTTCGCGGTGAACCTCGATCCCCGCCAGATATTTCTCCGCCTCGAGCGCGGCCATGCAACCGAGCCCGGCAGCTGTAACCGCTTGCCGGTAGACATCGTCGGTGACGTCGCCGGCGGCGAAAACGCCGGGAACGTCGGTACGGGTCGAATCGGGCGCCGTCCACAGATAGCCGTTCGGCTTCTGCTTCAGCTTGCCGATGAAAAGCTCGACCGCCGGCGCATGGCCGATCGCGACAAAGACGCCATCGACCTGCAGCCGCGACACTTCGCCCGTCACCACATTGCGCAGCTTCAAGCCGTCGACCGAAGGCGGCAGCGGTGCCTTGCCCGGCTGCCCGGTGATCTCGTCGACGACGGTATCCCAGATGATGCGGACATTGTCCTTCTTGAACAGCCGCTCGCGCAGGATACGCTCGGCGCGGAAATCGTTGCGGCGGTGAATGACGGTGACGCTCCTGGCGAGGTTGGCGAGGTAGAGCGCCTCCTCCACCGCCGAATTGCCGCCGCCGACCACGGCGACATCCTTGCCGCGATAGAAGAAGCCGTCGCAGGTGGCGCAGGCCGAGACGCCGAAGCCCATGAACGTCTGCTCGGACGGGATACCCAGCCACTTGGCTTGCGCGCCGGTGGCGATGATCAAAGCGTCGGCGGTGTAGACGGTGCCGGAATCGCCGGTGGCGCGAAACGGCCGCACATTGAGGTCGACCTCGGTGATGATGTCGTTGACGATCTCGGTGCCGACATGCTCGGCCTGCTTGAGCATCTGCTCCATCAGCCAGGGGCCCTGGATCGGATCGGCGAAGCCCGGATAGTTTTCGACGTCGGTGGTGATCATCAACTGACCGCCCTGCTGCAGGCCGGCGACAAGCATCGGCTTCAGCATGGCGCGGGCGGCATAGATCGCCGCGGTGTAGCCGGCCGGCCCGGAGCCGATGATGAGAACGGGCGCGTGTTTGGTGTTCATGAAAAAGTCCCCTGCGGCGCGAGGGCCGTGGTTTTGTTGCCGGTAATGTAAGTGCTGCCCGCCAAGCCAGCAAGGCAGCTTGGCCTTCGTCCCCGGAAAGCTTCATAGCGGTATACAGGGCCATATCGCAGCCAGTTGCAGAAAAATCATCGCAAAGGGGTGGCCTCGTGCGCGAAACCAAATTACAAAATCGCGAAAGATTCTTGCGCGAAAGCCGATCATGCCGCTCAAAGCCGATCTCGACGCCATCGACTGGAAGATCCTGCGAGAGCTGCAGAGTGACGGTCGTATGACCAATGTCGAGTTGTCCGGCCGCGTCGGCATCTCGGCGCCGCCTTGCCTACGCCGCGTCAGGCGACTGGAAGAGGCCGGCATCATCCGCGGTTACCGTGCGCTCCTCAATGCGCCGGCGCTCGGCATGGATGTCGTCGCCTTCTGCCTGATCGGCCTGCACCATCAGGCCGACGCCGAGCTCAAGGCTTTTGCCGAGCGGACGAGGGGCTGGCCGATCGTTCGCGATGCCTGGATGGTGTCGGGCGAGTCCGATTTCCTGCTGCATTGCGTGGCAAGCGACCTTGGCACCTTCCAGACCTTCGTCATCGAGGAGCTCGCCTCGGCGCCCAATGTCGACACGGTGCGCACCGCGCTGACCATCCGCCGGGTCAAGGATGAGGGGCTGGTCGCCTTTCCGGCTTAATGCGCCGGCTTCCGATGAAGCCGCTGGAAAAACAGCGGCTTGGCGTTCAATTTTGAATCAATCCGCGATCAGCGCGATTGTATCGCGGTCAGCAGGCTCTCCAGGTCCTGCGCCCCGCGCAGGGGCAAAACCGAAAGCCCGCCCATCGCCATGGCTTCACCATCGACAAGCCAGCCGCGTGTGAGGCCGGCGCGCTGGCCTGCTTCCATGTCGGCCGGCTTGTCGCCGACGATCAGCGATCGCTTGAGATCGAGGCCGAGTTGACGCGCGGCCTCGACCAGCATGCCCGGATTGGGCTTGCGCATCGGATGATCGGCGATCGCCAGCGGCCCCGAACCGGCTTCGTGGTAGGCGCAGGCCAACACCATGTCGACGGCTGCGTTCTTCTCGGCAAGCAGGTCGAGAACCCGCTGATTGACCCGGGCGAAAGCATCCCAGCCAAAATAGCCGCGCGCGATACCGGACTGGTTGGTGATGACGACGACCGGGATGCCGCGCCGATTCGCGGCTTCTATGGCAGGCGCGATACCGTCGCGCAGCACCATGGCGTCCGGATCGTCAGGATAGCCGGTATCGATATTGATGGTGCCGTCACGGTCTAGAAACAGTGCCGGCAGGCCAGCCGGAAACGCCTTGGCGCCAATCCGCTCGATCCACAGGCCGGGCTCGACGAGCGGAAAATCCCCTTCGCGGTCAGCCATTGCTGAGACGCGCTTCGACCGCCTCGCACAGATGGTGATAGAGGCAGAGATGCCCCTGCTGGATGATCGGCGTCGAGGTCGACGGCACGCTGAGCAAGATGTCTGTGAGCGGCTTGAGCTTGCCGCCGGTGTCGCCGGTGAGGCTGATCACCGTCATGCCCATGGCCCGCGCCTGCTCGGCGGCGGCAAGGATGCTCGGCGAGTTGCCGCTGGTGGAGATGGCGAGCAATACCGCGCCTTCCGACCCATGCGCCTCGACCTGGCGTGAGAAGACGGTGTCGAAGCCGTAGTCGTTGCCCCAGGCGGTCAGCACCGCCGCATTGGCCGGCAGCGCGATGACATTGTAGGCCTTGCGCTCTTTAAGGAACCGGCCGACCAGTTCGCCGGCGATGTGGATGGCGTCGCTCGCCGAGCCGCCATTGCCGCAGATCAGCAGCGCCTTGCCGTGTGACAGCGCCTTCACGACCGCGCTCACCGCGCGCTCCATCTCGCCGGTGAGATCGCGCTCGACCATTGCCGAGATCGCCGCCGCGGAGCGGACCAGATAGTCGTTCAGCTCGGACATGAAACCCTCAATTCGCGCCGCCGGCGCGCAGCTTGCCGATGGTTTTGGTGGTGCTCTTGCCGGCGACGAGGTCGACCAGCACCACACGCCCGCCCGCGTTCTGCACCACGTCGGCGCCGACCACGGTCTCGATCGTGTAATCCGCGCCCTTGACCAGGATGTCGGGCAGAAGCGCCTCGATCAGCTTGAGCGGCGTGTCTTCCTCGAAGACGACAACGGCATCGACCGAGGCGAGCGCCGCGAGCACGCAGGCGCGGTCGTGCTGGTCGTTGACCGGACGTCCGGGCCCTTTCAGCCGGCGCACCGAGGCGTCGCTGTTCAAGCCGAGCACCAGCCGGTCGCATCGGCTGCGCGCGGCGTGCAGCAGGCTGACATGGCCGGCATGCAGAATGTCGAAGCAGCCATTGGTGAAGCCAACCGACAGCCCCTCCTCTTTCCAGGCCGCCACCATCCTGGCCGCCGCATTGGCGTCGAGAATGGCGTCCTTGTGGGCGACCGGTCCATGCGAGCGGAACAGCGCGCCGGAAAGCTCCTCCACTGTCAGCCGCGCCGTGCCGCGCTTGCCAACGACCACGCCGCCGGCGGCATTGGCGATTGTAGCAGCCTGCACCCGGTCGGCGCCCGCGGCGAGCGACAGCGCGAAGGTGGCGATGACCGTGTCGCCGGCGCCGGAGACGTCGAACACTTCGCGCGCCTGCGTGGAGATATGGCGGGCATCCTCCGCGGTGACCACGCTCATGCCCTTTTCGCTGCGCGTCGCGACGATGAACTCGAAGTCATGCGCGGCAATCAGGTCGCGTGCCGCAGCGACGATCTCGTCATCGCCGAAGACCGGGCGTCCGACCGCCTCGCCGAGTTCCTTGCGGTTGGGCGTGACCGCCGTCGCCCCGGCATAGCGCGCATAGTCGCGGCCCTTCGGGTCGATCAGCACCGGCTTTCCGGCATCGCGGCAGATCGCTATCAATTCGGCCGCCACGCCGTCGAGCAGGATGCCCTTGCCGTAGTCGGACAGGATGACGATATCGGCACGCGCAAGGGCAGCCTGGAAATGCTCGACAAGCGTCGTCCGCTCGCCACTGGACAACGGTTTGATTTCCTCCTCGTCGAAACGCAGCACCTGCTGGTTAAGCGCGCTGAAGCGGCTCTTCGACGAGGTCATGCGGTCCTGCCGCTGTGCAAGGCCGTCCGTATCGGCGCCAAGATCGCCGAGCATGCGCATGAGATTGTCGCCGGCCTGGTCGGCGCCGATGACGGACACCGGGATGGCGGCGCCGCCCAGTGAAACGATGTTGGAAACGACGTTGCCGGCGCCGCCCAGGGCCACCACCTCGCCCCGCCCATGCAGCACCGGGATCGGCGCTTCAGGCGAGATCCGCTCGATGACGCCGTTGACGAAACGGTCGAGGATGAAATCGCCGACCACCAGCACGGTGACCTCGCCGAAGTGGGCGATGGTGCGATGCAAGGGCTCCGGGGAAGGCAGATGGTGCTTGATCATCTCACTGGCGCGCGCCGAGAACGGCGGTTCTTGATCGGGGTTGCAGCGCCGGAAAACCGGCGCTCTTCATTCTTCGCGATGCCGATATACCGCAATCGGGGCCAGCGCAACGGCGGGCCGGTGCACGCGCGCCGGCCAAGGCACCGGACGGATCAGCTCTTCTGCAAGGCGACATGGACGCCGAGACCGACAAGCACGGCGCCACCTGCGCGCTGCATAAGGCGCTGCGCGCGACCGGAGCGCCGCAGCCGCGCAATCATCGCGCCGGCGAGAAAGACGCAAACGATGTCAGCCGACGAGAACATCAGGTTGACGACGGTTCCCAGCACCACGAACTGCAGCCAAACCGGAAAGGTCGCCGAGGCATCGATGAACTGCGGCAGGAACGCCATGAAGAAGATGGCTGTCTTGGGATTGAGCACCTCGACCGTGATGCTTTCGAAAAAGGCGCGACGCGCCGATTTTCGCTCTATGGCAGGAAGCGTTCCGTTTCCCTGGATCTTGGCGCGGAACAGCGAAACACCGAGCCAGATCAGGTACAGCGCGCCGACAAGTTTGACGGCCATGTAAAGCGGCGGCACGGCGTGGAACAACACCGACAGCCCGGTTGCGGCGGCAAGGACATGGACATAGCCGCCGAGATGGATGCCGAGCGCCGCCGTCAGCCCCGACCAACGCCCGCGGGCCATGGTCTGCGCGGCGGCATAGAGCATGGCCGGTCCGGGAATGTAGGCGAAGATAGCCGTGGTGACGAAAAAGGCGATAAGCAGTTCGGTCGACGGCATCTTGATCCCTCACGATAGGAGCCGACTGAAGCGGGAGCTTTGCGGCCTCACTGTGGCGACGAACCGGTCTGCCCTGATTTGGCAAGAACACGCGCCATGAACTTGTCATGGTCGATGACCGCGCGCTCGTGGAAACCTTCGCCGATCAATCCATTCTCGTCGCTGCACGATACTTTGAAGCGCAGCTTTCGCCCCTGCACCGCGACAAGCTCGACATCGGCGGTGACAGTCATGCCGACGGGCGTCGCGGCGACATGGCTGACGTCGACATGGGTGCCGACGGTTCTCTCATGGCTGCTCAGGAACGGACGCAATGCCTCGACGCACGCCCATTCGATGAAGCCGACCATGAAGGCGGTGGCGAAAACCAGCGGCATGTCGGCGAAACTCGCAAAGGCCGTTGCCATGGCCGGAACCGTCAGGGAGTCGTCGACCCGCAGGGTTTGAAGGTGGTGAAGGCCGGGCTTTAAATCGGATGTCATGGCTTATACCAACGGCAAGAACGCACACCGACGGCTCATGCCACGGCCCTCAAAGGCACCATAGCTTGCTTCGACTGAAGACATATCGTTCGGCGCGCCAGAGCTTATCTCGCGAGCCGTTCTGCCGATCCATCCCTACATTCGTCGTAGCCGACGCTCCACAACCGGCGACCTTTTATCGACACTCTCTCGCGCCTCCCCTATAAGGGCCGGAATCGGCAACGAAACAAGGCTCACAAGGATGATCATCGTCACGGGCGGCGCCGGCATGATCGGCTCCAACATCGTCGCCGCGCTGAATGCCGAGGGCCATGACGATATCTTGGTCGTCGACGATCTGACCGACGGCCACAAGATTGCCAATCTGGCCGATCTCCGCATTGCCGACTATCTCGACAAGGACGAGCTTCCGGCCCGGCTCGAGGATGGCGGGCTGGGCCGCATCGACGCCGTCTTCCATCAGGGCGCCTGCTCGACCACCACCGAATGGAACGGCAAGTTCATGATGGACGTGAACTACGGTTATTCGAAGCGCCTGCTGCACGCCTGCCTGGCACTGCGCGTGCCCTTCCTCTATGCCTCCTCGGCTTCGGTCTATGGCGGCGGCAGCGAGTTTCGCGAAGAGCCCGAATTCGAACGGCCACTCAACGTCTACGCCTATTCGAAGAAGCTGTTCGACGACTATGTCCGCCGCAATGTCTTCGACACCGATCACTCGCAGGTGGCCGGCCTGCGCTATTTCAACGTCTACGGGCCGCGCGAGGCGCATAAGGGCGCCATGGCCTCGGTCGCCTTCCATTTGTTCAACCAGGTCGAGCAGGGCCAGAACCCGAAGCTGTTCGGCGCCTATGGCGGCTTCGGCCCCGGCGAGCAGAGCCGCGACTTCATCCATGTCGGCGACGTCGCCGATGTCAATCTGTGGCTATGGAAGCGGGGCTCAAGCGGCATCTTCAACTGCGGCACCGGCCGCGCCCAGCCGTTCCGCGCCATCGCCGAGACGGTAATCGACACGCTCGGCAAGGGTGAGATCGAGTTCGTTCCCTTCCCCGAACACCTGAAGGGCAGCTATCAGAGTTTTACCGAGGCGGATATGTCCCGCTTACGCGCGGCCGGCTACAATGGCCAATTCCGCACCGTCGAAACCGGCGTCAGAGACTATGTCCAATGGCTGAAAGCCCAACGATCCTCGTGATCGGCCCACGCTGGGTGGGCGACATGGTGATGGCCCAGTGCCTGTTTACGGCGCTGAAGGAAAAGCATCCGAATGCCGCGATCGACGTGCTCGCGCCGTCTTGGGCAGCGCCCCTGGTCAAACGCATGCCCGAAATACGCTCCCAGATCGACTTTCCACTGATGCCCGGCACGCTCGAATTCCGCAGCCGCAGGCGCTTCGGTCGCCTGCTGCGCGGCCGCTACGACATGGCCTATGTGCTGCCGGGGAGTTGGAAATCGGCGCTGATCCCGTTCTTCGCCCGGATTCCGCGCCGCGTCGGCCATCTGAGGGAAATGCGCTACGGCCTGCTGACCGACATCGTCCCGCTGCCCGATGCGGTGAAGCGGCGCACGGCACGGGCCTATTTCGGCCTGGCGCGCGGCGGCACTTTTCGCCCGCCGAAGCTCACCGTCGATCTCACCAATCAGGCCGATCTGCTGGCGCGGTTCGGGCTCAGCGCAAAAGAATTCGTCGCCCTGTTGCCGGGCGCCGAGTTCGGCCCGGCAAAGCGCTGGCCGAGCGAATACTATGCCGAGCTAGCCCGCGGGATGATGGCAAAAGGCATGGGCGTCGCCTTGCTCGGCTCGAAGAACGACGCTGAGGTCACCGGCGAGATCGCGAGGCTTGCGCCGGGCGCCGTCGACCTTGCCGGCCGGACGAAGCTGGAGGATGCCATCGACCTGGTCGCCGCGGCGAAGCTAGCCGTCTCGAACGACAGCGGACTGATGCATGTGGCCGCCGCCGTCGACACGCCAATCGTCGCCGTCTATGGCTCGACCTCGCCCGAAAACACGCCGCCGCTGACCGACCGTTCGGAACTGATCTGGCTGCACCTCTCCTGCTCGCCCTGCCACAGCAAGCTCTGCCCGCTCGGCCATCTCAACTGCCTTAAGACGCTCGATGTCGCGCGGGTCGCCGCCGCCGCCGACCGATTGCTTGATATTCCTGCGGCCGCATGAGGGTTCTGATCGTCAAGACATCATCGATGGGCGATGTCATCCACACCTTCCCGGCCGTCGAGGACGCGCTCCGCAATCGCCCGGACATAAGCTTCGACTGGTGCGTGGAAGAGGCCTTTGCCGCCGTTGTCGCCTTGCATCCGGCGATCGGAACCATCCACAAGGTGGCGATCCGGCGCTGGCGCAAGAAGCCGTTCGACGGCGGCACATGGCGCGAGATGGCCGGCCTGCGACGTGCGCTTCGCTCGCGTCGCTATGACCTGGTTATCGATGCACAGGGGCTGTTGAAATCGGCCGCGGTCGCCAGGCAATCCGGCGCGCCGATCGCCGGCTTCGACCGCTCCAGCGCCCGCGAGCCCTCGGCGACGCTGCTTTACGAGCGCAAATACGCCGTGCCGCGCGAGTTGCACGCCATCGAGCGCACCAGACGCCTGTTCGGCCTGGCGCTGGGGTATCAGGCGGACCTCTCGACGCTCAGCTCCGGCATAGTGCCGCCGGCAGGCGGACTTTCCGGCGTCGAAGGTAAAACGGCTTTCCTGCTGCACGGCACCAGCCGCGAAGACAAGAAATGGCCGGTCGAAGACTGGGTCGAGACTGCGCGCCGACTGGTGTCGCAGCAATTTACACCGATCGTCACCTGGTCGAACGAAGCGGAGAAGCGTGTTGCCGAGGCGATCGCCGGCGCCGTGCCGGAAACGGTGCTGGTTCCGAAATCGCCGCTAGCGGATGTCGCTGCGATCCTCGGCCGGTCGACGCTCGTCATCGGCGCCGACACCGGCCTCACCCATCTCGCCAGCGCTTTCGGCCTGCCGACCGTCGCCATATTCCTGGCGACGGAGCCCGGCCTGACCGGCCCGCGCGGGCCCTATTCATCGACACTGCTGGCGCCCGCCGGCGGCAAAGTCACGCCGGCCGAAGTTATGGCTGAAGCAGAGCGGCTGCTTAGATCGGAAACGCCAGTCTAGCCCTCAAATAAATTGCACCTGGACGATCTCGTAACCCCGTGCGCCGCCCGGGGCGTTGACCTCGATGGCATCGCCGACTTCTTTGCCGATCAACGCGCGCGCGATCGGCGAGGAGATCGAGATACGGCCGGACTTCACGTCCGCTTCCTGGTCGCCGACGATTTGATAGGTCTTCTTTTCCTCGGTGTCCTCGTCGACCAGCACGACCGTGGCGCCGAACTTCACCTTGTCGCCGCTGAGCTTCGAGACATCGATCACCTCGGCGCGCGCGATCAGGTCCTCGAGCTCGTTGATACGGCCCTCATTGTGGCTCTGCGACTCTTTAGCCGCGTGGTACTCGGCATTTTCGGACAGGTCGCCATGCGAGCGCGCTTCGGAGATCGCCTCGATGATGCGTGGACGCTCTTCCTGCTGGCGCCAGCGCAGTTCTTCCTTCAATGACGCGAACCCCTCGCCTGTCATCGGGACCTTGATCATGATGCCTGACCTTTCCTGCCACCACCCCCGCTTTTCGGGAATAGCCTTGTCGTTGGGTACAAAAAGAAAACGGTCCGGCAGCCTCGGGCTAACGGAACCGTTTCACCACAATTTCCCTGAATATAGCGATCTCCGCGCGATTTTCACGCTCAAAAATGAAGTTCAGTAAAATCACCACCGCTTTCGCAAGGCCATCCGGCGCTAAATCCGCAATGCCGCCAGCAAAAACCGGCTGCGATTGCTCGCAGCCGGCTTCGAAAAGCATCTGAGAAGAATCAGCTCCTCAGGAAACGTTCGATCTGCTCTGACAACATGCCGTATTCGCGCGAGCCTTTGCCGGTCCGCTTCTCGATTTCCTTGAGCTGCTCCTGCGCGCCGGCAAGATCGCCGATTTGCAGATGGGCCTCGCCGAGATATTCGCGCACCAGCGTGTAGTCGGGGTCGATGCGCAGCGCTTCCTCGTAATAGCCGAGGCCGACCGTGACACGGCCGGAATGGCGATGCGAATAGCCGAGATAGTTGAGAATGCGCGGATCCTGCTTGTTGGCGGCGAGCGTCAGCACCGAGATCGCCTCGTCGTAGCGCCCGGCCATCGCCAGATCGTGGCCTGCCTCGTAGATGCTGTCGTCATCCAGCATGCCGTACTGCGGCACAACGCATTTCTTCTTCTTCTTGTCCCAGACCTGACCCTTCTTGCATTGGGTGGTGGTCTGGCCGCCGCTGCCACCGCCACCGCCGCCCTCGCCGGCGGTGAATGCAGGCGCCGCGAACAGCGGCAGGCTAACGGCAGCAGCCAAGACCTGAACAAGCAAACGTCTGCGCATCGGAGCCTCCTTGAGCGTGACAACGGCAGATTAACGCCGCTTCGATGCGGTTTCATCCCGAAAACCTGTCAAAAGCCAAACTATTTGGAGGTCAGGCAGCGCATCGCCTCTGCGAACGGATGTGACGCGGGCCGCAAATCCGCTATCATCAGTCGAGCGCACGACGAGGAGAAAGGCCAGTGCAGCAGCGCCTCGAGAAGGAATGGGAGCTTTCCATCGACCCGGATACCGTGCGCCTGTTCATCCTGAAGGCCAAGGCGCTGAGCGCAGCCGTCAACGAGGACTACGACGACGGCGCCGAACACGAGGTCGAGTTCGATGGCGACAGGCACGACAATCATCATCACGACGGCCTTGTCGAGGAGGCATCGGAAGACCTCACCGAGGAGGAATTCCGCGAGCTGATCAACGACCTCAACGTCGATGAAGCGGCCGAGCTGGTAGCGTTGGCCTGGGTGGGCCGCGGCGACTACGAAGCTTCCGAATGGGTCGACGCGGTGGCAGCCGCGCGCGAGCGCGCCAACAAGCGCACCGCAAAGTACCTGCTCGGACTGCCGCAGCTCGCCGATTGGCTGGAGGAAGGCCTGGAGGCGATCGGCGCGTAACGAACCGCTTCGCAAGCTTCTCGACGATGCGCTGACCGCGCCGCATTGGCCGGAAGGCTTCGTTATGCGCCCGTTCGAGCACAGGGATGCGCAGGCCCTGCACGCACTGCTGGAAGAGGCATTCGACGACGGCGCCGAAGGTCCGTTCGACGAATGGTGGCCGCGCATCTCTGGCGATGCCGAGTTCGATCCGGACCTCTGTTTCCTCGTCATCGACGGCAAGGGGCTGCTGGCGGGCGCCGCGCTTTGCTGGGCGTCGGGCTTCGTCAAGGATCTGGCGGTTCATCCGGACTCGCGAAGGCACGGCATCGGCGAGGCGCTGATGCGGCACGTGTTCCTGACTTTCCGCGACAGGGGTGCAGCCCATGTCGACCTCAAGACCAACACGGTGAAGAACCCCGCCGCCTTCAGGCTTTACGAGCGGCTCGACATGCTCCCAGTGGCGTGGGAAGGGTAACGCTTCGCGGCATTTGCCTGCGGCGGCACAACCGAATGCGGGGCGCATTGTGAACCGCTTCACACAAGCTGACGTTAGGGCATGCTAATGCGTCGTGGTGCAGGGCGGCCGATCGGCGGATCGACGCTGGCAAGGCGTCGGAGAGGCTGTGCCGGCATGCGTCAGCCACTCCAAGGCGGGCTCCGGGGCGGCGGGTTTCGGAGCCCGCCCGCTTTGGGCGTGCGGCCAATCGCGAGATCTCCCTTAACCGAGTGACTCGGGTCAGTCCCCTCGCGGCCCGTCCCCGATGGCCATGTCTGGAACCCCGAAGCGTCGCTCCGCATTCAATGCGGGCGGAGGGTCATCATCAGCCGACGCGGCAAGGTCCGCGTGGACGGTTCCGAGGCGAGGCCCACCAGCATGAAATTTTACCGCGCATTCCTCGCACTTGCCGTCGGCGCGATGCTCGCGGTGGCGCCGGCTCGCGCGGTCGAGCTGTCGATCGTGTCGGGCGACACGGGCAACGGCATCAAGGTCTTGCGCGAGATACTCGACCGCTACCAGAAGCAGAGCGGCAACAAGGTCGACATCGTGGTGATACCGCCGTCGGGCACCGACCAGTTCGGTCAGTTCAGATTGTGGCTCGCGGCGGGAAACAGCGACATCGACGTCTACCAGACCGACGTGATCTGGGCGCCGCAGCTTGCCAGCCAACTCGTCGATCTCACCGCGGCGACCAGGGATATCGTGGCCGAGCACTTCCCGTCGATCATCCAGTCGCAGACCGTGAACGGAAAGCTGGTGGCGCTGCCGATCTTCACCGACGCGCCGGCACTCTATTACCGCAAGGATCTGCTCGACAAATACGGCGCCAAGGTGCCGACCACCTGGCAGGAACTGGCCGACACCGCCAAGCTCGTCATGGACAAGGAGCGCACCGCCGGCAACAAGGACCTGTGGGGTTTCGTCTTCCAGGGCAACGCCTATGAGGGGCTGACCTGCGATGCGCTCGAATGGGTGATGTCGAATGGCGGCGGCCAGATCATCGAGCCCAACGGCACGGTCTCCATCAACAACCGACAAGCCGCGGCCGCGCTCGACATGGTCAAGGGCTGGATCGGCACCATTGCGCCGCCGGGCGTGCTCGCCTACCAGGAAGAGGAATCGCGCGGCGTCTGGCAGACCGGCAATGCCGTCTTCATGCGCAACTGGCCCTATGCCTATGCGCTCGGCAACAGCGAGACCTCACCGATCAAGGGCAAGTTCGATGTGGCGCCGCTGCCGGCAGGAACCGGCGAAGACGCCCGGCCGACGGCAACGCTCGGCGGCTGGAATCTCGCGGTTTCCAAATATTCCAAGCACCAGGACGCGGCGATCGATCTGGTGAAGTTCATCGCCTCGCCCGAGATGCAGAAGTATCGGACGCTGAGGACGTCCAACCTGCCCACCATCAAAGCGCTCTATGACGATCCCGATATCGCCAGGGAACAGCCGATCGTCCCGCGCTGGAAGCAGATATTCCTCAACGCGGCGCCGCGCCCTTCGGCGGTCGCCAAAATCAAGTACAACGAAGCCTCGAGCCAGTTCTGGACGGCCGTCCACAACACCATGTCGGGCGACGGCAGCGCCGTCGATAATCTGGCCGATCTCGAAGCCAGGCTGACCAAGCTGAAGGGCAAGGGCTGGTGAGGGCGATGCCTGTGAGCCGCTCGCGCCTGATGCGGCAATGCGTGCGCTCGGCCTGGCTGTTTCTGGCGCCGATGCTTCTGGTCCTTGTCGCCGTCGCCGGCTGGCCGCTCCTGCGCACTTTCTACTACAGCTTCACCGACGCCTCATTGGCCGATCTCGACGCCCGTCAATGGGTCGGCTTCGACAATTATTTCTCGATGCTCAGCATGCCGAGCGGCCGCGTGCTCTATGACGGGCTGCTCGCCGATCCGGTCTGGTGGCGCGCCGTGTGGAACACGCTGCTCTTCGCCGTGGTGTCGGTGAGCTGCGAAACGGTCCTCGGCATGATCGTGGCGCTCGTTCTCAACGCCGACTTCAGAGGCCGCGGCTTCGTCAGGGCGGCGATCCTCATTCCCTGGGCGATCCCGACCATCGTCTCGGCCAAGATGTGGCAGTGGATGCTCAACGACCAGTTCGGCATCATCAATGCGGTGCTGCTCAACCTTGGCCTGATCGACGCCAAAATCGCCTGGACCGCGAGCACCGACACGGCGATGATCGCGGTGCTGATCGTCGACATTTGGAAGACGACGCCGTTCATGGCGCTGCTTTTCCTCGCCGCGCTGCAGATGCTGCCGCGCGATGTTATCGAGGTCGCCAGGCTCGACGGCGCCAATCCGTGGCAGATCTTCTGGAAGGTGACCTTGCCGCTCATCCGCCCGGCGGTCATGGTTGCGGTGATCTTCCGCGCACTCGACGCGCTGCGCATCTTCGACCTGATCTACGTGCTGACGCCCAACAATGTGCACACCAAATCGATGTCGGTGTTCGTGCGCGAGAACCTGTTCGAGTTCGACAAGTTCGCCTATGGCTCGGCCGCCTCGACGCTGCTTTTCCTCATCGTCGCGCTGCTCACCATTTCCTACATCCGCATCGGCCGGATAGAGCTGGAAGGAGGCCGCTGAGATGGCGATGTTGAAGCGTTTAGGCTTCTTCCTGCTGGTGGGGGCAATCGTCTTCGTCGCGGTGTTTCCGCTCTATTACGCCGTCGTCACCAGCCTGAAATCCGGCACCGAGTTGTTCGAGGCGAGCCTTTGGCCGCAGGCGTTAAGCCTCGCCAACTACAGGAACGTGCTGGTCGAAGGTCCTTTCCTGCGCAATCTCTTGAATTCCTTGGTCGTCTCGGGCGCCGTCGTGCTCATCTCGCTGCTGCTCGGCGTGACATCCGCCTACGCGCTGGCACGCGTCCGGTTCCGCGGCCGTTCGGCGCTGATGCTTGCCATATTGTCGGTGTCGATGTTTCCGCAGGTCGCGGTGCTGGCCGGCCTGTTCGAGATCATCCGGGCCTTCGGCCTCTACAATTCGCTCATCGGACTGATCTTCTCCTACATGATCTTCACGCTGCCGTTCACCGTCTGGGTGCTCACCGCCTTCGTGCGCGACCTGCCGGTCGAAATCGAGGAAGCGGCGATCCTCGACGGCGCGACGCCATGGATCATCGTCACTCGCGTCTTTCTGCCGCTGATGTGGCCCGCATTGGCGACGACAGGGCTGCTCGCCTTCATCGGCGCATGGAACGAGTTCCTGTTTGCGCTGACCTTCACCTCCAACAACGCGCAGCGCACGGTGCCGGTGGCGATCGCGCTGCTTTCCGGCAACTCGCAGTTCGAGATCCCCTGGGGCAACATCATGGCCGCTTCGGTGATCGTCACGGTGCCGCTGGTGGTGCTGGTGCTGATCTTCCAACGCAAGATCGTTTCCGGCCTAACCGCCGGCGGCGTGAAGGGATAGGCCGTGCTGATGTTCAGGTGATGCCGGGCTGCGAATGGCGGTGTCCTGCGCTTCGGTGTTCACGTACTTCAAGCACGCTCCGGTATTCTCGGTACGACCATCCTCGGCTCGGCCTGACCCTGACTCAACACGGCCTCCTTCACGCCCTCAACGCAACCGGCAGCGCCATTTCGCGTTGGAAGTGCAAGGGGCTGATCGGAGATTCCAGATGAAAACGCTTCTGACCGCGGCCGCCATGGCGCTCCTTGCCGGCGCGCCGGCCACCCTTGCTCAGTCGAGCGACAGCAACGATGTCGCGCCAATGGCGACAGACAACAAGGTCGACACGCAGACTTTCGTCACCACCGTACCCAATGCCAACGAGTTCGAAATCCAGGCGAGCAGGCTGGCCGAGGAGAAGTCGCAGTCGGACGAAGTCAAGGCTTTTGCCGACGAGATGGTCAGGGACCACATCAAGGCCGGGGAGGATTTCAAGGCGGCGATGAGCCAGGGCCAGACGACGGCTTCTATCAAGCCTGCCGGCCCCGCTCTGGGGCCTAAGGAACAGCAGATGCTAGGCGAGCTGAAGCAGGCGAGCGGCACAGAGTTCGACCGGAAGTATATCAAGATGCAGATGGATGCGCATAGGGACGCGGTCGCGCTGTTCAGCACCTATGCCAACTCCGGCGACGACCCGGCGCTGAAGGAGTTCGCCAAGAAGACTCTGCCGGTGCTGAAAATGCACGAGAAGCATGTGAAGGAACTGGCGGTGGCGTATCACGGGTGAGGGTGGTTTCTGCCCCCGAGCGGATCCTCAGCTCGCCTTGATCTGCTCGACCGCCGTTGCCAGCAACTCGTCCATGGCCTGGCGAATCTGGGCATCCGACTGGGCGACGCCCGCCGCGTCGAAGTCGGCACGGACCTTGCGGAACACGTCGTTGTCGCCCGCTTCCTCGAAATCCGCGCGCACCACCTCTTTCGCATAGGCGTCGGCATCCACGCCGGATTTGCCGAGCTTTTCGGCGGCCCACAGGCCGAGCAGCTTGTTCCGGCGCGCCACGGCCTTGAACTTCGTCTCCTCGTCCATTGCGAATTTCTTTTCGAAGCCTTCCTGACGGTCCCTCATGCTGCTCATGGTTTGCCTCGCTCGGACGTGAGTTCGACCGCCTCCGATGCATGCGAAGAGCGGCCTGGAGAAGCGAAAATGGGGAGCATGAAGGCCTGTAGCAAGGCCTGATCGTGGTGTGGACGCCGCGGACCCGAAATTCGTGCCATGCCGGGCCGAAGCTCCGATGTGATTTGACCTGGCCGGGCCGTAGCCTACTTTCGACCTGGCAGGAGGAGTGGAGGAGACGGGCGATGAAGTCACCGTTGAACCATATGCAGGGCGTCGTGCTGACGGCGGCGTTGATGTTTGCTGCCGGCACTGCCGCCTATGCCCATCACGGCTGGTCGTGGACGCAGGACGACTTCTTCGAGCTCAAGGGCAAGATCGCGGCGATCTATATCGGCAATCCGCATGCGACGCTGGACGTCGATGCGAAGGGGGAGGTGTGGCGGGTGGAGATGGCGCCGCCGGCCCGCACCATCGCCGCCGGCTTCACCGAGGAGGTCGCCAAGGTCGGCGACGCGGTGACCGCGATTGGCCATCGCTCGCGCGAGGAGGCGGAAAAGCGCATGAAGGCGGTGCGCATCATCGTCGGCGGCAAGCGCTACGACGTCTATCCCGACCGACTGCCGCCGGCCTAGATGGCGGAGTTTCTGGCCGGCATCGAGCAGCTTGCCTTGGTGCGCGGGCTGAAAGCCTCCTTCGTCGCCTATCCGATCGTCAATGCGCTGCACATCATGGCGGTCGGCGCGCTGCTCACCAGCGTCGGCCTCATGGATTTCAGCGTCCTTGGCGCCTTCCGCTCGCTGCCCCACGCGCCGTTCGTCGCGCTGCTGCGCCGCGTAGCCCTTGGGGCGTTTGGCGGCGCGATCATCACCGGGGCGCTGCTGTTTTCGGTAAAGGCGGGCACCTATGCGGCGATGCCGATCTTCGTTGCCAAGATAACACTGATCCTGCTGGCGGGGGCCAATTTCCTCGCCTTCACGCGCTTGACCCGCACGAGCGGGGTGGCCGAGTCGGCCGGGGGCATCGCGGCCGTCCTGGCCGTGATTTCGCTCGGCCTGTGGACCTGCGTGCTTTTCGCCGGGCGGTTCATAGGGTTTTTGTGAAGCAGTTCCACGAAGAGCCGGCTGCTGCTCAGATGTCCGGCGCGTTGCCGACTTTCTTCTTCATCTCCAGCGCCCAGGCGCGGCCTTCGTCGCCGCCCCACAGCAGCCAGGCGATGTAGCCGGCAGAGGGATTTTCCTCGTTGCCGTAGTTCTTGCCGCGCTTGTCGACCTCATGGCGGGCGAAATAGCTGACAATGCGGCGGATGGTCGAGGGTGAAAGGTTCTTACGGTTCTTCAGCTCCGTCGCCCTCGCGATGCCGATCTCGGTGCCGCCGCGGCCGAACTGCTTGCGCAGGCGCAGCCCCTTGGCGGCGTTTTCGGCGACTGTCTGCGGGCAGCGCAGGTCGATTTCGTCTGCGGACATCTCATCCATCGCAGATTTTTAGCCTACGGGCAGAATGCGGGGAAGCGGAGTTCCGGAGTTGCTATTCGGTGCCGGTATCAAATGCGCTGAGATGAACGGGCACGAAGTCGCGCTCTACGGCGCCCCCCTCTGTCCTGCCGGACATCTCCCCCCCAAGTGGGGAGATCAGCCGTCGTCGCGGCTTTCGCCAATCGCCAACGGTGCAGGATCGGCGAGGCGGCGAAGCTGCCAATCCCCCCTCTGTCCTGCCGGACATCGGGGGGATTGGCAGCATCGCTCCAATATCTTGGCGAATTCCCGCAAGCTGGCTCTGTGGATGCGGCAGCCGCGAACTAAACTGCGCCTCTGTGAAAGCAAATTACCTAAACATTATGCCTTTAAATTGGTGATGTTCCTTACCCTGCCAAAGTTGCCCTTACCCAAAATACTCCTGCAACGGCCGAACCTCGAGGTTTCCCGCCCGCAGCGCCGCGATTGCTTCGGCCACGGCCGCAGCACCCGACAGCGTGGTGTAATACGGCACCTTCTGCATCAGCGTCGCGCGGCGGAGCGACTTCGAGTCCGACACGGCTTTCTGGCCGTCGGTGGTGTTGAAGACGATCTGGACCTGGCGATTGCGGATGGCGTCCTCGATGTGGGGGCGGCCTTCGAGTACCTTGTTGATCTTTTCCGCCGTCACGCCGTTCTCGGCGAGGAAGCGGGCGGTGCCGGAAGTGGCAAGCACCTTGAAGCCCTGCTCGGCGAGGCGTTTTACGGCGGGCAGAATCCCCTTCTTGTCTTCGTCGCGCACCGAGACGAACAGCGTGCCCGCGCGGGGGAGATCAACACCCGCCCCTAGCTGGCTCTTGGCGAAGGCCAGCGCAAAGTCGCGGTCGAGGCCCATCACCTCGCCGGTCGAGCGCATTTCCGGCCCGAGCAATATGTCGACGCCGGGGAAGCGGGCGAAGGGGAAGACGGCTTCCTTGACCGCGATATGGCCGGGATTGCGCGCGTCAGGCATGGCGCCGTAATGCGCGAAGGCGTTTTCCAGCGTCTCGCCGGCCATGATGCGGGCGGCGATTTTCGCAATGGGACGGCCGATGGTCTTGGCGACGAAGGGCACGGTGCGCGAGGCGCGGGGATTCACCTCAAGCACATAGACCGTGCCGTCCTTGATGGCGTATTGCACGTTCATCAGGCCGCCGACATTGAGCGCCCGGGCAAGTGCGGCGGTCTGGCGTTCCAGCTCGTCGACGAGCTCCGGCTGCAGCGAATATACCGGCAGCGAGCAGGCGCTGTCGCCCGAATGGATGCCGGCCTCCTCGATGTGCTCCAGGATGCCGGAGACGAAGGTTTCCTTGCCGTCGCAGAGGCAGTCGACATCGACCTCGGTGGCGCCGGTCAGATAAGTGTCGAACAAAAGCGGGTTCTTGCCGAGCAGCGTGTTGATCTGGCCGGTCTTGTCGGCCGGGTATTTCTGCTTAATGTCCTCCGGCACCAGGCCGGGCACGGTGTCGAGCAGATAGGTCTGCAGCATGCCTTCGTTGTAGATGATCTGCATGGCGCGGCCGCCGAGCACATAGGACGGGCGCACCACCAGCGGAAAGCGGAGCTCGGCAGCGACGAGGCGCGCCTGCTCGACCGAATAGGCGATGCCGTTCTTCGGCTGGGTGAGCCCGAGCTTGTGCAACAGCTTCTGGAAACGGTCGCGGTCTTCCGCAAGGTCGATCATGTCGGGTGAAGTGCCGAGGATCGGGATGCCGGCCTTCTCCAGCGCGTCGGCCAATTTCAGCGGCGTCTGGCCGCCGAACTGGACGATGACGCCGACCAGCTCGCCGGAGGCCTGCTCGGCGCGCAGGATCTCCAGCACGTCCTCCGGCGTCAGCGGATCGAAATAGAGCCGGTCGGATGTGTCGTAGTCGGTCGACACGGTCTCCGGGTTGCAGTTGACCATGATCGCCTCGAAGCCGGCGTCGCGCAGCGCAAAGGCGGCATGGCAGCAGCAATAGTCGAACTCGATGCCCTGGCCGATGCGGTTCGGGCCGCCGCCGAGGATGACGACCTTCCTGCGCGACGAGACGCGCGCCTCGTTGGCGAGCTCGCCGGCGAAGGGCGTCTCATAGGTCGAGTACATATAGGCGGTCGGCGAGGCGAACTCGGCGGCGCAGGTGTCGATGCGCTTATAGACCGGATGAACGCCGAGCTTTTGCCTGGTCTTCTGAATGACTTCCGCGTCGGTTCTGGTCAGCGACGCCAGGCGTGCGTCGGAGAAGCCCATCGCCTTCAGCATGCGCAGGTTCGGCGCATCCTGCGGCAGGCCGTGCTCGCGGATGCGCTCTTCCATGGCGATGATGCCGGCGATCTGCTCGAGGAACCACGGGTCGATCTTGCACATGGCGTGCACGTCTTCGAGCGAGGTACCCATGCGGATCGCCTGCGCCACCATGCGCAGCCGATCGGGGGTCGGCGTGCCGAGCGCGGCGCGGATGGCGTTGCGGTCGTCGACGTGGTCTGCCGAGCCAAGGCCGGGGATCTCGATCTCGTCGAGGCCGGTGAGGCCGGTTTCCAGTCCGCGCAGCGCCTTTTGCAGCGATTCCTGGAAGCTGCGGCCGATGGCCATCACCTCGCCCACCGACTTCATGGCGGTGGTCAGCACCGGCTCGGCGCCCGGGAATTTCTCGAAGGCGAAGCGCGGGATCTTGGTCACCACATAGTCGATCGACGGCTCGAACGAGGCCGGCGTCGCGCCGCCGGTGATGTCGTTCTCCAGCTCGTCCAGCGTGTAGCCGACGGCAAGCTTTGCCGCGACCTTGGCAATCGGGAAGCCGGTCGCCTTCGAGGCGAGCGCGGACGAGCGCGAGACGCGCGGGTTCATCTCGATGACCACGAGGCGGCCGTCGGCCGGGTTGACGGCGAACTGGACGTTGGAGCCGCCCGTCTCGACGCCGATCTCGCGCAGCACCGCGATCGAGGCGTTGCGCATCATCTGATACTCTTTGTCGGTCAAGGTCAGGGCCGGCGCGACGGTGATGCTGTCGCCGGTGTGCACGCCCATCGGGTCGAGGTTCTCGATCGAGCAGATGATGATGCAGTTGTCCGCCTTGTCGCGGACCACTTCCATCTCATACTCCTTCCAGCCGAGCACGCTCTCCTCGATCAGCACCTCCGTGGTGGGCGAGGCGTCGAGGCCGGACTGAACGATGTCGTAGAATTCGGCGCGGTTGTAGGCGATGCCGCCGCCGGTGCCGCCCATGGTGAAGGAGGGGCGGATAATCGCCGGCAGGCCGACATGGTCGAGCGCTTGCGCCGCGATCGCCATGGCGTGGCTGATATAGCGCTGCTTGCGGTCGCCTTCGCCGAGATTCCAGCGCGTCTCCAAAGCATCGAGCGCGGCATCGAGGTTTTCGGGGTTCTCGGCTTTGAGCGCGGCGCGCTCGGCCTCGTGGATCTTGCGGTCGGCGTCCTTGACTTCTGTGGCGTTGGCCAGCATCGAGCGCGGCGTCTCCAGCCCGATCTTGCTCATCGCCTGGCGGAACAGCGCGCGGTCCTCGGCCTTGTCGATGGCCGCCGCGTCGGCGCCGATCATCTCTACTTGATAGCGGTCGAGCACGCCCATGCGGCGCAGCGAGAGCGCCGTGTTGAGAGCCGTCTGGCCGCCCATGGTCGGCAGCAGCGCGTCCGGCCGCTCCTTGGCGATGATCTTGGCCACCACCTCGGGCGTGATCGGCTCGATATAGGTAGCGTCGGCCAGCTCCGGATCGGTCATGATGGTGGCCGGGTTGGAGTTGACCAGGATGACGCGGAAACCCTCTTCCTTCAGCGCCTTGCAGGCCTGGGTGCCGGAATAGTCGAACTCGCATGCCTGGCCGATGACGATGGGGCCGGCCCCGATGATCAGGATCGACTTGATGTCGGTGCGTCTTGGCATGGTCTATGGATTCCGTTCGGCGAGCGGCTTGCACGAAAAACCGGGCGGGGAGGACCCGGCCGGTTGTGCTTGCGATTCTGGTATCAGGCTAGGAGGGCCTTATAGGGAAGAGTTTTGGCGGATGTAACCCCGAAAATGAGGGTTTGCGGGTTGGCGTGACGGAACAAACCAGGCGTCTCATTCCTTCGCGCCCCCCTCTGCCCTGCCGGGCATCTCCCCCACGAGGGGGGAGATTGGACGTCACGACTGCTTTCGCCAATTTTCGACGGTGAAGAAAAAGCGAGGCGCCAAAACAGCCGATCTCCCCCCCAAGTGGGCCCAAGTGGGGAGATGTCCGGCAGGACAGAGGGGGGCGCTGTCCCGCCGGCGTCTTCAGCCTATCGCTTCCCCAGGGCCAGCTGATCCGTGATCTCAAAGCGCTCCGAAACGCCGATGCGGATCATGTTCAGGCTGCCTTCGCGGGTGAAGCGGAATTCGTCGGAGGAGTCCGAGCCGGCCGGCTTGCCGTCATGGAAGTGGATGATGCGCGTGCCGCCGTCCGGCCAGGTCACGGTCACGACGCTGTCGCCGGCCTCATGTGCGACGCTGATCAGGCAGCGGGTCATCGGCTGGCCGATCCGGCGCGCGCAGGGGATGCCGTCGGCGGCGTCTGGGGCAGGGGTGTCGGACTCCGTGATCGCCGAGGCGGCGAAGGCGAGGGCGTAGGCATCCTGCATGGCGACGGCGCTGATATCGGCCGCGGATGGCGGATCGGCCGGCTCGCTGCGACCCAGGCGCGCGGCGATGTCCGGCTGCGGTTCTTCAGAGGGCTCGGGCGCGTTCGCTTCCTGTGGCGGGCCGGCGTCAGTTGCCGGCACGGCTGCATCCTCGGGCGCCGGGGCCGGGTTGTTGGGGCTGAGATAGCGGGCCGGCGCCCATCCGACGATATGCGCGTCCTGCGTGTCCTCGACCTTGCACCAGGGATAGTTATTGACGGTCTTGCAGCCGTAATTCTTCACGGCTGCGCCGTTGGGCAGGCGCGCCGCGACCTTTCCATCTGGTGAAGCGGTGGCGCGGATGTTGAGGAGATCGTCCGGCGCAAGGCCGCCGATGATTGAAATGATCGTGGCTGGCGCGTCCTGGGCCAAAGCCGGCACGGCGGCCAGCAGCAAAGGAGCGGCGATCAGCAATGTCGATCGGAGCGTGACTTTACGCTTCATCCTTAATGCACTGCAATCCTGGCGTTTCCGCTCAATCAGATTATGAGCTTCGCTCAATCATGGATATGAGCTTCGCTCAATCTTTATAAATCCGGTCCGCGGCGCGTGCGCCCATTCCAGTCGTCCGCTTGTTCGGCCTGCTTTGCGGCAGCTTCATGGTCGTAGGCGATGGCGATCGCCTCGGAGCGGCCGGGAGGCATCCATCTCGACGATGCCGTAGCGCGCATGCCGGCTGTCCTGCTCAGAGACATGCGCCGGCGGGAATGCGGATGAGCTCGCTGCGATGGCTATTGCCGCACAACGCGATCCGGCAGGCTGGAGGGCCAGCACGTTGCCATGGATATCGGCCAGAACGGCAATGCGCATCAGGCGTCGATCTCCGCATCGGCGGTGCCGACCGCTGGAAGCGCCTTGTCCTCGCCGGCGGCCGCGATCACGCTGTCGAGCAGGCCGGGGAAGCGCCTGTCGAGGTCGTCGCGGCGCAGGGTGATCAGCCGGCTGGTGCCGACCGCTTCGGTGCGCGTCACGCCAGCCTCGCGCAGCTTGGCGAGGTGGTAGCTGAGATTGGTCTTGGAGGCGAGGTCGAGGAACTTGCCGCAGTTCATCGGCACGCCTTCCTTGCTGGCGAGAAAGCGCACGATTGCCAGCCGGGTCGGGTCGCCGAGCACGGCAAGCACGATCGGCAGGCTGATCTGATCGGCGGTCGGATGAGGCAAGGTCATGGTTGAGAATTAAGCGCAAACGGCACCAACTTCAACGCGTCTCCGCTTCTTGCTTGGTTGCGCAGCTTCCCGGTTTCTACGCCGTCCTGACACAGAGCTGTCAGCAGGGTTCCGCTAATTTGCCCAAGTTCCGTTGACATCATGCCCCTTCATGTCCAATTGTTCAATAACTTTTGAACAAAGGACATATCCCATGGACAAGCGGATCTTCTGGCTTGCGCTCGGATCGTTTGCGATCTCGACCGAAGGCTTCGTCATCTCCAGCCTTCTTCCCGATATCGCCGCGGATGCCGGCATCTCCGTTCCGCTCGCCGGCTCGCTGATCACCGCCTTCGCGCTCGCCTATGCGATCGGCGCGCCGATCCTGGCGACGCTGACCGGCGAGTGGGACCGGCGGCGCGTCATCCTGTGGACGCTGGTGTTCTTCGTCATCGGCAATATCGTCGCGGCGCTAAGCTCGTCCTTCGAATTGCTGCTCATCGCACGCATCGTCATGGCGCTGTCGTCCGGCCTGTTCGCGGCAACTGCGCAAGGCACCGCCGTGGCGCTGGTCGACGACCATCACAGGGCCCGCGCCATCGCGGTCGTGGTCGGCGGCACCACGGTGGCGGTCGCGGTCGGCGCACCGCTCGGCGCGCTGGTGGCGGCGATTGCCGGCTGGCGCGGCACCTTCTTTGCCATTGCCGGCCTCGGCGCGCTTGCCGGCGCGATCCTGTGGTGGCGGCTGCCGCGCGGCATTGTCGGCACCAGGTTGCCGCTCAAGGCGCGGCTGGCGGCGGCGGTCCGTCCCGGCGTGTTGCCGATCCTGGTCACGACCACGCTGGCGCTGGTCGGCGCCTTCACCGTCTTTGCCTTCATCGCGCCTCTGGCGATCGAGGGCGGCGGCCTCAGCCCGCTGGCGCTTCCCGGCATGCTGCTTGCCTTCGGCGTTGGCGCCGTCATCGGCAACATCGCCGGCGGCCAGGCGGCGGACCGTTTCGGCGCGGCGCGCACGGTTTGCTGGTCGCTGGGGCTGAGCGCGGCGATGCTCGTCACCTTGTCGCTGATCCCGACCTTCCTGCCGCATTCGATCGCCGGGCCGGCGCTGATGGGCATGATGGTGCCGTGGGGCATCGTCGGCTGGGCCTTCCCGCCGGCGCAGGCGAGCCGGATCATCAAAATAGCGCCCGATGCCGCCCCGATCGTGCTCTCGCTCAACGCCTCGGCGCTCTATTTCGGGGTCGCCCTTGGCGCGGTGGTCGGCGGTGCGGTGCTGCGCTTCGGCGCGCCGGCCGATCTCGGTCTGGTCGCGGCTGTATTCCCGATCGTCGGGTTGGGTGTGGTGCTCGCGGGTCGCGCACTCGCCCGCCCGGTCGCCATGCCGGCGGAATAGACTTCGCAAACCTGAAGGACTTGCCGGTCTCAGGCTGGCCGCCACATCTGCAGGATGGAGGCGGCCAGCAGCAGGCCAAGCACGATGTTGAGCGCGCGCCATTGCCGCTCGGTTCGGAGCAAACGTGCCAGCAGCGTGCCGGCTACGCACCAGAGCGACAGCGAGACGGCCGCGGCAAGGCCGAACACGGCGCCGAGCAGCAATGCCAACTGCAAGGGGCCGTCGGCAAGCGCCGCGAAGGAAGCGGCCGCACCCAGGCCCATTGCCCAACCCTTGGGATTCATCCACTGAATCCCGGCGCCGCCGAAGAAGCTGTTCGGCCTAGCCATGCTCACGTCGAGCTTGGGCGGGCCGCTGCGGCCGATCCTGATCGCCAGCCAGATCAGATAGAGCGAGCCGGCGATCTTCATCGCAAGCTGGAGCGAGGGGACGGCGGCGATCAGCCCGGCCAGGCCGGCAGCACCCGCCGCCGCTACTGACGCCAGTCCCGCGGCGCTGCCGGCCATCAGCGGCACCGATCGGCGAAAGCCGAACTGCGCCCCGGATGCCGTCGACAGCGTCGTGGCGATGCCGGGCGTCGAGGTCGAGATCAACGCGAACAGGACAAGGGGGATGATGGTTTCGGACATCCAAAGCCTCCACGGTGGAAGGAGCCTGCATGTTAGGCGCTGGGCGCTATCAGTAAATGCAATGTTGGATATGGTCTGCATTAGTGATTATAATGCAGCGATGTTCCGCGATCTCGACACCACACTTGTCCGCACCTTCGTGACGACGGCCGACAAAGCCAGCATGACGGCCGCGGCCAACGCCCTCAATCTGACCCAGGGCGCCGTCAGCCAGCAGATCAAGCGGCTGGAGGAGATCCTTGGCCAGATGTTGTTCGAGCGCGACCGCCGCGGCTTGAGACTGACGCGTTCGGGCGAACGGCTGCTCGACAAGGGCCGGCGTCTCTTGCGGCTCAATGACGAGATCCTGGCGGAGATAAGCGGCAAGGCGGTCGCCGGCGGGGTGCGGATCGGCGTGCCCTACGATCTTGTCGGCACATTGCTGCAACCTGTTTTGAAAACCTACGCTGAAGCCTATCCGCAGGTGGAGATTTCGCTGGTCTGCGCCTCTTCGCCGGAACTCGCGGCGGCGCTGGCGGCAGGGACGATCGACCTTGCCGTCATCGAGGAGCGGGCCGGTCCGACGGCCGGCGAGTGCCTACTGGTCGACCGGCTGGTCTGGGTCGGTGCCAGAGGCGGCTCGGCGCGCTTGAAGCTGCCTTTGCCGGTCTCCATGGTCGCGGATAGCTGCGCCTTCCGTCCCGCGGTGCTGGCGGCGCTCGGCACGCACGGGCTCGATTGGCGCACCGTGTTCGAGAACGGCAACATCGACGCAACGACCGCAACGGTACGGTCGGACCTTGCGGTGACCACCTGGCTCGCCTCGACGGTTCCGGCCGACCTCGACATCCTGTCCGACGCCGACTTACCGGCGCTGCCGAATTTTTCCGTCAACCTGCACCTGCCGAAGCATGCAGTGACGCGGACGGCAGAGGCATTCGCCACTCATATCCGCGAGGGTCTGGCGCGGCATCGCCGGGCAGCGTGAGCGACACTTTTCGTTCCTCGCCCCCGCTTTGGGGGCGAGGAACCTTGGCGCTACTTCCAATTCTTGCGCCGTTCGAGCTCGGCTTCGGAAGGCTGCTCTGTCGCAAAAGATCCGGTCTTGACGCCGCCGCCACGTTCATAGGTCGCCATGATGACACCCGTGCTGGTGGTTTGCGACTTGATGAGCTTGAAGGCGGCGGGCATCGCGTCATCGCCGAACAGGCGCTTTCCCTTGCCCAGCAACAGCGGGAAGATCATCAACCGGATCTCGTCGATCAGCCCATTGGCGAGCAGGGTCTGGATCAGATTGCCCGAACCCTGGATGAGCAGATCGGGTCCGTCTTCCTGCTTGAGCTGCCTGAGCCTGGCAACGACGTCTGGTCCAAGCGGCTGCGTGCTCTGCCAGGTCAGGCTATCCGGCCGATGCGTCGCGACATATTTGGTCGCCGGGTTGAAGGCATCTGCGATCGGATCTTTCTGATACGGCCAGTACGCGGCGAAGATGTCATAGGTTCTGCGACCGAGCAGCAGGGCGAAGGGCTTGGAGAACAATTCGTCCATTGCCTCGCCCGCCACCTCGTCAAAGTAATGGAAGGTCCAGCCGCCGAATTGAAAGCCGCCGACCGGGTCTTCTTCCGGGCCGCCCGGCGCCTGCATGACCCCGTCGAGGCTGACGAATGTGGCGGCGATGATCTTGCGCATCTGTCTTCTCCCTTTTCGTGATCCGTGCCGTCGCGGCCGGATTTCGGCCTAAGGACGGGCGACGAGCCTGCGTTCCGACACAGACTCCCGCAGATTTCTATCGTTCGCTGTCGGCGCGCATGGCGCGGGACGAAAACCAGACATCGCCGAACACGGCGGTGGCGGTTCGATCGGGCGCCTTGTCTTCGGTCAGCCAGATCGAGCGCGTGCGGCTGGCGCGTTCGCGGGTTGGCACTTTTGCGTCCGGGCCGGCGAGGGAGGCGCCGACGCAAGGGATGAACCAGGAACCCATGAAGGGCCGGCAGGCGAACCCCGCCTGCATGCGGGTGACCAGCACGGCGAGGCCGATACGCTGCGCCGGCCGCCAGGGGAAGATCAGCCGGCCGCCGGGCCTGAGCGCCCTCAGCCACGCAGGGGGCGGGGCAATGACGGCAGCATTGACATAGATGATGTCGGAGGGCGGCAGCGGGCCGGCGACAGCGTCGCCGGCAACGACCTCGACATTGCCATAGGCCGCGAGGTTCACCTTGGCTTGCGCGGCGAGATCCGCTTCGATCTCGAAGGCGGTGACGCTGCCGCCGGGCTCGACCAGCCTTGCCAGCAGCGCGGTATAGTAGCCGGTGCCGGCGCCGATATGGGTGACGGCTTCGCCGGGTTTCGGTTCGACCTTGCCGATCCACATGGCGTGCAGAACCGGTTCGCCGTTGTTGATGCCCTTGTCGGCATCGAGCACCACCAGCACGTTCTGGTAGATGTAGCTTGGATCGGCAGTCGGGGTTTTGAACGCTCCGTCGCCGGCAAAGACTGTCCAAGGTCCAGGGCCGAGAAAGGCCTCGCGCGGCACGGAGGCGAACGCCTCCTCGATGCGGGGATCGGCGGAGCGCGCATGCGCGGCCATCAGTTTGGCGTAGAATTTTCGGGCGTCGTCCGAAACGGTCATGCTTTCAGAAGATAGCGCGGCCGGCCGGGATGTCGCGGCTCGAACTCAGCCGGCAAAAGTGTCGAAGAGCAGCTTGAAGTTGAGCACCAGGATGATCGCCGCGACTACCCAGGCGAGTGCGGCGACGCCGCGCGAGATGGCGAAACTGCCCATTTTCTTCTTATCCGAGACGAACTGCACCAGCGGCACAACGGCGAAGGGCAACTGCATCGACAGGATGACCTGGCTGAAGACCAGGAGCTGGGCCGTGCCCTTTTCGCCGTAGAGCGCGGTGACGATCACGACGGGGACGATGGCAAGGCCGCGCGTCAGCAGGCGGCGCGCCCATTGCGGAATGCGCAGACGCAGGAAGCCTTCCATCACGATCTGGCCGGCGAGCGTGGCAGTGACCGTCGAGTTGAGCCCGGAGGCGAGCAGCGCGACCGCGAACAGGATCGAGGCGATGCTCAAGCCCAACAGCGGCGACAGCAATGCGAAAGCCTGACCGATCTCGGCGACATCCTGGTGCCCGGTGCCGTGGAAGGCCACGGCCGCGACGATCAGGATGGACGCGTTGACAAACAGCGCCAGGATCAGCGCGATGGTCGAGTCCGTGGTCGCCCATTTGATGGCGTCGCGCTTGCCGGCATCGGTGCGCTCATAGGCGCGGGTCTGCACGATCGAGGAGTGCAGGTAGAGATTGTGCGGCATCACGGTGGCGCCGATGATGCCGATGGCGATGTAGAGCATCGTCGGGTTGGTGACGATCTGGGACGACGGCACGAACATCGAATGCAGGATTGTGCCTGCGGGCGGGGCGGCGACGAAGATCTGGATGGCGAAGCAGCCAAAGATGATGATCAGGAGCGCGACGACGAACGCCTCGAGATAACGGAAGCCCCTGTTCATGAGCAGCAGCACAAGGAAGGCGTCCAGCGCGGTGAGGACGGCGCCGCCGATCAGCGGGATGCCGAACAGGAGCTGCAGCGCAATCGCCGTGCCGATCACCTCGGCGAGGTCGCAGGCGATGATCGCCAGTTCGCAGGCGATCCAGAGCAGGAAATTTACCGGACGCGGATAATAGGCGCGGCAGGCCTGCGCGAGGTCGCGGCCGGTGGCGATGCCGAGGCGGGCGGCCAGCGCCTGCAACAGGATCGCCATCAGGTTCGACAGCATGATGATGAAAAGCAGCGTGTAGCCGAACTGGGCGCCGCCGGCGAGGTCTGTCGCCCAGTTGCCCGGGTCCATATAGCCGACCGAGACCATATAGCCGGGACCCATGAAGGCGAACAGGCGGCGGAACCAGAGACCGGTGTCGGGCACCCTGATCGAGGCATTGACCTCGCGCAGACTGGGCTGCTCAGTCTCATCGGAGCGGGCAAATTGCCACGAGGGACGGGACACTGCTTCTGACATCGGGGGTCCGCTGGAAGGGTATCGAGGATCGCCACTATGTATGCTAAGGCTGAACATTATGCAACAGGCTATACTTCATTGTTCAAGCTCTTGTGATGCAAGCCGACAGGCGCCGCGTGCAGCAGCAAACGCCGGGTTGCGCCGACCCGGGAATGCAAATAAACGGCCAGAGCACTACGGTCCGTGCTATGAGTGCGGAGCCGATTCAGCCATGAAGGAGCGCGTATTGGCGCTGAGGAACAGACCAGTTCGACGCGAAAAGCCGCTTCCTGATGCCGAAATCCATTCGGAAGGGTTCCGGCAGACCCGCGAAGCGCGTCGCAGCGCGCTTGTCGAGGACTATGTCGAGCTGATCGCCGATCTGATCGAGGACGGAAACGAGGCCCGTCAGGTCGATATCGCGGCCAGGCTTGGCGTCGCGCAACCCACCGTGGCAAAAATGCTGACACGGCTCTGCGCCGACGGGCTGGTGTCCAGGAAACCCTATCGCGGGGTGTTTCTCACGGACGCCGGTCGCAAGGTGGCGCAGGAGAGCCGCATCCGTCACGAGACTGTCGAAGCCTTCCTGCGCTCGCTCGGTGTCAGCCCCGAGACGGCACGGATCGATGCCGAGGGCATCGAGCACCATGTCAGCGCCGAGACGCTGGATGCATTTCGCAGGGCGATGACGACACGCTGAGCCCCGCCAGCGTTAAACTTCCCGACCGACGAGTCGCTGGAACCGCCGAACGGTACGCACGTTGCTCCTGACGTTGCGCGATGATCGCGTGGAAGGGAGGAAGCGACGGGCGTTGAACAGGCACGGACCACGAAGGGCTAGCAAGCGGCCAACGGGTTGAGACAGGCGGCGGCTCGTGACGAGCGCAAAGACCGAGGCCGAAACCGGTCGAAACAAAAGCTCTGAATTCTCCTCCCATCTGGAGCCGGACGCGCGGTCTTTTGGTCAGCAAAAATGCTGTGACTCGGCGTGACCGTTGCGATAATTGTCTGAAGGGGGCGGTCTTCGGCCGGACCTTCCAGAACATCTGCATTGCGAGGAAGTTGCCATGCTTTGGAGAGGCCGCCGTCAGAGCGACAATATCGAGGACGAGCGCAGCGACAGCGGCGGCGGGTTCGGCGGTGGCGGTCCGCGGCAGTTCCGCGTTCCGATCGGGGGGCGAGCGGGCGGCGGCGGCAGCATCATCTTCGTCATTCTGGTGGTTCTCGCCGGATGGTATTTCGGCTTCGATCCATCGCAGATCCTGGGTGAAGGTGGTGGCCTTGTGCCGGGCGGCGGCGGCCAGATTACCGAAGACAGCAGTTCGCCGGACAGCGGCGCGCCCGCCTCGGACGAGATGAAACAGTTCGTGGCGACCGTGCTCGCCGAGACCGAGGACACATGGAGCGGTATCTTCAAGGCCAATGGCCTCACCTACGAGGACCCGAAACTGGTGCTGTTCAGCAGCCAGATCCGGTCGGCTTGCGGCTTTGCCTCTTCGGCGGCGGGACCGTTCTATTGCCCGGGCGATCACAAGGTCTATCTCGACATGACCTTCTTCCAGCAGCTCGACCAGCAGTTCGGCGCCTCGGGTGAATTCGCCCGCGCCTACGTGATCGCGCATGAGGTCGGCCATCACGTGCAGAACCTCACCGGCATCATGTCGAAATTCAACCAGATGCGGCAGGGCATGGGCGAGGCAGAGGCCAATCAGATGTCGGTCCGGGTCGAGCTTCAGGCAGACTGCTTCGCCGGTGTCTGGGCGCACTATACCGCGCAGAAGGGCATTCTGGAGCAGGGCGACATGGAAAGCGCGCTGAATGCCGCCAAGCAGATCGGCGACGACACGCTGCAGAAAAAAATGCAGGGCTATGTGGTTCCGGAAAGCTTCAACCACGGCACGTCGGCGCAGCGGCAGACCTGGCTGGCGCGCGGCTACAAGAGCGGCAAGCTTTCGGACTGCGATACATTCAACAATCCGGTCTGAGCGGCGACGCAGGGCTGCGGCACCGCGGCGGGCTGCCGGGAACTGATGTCAGGATGAGGCAGTTGCGGTCGTTCGCTTATTGTTCCGGCCGGCTGGCTCGCCTATAAGAGCCTCCCGCCCAAGGCGGCCGAGGAGCTTGTCACCATGATCGACCCCAAGACCGCCAAGCGGGGCCTTGCGCTCGTTTTCACGACGCTGCTGCTCGACGTCATCGGCTTCGGCATCATCATGCCGGTGCTGCCGGCCTATCTGCAGGAGCTGACCGGCGTCGGCGTCAGCGAGGCGGCGATCGAGGGCGGCTGGCTGTTCTTCGTCTATGCGGCGATGCAATTCTTCTTCGCGCCTGTCATCGGCGGCTTGAGCGACCGTTTCGGGCGGCGGCCGATCCTGCTTGCCTCGGTGCTCACCTTCTCCATCGACAATCTGATCTGCGCCATCGCCTGGTCCTATCCGATGCTGTTCATCGGACGCGTGCTCGCCGGCATTTCCGGCGCCAGCTATTCGACGACGTCGGCCTTCATCGCCGACATCTCGAACGACGAGAACAGGGCCAAGAATTTCGGCCTGCTCGGCATTGCCTTCGGCGTCGGCTTCGTCATCGGCCCGGTGCTCGGCGGACTGCTCGGCACGTTCGGGCCGCGCGTGCCGTTCTACTTCGCCGCCGGGCTCGCCTTCGTGAACTTCCTCATCGCGATGTTCTTGCTGCCGGAGACGCTGGACGAGCAGCATCGTCGCCGCTTCGAATGGAAACGCGCCAATCCGGTCGGCACGCTGATCCAGATGCGCAACTATCCCGGCATTGGCTGGATCGGACTGGTCTTTTTCCTGATGACGCTCGGCCACATGATGTATCCGGCGGTCTGGTCTTTCGTTTCAAGCTACCGTTATGGCTGGAATGAGCAGCAGATCGGCTTCTCGCTCGGCGCCTTCGGCCTTTGCGGCGCGATCGTCATGGCGACGGTGCTGCCGCGTGTCATCCCGAAGCTCGGCGAGTGGAGGACCGCGGCGATCGGCCTGACCTTCACCGCGCTCAGCGCCTTTGGCTACGCGTTTGCGACGCAGGGCTGGATGATCTACGCGGTGATCGTCGCCGGCTGCCTGGAAGCGCTCGCCGACCCGCCATTGAGGAGCCTTGCGGCCGCCAAGGTGCCGCCTTCGGCGCAAGGCGAATTGCAGGGCGCGATGACCTCGATCTTCTCGATCACCTCGATCATCACGCCGCTGCTTTATACGGCGATCTTTTCCTGGTTCACCGGCCCAAGCGCGCCGGTTGAGTTCGGCGGCGCGCCCTATGTGCTCGGCGCGGTTTTCCTGACATTGGCGGTGATCGTCTTCGTGACGAAGGTCGCCAAGCCGACACCGAAGGAGGTCGAGCGCATGCACGCGCAGGAAGCGGTGACCGACGCGGCTTAAGGCGTGTTGATATTCAGGTGGTGCTGGCCTGTAAATGACTGTTTCCTGCGCTTCCAGTGCGCACGACCAAAAAATACGATCCGCTCCGGTTCTCTGAACCCGGCCAGTTTGGTCGCTTCGCGCCCGTCTTCGACTCCGGCCCGGCCTGGCCCGAATCTCAATACGCCTTGGAGTGGGTTGCGCTTTGAGCTAGGCGCCCTCGGCCAGGGCCGGCGCGCCGCGCCGCTCGCGAATGAGATTGACGAAGCGGCGGAAGAGATAGTGCGAATCCTGCGGCCCGGGCGAGGCCTCGGGATGGTGCTGGACCGAGAACACCGGCCGGCCGGTCAGCGCGATGCCGCAATTCGAGCCGTCGAACAGCGAGACGTGGGTTTCCTCGACGTCTTCGGGCAGCGAGTCGGCGTCGACGGCGAAGCCATGGTTCATCGAGACGATCTCGACCTTGCCGGTTGTGTGGTCCTTCACCGGATGGTTGGCGCCGTGATGGCCCTGATGCATCTTCTCGGTCTTGCCGCCGAGCGCCAGCGCCAGCATCTGGTGGCCGAGGCAGATGCCGAACACCGGGAGATCGCTTTTCAGCAGGTCCTGGATGACCGGCACGGCATATTTGCCCGTCGCTTCCGGGTCGCCGGGACCGTTGGACAGGAAGATGCCGTCCGGCTGCATGGCCAGGATCTCTTCCGCGCCGGTTTTTGCCGGCACGACGGTGACCTTGGCGCCGAGGCCCGCAAGCAGGCGCAGTATGTTTCGCTTGACGCCATAATCGATGGCCACGACATGCAGCGACGACTCGTCCTGCTCGCCGAAGCCTTTGTTCCAGGCCCAGGGCGTCTCGCGCCAGACCGAGGATTGGCCCGAGGTGACCTCCTTGGCGAGGTCCAGCCCGATAAGGCCCGACCAGGCGGCGGCGCGCCGCTTCAGGTCGTCGAGGTCGAAAACGCCATCCGGTGCATGGGCGATCACGGCGTTGGGCATGCCTTTCTCGCGGATCAGCACGGTGAGAGCGCGAGTGTCGATCCCCGAGAGCGCGATGATGCCGCGCCTCTTCAACCATTGGTCGAGATGCCCGGCCGCCCGGTAGTTGGAGGGGTCGGTGACATTGGCCTTGAAGATCGCGCCGACGGCACCCGCGCGGGCAGCTGGATGCAAATCCTCGATATCCTCGCTGTTGGTGCCGACATTGCCGATATGCGGGAAGGTGAAGGTGACGATCTGGCCGGCATAGGAGGGGTCGGTAAGGATCTCTTCGTAGCCGGTCAGGGCGGTGTTGAAGCAGACTTCGGCGACCGCCGATCCGGTGGCGCCGAGGCCGCGGCCTTCGATCACCGTGCCGTCGGCGAGCACGAGAAGGGCGGTCGGCTTTTCGGTGGCCCAGGGGGCGGTCGTGGCCATGGCGGCACTCCTAGAGGCTGTTCCGGATCATCCCGTTGGAGGGACGACCCGCGCAGCAAACGACGCGCGGCGGCGAATTCGCGAGCCTGCGCGCAACCAAAGTTTCAGTTCATGCGAGGCTCAGTACATAGGGGATGGCGGCAAAGCGGTCAATGACGCTTCCTCCGAGCGGAATGGATTTATTTCGCCGAGCAAAATCAACGGTTTGCCTGGATTTGCCTTGAGCGTCCGGCGAAGCTATTGTCCGCCGCGATCGAAGGAGAAGCATCATGCGCGAGAAAATCGCCGAATCCATGAAGAGCGCGATGAAGGCACAGGACAAGCATCGGCTGCCGACGCTCAGGCTGATCCAGGCCGCCATCCACGACCGCGACATCGCCAATCGCGGCGCGGGCAAGCCGGCGGCGAGCGAGGAAGAGATCCTGCAGATCCTCTCCAAGATGGTGAAGCAGCGCGAGGAATCGGCCAAAGCCTTCGAGGACGGCAGGCGGCCGGAACTGGCGGCGCAGGAGCGCGGCGAGATGGAGATCATCCGCGAGTTCCTGCCGGCACAGCTCGACGATGTGGCGATCACGGCGGCGGCGCGCGAGGCGATCGCGGCGACGGGTGCCGCCAGCCAGAAGGACATGGGCAAGGTGATCGGCGCCCTGAAGCAGAAATATGCCGGCCAGATGGATTTCGCCAAGGCGAGCGCCATCATCAAGGGGCTGCTCCAGTAGAAGACCGGCTCAGTTCTTGCAGATCGGCACCGGCTGCGGCGGCGGCGCCGGATGGTCCTTCTTGTACTGCGCGATGATCGGCTCGAGGGTCTTCTTCGGCCAGAACTTCGGAGAGCCGATTTCCTTCAGGCAGGATGCGTTCCAATAGACGCCCGCAGCCGACAGCGCTTGGCCGGCGGCCTTTGCGCGCGCCACAGCGGCGATGTCGCGCGATTCAGGATAGATATAGAGCGTCGTCGGGTTGTTCTTCACCAACGGGATGATCTGCTCGGCATCGGCCGGCGACCAGCTGGTGCAGCCATTGCTGCGGCCGCCGGCATAATTCACCAGCTTGCCGAACGGGACGAAGCCGTCATGGTCGGCGTAGGAGCTGTTCGGATCTTTCCGCAGGCACATGCCCCTGAGCAAGGCTGCCGGATGGCCGCCGATCACGCGCTGCCTGGCGTTCGCCGCTTCGCCTTCGCCATCGAACTGGATGAAGGTACGCATGAACACCGCGTTCTGCGCACCGACGCGATAATAGCCCTTGAAGGACGTCTTGGTCTCGGCGGTCATGTAGGCTCCGCCTGCCGTCAGCTCCGAATCCATCGCGTTGCCGAAGTTTTTCGCGCAACGCCTGCCATTGGAGAAATCGGCAACGCCTTTGAGATTGCGGCCGCCGCCATGGCCCGAAGAAACCGCTCGAAAGAGCTGCTTGGCCTCGCAGATGATATAGTAGCGTTGGCCAAGCACACTGTTGCCCAGGTCGCCGGGCCGCGTCGCATCCATGGCGAAGTAGCAGGGGTTGCTGACCGAACCTTCACTGACCTTCTTCTGGTGGAGGGCGCGCGCCCGCTCCAGCACGACCTGCGAGATCTGACCTTCGTTGTCGCCGACATGGCGCTGCAGCCAGTCCGGAATGTTCGATGGGCGCAACGCCGCGAACGAGCCGACCGATGCCGTCAGAGCGGCGAGGACGAAGAGGACGGCGGCACCAAGCGGAACAGATATCAACCGCACCGGATAATCCCCCCTCGAACTGGTATCGCTTGTGGTGAATCACCTGCGCCAATCATAAGAGCATAGCGCCGATGGGCGAAACACTTCTTGTCTAGTGCGCTCTGCCGAAGCTGGCGCATCTGCGATTTTCGACAGGCAAGAAGTTGGCTACTATCTGATTCCGGCGCGCCCACGCCTCCTCCCTCCGTTGGGAAAGCATTGTTCATGCAGGGCATTCGATCGCTAAACCGACTGTTCGAGCATCGGCATAAGGAGGGATTGCGAAGACTGCTCGCAATAGGAGGTTTTTCGATGCGGCTTTCCGCACCCGTCTATCATCTCAAGCGCCAGGCGAGGTTGCTGTCGCGCAAGGAAAATGTTCCCCTTCATGAGGCGCTTGACCGCATGGCCTTCAAGGAAGGCTTTGGCAGCTGGAGCCTGCTTGCGGCGAAAGCCGCCGAGGCCGCACCCGCCGGGAGGCTGCTGGCGCAACTGATACCCGGCGACATGGTCCTCGTGGCGGCCCGGCCGGGTCAGGGCAAGACGCTGATGAGCCTCGAACTCGCCGTGGCGGCCATGAAGCAGGGCAGTCGCGCCGTATTCTTCACCCTGGAATACATGCATGCCGACATCCTCGACCGGTTCCGCGACATCGGCGTCGACCCTGCCGTTTTCGACCATCTGTTCGAGTTCGACAATTCCGACGCCATCAGCGCCACCTACATCATCGAGGCGTTGGGGTCGGCGCCGCGCGGCACGCTGGCGGTGATCGACTATCTGCAACTGCTCGACCAGAAGCGCGAGGATCCCGAGCTCATGGTCCAGATACGCGCCTTGAGATCGTTTGCCCGGGAACGCGGGCTGGTGCTGGTCTTCATCTCTCAGGTCGACCGGTCATACGATGCGTCCAGGAAGCCGTTTCCCGACCTTGACGATGTCCGGCTGCCGAACCCACTCGATTTATCGCTCTTCGACAAGATGTGCTTCCTCAACAAGGGCGAAATCCGCTTTCAGTCAGCTTGAGGGCGATCCTGACCGGGGCTATGCCTCCGATCTCGCAAAGGACACGGCTTCATGGTCGAAATCGTCAAACCGGCGCTCGAGCATCTGCCATCCTACAAGGCGGCGCTGGAGCGCGGCTGGTCGCCGGACAATGTGCGGCTGCTGGAGGCTACGCGCGAGCAGCTTGAGGCGATCGAACAGGATCCGGCGGCATTCCTTGCCGGCCTTGACGATCCCGAAGCCAAGGGGCCGCCGATCGCGCTGCCGGACGGCACAATGGTGCCACGCCTGCCGGGCTTCCGGCGCTGGATCTGGGACGGCGAGGCCGCCGGCTCGATCGGGCTTCGCTGGCAGAAGGGCACGTCGGCGCTGCCGCCGCACGTGCTCGGCCACATCGGCTATGCCGTGATGCCATGGAAGAAGGGGCGCGGCTATGCCACCGAAGCGCTGCGGCTGATGCTTCACGAGGCAAGGGCGGTCGGTCTCGACTATGTCGAGATCACCACCGATCTCGACAATCTTGCATCCCAGAAGGTGGTGCTCGCCAATGGCGGCATTCTCGTCGGGCGGTTCGCCAAAGTCGCCGCCTATGGTGGCGCGGAGAGCCTCAAGTACCGGATCGACCTTTAGGTCTCAAGGCAAGCGAACTTGAGAACCTTATTCGCCGGGCCTGGCCAGTCTTCCTTCTGCGGCCTTGTAGTAGAACTGGCTCGCGACAAGCCAGCCTTTCAGCGGCCTGAGCGGCGGAATGCAGGTCGCAAGGATGATCGGCACCGAAACGAAGGCGTGGAACCACATGGATGGCTCGAACGTCACCTGCGCCCAGACGGCGAACAGGACGGAGGGCACGCAGGCAAAGCAGATGACGAAGAAGGCGGGTCCGTCGGCCGGATCGGCAAAAGAATAGTCGAGCCCGCAGACTTCGCATTTCGGCGCCAGCTCCAGAAATCCGTCGAACAGCCGGCCCTCTCCGCAACGCGGGCATCGCCCGCGGATGCCGACCCGCCAGGGCTCGAGGTGGGGATAGTGCGCGTCGTGCATGGTCATCACTCCAGGACCTCGCATGCATTCGATCGGCCTTGAGGTCACGCATACATACTAATATGATTATTGTATGCATACAATGCGACAAAATGTATGGATGCCGGTGGCATGAACAGTGAAGGGGACCTCAGCTGGCTTTCTCCCTTGGCGGAAGACTCACGGCCGCTCTATCTCAAGATCGTCGAGGCGCTTGCGGCTGCCCGCTCGATCGGGCGGCTGCAACCGGGGGACAGGCTGCCGCCGCAGCGAGAGCTTGCCCGCTTCCTTGGCGTGGATCTGACCACGGTCACCCGGGCGTTCACCGAAGCCCGCCGCAGGAACCTGATCGATGCAACGGCCGGTCGCGGCACCTTCATCACGCCCGGCGAGCCGGAAGAGCCGATCCTCGATCTGAGCATGAACATTCCGCCGGCGCCTTCGGGCCTGAGCCTGCCGGCATTGATCCGGAGCGGCATCGAGGGACTGCTCAAACGTTTCAGCGCCGAAGCACTGCTTTCCTACCATCCCGGCCCGGGTTCTCCCGCGGAACGCGCCGCCGGCTCGTATTGGCTTGCCGCAGCCGGCGGCAGGTTGCCTGTCGAGCGCGTGGCTCTTGGTTCGGGGGCGCAGGCGCTGCTCGCCGCCGTCCTTCTGTCGCAAACCCGTGAGGGCGATACGATCCTCACCGATACGCTGACCTATCCCGGCCTGATCGCGCTGGCGCAGGCCACGGGGCGAAAGCTGGCTGGGGCGGGACGCGACGATGACGGCATGCGCCCCGACCATCTGGAGGAAGCGGCGCGACGATATGGCGCCCGCGCCCTCTATCTCAACCCGACACTTCACAATCCGACCACGCTCACCATGCCGGAGGGCCGGCGCCGGGATCTGGCTCGGATGGCGGGCAGGCTTGGCCTGGTGATCGTCGAGGACGATCCCTACAGTCCCCTGCAGACCGCTTCACCGCCAGCCTTCCTCAGCCTGGCGCCGGACCGGACATTCCACCTGGCTACATTGGCGAAATGCATCTCGCCATTTCTGCGCACGGCGTTCCTGGCGGCGCCTGACGCGAAATCCGTCGAGCGGATCGCGGCGACAATCCGGGGCACCACCATGATGGCGCCGCCGCTGATGACGGGGCTCGCCTGCGAGTGGGTGCGAAGCGGCCTGGCCGGCGAGATCACCGCCGCGGTGCGTGCCGAAGCAGAGGCCAGGCAGACGATCGCGCGCAAGATCCTGCCGGCCGGTTTCGCCTCGACGGAATCAAGCCTGCATCTTTGGTATCCGCTGGATGCGCGATTGCGTTCATCGGATATCGCCGAGATCGCACGCCGTCGCGGATTGGCCCTCAGCCCGGCGGAAGAGTTCTCCGTCGTGCCCAGTGCCGCTGATGGCTTGCGGCTGGCGTTGGGTGCCGCATCCAGCCACGAAAGGCTGGAGGAGGGGCTTCACGGTTTGAAGTCGATCCTGTCGGGCGGCTCTGGCTCCTTGCGTCCTCAGGTCTGAGGCGGCAGAGCGGCACGCCAAGGCTCTATTCCGCCGCAGCCGGCAACGGCGGCGTCGCCCGGCTGCGCCATTCCCAAGCCTGCGAGGCAAGCGCGACCGCCAGGGCCACCAGCATGGCAAACGCGCCGGCGACCGGCAGGCTGCGATAGCCAAGACCGGCATTGAGCATCGCAGCGCCCAGCGAGGCGGCGAGCGCGATGCCGACATTGAAGCCCGAGGGAATCAGCGACGAGGCAAGGTTCGAGGCGTCTGCCGTCCAGGCCAGGATCCGGGTCTGGATCGGCGCGCCGATGGCGAAGTTGAGGCCGCCCCATATGACTATCGCGACGATCATCGGCACCGGGTAGGGACTGACCGCATAGATGACGCCAAGCATTACCGCCTGCAGGAAAAGCATGGCGATCAGCGACGGCATCAGCTTCCAGTCGGCAAGCTTGCCGCCCAAGAGAACGCCGATCGTCGCGCCGACGCCGTTGAGCAGCAGCACAAACGGGATCAGGCTTTCGTGGAGGCCGGTGACTTCGAGCAGCGTCGGCGTGATGTAGGTGAAGAGGCCGAACTGGCCGATCATCAACATCAGCATCAGGATGAGCGAGGTCCAGACCTGCTGGCGCCCCAACACGCGCACCTCGCGCGCGAGGCCGGCGGGCCGGTTGGCGGCGCCTGCCGTGCGGGGCAGCAGCGCAAGCATGGCAACGATCGCGATGACGCCCAGCGCGCACATCACCCAGAAGGTCGCCCGCCAGCCCCAGAGACCGCCGATCGCGGTGCCGGCCGGAACGCCGATAACATTGGAGACGGTCAATCCAGAGAGGATGACCGCGACCGCCCGGCCACGCTGGTCCTCGCGCACCAGGCCGACCGCGACCACCATGGCGACGCCGAAATAGCAGCCATGCGCCACTGCAGTGGCAATGCGCAGGAGAAGCATCGAGGTGAAATCGGGCGCCAGCGCGCATGTGGTCTGGCCAAGAGTGAAGGCAATGGTCAGGGCGATGAGCAGCGACTTTCGCGAGACCCTGCTGGTTGCGAGCGCCAGGAGCGGACCACCAATGGCGATGCCGCAGGCATAGCCGGAGACGAGATAGCCGGCGGTGGGCACGGAAACACCCAGACCCTGCGCTACCTCCGGCAGCACGCCGGCGATGACGAACTCAGTCGTGCCGAAAGCGAAGGCGGCAATGAACAGGGCAATGAGGGGCAGCATGGCGCGGACAGCGATCCTGAATGAGCTGGCCTCAAACCATGGATGGACGCTGCGGGCAATGCAGAAATTGTCGATGCCGCTTTAGGTTTTCTTGACCGGGTTGGGCAGTGGTCCCGCCTAAATGAGCACAAGGCCCTCTTCGTGCCGTGAGGACGCCCAGTCCGAGCCGTCTGTCAATCTCACCGTCACCTAGCCGACGGCGAGGATCAGCAAAGGCTAATTTTGTGCGGGCCGGTCGGTCGATGCTAGCTCGCCTTCAGCCGCGAGCCGCCGAGCAGCCCGCGCTCCTCCAGCACCGGGTAGGCCATGGAGGCGAGCAGCGAATTGATCTGCTTGAGGTCGCGGATGGTGTCGAGATGGATCGAACTGGTCTCGACGCTTTTCGCGGTCCCGTCGCGCAGCCGCACGAAGTGGCTGGCGCTGGTCTCTTTCTCGCGCTCGCGCAGCAGGTCCTTCTCGAGCACCAACTGGCGGGCGGTTTCCGGGTCGCGCGAGACCAGCACGTTGAAGGCAAGCCGCGCATTGGCCAGAACCGAGGCATGGAAAGCGCAAAGCTCGCGCCAGCCCTCGGGCGTGAATTCCAGCCCGCGCTCCAGCTTCTTCCTGACATGCACAAGCATGTTGCGCACGATGATGTCGCCGACCTGCTCCAGCTTGACGCAGGCGCCGATCAGTTCCTGGCAGCGCAGCGCCTCGTCCTCACTCAGGGGGTTCTTGGTGACCTTGGCCAGATAGAGCTTGATCGCGGCGTGCTTCTGGTCGACCCGGTCGTCGAGCGCGGCCAGCGCCTTGATCTTGCCGGCGTCGGCGCTTTCATAGAGCTCGATGATCCGCTTCAGCATGATCTCGACCGTCTCGCAGACCCGTACCACCTCGCGCGTGGCGTTGGCCAGGGCCTGGCTTGGCGTGTCGAGCGCGCTCTCGTTCAGCGCCGACAGTTCGACCACGTCGAGCGCTGCCGTCGGTTCGGGCTTAGTGCCGAGCGCCACGATCTTCTCCGAAGCGCGATAGACGAGGCCGGCGAGTGGCAGCCCGGCAAGCAGGATGATCACGTTGAACAGGATGTGGGCGTTGACGATCTGGCCGGAGGCCGTCGTGCCGAGGAAGGAGAAGTGCGGCCTGAAAATCATGAACAGGATCAGCATCACGAGCGAGCCAAGCCCGCGCATCAGAAGATTGCCGATCGGCACGATGCGGACTTCCGCCGCTGCCGAGCGGGTGAGCATCGGCGCGATGATCGAGGAACCGAGATTGACGCCCAGGATCAGGACGACGCCGAGCTCCGGAGTGATCAAACCCCGGCCGGCGAGCGTGGCCATGAGCAGGACCGCCGCGATGCTCGACTGGAACAGCCAGGTGATCAGTGCCGCCAGCAGGTAGGAGCTGATCGCATCGCCGGAGAAGTAGTCGATGATGACCGGCATGAGCTGGCTGTCGCGCAACGGCTCGGAAGCTTGGCCGATCATCTCCAGCGACAGGATCAGAAGGCCGATGCCGACAAGGATGCGGCCGGTCTGACGCCAATCGCGGCGCTCGGTGGCCATGAACATGATGGTTCCTGCGACCAGGCACAACGGCACCACGAGCGACAGATCAAAGGTAAGAAGCTTCGCGACCAAGGCCGAGCCGATCTCGGCGCCGCGCACGGCAAGCTGCCCGGCGGCGCCCGACACGATGCCCGCGCCGGCGAAGGAGCCGACCAGCAGCGTGACGGCGGTTGAACTCTGCAGCGCGATCGCGAGGCCACAGCCGGCCAGCACCGCCATCAGCGGCTTGCGCATGGTGGCGCGCAGCCTGTGACGCAGCACATCGCCATAGGCGCGCTCGACACCGGTTTTTACCATGCGGGTGGCGAACAGCATCAGCGCCACTGCGCCGGCAAGGTGCAGAAGGACAACGGATCCGCTCATGCCGAGCCTCGCAACGAGGCGGCCAGGAAGCGGAAAAAGGTGCGAATCGCAAGCATTTCGAAGGTCGAGACTAAAGCAGTTTACATTAGCCGGATAATAAATTTTACCCGATTCGGCCGACATTCGGCACACGACGGCGTGTGTCGGAAATGGATAGAAGGTGCTTTGGTTGCAGATCGCGGTCGGACAGGCGGCAAATGTCGCGTCGACGCGAAGCCTGGGCTTGAACCGGTTTCTGTAAATTGGTGAAGCTACTTGCGTAACCAACGGAAATCATTACGGATTTGTAACCAAGGTGTTCAGTTTCGGTTCATGCCAGCCGGAATATCTCCTTGCCTATCGACAACCAAGGAGCACTGACCATGAAGCGTCTCATACTTTCCACCGTGACCGCCGCGATGCTGACCGCTTCGGCCTTTTCGGGCCAGGCGGCGCCGCTCGTTCAGCCGAGCGAGACGCAATCGACCTACACACAGGTCGACTGGCAGAAGCCGGGCCGGCATGTCGAGAAGCGCGTCGTGAAGAAGAAGGTCGTGGTGAAGCGCAGCCATTGGCGCAATGGGCAGAAGTATTCCAGCTGGAAGCGCCATCAGGCGGTTCGCGACTGGCACCGTTATGGGCTGCGCCGTCCCGGCCCCGGCCAGGAGTGGATTCGCGTCGGCAACGACTACCTTTTGGTCAGCATCGTCTCCGGTATCATCTTCGGCGCGATCGCCGCGCACTGAGCGGGGAATGGTCCGAAAGACGGGAAGGCGGCCGCGCGGCCGCCTTCTTTTTGTCTGTGAAAAGCGGGTACGATCGGGCTTATCGAGTCGTCGCGCCCAAGCGGCTTGATTATATGGAGGGTAAACGAGCCTTTCCCGATGCGCTTTCCACCCGCCTTCCTCGACGAGATACGCGACCGCGTGCCGATTTCTTCGATGATCGGTCAACGCGTTTCCTGGGATAGGAAGAAGTCCAACGCATCGCGCGGCGATTATTGGGCGTGCTGCCCGTTTCACGGCGAAAAGAGCCCGTCGTTCCACTGCGAGGACAAGAAGGGGCGCTATCACTGTTTCGGCTGTTCGGTCTCGGGTGATCATTTCAAGTTCCTGACCGAACTCGACGGCATGAGCTTTCCCGAAGCGGTCGGAAGGATCGCAGAGATGGCCGGCGTGCCGATGCCGGTGCGCGACGCCCAAGAAGAAAAGCGCGAGAAGGAACGCGCCAGCCTGACCGACGTCATGGAGATGGCGACGGTCTTCTTCCAGGAGCGCCTGCAGGGACCGGAAGGCGCCAAGGCCCGCGCCTATCTGCGCGACCGCGGTCTGACGCCGGCGACGCAGCAGTCCTTCCGGCTCGGCTATGCGCCGGACAGCCGCAACGCGCTCAAGGAATACCTCGCCGCCAAGGGGGTGCCGAAGGCCGATATCGAAGCCTGCGGACTGGTCCGGCATGGCGACGACATCCCGGTCTCCTATGACTGGTTCCGCGACCGCATCATGTTCCCGATCCCGGATTCGCGCGGCAGGATCATCGCCTTCGGCGGTCGGGCGCTGGCGCCGGACGCTTTGGCGAAATACATGAACTCGCCGGAGACCGAGCTCTTCCACAAGGGCAACGTGCTCTACAATTTCGCGCGCGCCCGCAAAGCGGTGGCCAAGGGCGGCACGGTGATCGCCGTCGAAGGCTATATGGATGTGATCGCGCTGGCACAGGCCGGCTTCGAGAATGCCGTGGCGCCTCTCGGCACGGCGCTCACCGAAAACCAGCTCGAGCTTTTGTGGCGCATGGCGCCGGAGCCGGTGCTGTGCTTCGACGGCGACCAGGCCGGGTTGAAGGCCGCCTGGCGCGCCGCCGACCTCGCGCTGCCGTCGGTGCAGGCCGGGCGCTCGGCACGCTTCGCGTTGCTGCCGGAAGGCAAGGATCCGGACGATCTGGTCAAGGCCGAGGGGCCGGACGCGTTCCGCGCCGTGCTTGCCGATGCGCGGCCGCTGGTCGACCTTTTGTGGATGCGCGAGACGGCGGGCGGCGTCTTCGACACGCCGGAGCGGCGGGCGGAGCTCGAGAAGACGCTGCGCGAGCTTACCGGCCGCATCCGCGACGAAAGCCTGCGCTACCACTATCAGCAGGAGATGCGCGAGCGCGTCCTAAGCTTCTTCGGCTCGCAGCGCGGCGCGCGGCAAGGCCTACACGAGGGACGCCAGGACGGCCGGCCAGGCGAGCGCGGCAGAGGTTCGGCGCCAGGCGGGGCGTTTGGCCGGAGCGCTGCGGGCGCGCGCACCGCCATCACCGAAAGCCTCGGCCGGTCGGCGCTGGTCAAGCGCACGGGCGAGGCCATGTCGGTACGCGAGGCGACGATCATCGTGGCGCTGGTCAACCATCCGCCGCTGATCGACGAGAATTTCGCGCATGTCGAATTCCTCGATCTTGCCAATTCGGATCTCAAGCGGCTGCATGCAGCCATCCTCGACGCGATGGCGCATGACGCGGCCGACGACCGCGACGCAGTCATCGCCACCATCGAGCGCGCCGGATGCGGCGACATCTGGGAACGCGCGGTGGCGCTGATCAAGCGGGCGCGGCAGTGGCCGGCGCTCGAAACCGCGGGACTTGACGACGCCCGCGACGCCTTCAACCAAGCGCTGCACTTGCAGCGCAGCGCGCGCACCTTACATAGGGAGCTGAAACAGGCGCAGGCGGCGCTCGATGCAGACCCGTCGGACGAAAACTTCCGGCATCTCGTCGAGATTCAAGCGCAATTCAACGATGTACAGGCAACGGAAGCGCTGATCGAAGGGTTCGGCGTTTCGTCGGGCAGGGCTGGGCGCGCTTAGGCCCAGGTCGGCCCGAAATGAAGTGGAAATGCTCAAGGCGCGTCGATTCGACGCCTCTAAGTCGGGCAATTGATTCGCTTTTTTCATGCGAATCATGCCAGAGGCGCTTGACCTTCTGGCAGATTGGCGGAATCAGGACGATTCGAAACGTTAACCGTGCCCGGCGTCGGTGGGAAATTTTGAGCGATGTAAGGTTCTGGCGACTGGACAGGCAAAAGGCCTGCCACAGATACCAGGGTTAATCTGGACTTAATGCATGTCGCCCAAAAGTGGAACCGGTTTTGGGGCAACGACAGGCAGCAAACAAAAGAGATGATGCGGTCACTGGCCCGGTAAGAAGCGTTCTGGGGCGAGCGCATCCGGTTTGACTGGTCCGGCAGCTTACGCGGCTTCGGTATTCGGCCGCTTGGAGACGACAAAGAATGGCGACAAAGGAAAAGGAAGAGGTCGAGACCGAACGTGAAGGCGCCACAGATGGCCCGCTGCTCGACCTTTCCGATGATGCTGTCAAGAAGATGATCAAGGCCGCCAAGAAGCGCGGCTATGTGACCATGGACGAACTGAACTCGGTGCTGCCCTCGGAGGAAGTGACATCCGAGCAGATCGAGGACACGATGGCCATGCTGTCCGACATGGGCATCAACGTCGTCGAGGACGACGAGCAGGGCGAGGAGGCGGAAGGCGGCGACGCGGGCGCCGACTCCGAGGAAGACGCCAACGAGCTTGCCGAGCAGACCGGCACCGCCGTTGCCACCACGACTACCAAGAAAGAGCCGACCGACCGCACCGACGATCCGGTGCGCATGTATCTGCGCGAGATGGGCTCGGTCGAGCTTCTGTCGCGCGAGGGCGAAATCGCGATCGCCAAGCGCATCGAGGCCGGCCGCGAGACGATGATTGCGGGCCTGTGCGAGAGCCCGCTCACCTTCCAGGCGATCATCATCTGGCGCGACGAGCTCAACGAATCGAAGATCCTGCTGCGCGAGATCATCGACCTCGAGGCGACCTATGCCGGCCCCGAGGCCAAGCAGGCGCCGGTTGTCGAACGCGTCGAGGAAGCGCCCAAGGCCGAAGAGAAGCCGCGCGGCCGCTCGGCGGCGCGCGAGGAAGAAGACGACATCACCAATGTCGGCGGCGACACGCGCGGGCTGGAAGAAGAGGAAGACGACGAGGACGAGGCAAGCCTGTCGCTGGCCGCGATGGAAGCGGAACTGCGCCCGCAGGTGATGGAGACGCTCGACGTCATCGCCGACACTTACAAGAAGCTTCGCAAGCTGCAGGACCAGCAGGTCGAGAACCGGCTGGCGGCTGCCGGCACGCTTTCGCCCAGCCAGGATCGCCGGCTGAAGGAGCTCAAGGAGCAACTCATCAAGGCGGTGAAGTCGCTGTCGCTCAACACCGCGCGCATCGAAGCGCTGGTCGAGCAGCTCTACGACATCAACAAGCGCCTGGTGCAGAACGAGGGCAAGCTGCTTCGGCTCGCCGAAAGCTACGGCGTGCGCCGCGAGGAGTTCCTCAAGGAGTATCAGGGCTCGGAGCTCGATCCGAACTGGACCCGCTCGATCGCGAATCTCACCTCGCGCGGCTGGAAGGAATTCACAAAGAACGAGAAGGACGCGATCAAGGAACTGCGCGCCGAGATCCAGAACCTCGCCACCGAGACGGCGATCTCGATCTTGGAATTCCGCAGGATCGTCAACCAGGTGCAGAAGGGCGAGCGCGAGGCCGCGATCGCCAAGAAGGAAATGGTGGAAGCGAACCTTCGGCTCGTCATCTCCATCGCCAAGAAATACACCAATCGCGGCCTACAGTTCCTGGACCTGATCCAGGAAGGCAATATCGGCCTGATGAAGGCAGTCGACAAATTCGAGTATCGCCGCGGCTACAAGTTCTCGACCTACGCGACATGGTGGATCCGGCAGGCGATCACCCGCTCGATCGCCGATCAGGCGCGCACCATCCGCATTCCGGTGCACATGATCGAGACGATCAACAAGATCGTGCGTACCTCGCGCCAGATGCTGCATGAGATCGGCCGCGAGCCGACGCCGGAAGAGCTGGCAGAGAAGCTCGCAATGCCGCTCGAAAAAGTGCGCAAGGTGCTGAAGATCGCCAAGGAGCCGATCTCGCTCGAAACGCCGGTCGGCGACGAGGAGGATTCGCATCTCGGCGACTTCATCGAGGACAAGATGGCGATCCTGCCGATCGACGCGGCGATCCAGGCCAATCTGCGCGAGACAACCACGCGCGTGCTGGCTTCGCTCACCCCGCGCGAGGAGCGTGTTCTGCGCATGCGCTTCGGCATCGGCATGAACACCGACCACACGCTGGAAGAGGTCGGCCAGCAGTTTTCGGTCACCCGCGAGCGTATCCGTCAGATCGAGGCCAAGGCGCTGCGCAAGCTCAAGCACCCGAGCCGCTCGCGGAAGCTGAGAAGCTTCCTGGACAGCTGAGCGGAAACGCAACATACGAAAACGGGCGCCTCGGCGTCCTTTTTCATTTCCACCTATTTGTTATGCCGCCTTGCCGGGCTTGCTCAACAGGAGGATAATTTCAGGGTCGGATGCATTTGTGGGCGACAAGCCGGATGCCCGCCCCGGACGCCGGTCGCAACTGCCAGGCGTCGCGCTCCGTGGCTCCCGGTGGGAGGTGTGCCATGACAACCTACATCGTGCTTATCAACTGGACCGAATTGGGCGCCAAGAACGTGCGGGAGTCGCCGAAGCGGCTCGATGCCGCCAAGAAGCTGCTCGGTGAAATGGGCGGATCGTTCAAGGCATTCTATCTGACGATGGGCGAATGCGACATGGTCGCCATTGTCGAAGCGCCGGACGATGCCGTGCTTGCCCGTTTCGCGCTGATGTTGTCGTCGGGCGGCAATGTCAGGACGCGGACGATGAAGGCGTTTCCGGAATTCGCCTACCGCGAGATCATCAGTTCGCTGGGGTAGAGCGCCGGAAACAGCCCGGCTCGATGCTGATATTGCGGTGCCGCGCTCGGTCGCCGATAGTCGCGCGATGCCTGAGCCGTTGCTGACTGTCTGGTACAACACACGCTGCCCGGTCTGCGATGCCGGCATCAACCGCCAGAAACGGCGGCTGATTGAAGCGGTCAAGTGCGGCCGCGTCGAATTCCGCGACATCAATTTCGAACCGCAAGCGCTTTCAGCCTTCGGCGCCTCGCTCGAGGATGTCCGCCGGCGGCTGCATGCGACCGATGCCGAGGGCAAGCTGCTGGTCGGTGCCGATGTGGCGATCGCCGTCTGGCGGCTCACGCCTGGCGAGGGATGGCTCGCCACCCTGTTCGGCAATCCGGCCGTGCTGCGGCTGACGCGCTTTGTCTATGATCGGTTTGCCGATCTTCTCTACGCCTGGAACCGCCGCAAAGGCCGCTGGTAGGCTGTTTTCGCGGCGATCGCTGCGCATTCGACCGCCTCGCAGTTCGCCTTGCGTCAACCAAGATGCATCGTAAGATATATCTTGACTCCACCCGCCACCTAGCTAAGATATATCGTAAGATAGAACTCAAGGAGCGATCCATGCACAAGCATAATCCCTTCGGGCACAACCATTTCGGTCAGCGCATATTCATGCACATGGCCGGTCGTTTCGGTGGTCGCGGCGGCGGCTTTGGTCCCTTCGGCCAGGGCATGCGCGGCGGCGGCCGCGGCGGTCCGGGCGACATGTTCCGCGCCGGCCGCATGTTGGCCGACGGCGATCTCAAGCTGATCACGCTGTCGCTTCTGGCCGAGGCGCCGCGGCACGGCTACGACATCATCAAGGCGCTGGAGGAACGCACCAGCGGCATCTACAGCCCGAGCCCGGGCGTGGTCTATCCGACGCTGACCTTTCTCGAAGAGGCCGGCTATGCCGTCTCGTCAAGCGAAGGCAACAAGAAGGTGTTCTCGATCACCGAGGCGGGCAGGGCGCATCTCGAGCAAAATCGCGAGATGATCGATCACGTGCTCGACCATCTCGAGCGGTTCGGCCGCAAGATGGCCAAGGCGCGCGACTGGTTTGGCTGGAACGACGAGGGCGAGGACGTCGGCCGGCGCGGCCGTCACGAAAAGCGCGACCGGTTCCGCGCACTGCGCCACCGCCTACGCGCCGCGCTCAGCGATATCCTCGATGCGCCGGAGGACAAGCAGGCCGAGGCGATCAGCATTCTGGAAGACGCCGCCGCAGCGCTCGAGGCCCTCTCACGTCGCTGAGTCGCCCGGCACTGAACGGGCTATTGCTGGCTCGACCGATGACCGTCAAAGCGGGATGACTTCCAAAAGTCATCCCCGTTTATCTTTGTGTGAGCATGATCTTCCCGAAAACCGCTGCACAGTTTTCGGGTTCATGCTGTAGTGAAAATCGTCCTGCGGCACGCTATGTGATGCAGGACGATTTGCCGTTGGAGGATGCGCTATGTCTTTTCTGAAACGTCTTTTCGGCGGCGGCGGTGGTGAGGCGACGGACACCGGAGCCGCGAAGCCGGCAAAGCAGGTCGAGCACAAGGGCTTCCTGATCAGCGCCACGCCCTACAAGGCGGACGGCCAGTACCAGACCTGCGGCGTCGTCTCCAAGGAAGTGGACGGCGTGATGAAGGAGCACCGCTTCATCCGCGCCGACCGTTTCGCCGGGCTGGACGATGCGGTCGACATCTCGATCAAGAAGGGCATCCAGCTCGTCGACGAGCAGGGCGAGCGGATGTTTGGATAGCCGTTGCCGCAGGGTTCTTTTTTTGCCGGGATCAGAACGCGACTTTGTCGCCGCCCTTCAGCTGCAGGATCTGCCGCGCCTCGTCGGGCGTGGCGATCGAGGCGCCGAGGCCCTCGATGATCTGGCGGACCTTCGTTACTTGTTCGGCGCTCGAGCGGGCAAGCTTGCCCTTGCCGATCCATAACGAGTCCTCCAGGCCAACCCGCACATTGCCGCCCAGCGCGATCGCCTGCGTGGCGATCGGCAGTTGGTGGCGGCCGGCGCCCAGCACCGACCAGTGATATTCGTTGCCGAACAGCCGATCGGCCGTGCGCTTCATATGGGCGACGTCCTCCGGATGCGTGCCGATTCCGCCGAGGATGCCGAACACGCTCTGGACGAAGAACGGTGCCTTCACCAGCCCGCGCTCGACGAAATGCGCCAGGGTATAGAGATGGCCGATGTCGTAGCACTCGATCTCGAAGCGCGTGCCGTTGTCGGCGCAGGTGCGCAATATGTGCTCGATATCGCCGAAAGTGTTGCGGAAGATCCGGTCGCGCGACGATTCGAGATAGGGCCGCTCCCACTCATGCTCGAACGTCTTGAAGCGCTCCAGCATCGGAAACAGCGCGAAGTTCATCGAGCCCATGTTGAGCGAGGCGACCTCGGGCGCGAAGACTTTCGCGGGCCTGACGCGTTCCTCCACGCTCATCGTCGCCGCACCACCGGTGGTGATGTTGACGACGCAGTTGGAGCGCTGCTTGATGACCTGCAGGAAAGGGGCGAACGCCTCGGTCGACTGGTCGGGGCGTCCGTCGACCGGATTGCGGGCATGAAGGTGGACGATCGCGGCACCCGCCTCGGCCGCCTCGATAGCGGCGGTCGCGATCTCCTCGGCCGTCACCGGCAAGTGCGGCGACATTGACGGCGTGTGGATCGAGCCTGTGACCGCGCAGGTGATGATGATCTTGTTCTGGCTTGCCACTTTTTGATGCCCTGATCCTGATCTCTTCGCTATCCGAACGCGCCCTGTTCGACCGCGTCCTGTTCGACCGCTTGGGCGATGCCGGCAATGAACCGCTCGACGGCACGATATAGAACAGGGTAATCGGCAGCGCCGCCAGTGTCAGCCCGGTGAACAGCTAGTCGGCGGTGAATTTCGCCGACGAACACCGTCAGCCCCGGCGGCAGTTTCCTCAAATTGCCGGAGGTGATCAGCACCAGCGGGAAGAAACAGTCGTTCCAGATCGGCACGGCTCGACGAACATGCAAAAAAGGCAGGCGCCGATCGGCGCCCGCCTTTTCATTCTCAGGGTTTTTCCGTTCTCAGGGCAATGATTACGCGGCCACGGCGATCCCGTCCGCGTTAGCAGCCGCGGCCGCGATCGCATCCACCTTGGCGGTGGCCTTGGCAAGCGCGGCGGTGACCGCGTCGGCGCCCATGCCGACGCCTTCGACGCGGATCACTTCGACGTCCGTCATGCCCAGGAAGGCAAGCACGCCGCGCAGGTAGGGGATGGCGTGATCCATCTGCACCGCGGCACCCTCGGAATAGATGCCGCCCGAAGCAAGCACGATATAGACCTTCTTGCCGGCGACCAGGCCCTTCGGGCCATTCTCACCATAAGCAAAAGTCCTGCCCGAGCGTGCGACGTGGTCGATCCACGACTTCAACGTCGAGGAAATGTTGAAGTTGATGAAACCGGTGGCGAGGATAATCGTGTCGGCCGCGAACAGCTCGTCGAGCACCGCGTCGGACACGCCGACCACCTCGGCCTGACGCGGGCTGCGCGCCTCGGCGGGGGTATAGATGCCGGTGGCGTAGTCGGGATCGATATGCGGCAGCGGATCGGCGACCAAGTCGCGCACGACAAGTGTGTTGGACGGATCGGCGGCGGCCAGCTTCTGAGCAAGATCGGTGGCGACGCGGGTCGAGTGCGAGGCGGCGCCGCGCGGGCTGGAGGTAACAAGCAGTATGGACATGGCGGTGTCCCCTTTGGTTGGATTGAACTTGCCCGAGCCATATGGGGTTGCGGCTCTATCCGGAAAACTGGTATAATTTGCATGGTACCCATCGAGAATATGGATTGCTCATGCAGCCAAATCCGACGCTCGACCAATTGCAGATCCTGGTGGCGGTGGCCGACACCGGCAGCTTCTCAGCCGCGGGGCGCAAGCTAAACAGGGCGCAATCGGTGGTGAGCTACGGCATCGCCAATCTCGAAGCGCAACTGGGCCTGAAGCTGTTCGAGCGCGAAGGCCTGCGCGAGCCGCAACTGACCGATGTCGGCAAGGCCATGCTGGAGGACGCGCGGCGCATGATCGGCGTGCTGCAGCGCATCCGCTCGCGCGCCGACGGCTACAGGCAAGGGCTGGAGGCGGAAGTAAACCTGTCGGTCGACGTGGCGCTGCCTTCGCCGGCGCTCGTGCGGGTGCTCAAGGCCTTCGAGGCCCAGTTCCCGGCGGTGATGCTGCGCCTCTATATCGGTTCGCTCGGCCTGATCGTCGATCAGGTCGTCAACGGCCAGTCGGACCTCGGCTTTGGCGGCCTGCAAGGCGATGCGGACGTCAATCTGCTGCGCATCGGCTTCATCTCGCTGGTGCCGGCTGCCGCACCCGACCACCCGCTGGCCAAACTGCCGAAGCCAATTGCGATCGAAGATCTGCGCGACCACATCCAGCTTGTCGTCTCCGACCAGTCGGAGCGGACGCGGGGCCGCGACTATGGCGTGTTTGCCTATCGCACCTGGCGGCTGACGGACGTGCGAACCAAGCACGCCCTGATGCGTGAGGGTCTCGGCTGGGGCGGGCTGCCGCGCTGGCTGATTGCCGACGACATCGCCAGCGGGCGGCTGGTCGAGCTCGATCTCGAGCCTTATCGCGAGGTGCGTGCGCCGATGTACGCGATGCACCGCAACGACCGGAGCCCCAAGCCGGCGGCTTCGTGGCTCATCGACGAGTTCAAGCGGCAGCTCGGCTGCTTCAACGAGCTGGAACCGGGCGTTTGGACGGAGGAGGAGCCGGAGACAAGCCGTCCATGAGCGCCATCAGCACGGCGCGATACTCCTCGGCCGATGCGCCGGCCTCGATGGCCAAAGCTGCGCGATCGAAGGCGGCGGCCAGCACCGCGGTCAGCGCCTCGGCCGGCAGCTTGACCATCGAGCGCGCGCGCATGGCTGCGATCAGGCCTTCGCGCAGCGAGCGGTTGCCGTGGCGATTGTCGATCTCGTCCATCGCCGCGCGGCCAAGCACGGCCGGCCCATCGAGCAGCAAAAGCCGCGTGCGGCCGGGCGCGCGCATCGCGGCGAGATAGGCGTCGGAGCCGGAGATCAAGGCATCGCGGGCCGAGAGCGAGGCGGGCGAGGCGCGGTCGATCTCCGCTGCGACGGTCGCTGCCTCCTGTTCGACGACCGCGGCGAGCAACGCCTGCTTGTCGGCAAAATGATGATAGAGCGCCCCACGCGTCACGCCGGCGGCGGCCACGATCTCCGGCGTGCCCGTCTCCGCATAGGATTTTTCCGTGAACAATTTTCGCGCCGCGCGGATCAGATCGGCGCGCGTTGCCTCGGTGCGGTCGCGGTTGGAGCGGCGTCCAGACTCTGGTTGCATACATACAGCCTGTATGTTAATTGCACTTACATACAGACTGTATGTTGGATGGCAGGAGAAAGAAAGATGAAGACGACCAGCTATTATCCGGTGCTGATGACCGGCGACGTCGCCGCCACGGCGGCCTTTTATGTCGAGCATTTCCGCTTCAAGGCGCTGTTCGACACCGACTGGTACGTCCATCTGCAGTCGGCCGAGGATCGCCGCGTCAATCTCGGCATCGTCGACGGGGACCATGAGACGATCCCTGAGGAGGGCCGGGGACGCACGTCCGGCCTGCTGATCAATTTCGAGGTCCGCGATCCCGACGCCGTCTATGAGCGCATCGTGGCCGCAGGCCTGCCGATCCTGCGCACCTTGCGCGACGAGCCCTTCGGCCAGCGCCATTTCATCACCAAGGACCCCAACGGCGTGCTGATCGACGTGATCAAGCCTATTGCGCCGAGCGAAGAATTCCTGGCGCAATACGCCAAAGGTGCGGCCGGGAGCTAGGCCGGACAGCGGGTCTCAGTTCGTCCGCGCCACCGGCGTCACGGCGACCTGGCTGACGCCGGTGCGGCGCACGACGGTGCAGAGCGTCTCGCGACCGATGCGGTCGGCGTCGAGCATGCGCACGAGATCATCGACGCCGGTGACCGGTCGGCCGTCGAGAGCGGCGATGATGTCGCCTTCCTTCAGGCCAGCCCTCGCGGCGGGGCCGTTCTTCTCGACACTGCGCAGGCGCACGGCCGTGTTGGTCGTGACCTGCGAGAGAAGTGCGGCACGGCGCGGCAGGTTGGTCGTATCGGCAGAGACGCCGATGAAGGCGCGGCGCACGCGGCCGAAGCGGATGATCTCGGAAATGACGAAATTGGCGGTGTTGGAGGCGACCGCGAAGGCAATGCCTTGCGCGCCGTGGATCATGGCGGTGTTGACACCGACGACTTCGCCAGCCGACGACACCAGCGGTCCGCCGGAATTGCCGGGGTTGAGCGCGGCGTCCGTCTGAATGACGTCGTCGATCAGCCTGCCGGTCGAGGCGCGCATCGAGCGGCCGAGCGCCGAGACGACGCCGGCGGTGACGGTCCATTCGAAGCCGAGCGGATTGCCGATGGCGATCGCGATCTGGCCGCGCCTGAGGCGCTTGGAATCGCCGAGCGGGGCGATGTCGGCGAAGCTGCCGTCGGCGCGAACCAGCGCAATGTCGGTGTCGGGATCGCGGCCAAGCACGCGCCCCTCGCGCGAAGCGCCATCCGGCATCGTGACGCGAACGTCGCGGGCGTCGTCGACGACGTGGAAATTGGTGACGACCAGCCCGTCCTGAGCGATCACGAAGCCCGAGCCATGGCCGCCGGCACCAATGCGCTCGATGCGGCACACGGCCGGTCCGATTCGATCGACGGCGTCAGCGACCGTCGCCGAGTAGGCGTCGAGCAAGGCGTCATCGGATTGGAGTTTTTCGACGGCGAAGGCCATGGGTGGGGCTCCCGTGTGATCTGGCGCAAACGATGCCTATATGTGCGGAGCGGCAGCAATTGCCGCGACCTGACCACATGGCCAGTCAGGCACTCGACTAGCCGTCAGGCGAGTATTCGCGGCGGGACCACGGAGCGATATCTGGGTCACAGAACCCAGGAGACCATCGATATGAGCAACTTCAACCTTAGTGCCTTTTCCGATGCCGTTGCCGATGTCGCGGCGGCCGCCGCGCCGGCGCTGGCAAGCTTCGCTACGCATCACCACCGCACCGCGAGCGCCTTCCACTGGCGCGACGGCTTCTTTGTTACCGCGGAGGAAGCGGTCGAAGCCGGAGAGGAGATCGAACTGACGCTGGCCTCGGGCGAAACTGTGAAGGCCGAGCTTGCCGGCCGAGATCCTTCGACGGGCGTTGCCCTGCTGAAGCCGGCTTCCGCCGCCGGTCTGCCGCAACTGGCTGAGGCCGCTGCCGTGCGCCCCGGCAACGTGGCGATCGCCGTCGGCAATAGCGAAGGGGCAGCACTTGCGGTCTTTGGCACGGTCGGCGAGGTCGGGCCCGCCTGGCGCTCGATGCGCGGCGGCGCGATCGAACGGCGCATCAATCTGGCCATCAACGCCGGCGGCCGCTTCGAGGGCGGTCCGGTGCTCGATGCCAAGGGCGGCCTGATCGGCATGCTCTTGTTCGGGCCGCGCCGGCGGGCGCTGGTCATGCCTTACGAGACGATCGAGCGGGCGGTTGCGACGCTGCGCGAGAAGGGACATGTCGCGCGCGGCTATCTCGGTGCCGGGCTGCACCCGATCCGCAACAGCGACACCCACGGCGCCATGGTGATGAGCCTCGACGACAGCGGCCCGGCGAAAGCCGCCGGCCTGCATGTCGGCGACATCATCGTCACCTGGAATGGCGAGGCCGTGCATGGGCCGCGCGAGCTGATCCGCAAGCTCGGGCCGGACAGCGCCGGCACCACCGTGACGCTCGGTATCTTGAGCGGCGGCGCTGAGCGCGATGTTTCGATCACCATCGGCGAAAAGCCGTTGAGCTGAGAGGCCGATGGCAAGCAGCGCGATACAAACGATTGCTCGACCGGAGCCGGCAAGCACCCGGCTGACGGTGCTGATCGCGCTCGGCGACGCGGCCCGCGCCGAGCAACTGGTCGATGCGCTTGCGGCGAGCGAGGACCTGCTGCCGATCCTCGCCGGGAGCGGCATGGGTCAAACGGCGGATGTCGCCTTGGTCGATGAGGCTGCTTCGGAAAGCCGGGCCGTGAGCCCGGCAACGCCATGTGTGCTGCTGTCGCGTCGCGCCGGCCATGAAAGGCCGGGCGGCAATGTGTTTGCGACGCTGCCGGCCTCCGCCGACGGCCTGCTGATTGCCGCCGCCTTGCGCTTGGCGGCGTCCGGCTATCGCATCGGCCGGGCAGGACCGTCCGATCTTGGTGCACATGGCGAGTTCCACGCGGGGGTGTCCGAGGACGAGACGCCCGACGACAACCAGCCCCGCGCGGCGTTGTCGCCGCGCGAAGCTGAAGTGCTCGCGCTGCTGGCGGAAGGCGCGCCCAACAAGGTAATCGCCCGGCGGCTCAACATCTCCGTCCACACGGCGAAATTCCACGTCGCCGCGATCCTGATCAAGCTCGGCGCCGCCAACCGCACCGATGCGATCGCCATCGCCATGCGGCAAGGGCTGGTGCTGGTCTAGACCCTTTCAGCACGACGCTGCGTAACCTCCGACCGGTGCGTTGGGCCTTGCGCCACGGCTGCCCGCCGCGCAAGTTGCCTCACTGTTGCAGAGGGAGCCGAGACATGTCGCTCAAGGGAAAGACGCTATTCATCTCGGGCGGATCGCGCGGGATTGGGTTGGCGATCGCGCTGCGCGCGGCGCGCGACGGCGCCAATATAACGATTGCAGCCAAAACCGCCGAGCCGCATCCGAAGCTGCCGGGCACGATCTACAGCGCGGCCGAAGAAATCGAGCAGGCCGGCGGCAAGGCGCTGCCGGTGCTTTGCGACATCCGCGACGAGGCTCAGGTCGGCGAGGCGGTGGCAAAAACCGTCGAGCGGTTCGGCGGCATCGACATCTGCGTCAACAATGCCAGCGCCATCCAGCTTACCGGCACGCTGGAGACCGACATGAGGCGCTACGATCTGATGCACCAGATCAACACGCGCGGCACGTTCCTGGTGTCCAAAATGTGCATTCCACACCTGAAGTTGGCAAAGAATCCTCACATCCTGAATCTGGCGCCGCCGCTCGACATGAAGGCCAAGTGGTTCAAGAACCACGTCGCCTACACGATGGCCAAGTTCGGCATGTCCATGTGCACGCTCGGCATGAGCGCCGAGTTCGCCAAAGACGGCATCGCCGTCAATTCGTTGTGGCCGATCTCGACCATCGACACGGCCGCCGTGCGCAATCTCCTGGGTGGCGCCACGGTGGCTGCGATGAGCCGCTCGCCCGACATCATGGCCGATGCCGCGTGCGCGATCTTCCTGCGGCCGGCGCGCGAGGCGACCGGCAATTTCTACATCGACGAAGAGGTGCTGCGGGCCGAGGGCGTCACGGACTTTTCGGCCTATGCGCCAGGCTCGGCGGATCAGCTAGCCGGCGATTTCTTCGTGCCGGACGAGGTGTTCGCCAACTCGCCGACGAAGGTCAGAAGGATCTACTGACAGTCCGCGGCCGCCTCATTCCGCGGCGCCCTTCCTGCCTTTCGACGGATTCGACGCGAGTTCGAGACGCTTCCTGAGATGTTCCGGGCGGTTTCGCCCTGATCTACGCAATTCCGAAAACCGCTGCGCACTCTCCTGGAATTGCTCTGTGGGGTTCGGCCGTATCTCGGGCAGGTGGACTTATTTTCAAGATAAAGCCCCGCCGGAGAGGGGCGCCGGCGGGGCTCATGTGTCCCGCTGGAGTCGGGACAGGGCAGGGAACGCCCTGACTGGAATCTGGGTGCCGCAATGCGGCGATTCAATGAGCACGGCGGGATGAGCGGGACAATTCTTCTTGAATTCCAAGAGAAAGGGCCCGTCCGGATCCGGACGGGCCCAATCTTGTCGCGCCGATTCCGAAAATCGGCTCAGGATCTTCAAGTCATTGCTCGTTGCTCGCCACAGGCGCCACCAGCGAGGTGATGCGGCGGATGGCGACACGACGGTTCTCGCGGTTCGGGCTAGACGTATTCACCTTGAGATATTCCTCGCCATAGCCCTGTGTCGTGAGGTTCTCGGCCGGGACGCCAAAAGCGTTGGTCAACGCTTCGGCGACCGCCTCGGCACGCCGATCCGACAGTGCGAGGTTCGCGTCAGGCGTACCGACGGCGTCGGTGTGGCCCTCGATCAGGAAGGTCTCGGCCGGGTTCTTCTTGAGAAGTTTGTCCATGGCGGTGGCCACGCCTTCGAGCTTCTGCACTTCGGTGTCGGAAAGAGTCGCCGAGCCGAAATCGAAGTTGAGCGTGTCGAGGTCGATACGACGGGCGATGTCGCGCACGCGGGCCGAGCGCTTGACCTCGTCGATCGAGTAGAGACGCTGGACCCTCTCTACCGGCGGCTGCTCGAGGAAGGTGTAATACTCGTCCGGATCCTCGACTTCTTCCGAATCCAGGATGTAGTCCCGACGCGATATGTCGAGACGCATCGGCGGCAGGTCGTCGCCTGGATCGCGCCAGTCGTCGACATCCTGGTAATAGCGCTCGTCGACATAGCTCAGGACATATTCGCGCCCGTCAGGCGTGATGCGCGAACGCTGGACAATGTCGCCATTGCGGTTGCGGATGGTGACGATCTTGACGCCATTCTCGCGCTCGACGGTCTCGCGGGTGCGGCCGCGCGGCAGATCCTCGTAATAGACATCCCTGGCGCCACGGGTAATGCGAGGAGCCTCGTTGCTTTCCACGAAAGTCTGGTTGTTGAACTGGAGGATCACGCGGTCGCCGAACTGCTTCACCACATCCGCGCCCTGGGGCCGGCGGCGCTCGCGGACCACCTGCTCGGGCGTAAGCTCGATCCGCTTGCCCTTTTCCTCGGTGACCGGAACAAGCTTCTCAGGCTTGATCGCCTGCTGGGCCGCCTTGTCGTCGGTGGGCGGCGGCCCCTGATCGACCGCGGCAGGCCGCTGCTGCTGTTCGGCCTGATTGCCGCCCTGCTGTCCAGCCTGGTTGCCGCCTTGCTCGACACCGGCCTGGCCATTCTCGTTCTGGCCGGCCGGCTGGCGGCCCTTGCGCTTGCGAACGACATCCTTCTGGCTGTCGAGGATGGGAGCCTCGTTCGCGTTGGCAGGGGTCTCGCCCTGTGCGGCAGCGCCGGCGTTCGCGCCGCCTTCAGCCGGCTGCTCACCGGTAGCGGGCTGGGTGGTTGCCTGGCCTTCGCTGGAGGGCTGCTTGGTCGAAGGTTGATCTCCCGTCACCGCCTGACCGGTGCCGGGCTGCTCGCCGACCGTCTGTCTGCGCTTCTTGGTCTTGTCCAGAGGCTGTTCGCCTTCGGCCGGTGCTGCTTGCTGATTGTTTTGCTGTGGCTCGGCCTGCTGTGCCTCGCCGGCAGGGGCTTCGGTCTTCGGCGCCTGCTCGGCCGGGGCGGTCTCGGTTTGCTGCTGATCCCGCTTCTTCCTGCGCAGCTTGTCTTGCGGCGTGTTGTCGTTGGCGGGCGCCGCCTGTTCGGCAGGCTGCTCGGCCGGTGCAGTCTCGGTTTGCTGCTGCTGGCGCTTCTTCCTGCGCGGCTGCTGTTCGTCGCTCGCCGGCGCCTGTTCGGCGGGCTGCTCTGCCGGGGCCGTTTCGGTTTGCTGCTGCTGGCGCTTCTTCCTGCGCGGCTGCTGTTCGTCGCTCGCCGGCGCGGCCTGTTCGGCCGGCTGCTCGGCCGGAGCGGTTTCGGTCTGCTGCTGGCGCTTCTTCTTGCGCGGTTGCTGCTCGTCGGTCGCAGCCTGTCCGCCCTGATCGGCAGGGGCTGCCTCGATCTGCTGCTGTTGATCGCGTTTCTTGCGCGGTTTGAGCTGCTGCTCCGCCGGGGCCGCCTCTTCCGCCTGGCCGGACTGCTGCTGGTCCTGCCGCTTCCGGCGCGGCTTCTGCTCTGGCTCGGCGGACTGTTCGGCCGGCGCCGACTCCGTCTGCTGCTCGCGCTTCTTTTTCCTCGGCTGCTCGGCTTGCCCCTGCTGGCCTTGCGCACATTCCTCAGCCGATTGGCCTTCGGCGCAGTTCGACTGCGCTAGGATAAACGGCGTCCCCCGCGAAGGGCCGAGATCGGCCTGCAGCGGATACGCGCCCAACGGCGCGGATGCCATTAGCAGGCCGATTGCCGTACCTGCCAGAATCCGTGGTTGGCGTTTCATATCGATTTTCTCCTACTGGGGTCCCATCCCTGCCCAAACTTTCAACAGCATCAATTGGTTCCGCCGGGCATTGTTGTCAGCCAAGGATGCCCGGCCGGCCTTTTGAAGGCAATTTCGTGTTTTTCTAATGTTGATAATGGGTCCTGTGACAGCAGTGCTTGACCGAGAGGTCCCGGAGGGCCAAATCCAGCGGCATGAATGCGCCATTTTGGAAAACCAAGACTCTCGAGGCCATGACCCCGGACGAATGGGAATCACTTTGTGACGGCTGCGGCAAATGCTGCCTGTCCAAGCTCGAGGACGAGGATACTGGCGAAATCTATTGGACGAGCGTCGGCTGCCGGCTGTTCGACGCCGAAAAATGCCTGTGCTCGGATTATGCCAACCGGTTGGCGCGCGTGCCCGATTGCGTCGGCCTCACACCGCAGAATGTGCGCACCATCACCTGGCTGCCCAAGACCTGCGCCTACCGGCTCGTCGCCGAGGGACACGACCTCTATTGGTGGCACAAGCTGGTTTCGGGGAGCGCCGAGACCGTGCATGAGGCCGGGATTTCGATCCGCGGCCGGGTGAAGGCCAAGGAAACGGATCTCGCCGAGCCGGACGACTATTTTGATTATGTGCTTGATGACGAACCTTGACGGATCCCGCATCTTGATGAGGAACCCTGACGGGTCAGCATCTTGATGACGATGACGAACCCTGACGGGTTCGCATCTTGATGACGAAGCCTGGCGGCTTCGCATCTTGAAACTCGAGGGAACTGGGGCCGCGGTGACGCGTTCCCCGCGTCAGATTTGGAAGTGCATTCGGGTGAGGGGTTTTGCCTTTTCTTCCACATGAACCGGACATGAACGGCCGGTTCGCACAAAGTTCAGACACAAAAAGGCATTTTGTAATCATTGGTTCGCCAATCATCCGTTCAAGGGCGCGAGGCCCACAACAAGGAGAGAGACAATGTTCAACCAGATCAAGACGGCAGCCCTTTCGGCCCTTGTCGGGCTTTGCACGCTCGGCGCCATCCCGGCGGCGCATGCGGACAGCCTCTATCTCGGCTTCGGCAACAATCACGATCCGCGCTTCGGCGTCTACACCGGCGATGATGGCTATTACCGCCGCGATCGCGACTGGCGCCGCCGCGGCTGTTCGCCGGACCGCGCGCTCGACAAGGCCGAGCGTATGGGCCTGCACCGCGTCCGCATCGTCGACATCAGCCGGCGAACGGTGAAGGTGGCCGGCCGTCAGTATGGCGACCGCGTGGTGGTGGTCTTCGCCAACGAGCGTGGCTGCCCGATCATCTATCGCTGAGGCTTTTCTGGAGCCTGCGAGGACAGGTTGGGCATGATCCTCTGCAGGACCAGCTGACCTTCTGCGAGGTCGGGAGCAGGATGACTCTCGCCGATGTCACCTGTGAGTAGTGGAGCCCCTTCGGCCAGTGCTGAAGCGCGGCTCAGATAAACCCCGGAGGATCGGTCCTCCGGGGTTTTGTTTTTGTCGGATTACCAAAGCGGCGGGCAAGCTATTTCAGCTCGAACGTGACGGTCACCTGGACGGTGTAGGAATTCTCGCCGGCCTGCACCGGCACGGCGGCGCGGGCGGCATCGAAAGCCTTGGCGTTCAACGGCATCGGCGCCGGCGCGACGTTCTGGTCGGTGATCTCGATCACCTTGCCAAGGTTGACGCCGGCGGCCGCGGCGAGCGTCTTGGCCTTGGCGAGCGCGTCGGCAACCGCCTTCTTGCGCGCCTCGGTGATGGTGGCCTTCGGATCATCATTGGTGAAGGCGATGCCGCCGCCCTGGTTGACCCCGAGCGACACCGCCTTGTCGAGGATGTCGCCGGTCTTGTCGACGTCGCGCACGCGCACCGACAGTGTGTTCGTCACCTGGTAGGCAACGAGTTCGGCTTCCTGGCTGCCGTCCGCCTTGTTGGTGTAATTGTAGCGCGGATTGATCTGGATGCCGGCTGTCTGCAGGTCGCGATCGGCAATTCCGGCCGATTTCATCGCCGCGATCACGGCCGCCATGGCATCATTGTTGGCATCAAGCGCGGCGCGCGCGGTCTTTGCCTCACGCATGACGCTGAGCGTCAGGATCGCCATGTCCGGCGCGACAGTCGCTTCGCCTTCGCCCGAGACGACAATGCGCGGAGCCGGCTGGGTGTCGGCGGCGCTTGCTAGCGCCGGAAACGCTATCGCGGCAGCGAGCGCGACAGGCAAAAGATATCTGGTCATGAAAACTCCTCGAAATCTGCGATCCGGTATCACCTCTGCCCAGACTCGAAAAAGGCATCGATTCCCGGCGTTGCGGGCAGTCCGGACCAGTTCACGCGCCTGATGGGCGCGCACGCCGCTGTACGGAGCGAATATGAGCTGATTTTGGCATTTGCCGCCAGCGCTTTCGAAAGCCTTGTGCCGGGCGGCGAAAAACACTAAGCCAGCCCGCGTGGGGCCTGTAGCTCAATGGTTAGAGCCGGCGGCTCATAACCGCTTGGTTGGGGGTTCGAGTCCCTCCGGGCCCACCAAAAACCCTTTAATATCAAGTACTTAGCATATATTTTGGCTCCGCGCATCACCAAACGATCGCTAGGATGCACCTCGATGCGGCGTGAATCGCCGCTGTCCAAATGGCCGCCATTTTTGCCCGAAACTGCCATGTCCGACACTTCCCTGGAAATCAGCCTGAATAGCGTCGACATTTCCGCGCCTTAGTTTTTGCTTGCAGTCGGCCGCATCGGGTCATTCGGAGCACCATCCCCTGCACCCTATTTCGAGGGTTTTTCAGCTGTTTCACGATAGTTCCGACATTTCCATTTTGTCAGCGCCGCGCATTTGTAACGGTTGGCTGAGACGCGCCAGTGAGCGCCCAAAATGCCGGAATTTTTGGCCGTCGTCTCTGACGGGGGAATTCCGTAGCCAAGCGTTTTGGGAAGTGATGGTCGGCTCATCAGAGAGATGCCCGGCCGTTGGTTCAGAAACCGAGGAGTGTCGCTTGGTCGGTCCAGGCAATCGGGAGTTCCGGTAGGCGAGGAAGCCGATGCGCGGTCAGTTCGACAGGCTGGTCGCCAGCGACGATGCCGGACGCGATTTTGGGAGCAAGGAAGGCGAGGGGTAGGAGGCGGCTCACCTCGGATGCATCGGTGCCATTCAGTAAGGCAACGTCGGTGAGGCTGCGGTTGGCGCCATCCGTGAGCTGGTCAAGATACAAATGAGCGCGGCGAAGAAGGCTGACAAGAGCCGCATCCGGTTCTCGGATGGGGCTAGATCCATCGGTAAGCACAAGCCGCGTTTCGACACCGCGACGCCTCATCCCAAACGGACATTCGAGTAACGTCGTTTCGGCGCCACCATCAGTGGGGAGGACCCTGGCCAGCAACAGTTCCGAGACTGACCGGACATCGAGCTCGATGGTCAATGATCCCGGCCTGAGCGTGATCCGGCGAACGATTTTTTGGAGCAGCGCTCGCTTCGCGTAAACGTCTCCCGACGCCCAAGATGATCGCACCTCACCAGCTCGAGCAAGCGCGGATTGGATTTCGCCGGAATCCGCCCATCGCCGAATCCAATCAGACAGTTGGGCATGATCACTGAGAATCCGATTCAGACGATGCTCAACAATCGATTCGGCTGTCTGGGCGGGAAGGCGCCAACCGTCTGATCCATTTCGCCGCTGATCAACGAACTGCTTTGAGACGTAGTACCGATAGCGAACGTCTCGTCTCTTGGCATGAACGGATCGCAGCTTCTTGTCGGCTTCATCGAAGAGCAGGCCGGTTAGCAAATGAGCTTGGGTGACGTTCGACTGACTTCGCCGCCTGGGTGCCTGGGAGTTGAGAAGCTGCTGGGTCTCGTCGAACAAGGCAACCGTGAGGATCGCTTCGTGCTCGCCGTCGTAGATGTGCTTCTTGTGCCTAATTTTGCCGATGTAGATCGGGTTCGAAAGAAGGTGGTAAAGGTTGCCGCGGCCGAACGGTGACGTGACGACAACAGAACCGTCCTTTTGTTGGCGAGACCGTGCTGAAAGGCCGTCACGCCTGGCCTCGCTGACAAGTTCACGAACTGACTTCAAGACAAGATAGCGAGCGAACAGATGCTGGACGATCTTTGCTTCGGCTGCGTCAACCACGAGCTTGCGGTTCTCAGCGCGATAGCCGAGTGGCACGATGCCGCCCATCCACATGCCCTTCTTTTTCGAGGCGGCGATCTTGTCGCGGATGCGTTCAGCGGTGACCTCTCGCTCGAACTGGGCGAAGGATAGGAGCACATTGAGTGTAAGCCTGCCCATCGACGTGGTGGTGTTGAACTGTTGGGTGACCGAGACGAAGGAGACGGAATTGGCATCAAAGATCTCCACGATCTTTGAGAAATCCATCAGCGATCGGGTGAGGCGATCGATCTTATAGACGACCACCACATCAATCTTCCGGTTCTGGATTTCCTGCAGGAGGCGCCGGAGGGCAGGGCGCTCCATCGTGCCACCGGAAATGCCTCCATCGTCGTAATGGTCCGGCATTAGCCTCCAGCCTAACCCTGCCTGTGAGACAATGAATGCGGCACAGGCGTCGCGTTGGGCATCAAGCGAATTGAATTCCTGTTCCAGGCCCTCCTCGGTGGATTTGCGAGTGTAGATTGCACAGTTGAGGCGAGGGGATGTTGTCATAGGCCAAAAAACCTCGGGCCAGACCAATGCGTGCCGGTGATGCGGCGAGCAACGGCCGTCAGCGATCGGAACGTCTTGCCATCGAGCACGAAGCCACCGTGGACAACTTCAACAATATGCATTCGACCGTTCCACTCTCGCATCAGACGAGACCCGACCTTGGGCGGAATCGGTCCCGGCTTCTTCGCCACGACTGGGTTAGATGGCGCAGCCTCGGTGGATGCTGCGCCATTGCTTCTCGGGGACGCGGCATTCGCTGCAGGGAGCGAATTTATGCCAGTCGGACGCACATCGATCGACCCGAGGGCTTTTCTAGTGCTCGCCGGCAGGCCGCCCAGCCGTCTCGCCTGGAGATGCCAGGCGGCAGACCGCTCCAGCAACTCGCGCTTGACACCTTTGGGCGGCGGGCAGCCGTAGGTCTTTATCCAAGCTGCCACCAGTTGGTCTCGCGCCAAATCGCGGATTGCAGCGATCTCGGTGTTGATATCCAGTCGCTTGCGCATCGAGACTGCTCAGCCATATCTACTTCGACAATGCGGTAGCGCCGTTGGCCATCCTTGCCAGTTTCACCGAGCAGTTCGCGGCCAAGACTTTCCTAACGGCCCTCGAGAGGAAGGCCGACACCGATTGCGCCCCGCCATCCAGTAGCATCGATCAACGACTTGGCAGTGACGCTGTTGGTGGACCTCTGGGTCCTTCGGAAGCTGTTAATCCCGGCCTGCGCTAAGGGCGAAGTGCCCTTGCCTTTCTCAACGGTCACCGAGACGGTTGCATCGGACTTCTCGCGCAGCGAGGGGGTCGAGGTCCTGATAGAAGTTGGGTGCCGTGGCTCGCAGTTCGACGTTGTCAGCTTTGGCTTTGATGTAATTGAGGATTGCCATCTTGAATCTTCGTCAGTTCGGCGCCCGGATCATCCCGGCGCTTGCACTGACTGAAGCCCGCCGCTTGCGGGCTCGAGACTCACCTAGGCTCTTGCAGCACCGAGTTCCTCGGCGGTGCTTACCCAACCAATGCTTCCTTTGGCGGTGAAGTCCAGCGGAAAGTCGCTGTTTGCGAACGGTTCTGTAGCGCGTGGGGGCAGACGGCTAGGAACATAAGGTCTCGGAATTGTTGCGCTGCGTAGAAGTGCGCAACCCTCAGTCTACGGCGCGTTGTCAATTGATTGCCTGCCGGTCTTCTAATTATATGACCACCGCTGTCAATTGCGCTTTAGGCCGCGTTAGAAAAGCGACTGTCACAGGACAAGCATTGCGAAGGGGAATTGTATGCCGTCGTTGGACTTTGAAACAGAGAAAGAAGCATTTCGAACATACTATAACGACAACTCGGTCCGCTTCGATCAAGCGAAGGATGCGTTTCTCACGCTTTTGCGATCGCTACTAGCCCATGCAGGATTCGGCGCTGCCGCCGCTGTTGGCCGCATCAAGGATCGTGAAGAGTCGATCAAGAAGTTCACGCGAAAATATCAAAGTGGGCTGGAGGAGAGCAAGACGCCCTATACGATTCAAGATCACATCACAGACTTGATCGGGCTTCGACTCGTTTGTCTGTATGAGGACGAGATCGACCCCATCGGTTCGCTGATCCGCAAGCATTTCGAGGTCATCGACATCACCGATAAGACCGCAGAGATTGAAGGCACGGAGAACGCCTTCGGCTACAAGGGCCTTCATCTAGACCTAAAGCTCGATGGTGCTCGCGCCGACATGCCTGAGTATACTTTGTTCGCTCCTTATCGTTTTGAGTTGCAAATCCGGACAATTATACAGGATTCTTGGAGCACTCTCGACCACAAGATAAAGTACAAGAAGTCGATCCCGCCGGCGCTCAAGCGGCGTATCAACACATTGGCGGCACTTTTCGAACTCGCTGACCGAGAGTTTCGGCAAGTCCGCGACTCAACCCTTGTCGAGATCGCGAAGGCGGAAGCGGAAACCGATTCCGACTCCTCAGATACCGACCAGGCCGACGAACAGGCGCGAAAACGCCCCGTGGATGAAGCCGAAATTGAGCGCGGCCAGTTCGCGCCGCTAAATGCTTTTAGGCTCCTGCGCATCGCGCATCACTTCTTTCCTGACGTTGAGTTTGAGCCCAACAAGATTGATGGCTTCACGGCCGAAGTAACGAGACGAGAGCCAGAAATCAGCCGCGGGAAATTCAACTACTATCTTCGCACTACTATTGGGCTGGTGCGGCGCTATAAGGCGGCGGAGTTCGTAGATGAGGCCAAAGGTGGAAAGTTCAACGCATTCACTGAGATGCGTCATGCCCTTTACGCTGCCAACCCAGCCGCGTTCACAAGTATGCTCACCAATGTCGCTCGCGAGAGCTTCGATCTTTGGCGCACAAAGAATGCAGCCCAAATTGCAGCGGAAGAGAATGACCCGATGGCGCCTCCAAGGAAGCCATTGCGTCGACGTAACCGGGCCTGATGATCGCTCTGGCGCCCAGCGGCAGACCTCGATTGCCATGCTCTGCCCTTGACGCATCGAGCCGTGGCACCAGCGGGTTAGGACGCCTAGCTGGGTGTCGAATTCAACCTTTGGTACTGAAGTCCGGAGTCTACCAACAGCGGCGTGGAGGCCCTGCCTCTCGTCCTTTAGCGAGCGCCTGGACATGCGACGAGAGACTCCGGACAAGTAAGGAGCCCCCCAGGCTAGAGAGCCTGGAGGGCGAAGGAAAGACCGTATCTGGCCGGGTTACCGAACGATGTATCCGGGGTTGCCAAACACGTCTTGGCAAAACGCGCCGACTGGCTGAAGAGGGCCGGGGCCCGCCCGGCCGATACCAGTCATACAGAAGTTGCCAACCTGCATCTGCGGCTGCCAATTCCGCTGCGACTGCCAATTCTGTTGGGGGGCCGGCCCGCCGCCGCCATTGAAGCCATCCAACACACCGGAACGCTGAATAGCCCATGCGCCTTCAAGCGCCTGACCGGCGCCAGGCACAAAGCCGTCGAGCGTGGCCGCCGCGGCATGGTCAACCGGATTGCCGAGTTGGGCATTGAGGTGATCAGCAGCGCGGGCCAAGTCGGGGTTGAAGGGTTTGATGAAAGTGTCGGCAAGGAACCCCCCAGCGTGGGCGTCAGACATGCCGGCAACGGCGATCAGTGCAGCAAATGCAATGGTGGAACGGAGCTTGTTCATGGTAGTTCTCCACGGTTGAAACTTGATCTTCGGGGTGATCCCGCAGGCATCCGGTAGACGCCTGCGGGTCCATAGTTAGCGGCTGACCCAGCCCGTCTGGACACCCCACTGGGTGAAGGCCTGGCAAGGGCTTCCCAGGGGGTTCATCGGCCCCGGGCCAAAGCGCCCTGCCTGCGTCATGCAGAAGTTGCCCATCTGCTGCATCTGCGGCTGCCAGGTCGGGCTAGGGCTAGGCACAGGGACATTGCCGCCGTTCCCGAAGGGATTGAGCTGGTCAAGCGGTTTGTTCAGAGCGGTGTGGATGCCATCAAGGGCCTGCCGAGTGTTCTCGTCATAGAGCCCGAGGTCACGGCCCAAACCAGCCAGAAAGCCTTCGGCATGAGCATTGGTGGCTGCGACGCTAGTGGTCACTGCGGCGATGGCAATCATGATACGGACGGTTTTCATAACAATTCTCCACGTTTGCTAGGGTTAAACTGAAGCAATCCCTGTGGTAGCAAGGATAGTCTCAGTGGTTACTCTACTTCCGAGCATGAGTTGTTGGCGCTGCTCGTTGTGTAATAGATAATTAACCACCGCCCTGATCGCCACATTAACGATCGGGATCGTTCTGCAGTGAATTTCACGGCAGCCTAGGCTGTTTGAAGGAAGCGCCGGCCTCGATGAAGAGTTTTGACATTTCCGCAAATCGGATCATAAAATCTGACGGAAAATGAAATTTTCGGGGATTTGCTATGGCAATCGGGGGACGCACAGACGCGTTCGACGAGGACGCAAGGCTCCAAGTCGCGGCTGTAATCAAGAAACACCTCCACACAATCGGTAAGTCCCGGAAGGAAGTGCTCTACGACCAGGGGCTAAGTGTCTCGACCATAGATAAAGCCCTTGCGGGCGATTTTTCTGAGGCGACGCTCGATAGGATCGAGGCCATCCTCGGCACGAAGTTTGCGCCCAAAAGTAATGTCTTTGCCGAACAGGCATCCGAGGACTTGGGCAGTTATACCTTTAAAGCTGTCGAGCACCTACAGGGCGACTACCTGGTTTTGCGGCCCTGTTTCAGCAATGTCGGACGTCTGAACGTCTATGGGATTTCCATCAAATGGGATGAGAATGAAGCGTGCCTCCTCTTTGAGGAAAAACAACGCAGCGATGTAAAGTATACGCAACGTGGCCGCGTTTACGTCCCGTTTGGCAAGCCGTTTTTCTCCCTGGTCACAATCGCCAAGGGGAGCGTCCGATTGATCAACCTCTACCTGCCGGAAGAGGACGGTATCTGCCGAGGAGTGATCTCGACGCTGCACAATCCCATGGCGGCGTCCTTTCAGCCGGCGACCTGCCCGATTGTACTGAAGCGCATTTCCATAGATGAGTTGAACGACGGCGTGGCTGCAGCAGGGTTTGTTTCTAGCGAGATGCCACAGTACACGGAATACAAAGACCTACTGGACGGCGTTATCGGAGATGGGTACGCGGTCCTGGTCACCGGGGCCGATTTTGTAGAGAGGCGAAAGCCGCTCGCGTTAGTCAGCTGATTTCTGTTTTCCGAGCCGCAGTACTCTCGCATGGACCGGTGAGCTATATCAACGCGAGGTCTTTACGCTGCCCCCATCACCTCACGATCGGTGGTGTCTCACCCAGGCGCCTTCCAAATTTTACCCGAAACGTCTCTGTCTGCGACTTTCCCGAAAGTGAGCCGAAATAGCGTCGACATTTCCGAGGCTTAGTTTTGCCATTTGGTTGACAGTTCGAGTCCCTTGGGGACCACCATTCAGTCCGTCAGTTTTTGCCCTCTCTCGGCCGTCTCGGAATAGTGTCGACCTTTCCGAAGGTTAGCGGCGCCCCTGGGGCAACGCTTGGCGGAGACGTCGCCGTCGCGGCCCAGAATGCCCCAAATTCTGGGCTTCGTCTCTGGGGGCCCATTTCCGTAGCCAACTGTTTGGAAAAGCGATGCTCGGGTGATGGTCGGAATCAGAGGCCGAGGAGGGCAGACTGATCGGACCAGGCGAGGGGAAGGCCCGAGAGGCGCGACAGCCTGTGGGCAGTGAGTTCTATCGGCTGAGTGCCGGCTATGATCCTGGAGATGATCTTCGGCGAGAGAAACGCCAGCGGCAGCAGCCTGCTCACCTCAGAGACCGTCGTTGCGTTCAAGCTAGCGATCTCCGTCAGGCTTCGGCCAGAGCCATCTGTGAGTTGGTGGAGATACCGCTGGGCGCGATGCACCACGTCGATCAATGCGGCGTCCAGTTCAGCACTGTTGGATCTGTCACCGGTTAGGACAATGCGCGTCTCGACACCGCGTCGTTTGATGTCGAATGGGCAAGAGATCGACATGGTTTCGGCTCCGCCATCACTTGGGAGCGTTCGATCGATGAGATGTTCTGCAAGTGCCCTGCAATCGACGTCGACGGTCAGCACTTTCTGACTAAGCGTGATGCGGCGGACGAGCTTTTGCAGCAGCGATCGCTTGCCGTCTGCAGTCTCGGTGCTCCAGGCAGCCTTGAAGTCAGCCGCGCGACGCATCGCGATTGGAATTTCGCCTGAGCTTCCCCTTCGCTGAATCAAATCTGCGATTTGGCCGCGATCGTTGAGAATGCGGTACAGCTGATGCTCAACTCCTGATTCAACTGCATCGGCGGGAAGGCGCCATCCGTCGGAGCTTCCGCGTCGCTGATCAACGAACTGTTTTGAGACATAGTACCGATAGCGAATGCCGCGCTTGCTGGCATGCACCGACCGAAGCTTCTCGCCGTGCTCGTCGAACAGCAGTCCTGTGAGAAGATGCTGCTGGTTGACGTTGGATTTGCTCCTCCGACGCGGCGCTTGGGATGCCAAGAGCGCCCGCGCCTGATCGAACACCGGGCCTGCAATGACCGACTCATGCTCGCCGTCGTGGACCTGGTCTTTGTGCTTGATCTTGCCGATGTAGATGGGGTTCGACAGCAGGTGATAAAGATTGCCGCGGCCGAATGGCTTGGTGACGGCAACGGCCCCATCCTTGCGTTCACGAGTTCGGGTGACGAGGCCATCTCGCGCGGCCTCGTCCGCGAGGTCGCGCACTGATTTCAAAACAAGGTAGCGCTCGAAGAGATGTCGGACGATCTTCGCCTCGGCTTCATCGATAAGAAGCTTGCGATGCTCTACGCGATAACCGATCGGCACCACACCACCCATCCACATACCCTTCTTCTTGGACGCCGCGATCTTGTCGCGGATGCGTTCGGCTGTGACTTCGCGCTCGAACTGCGCAAAGGACAGAAGCACGTTGAGCGTCAGCCTGCCCATCGACGTGGTGGTGTTGAACTGCTGGGTGACGGAGACGAATGACACCGCGCTGGCATCGAAGATCTCGACGATCTTGGAGAAGTCCATCAGCGAGCGGGTGAGACGGTCGATCTTGTAGACGACAACGACATCCACCCTCTTGTCGCGGATGTCCTGAAGTAGCTGCTGCAGGGCAGGGCGCTCCATCGTCCCACCGGAAATGCCGCCATCGTCATAGCGATCTGGAACGAGCTTCCAGCCTAAGCCGATCTGCGAGGCGATGAAGGCCACGCAGGCCTCGCGCTGGGCATCGAGCGAGTTGAATTCCTGATCGAGGCCTTCCTCGCTTGATTTACGCGTGTAGACGGCGCAGCGCAGGCGAGGGGTTGAGTTGCTGCTCATAGGCCGAAGAACCTTGGACCGGACCAATGCGCGCCGGTGATCTTGCGCGCGATCGACGACAGCGAGGGATAGACCTTGGCCTCGAAGACAAAGCCCTCTTCGATCACGTCGACGACGTGGGTCTTGCCGTTCCAGTCACGAACCAACCGGGCGCCTGGCAAAACTTGTTTGTGCTTCTGCGCGATCGTCACCTTGATGTGGTCGGCGACGACGTTAGCTTGGCTGTCGCGGTCGGCGAACTTCTTCTCGACCCGGTCTATGGCGGACCTGAGCATGCGACGCGTCTCGGTGGAAAATCCACCGAGACGCTTTGCCTGAAGATGCCAGGCTGCTGCCCTGATCAGAAGTTCACGCCTGACACCCTTTGGTGGCGAGCACCTGTAGATCTTCTCCCATTGGGCTGCGAGTTCCTCGCGGGAGAGGTCGCCCAGGGCGGCAACCTCTGTCTCGATGTTGAGCTTGGCGCGCATGACCATCAAGCGCCACTCTTGGCGCTATCGTCGATGCGATAGCGCCGAACACCGTCCTTCCCGACATCGCTGACCAGGTTGAGGCCAAGCTTCTTCTTGACGACCGCTGACAAGAAGCCTCGCACCGAGTGGGCCTGCCAATTGGTCGCCTCCATCAGCATCTCGATCGTGGCGCCCTTGGCTAGGCGAAGTTTCTTCAGCACTAGGTCCGATTTGCTCGGCTTGCCCTCGTTGCGGGGCGTAGGCTTCGGTGGCTTGGCAGGTTCCGGATCGCCCGCGCCTTTCGCATTACCAACCTTCTTCTTGGCCGACTTTGGCTTCTTCGCGCGTTTGGGTGGAGCGTCGAGCGCATCCCAGATGTGCTCGCGCGGCTCCGGCGGGATTTGAAGCTGATCGTTGTCCGCCTCAGTGCCCTGGTCGGTTCCGAGCGTTGCCATGGTCGTTCTCCTCAGTTAGCAGTCGCCGGCCGATCCGGCGCCTGTACTGACTTGAGCCCGCCTGGCGGGCTGGAGAGACCTGGCAGAGGTGAAAGCCGCCGCCTTGCTACCCACAGCAATGCTTGCGCGCGCAACGAAGTCCAGTGGAATGTGCTTCGAAGGTTAGCTATTTTGAAAAATCGCAGATCGGGCCGACCCTTAGCATGTCTTCGAAGTCGACGAAGCCCCGGCGAAAATCGAACGCTAGCACAAGACTTCATTTGGTTAGGACAATACTGAATGCCGACGCACGGGTTCACGAACGCCGAGGCGCGCTTTATCAGATGAGGCTCTGCACCATGACGAAAGGAGATTTATCCGCCTCTCCCCTCCTCATCTGTGAGAGATACATGTCGAAGTTATGGACGACGCAAACCCTGAACTTTCGCTTCGCAAAGCCTTTCAAAGCTTTGCCAGAGGTTGCAGTCAGGTACCCTAGCGTTATGAGGGAGGGTGGAAAGTGGTCGTCCTCAACCGTGCCGGCCTTCAGCTTTTTCAGCATTGAGGGTGTGATTTCGTGCACGATCCCAATAAATTGGGCGAGGAGCATCGGATACACGACCAGTTTTTTGACCTCAGCGAACGTTGCCAGCGCCTTGTTATTCAAGGCAACCCATTTCTTCTTCGGTTTGGCCTTTGGCACATGATCATCGCCTATAACCACGGCCACGTCGACGACATACACTGCCTCATCTTTGTGGCCACCCATTACCGACAGATTGGAATGTATCTCGTAAAGCTCCTTACCCTTGACGCACTTGAACCATGAGAAGTTGTAAGGGTGCCCCCGAGACGAAAGCTTGGCCGCGAAGAGGCCGTTGATCGCGTTCTCCACCGTGATCGTGTACCCAGCCAGCCGGTAATGTTCGGTCGCCATGGTGAGGGCACCCAGTTCAAGAAGCGCTGTTTCCCTGATCGACAGATGCTCGAATTGGACGGAATGCTTGCTGATGAAAGCTTTGAGCTCTTTCTCGATCGCGGCGACCTTCAATCTTGCCTCGCAAACATCTTTGTCGCTACGTCACTCAAACTGCCAGTGTCCGCAACCAGATCTGCGATATCAAGCTTGGCGATTAGCTTGTACAGCTCCTGACGGAGGTTCCGCCCTTCCACAAACGCCGGGGAGTCTTGGCTGATTTCGTCTCGACCGATCCGGAAGCCCCTTGTTTGCGGCAAGGCTTCGGTCCCCGCAGGCGGTCGCGTTGCGACACCGATGCAGTCGTTCATGATCCAATATTGGCTGTTTACAGTGGACCAGATCCTGCGAATCGCGACGATGAGCAGGAACTGGTCAAGTCTGTCACCGCTGATTTCTACGCGAGCGTCCCTCGCGATATCAGAAACAACAGCGGCAACAGCATCAACGTAGCCGTTCACACCCTCCCGCAATGAGTAGGGCAGCCGATCGGTAATGCTTTGTATCTGACGGTTTGGCATCGGCTCCTTAAGGCGCAGAAACTTGCCGGCGAGCGAATACTATCACAGCGGAAGTTGACTTCGGTAAGCAGTTAAACGCCCGGCTTCTCTGCCAGATGTTGTTGAAGTCCACCCACGCCCGGTAGAGAATCATGGTACCATCCGAGGATGGCAGCAACGTTGTTCTATGGACCATCAGGGTCGCCTCAGGCGTTGCGATGCTGCCGCTCGCAACTGGCTAATGCCAGTGGGACTAGGAGGCACGGCCTAGGCGAACTCCATCAAAAAGCACTCCACAAAACCAAGGGGGAAGTAACGTTAGGTTGGAAGGCCCGGACTGGGAGCATTGTGCTGGCCAGCATTGCTAACGACAGATTGGCGGCCACCGCTTTGTCTCGCTCTCAAAGCCACGGCGGCAAAGCGCGGCGCTTGTTTTCAATCTCCTAGACAGATGCTCCTTACGCGGCCTCCGGTTCTACGGCGAATCCATGCGCCTTGAGCTCCGCGCTGATCCACTTACGCGCCGTAGCGATACTCTGACGATAGTCATCCGCTGCTAGAGACAGCGACTCCGGGGACGTCGCCCTTTCGAGGTCTTCCAGTGACCATCCGTCAACCAACCGTTTGCTGATCGCGTAGCAAGTAGCCTTGCCCACGCGAAATGCCATAGATCGCTGCGCTGCCCTTAGGATGATGCTGCGGAGCGCCTCTCCTTCTGCTTGTCCTGCGAAGTGTACTTCTAGCTCCGAAGTCATCCTATCGACAGCGGAGTAAAGGCCGTTGATGAAGAGTGTCTGCGCGTCTTTGTAGAAGCGGCCCGCACGACCCTTCATCTGCTTCTCATCTATCTCCGTAGGATCGTCCAGTATCTCGATCGTAGGGGCGCGCTCAAGCGCATGCGCCTCCTTGGAGAGCTTCGCCCCCTCAGGAGCCTTCCGGACTTTCTTTTCCGTCGCCCTGAGGCCAGAATTCCGTTCGCCGCGGAGGAAGCGATCCTCCTCGTCGTCGATCGGATCGGCATCAGCAGCGCGAGCCTCGTCGAGACCGAGATCATTGTCCTCGGTGCGCTGGGTCGTCTTGTTCGACTTCACATAGGTCGAAGTTGGCAAGCGGAACTCGTCAAGGAGCTTCTGAAGGTCTTTCTGCAGGTCGTCTAGGTTTTCATCCCTTGGAGGATGTGCCTCCCTAATCACGTCCTTCACCCACTCGGGCATCAGTTCGCGGACCTTTATTGCATAGTCATCGGTTGTGATCGGGTTGCGCTCTTCGACAGTCGTGAGAGCATCTCGGTATTGGTTTGGCAGCGCGGCATCGTCCGGGAGGATAATCTGGACTGTAAGCACGGTTGAGCCGAAAGGTATCCCGTAATTCGGAGCGACAGCCGACCACTTTGTCCCGGTTCGGAAGTCGTATCGTTCACCCTTGTGCACGAGCGCGCAGAATGAGGTCGACGATGTCGCTGGATTGTTAAGCGCGCTTATGGTGTGACTGTAATTGGCGTGCTTTGGATCGTGAACGTATTGAATTTTCACCGCCGACTCAGAGCAAGTGACAATCTCAGCCTTCGGAAGCTGTGGAATGACATCCTGTGGCGTCTTGAGGGTGCGCGTCCTTCCTGTCTCGTCGCGCCCTCCGCCCTTTGTCACGGACACATCCAATATGACCTTGACGCCGGCCCGGAACTCCGCGAAACGTCGAAAGATCTGCGTGGCAACGTAGCTACGGTCAACCCGGATTCCTTTGCCGATAGGCTCTGCCACGGTGTCGTGGTCGTCGTCTTCCCCCATTAACACGACTTCCGTCCAGTCGTAGGTTACATCGGCTGTCTTTCGTACCGCCTCGGTAACGTCGAAGACGGTCTCCTGCCGCCCCTCGACCTCGAAGGCAAATCGGACAAACGTATCCGCTTCATCGTCGAATCCTATCGTAACCTCGTGAACCACACCTGTTTTGCAGGAGCGATAACGGATCCCTGCGGGTGAGACGGTTAAGCCGGAGACCTTGGCGCCTATGCCAAAATTTTCGCTAAGAGACATCTGTTTGTTGATCGAGGCAGAGATGTTTGTCGCCGTCCGAAGTTCTCCGGAATCCATTCCCGGTCCGGTGTTCCAGAACGTCAACTTGCGAACCCCCCCAACAAACGATGGGTAGATGCGCACAGTTCGATGGCCCTCGGGTGCCAACGCCGCACTTTCCTGCGCGTTCATGAAGAACTCTCGGACAAGCGTATGTCGCGGCGCTTGGCCGATTAGGCGGTTGATCAGAAACTTATCGTCCTGGACCGTCAGACGTTCGAAATTCATCTCAAAGATCCCTATAGCTTAAAGACGTCCTTCTCAGCTGCCGATGTGGAGCCGAATTTCCGTTCGAGATCTGAGGCTGCATCGCGAAGCGCCCTGACAATTTTCTTAACGTCACTCTCATCAAATTCGTACGCCCGTCGGTTCGAAAGATTGCCGATTTTCCTGATGGCCTCCAAAGCTGCCTGTGTCCTTCCCTCGGCAAGCTTCACGAATTTCATCCTCTTTTCGGACATCGTTGCCTTCCCGTTTGAAAGGAATAAGTGATTCAACGGCGCGCCAAAGAAGTCAATATTCGCCAGAATATTTTGGTGAATTTCACTCCGAAATTCAGCCCAATCTCTTATCAAGGCGGTGGTCATGATAGGGGCTGGCGCAATTGCGCGGAAAAAAATCCGCTTTGGAGTGAGAGAGCATGATCCATCCGGATAGGCAGTTCTCAGCCGACCATTAACCGCCGCATTCTCCTTTGGACCTGCAATTCCACAGTATATCTTAACCTGCGCGAATCGCCGCGGGGGAAATGCCGATGAAACTGGTTAAATACAAGGTCACGAATTATAGGTCCGTGATCGACAGTGGTTGGGTCGAAACCGATCACGTCACTGCGCTTATCGGGGTCAACGAGTCCGGAAAAACCAACCTCTTGTTGCCGTTATGGAAACTCAACCCTGCACGAGAGGGCGAGATCAAAGCGACTTCGGACTATCCAAAGGCAACATTCAACGATATCCAGGCCGATCCAGGCGAAGTTCCCTTTATTACTGCGGAATTTGATGCGCCTGAACTGGCTGGGAAAATCTCGAGTCTGACTGGCCTGGCCGAGAGTGATGCGCGCCTGGTTCATGTCACCCGCTATTTTGACGGCAACTTCAGCGTTAGCTTCCCGAACCATCGACCTCAGCGGACACTGCAGGGAACGGAGCTTACAAACCTTCTTGAGACGGCTTCTGTTCAGCTCGAACAGATTGCTCCTTTGGCGAAAGAGGGGGATCTCAAGACACAGTTTGTTAGCGTCATGAAGCAGGTGGGCAACGGCATCGCGGAGGGGCGCGCCTATAGTTCAGCCGCCGTTCGGGCGATAGCAAGTCAGTTGCGGCCGTCGCTGCCAGAGAACCCGGCCGCCACCAGTTCGATCGTCCCGCGGCTCAATGCCCTTCTTGATGAGCTCGAGCACACGGCTAAGCTTCTTGAATCCCCCGAGCCAGAGGACGTCGATGGAGTGTTCGAGTTGGTGATCGAGGGGCTCCCCAAGTTTGTTTATTATTCGAACTACGGGAATTTGGACTCGGAAATCTACCTACCCCACGTCGTACAGAACATGAAACGCGCAGACTTGGGAGCTCGGGAAGCTGCGAAAGCCCGGACGCTCCGAGTTCTATTTAGCTTTGTAAAGTTACAGCCGGATCAGATTCTAGAGCTGGGTCGAGACCTTCAGCCTAACGAAAGCATCACTGCGGACCGCATCGCCGAGATCACGGAGAAGAAGCGCACGCGGACCATCATGCTCAATTCTGCAGGCACAGACCTTACGAAGAAGTTCAAACAATGGTGGAAGCAGGGGGACTACACATTCGAGTTCCAAGCGGACGGAGATCATTTTCGCATCTGGGTTAGCGATGCACGGCGGCCAGAGAAGGTCGAGCTGGAAGACAGGAGCACGGGTTTACAGTGGTTTCTTAGTTTCTACCTCGTGTTTCTGGTTGAAAGTGCGCAAGGGCACGAGAATGCAATCCTGCTGTTGGACGAACCAGGGCTGTCCTTACATCCATTGGCACAGAGGGATTTATCCGCGTTCTTCGAAAACCTTGCTGCCACCAATCAGCTAATCTATACGACCCATTCACCATTTCTTGTTGACGCCGACATGTTGGACCGGGCGCGCAAGGTGTATGTCAGCGAAGATGGGTCGACCAAGGCGTCACCGGACCTCCGACGCGGTTCGGAAGATCCACGGAAATCCGGTGCGACTTACGCGATCTATTCGGCGCTAAACATGAACGTGGCTGAAAGTCTGTTGTTGGGGTGCCATCCAGTCATTGTGGAAGGTCCGTCCGATCAACATTACCTCGCAACCATCAAAACTCTTCTGATCGCTGCTACGCGTATATCACCTAAACGCGAAATTGTGTTCCCGCCCTCTCACGGTGCGAAAAACGCAAAGGTGGTCGCAAGTATTTTGACGGGCCGAGATGAAACCCTCCCTATCATGCTTCTTGACGGAGATGCCGCCGGCCGAAAGATGGCGCTCGACATGAAGAATGGTCTCTACCAAGAGGCCAAGGACCGAATTCTCTCCACAGACGACTACACTGATGTCAAGGACTCGGAAATTGAAGACCTCTTTCCCGCGGCCTTTTTAGCCGATGTGATCGATCGCTGGGAGCGGCGTTCAGATACGCCATTTTCAGACGTTGTCGATGCGACCAAGCCGATCGTTCCACAAGTAGAGGCGTGGGCAGCTTCTCAGCAAATTGTCCTGTCGGATGGTTGGAAGGTTGAGGTCGCGCGCGAGGCCAAGAAACGGGCGCTTTCCGCAGGCTTTGGCAAGTTTGCTCCAGAAGTTCTGGATCGGTGGACAAAACTCTTTGGGTCGTTTGGCGCAGACTGAAGGCATGCCGTTGCCGACCTTGAGCGAGTGGACTCCGGTGGACATCAATCTAATCCGCAGAGACCTAGACCGGCTAGCCGGTAGGGCCATGGGGAACGAACGGGACGAGCGACCTGCCCTCGCTTCGCAAGGTTGACGGCACACGCACACCGGCGCTGGCTATTCAAACTGTCAACTTTATACCCGGTTCAAACGAACGATATGAAGCGTTTTGCAGTTTGAATTTGAGCCGCATTCGCACAGCCTTACCTCACAGTCGGTGGCTGCCTTCGGAGTTACCTATGGCTTTGGAACGACCACCCAAGGACGGGCCGCAATTCGAGACAATGATGGCGCAGATTGATCTTAAGCTGACCGGTGAGGGCGTGGATATTCCGGCACGCCCAATGCTGGCAATGCGTGAGGTCTCGATGAGATATGGGCTTAGCATGCCGCTTGGCGGTAATCCTGCGCGCCTGCCGCCCGACTTGCGAGAGAATGTCCCGCTGAGCGAAGCAATCAACCAATGGTATAGGGACAACTATGGCGACCGCCTGAAGGTGAATCCCAGCCCGGGGCGGATGGTAGTGCAGCTTGATGGCGATCTCTATGTCCTGCGCGTGCCGCGCATCTTTGGCAGCGTGACCTTCGTTCTGAAGCGCCAGTGGCTACATCACCCGGGAATTTCGCGCGGCGCAGCAATCATCAATATTACCCAGCTTGTCGATGAGATGACCCCCGCCAAGGCAGCGCGACTGTCGGATTCGGCGTTGAATGCTATTGGCAAAGCCTTTGAAACGGCGTTACCGGCCGCGTACACCCTCGAGAATACCAATCACAACTTGATGTCGATTGCGCGCGGAGATGTTGACGTCGCAGTCGACAGCCTTATGGCGCGGCGGGGGCGCAACGGGGAATCGAAATGGGCCTCGCTCCAAGCCGCCGAGAAAGTGTTGAAGGCTGCGATCGACCTGACTGGCGAAAAGTTCAAGTTCACTCACGGTTTGGCGGCGCTTTGCCAGACACTCGCCGATGCGGGTCTTACATTCGATGCCAGCGCACAAGTAGCAGCAATTCAATGCAAGCCAGGTATCCGTTATGGTGAGGAATCCTGTAGTCGCGATGAAGCGCTAATCGCACATCAGGCCTCGCTGGAACTGGTCAACATTCTACGCGAGGCAGGTGCGAAGTTCTCCCCTGGGATCGACCGTCTGCGACCCTCGAGCCGTTAAGAGCGAGAGCTACTTTGCGCCCCGTACTGGAGACGACCTAATGGCGGCTCGAAAACCGGCCACACCGTCGTGGTTTTTGAGATGCGGCGCGTTTCAGACATTCAGTCTGCTTCTACGGGAACTAGAGCCTTTGCGCCTAATCCGGCGGATCAGGCACTCGCCAGCCCGCGGTCTCGCGTACGGCACGCGTGCTTTAGAATGCGGACGAAGCCTCAGAGAATTCGGTGCGCCTCTAGATGCTACGGAAATATGATCGCCACACTGCGGAAGCCTAGGATGTCCGCTCGTTCAAGTCATCGGAGAAAGCCATCCGTCGACGATGCAGGGGGGCAGGCGGTCATCCCAGCAACGACGTGCGGAAGTGCTCCATGTTCTCTTCGACGCTTTCGCGGCTGAGGTCACCTGTCTTCCTGTCGCGGATCATTTCGTACATGCGCTCATGGAGTCCGACTGCACGCCACTTGCCGCTGACCTCAAGCGACTTCTGCACCCAGGGCGCGACCATTTTCAGAACGAAGTCGGCGATCACCACGATCAGTGGGTTGCCAGCTGCTTTGTAGATAGCGCGATGGAAATCGAGGTCGGCCTTGAGGAGTTCCCCGATTGGAGAGTTCGGGTCCTCCGACAGCCTTCGCAAGCGGTCGATGCACTCCCTCATGAGCGCCAGATCTTCCTCCGTGCGCCGAACCGAAGCAAGTTCGGAGCAGTTGCGGTCGAAGACGTATCGCAGTTCCATCAGCATTTCGGGCGTCGAGCTTTGGAGGTAGAGCTTGAACATGGCCAGCGGCATCGCCGGGAGGCCCTCGTCCTTACGGATGTAATTGCCGAATCCGTGCCTCGTTTCGACGATTCCCGACACCGCGAGCGTCTTGATTGCTTCCCGGATTGGTGTCCGGCTGATTCCGAGTTGCTGGGCCAGTTCCTTCTCGTTGGGAAGTTTGTCCCCGGGTCCAAGGTTTCCATTAGCGATTTCGCCTGTAATGTAGTCCAGCGCAATCTCCAGCCTGCTTGGGATTTTCTTTGGATCAACAGACAGCATTCCTTGTCACGCTCCATCGTCTTGCGGAAGGTACGAGGTCATACCGCGTTTTGCCTTTTGCGACAAACATCGAACTGCGGGAGCCCGGATGACCAGGATTATTCGCTGATTTGTCCCAGCCGCTTCGAGGCTTTCGGATCGAACGGGAACATCAAACCCGCAGCGAGAAAGCCGCCGTCGACATTGAGTGTGTGTCCGGTGATGTACGCTGCCTCATCGCTCGCCAAGAACACTGCGGCATCCGCGATTTCTGACGGCTCGCCATACCGGCGCTGCGGGACGAGTCGGTGGTACGCTTCACGGGTTTCTACCGTGTGCATGACCTTCGACACCTCGGTAAGAATGGGGCCGGGCGCGATGTTGTTGACTGTGATGCCAGACTCCGCAAGCTCGACCGCCATCACCTTGGTGAGGAGTTCGACCCCGGCCTTCGAGGCGCCATAAGCCGATCGCCCGACGCCTCCCTTTTGGCCGGACAGTGAGGCGATATTGATGATCCTTCCATATCCCTTCGCTGCCATAATTCGCGCGAAGGCCTGTGCTACAAGGAATGTCCCGGTCAAGTTGATCCGAACGACGCGTTCGAATTCTTCCCTCGAGCTCTCGAGGAACAACGTGGTTGCACCGACTCCCGCGTTGTTGACCAAGATCTCGACCGCCCCAAACCGCTCGACTGTCTTTTCCACGATAGCCGTGATGTCCTCGTCGACAGAAATGTCGGCCCGAACCGCCAACGCTTTTTCGCCGAGGCGATCAGCGGCTGCATTTGCCACGTCTGAATCGCGATCGACGATGACCACGTTCGCCCCTTCGCGAATGTAAGCCTCAGCCACCGCGAGCCCGATCCCTCGTCCTGCCCCGGTTACCACGGCGGTACGACCAGAGAGTCTCATTTTCAGTCCTCCTGTGAAGATGTGACGTATAAGGTATGAGGTATGACCTTGACAGAGTTATGGGCTCCTCCTATGAGTCTTGTCAAGTGAACTCTGGTTCGGGGTGAGGAGGCAGATTTCCTCGGCTGGGGTTATGGGAGATTGGAATGTCTTCAGCTGCGAGACTGAAAGCCGTGTTTTACGGCGATGATTTCACAGGTTCGTCCGAGAACCTGGCGCAGTTCCATCGTAGCGGCGTAAAGGGCAAGCTCTATCTGGCGCGTCCCGCGATGGAGAAGGTTGTCGCCGATTCCCAATCCTACGATGTACTCGGTTTCGCGGGCACAGCCCGGGCGCTATCGGGAGTCGAACTCGACGCCGAGCTGGACAGCGCCTTCTCGATCATGGGGAGGCTGAGCAGCGCCTTCATTCAATACAAAATTTGCTCGACCTTCGACTCATCGCCGACGGTCGGAAACTACGGAGCTGTCCTCGATCGAGCCGCCATCCACTTCGGAGAACGTGACGTCCCCGTGCTTGCGGCCACACCCGACTTCGGACGCTACACCTGCTTCGGAAATCATTTCGCGCGCTTCGCCGACAGAATCGAGCGGTTGGACCGTCATCCAAGCATGTGCAGCCATCCCAAAACGCCGATGCATGAGGCTGATCTACGGATCCATCTAGCTGGGCAGACGGACAGGAAGTTCGTCAACGTCACGCTTCCCATGATCCGCAACCGCGCCGGTATGCACGAATGTGTCTTCAAGGCTTTCCAGGATGGAGCGGGAGTCATTTTCGACGGCGTCGAAAATGCGGACTTGGCCGCGGTCGCGGATTTGCTTTGGGTCAGGGCTTCAACGCTGCCGATTTTCGCGCTTGCAGCTCAAGGTCTCGCGCAGCAGCTTGGCGCGCTCTGGGCTCGGTTGGGTCTCCTGTCCGGCTCCAAGCCCCCCAACACCGAAATCTCCGGCGTCGAGAAACTGCTCGTGTTGTCAGGCAGTTGCGCCCTTCAGACTGGTCGCCAGATCGCTGCTGCGGAAGCTGCGGGCTGGAGCATGGTTCACTTAGACGTGTCAAAGATTGCGTCAGACGAGCAAGGTGCTGCGGCGGCCCGGGAAGCAGTGCTGAAGGCCGTTGAAGGCCTTGAGCGTGGTTGCCCCACCGTAATCTACACTGCCCGTGGCGAGTCCGGCCGGGTGGTCGAGAGCGAGGTTCCCGCGGAGCGCCTCGGAGCGATCTATTGCAACATTGCCCGATCGGTGCGGCGCGCCGTGTCCTTGCCACGCATCGTCTTTTCAGGCGGGGATAGCTCCAGCTACGCCGTCCGAACGGTCGGCGCGGAAGCGCTCGAGATCGCGGTTTTCGATGAGGTGCAGAACTGCCACGTTTGCCGCCTGGACGCGCCTGGCGACGCGGAGATCGACGGCCTCGAGGTCATGCTCAAGGGGGGACAGATCGGTGCCGACGACTTCTTCATGCGCGCTTTGAAGGGCACCGTCTCTTCGGTTGCGGCGTAAGGAGGAGAAATGCAGAAGAAGATCATCCTCGAAGCGCGGGTCAACGAGTACGCTCTGCGTAGCTCCAACCCCAGCATCCCGTACACCGCCGACGAGATCGCGGAAGCCGCGGTCGCGGCGCGCAAGGCGGGAGCGGCAATCCTTCATTACCACGCGAGAACTCCGGAGGGTGGCGCGACGAACACCGTCGAAGCCAACGCCGAGATTATCCGCAAAGTCAGGGCGGCCACCGATCTGCTCATCCTCCCAACTCTTGGCTTCATCTCGAATGATTCGGACGCCAAGAAGCGCATTGATACGGTGGCTGCTCTGGCGCTGGACCCGACGACGAAGCCCGACATCGCTCCGATCGACACAGGGTCGGCGAACCTCGAACTTTGGGACCCTGAGAACAGCACGTTCGAAAACCCGGAGCGATTATATCTCAACACGACCGAAAGTCTGATCCATTACGCCCGCAGGTTGGCGGAAACGGGCGTGAAGCCGAAGCTAGTCACCTGGTCGGTCGGATTCACGCGGCGGGCGATCGCCTTGATGGATGCAGGCCTGGTCGAGGGACCAGCCTATTTCCTGCTCCATCTGACGGGAGGGCGTTTCATCACCGGGCATCCGCCGACCGAGGCCGGATTGATGGCACACCTTGCGTTTTTGCCCGACGACAGGCCTATCGAATGGACGGTGAACTGCCTGGGTGGGAACCTGCTCAACATCGCTCCGGCGATTTGCCGACTGGGCGGCCATATGGCCATTGGCATCGGCGACTACCCGTATCGCGAGCTTGGCACGCCCACGAGCGCCGATGTCATATCCCGCGCCGTCGAGATTGCCCAAAGGGTCGGACGCGAGCCCGCCACCCCGGCAGAGGCTCGCGCGATTTTGCGGTTGGACTGTAAGTAGAAACACGTGGCATGCCGCCGCTCAACCAGTGGCGTACTTGTAGTTTTCCAAAGGTATGACGTCATATCATGATCGAGGTTAAAGCAAAGCAAGAGGCCATTGAGGGCGGGGAGACGTCAGCGGCTCGCATTCTTCTCCAGGCTGAAGGTGTCCAGAAATCGTTCAACGGGGTCCCGGCGTTGGTTGACGGTAGGCTGACACTCAAGGCTGGCACTGTCCACGCCCTCTGCGGCGGCAACGGTGCGGGCAAGAGTACGTTTCTGAACATTACCATGGGTCTGCTGCGCCGCGACGGCGGCACGGTGCAAATCGACGGCGAATCGGTCGACTTCAGAAGCGCTGCAGACGCCTTACGCCATGGAATCGCGATTATCACGCAGGAGCTTTCCCCCGTTCCTGAGATGACGGTCGCCGAGAACCTTTATCTCGGTCGCGAACCGAAGCGACTTGGGGTCTTCGTGAAATTCGGTCAAATGCGTTGGGACGCCCAGGCATTCCTCGACGAACTCGGTTTCGAAGTCGATGCGCGCAAAAAGATGGGGGAATTGAGCCTCGCGCAGGTTCAGCTCGTCGAGATCGCGAAGGCCCTGAGCTATCGCGCGCACATCGTGATCATGGACGAGCCTACGTCGGCAATCGGCGAACATGAAGTCCATGTCCTGTTCAACGCGCTTCGCAAGATCACCGCGCGGGGTTCCGCAATCATTTACGTCTCCCACAAGCTGACCGAAATCTTCGAAATCGCGGACGAATACACCGTTTTCCGCGACGGTCGGTTCATCGAGACGGGAGACATCAAGGACATCGACCGTCGACACCTCGTGACGCAGATCGTCGGTCGCGAAGTGAAGCTGGTGGAGAAGGGTAAGCCCCTCGAAGACGCTCCTATCCTCCTTTCTGTGTCGAACTTGGCGCGCGGGTCTCACTTCCGCGACATCTCCCTGGAAGTAGCATCAGGCGAAGTGGTGGGCGTCTATGGCTTGCTTGGTTCAGGTCGAACCGAGTTCCTGGAGACGATTTTCGGGCTTCACTCTCCCACGAACGGAGAGGTCATATTCAACGGCGACAAGGTGAGACCCGGCCGGCCCAAGGAAGCGATCAAGCGTGGGATGGCCTTGGTGACGGAGGACCGCAAAGACAGCGGCCTCGTCCTCTCAGCGTCAATCGCCCACAATATCACGCTCTCGTCGCTTGCCCTGATGGCAGTCAGCGGATTCATCCGGCGCGACAAGGAACGAAGCGCCGTGCTCGGCATGATCGAGTCCCAGCGTATCAAGTCGGCGTCGCCGGACGTCGCCGTCGAGACCTTGTCTGGTGGAAATCAACAGAAAGTCGTCCTGGCACGCTGCCTGCTAACCGACCCGCGGCTCTTGATCTGCGACGAGCCCACGCGCGGCATCGACGAAGGCTCGAAGCAGGAGATTTACGCCTTCCTGCGGGCCTTCGCCGCAAAGGGCAACGGCGTTCTCGTTGTCTCCTCGGAGGCTCCAGAGATTATGCAGCTCAGCGACCGGATCGCGATCTTCAAGCAGGGACGGCTCGTCAACATCATCGACGGTGCCGACGCAACACAACAGATGCTCATGGACCTGGCGAGCTGACAGCGGCCACTAGCCCTATCTACGGAAGGATTTGAGTGATGAATACAATCGCCGCAGCGAAACCTGGAACCTTCCGCGCCGGAGAGGTCATTCGGCAGTTCAGCATCGTGCTGGTGTTCTTCCTAATCGTCGCATTCTTCGCGTTCGCGAACCAATACTTCATGACGTGGCCGAATTGGCTGAACCTCGTTCGGCAGTCGTCGATCAACGGTATCCTGGCGATCGGGGTCACCTTCGTGATCCTGACGAAGGGCATCGACCTGTCTGTCGGCTCCGTAATGGCGATTGCCGGAATGATCGCCGCTAGCCTGGTTACCGAGACCAACGAGCACTTTGTCCTATTGGGCATCCTCGCGGGACTGGCCGTCGGTGCTGGCCTCGGCCTTGTCAACGGGGTACTTGTGGCTGCGGTCAAGGTTCCGCCGTTCGTCGTGACGCTCGGCATGTTGAGCGTTGCCCGCGGCCTGACTCTGATTTTCTCGGACGGCCGACCCATCCCCAATCTGTCAGATGCCTTCAAGTGGATCGGCTCAGGACAGATCATACATATCCCGGTTCCGATCATCATCTTGTTCGTCGTCTTCCTGGGTGGATGGACGGCTTTGAACTACACGACCTTCGGCCGTTACGTGTACGCGGTCGGCGGCAACGAGAAGGCGGCTCGTACGAGCGGCATCTCCACCAAGGTCGTTGTCGGCGCGACGTATGCCATCTCCGGTCTTTTGGCTGGACTCGCCGGGCTCGTCCTGACCGCGCGCACCACGGCGGCGCTTCCCCAAGCTGGCATCGGATACGAATTGGATGCGATCGCGGCCGTAGTGATTGGCGGTACCAGTCTCGCAGGCGGCCGCGGCTCTCTGTTGGGCACGCTCATCGGCGCGCTGATCATCGGCACGATCAACAACGGCATGGACCTGATGGGCGTGTCTTCCTACTACCAACAGGTGCTCAAGGGCACGATCATCGTGGTCGCGGTCATCGCCGATCAGTTCCGCAAATAGCTAATTCCCGAAATTGCCGCCGGTTCGCCCGGCGACAATGTCCGGTTCCGCATGTTGCGTCCGGGCACCATCTCAACCCAGAGGAGACTACAAATGCAGATGTCTAGGAGGAACCTGCTCAAGGCAGGTGTGGGTATGGCAGTCGGCGCAGCGGCATTGGCGAGCAGCAGCTTCGCTTTCGCCGAAGAAAAAATCCGGATCGCGGCCCTATCGTTCGGTGAATCCGGCGAATACATGAAAGCTTGGTCGACGGAAATCCAGAACCATCCCGCCGTGAAGTCGGGCGAGGTGGAGATCACCGTCTTCGACGGCAAGTACGATCCGCTGACGCAGGCCAATCAGATCGACACGGCCATCACCCAGCAGTTCAACGCGATAATCATGTCGCCGTTCGACCTTGAGGCCTCGGCGCCGCCGATTGACAAGGCAGCAGAAGCGAAAATCCCGCTGATCGTGTCGGCGCTCAAGACCAAGTCGACGAACTACACCGCGTCGATCATCGTCAATGACACCGAAGGCGGCCGCATCATCGCTGAGGAACTTGCCAAGCGCCTTCCCAACGGCGGCAACGTCGTCCTCATGGAAGGGCCAATCGGCCAGTCGGCCCAGATCGAACGCCGCGCAGGCATCGACGCTGGTCTTGCCAAGTTCCCGAACCTCAAGCTCATCGAGAACAAGACAGGCAACTGGAGCCGCGCGGAGGGCCAGGCGCTCATGGAGAACTGGTTGCTCGCCCACCCAGGGCAGATCAACGGCGTCCTCGCTGAGAACGACGAAATGGCACTGGGCGCGATCGAGGCCATGAAGAGCGCCGGCATCGATCTCAAAACGGTTCCCGTTCTCGCGATCGACGGCATTCCGGATGCAAAGCGCGCCGTGAAGAAGGGCGAGATGGCGGTCAGCCTTTACAAGTACGCTCGTGCCGAAGGCCAGGGCGCAGTCGATCTCGCCCTCCGAGCAATCAAGGGCGAAAGCTACAAGCCGCAGTCGGAAATCTGGGGCTCCCTCATGGAATGGAAGGGCGGCACTGAGAAGGACTACGTTGTCCCGTGGCTGATCCTCGATTCCACCAACGTCGATAAGTACATGTAATCAGACGACGGCGGACGGTCCATGCGGCCGTCCGCCTTCTTCAAATCAAGGATATAGGATCGCCCCCTATGCTGGAAAGAAGACTTGGAAAGACCGATGTGACTCTGACGTCGCTTGGCCTGGGAACTTCGCCTCTCGGCGGCTGCAACGTCGATGTGACCTTCACCACCTTCGAAGCGGTCGTCCTCAAGGCATACGAGTTGGGCGTTCGCTATTTCGACACAGCACCGCTCTACGGTCTTGGAAAGTCCGAGCACTCGCTTGGCCATGTCCTCCGGAACAACGATCTCATCGGGAAGGTCGTGGTCAGCACGAAGGCAGGCCGGATTCTCAAGCCGGAGAGTCGCGCCAGGCGCGCCGAAAGCCTTTACGGTATCGACTGGGTCAAGGCGCTGCCTTTCGTCGATGAATACAACTATTCCTATGACGGCATCATGCGCGCCTTTGAAGACAGCCAGCAGCGTCTGGGCATGGACCATATCGACATCCTCTATCTCCATGACGTAAGCGGTGAATGGCATCGCGAAGCCTACGACACGCATTTGTCGGCCTTGAGGGCCAGCGGCTACAAGGCTTGCGACGAGCTGCGCCGCACCGGCTCCGTCAAGGCGATAGGTCTCGGCGTGAACGAGACCGCGTCGGTCCTCCAGGTGGCGGAGGAATTCGACCTGGATTGCTCGATGGTCGCTGGACGGTACACCCTCTTAAACCATGGCGCGCTCGACCATTTCTATCCGGAAATGCAGCGCCGAGGCGTCGGCATCATCGCCGCCGGCATATACAACTCAGGCATCCTGGCCGAGGGCAGCAAGTCGAGGACGACGACCCGGACCTACGACTGCCAGCCCGCGCCCGAAGCGATTGTTCGCAAGGTCGAGGCGCTTGAGGCCGTCTGCGAACGCCACGGCGTCTCCCTCCCGACCGCGGCAACGCAGTTCGTCTACGCGCATCCCGCAGTGACTGCCGTAGTCCAAGGTGCTTTGACGCCGGAACATGTGGACGCAAACGTCACCGCGATCTCCACGCCGATCCCGGCGGCATTTTGGGATGACCTCAAGTCGTCGGACCTCATTCCGGCGGCCGCGCCAGTGCCAGCGGCCTAACGGCGAGGACGGCAGAAATTGGCTCGACCAAGACCCTCGGACATCCTTGTCACCTACCGTGTCGAAACGGCTGGGAGTCCCGAGTCGTTGGCGGCCAAGATCGCAAGCGATCAGTCCACCGGAACATTCGTAGACCTGCCGGGCGAGACGCCTGAACTCAAAGCTCGCGCGGCCGCACGGATTGTCGCCTTCGAGCCGCTGGACACGGCCGACGCCCCGTCACTGCCGGCAAAGGGAGCAGCGTTCAATCGGGCGCAGGTGACGATCGCCTATCCGCTCGAAGCTGTCGGCACCGACCTGTCGGCTCTGACGACGGTGGCGCTCGGCGGCGTCTGGTCAATCAAAGAATTCACCGGACTTAGGGTCGTCGGCCTGAGGTTGCCGCCCGAGTTCGACGGGGTCTATCCCGGACCCCAGTTTGGGATCGAAGGCTCGCGGCGCCTCACAGGCGTCTACGACAGACCAATTATCGGCACCATCATCAAGCCTGCGCTGGGTCTGACCCCTGATGAAACTGCGGATGTCGTTGGCGAGCTGATCAAGTCCGGCGTCGATTTCATCAAAGACGACGAGAAGCTAACCTCGCCGCCCTACTCCCCGCTGGAAGCCCGGGTGAAGACGATCATGCCGCACATTCGGGACCACGAGCAGCGCACCGGAAAGAAGGTCATGTACGCCTTCGGCATTTCCGATGTCGATCCCGACGAGATGGTGCGTAAGCACGACATGGTGGTTCGCGAAGGTGGCAATGCCGCGGTTATCAACATCAACTCGATCGGAATGGGCGCATTCCTGTTCCTGCGTCGGCGTTCAACGCTCGCGCTGCATGCTCACCGTAACGGTTGGGATCTCATCACCCGGCATCCAGGCCTCGGTTTCGACTTTTCGGTCTACCAGCAGCTTTGGCGACTGTTGGGCGTCGACCAGTTCCAGATCAACGGCATCGGGGCCAAATACTGGGAGCCGGACGATTCTTTCATCCAGTCTTTCCATGACCTCCAGAAGCCGATCTTCCATGACGCCGACCGCCCTTTGCCTGTCGTTTGCTCGGGCCAATGGGGCGGCCAGGCCCCCGAGACCTATCGAAGAACCGGACAGACAGTCGACCACCTCTATTTGTGCGGGGGTGGTGTGGTTAGCCATCCTGGCGGGCCTGCGGCCGGGGTGAAGGCGGTCCGCGCCGCATGGGACGCAGCCATCGCTGGTGTAGACCTCCGAGAATACGCGAAGTCTCATCCGGAACTGGCGCAGGCACTCGCGAAGTTTGGCGCGAAATCACCGACATCAGAAGGGAAATGACACGATGGAGTACCGTCAACTTGGTCGGTCCGGTCTGAAAATCTCGCAGTTGGTCTTGGGCTGCATGAGCTTCGGCGTCGCGGACCGCGGCAACCATCTATGGACGTTGTCTGAAGAGGACAGCAAGCCCTTCATTAGGGAAGCCATCGAACTCGGCATCAACTGCTTCGACACCGCGAACGTCTATTCTGACGGTACCAGCGAGGAGATTGTCGGGAGACTTCTTAAAGAGATGGCGCCCCGCGACGAAGTTGTCATCGCTAGCAAGGTGTATGGCAAGATGCGAAACGGTGCCAACGCCGTCGGCCTGTCACGCAAGGCGATCATTGCCGAGGCCGAGGCTAGCCTGAAGCGCCTTGCGACCGATTACATCGACCTCTACCAGATCCATTTCTGGGACAACTCGACTCCGATCGAGGAGACGTTGGAGGCGCTGACCGACCTCGTCCGAAGCGGCAAGGTACGGTACATCGGCGCGAGCAACTGCTACGGTTGGCAGTTCGCGCGCGCACTCTATAAATCGGACGCCGGCGGATGGTCGCGCTTCATCTCAATGCAAGCGCAAATGAACCTCCTTTACCGTGAGGAGGAACGCGAGATGCTGCCGCTCTGCAAGAGCGAAGGCGTCGGCATCATCGCATTCAGCCCCTTGGCGCGCGGACGTCTCAGCCGACCGTGGGAAGAAAGCAGCGTGAGGTCCGAGACCGACAATGTGACAGCACGATTCTATGGACATGCCGACGAGGCGGATCGGCGCGTCGTGGATGTGGTCGCCAATATCGCCGCCGCGAAGAACGTCTCTCGATCGCTTGTTGCCATGGCGTGGCTCAACTCGAAGGCCGGCGTCACGGCTCCGATCGTCGGCGCGACCAAACTATCGCACCTGAAAGATGCGGCCGCCTCGCTTGACGTGAAGTTGACTGCAGATGAAATCAGGGAACTCGAAGCCCCCTATGTGCCTCACCCCGTCGTGGGCCTGAATTAATGGGGATCACCCGCCGCCTCGGCAATGACGACCACGACATGGAAATAGCGGCCCGGATGCTTCGCGACGGTGAAGTGGTGGCCTTCCCAACGGAGACCGTATACGGGCTAGGAGCTGACGCGAGCAATCCAGCCGGAATAGAACGCATCTATGAGGCAAAGGGACGTCCACGGCACAATCCACTTATCGTCCATGTTTCCGACTTGGACATGGCCCGTAGGATGGCCGAGTTCAACCAGAATGCCGAGTTGGTGGCCGCCCGCTTTTGGCCCGGCCCCCTGACGGTGCTCCTGCCGAAGAAAGCTGATGCCGGACTGGCCCCCGCGGTGACTGCGGGCCTGGCGAACGTAGCAATCCGATTTCCATCTTCGCAGGTTGCCCAACGCCTTATCCAAGCGGTTCGATTCCCGGTAGCCGCGCCTTCGGCCAACCTTTCGGGGAAGATATCCACGACGCGTTTCGCGCAAGTGGTTCGCCAACTCGATAGCCGCATAGCGGGGATCATCCAAGATGACGCCTGCGACCACGGGCTCGAGTCCACAATCCTGTCCTTGATCGGCGCGCCTACAATCCTGCGTCAGGGTTCCGTTCCGCAAGAGTCGCTCGAAGAGCTACTTGGTCCGATGGGGGAGGCCAGCGAAGCTCTCGTCATCTCTGCCCCGGGCCAATTGAGGAGCCACTACGCTCCCGACGCTGCCGTCTGGATTGAGATTGACCAGCCGACGGCGAACATGATTTGGGTCGGCTTCGGACCGCGATGCGATGGATGTCACTTGACGCTGTCCGCTTCCGGCGACCTAGAGGAGGCAGCCCGAAGCCTCTACGCGATCATGGTCGAGGCCGACGTTCTTGCAAAAGCGGGTGATGTGATCGGATTCGCCTCGGTACCGATGTACGGCCTCGGTCGCGCCATAAACGATCGATTGAGGCGAGCCGCCGCGCCCCGTTCAACCTAGGCTCGCTTGATATGGAACTCATGGAAAAAATCGCTTGCGCAGGTATGACCTTATACCTTACACCTCGCCGGGGCAGAGGAGTCAGGTGGGAGGTCTTCATGCTCACATCTACGACATGAAACCCGACAAGCTGCCCGTTGTGCTGCTCGACGACGCGTAGGTCTGCTTCTGCGGCCAATTACCGGGCGACGGTAGGACGCTCCCAACGACACGCAAGGATGATCCTATGACCGAACTCGAACTCAGGCCCCTCGGAAAAAGCAAAGTGCAGGTGACCTCGCTGGGACTTGGCACGGTTCCCCTGTCAGGCTTCAACGCCGATGTGTCGTATGACGAGTTCGAAGCCACGATCCTCGCAGGGTATTCGTCCGGAATCCGCTACTTCGATTGCGCGCCAATGTACGGCTTCGGGAAATCCGAACACTACCTTGGGCACGCGCTTCGCGCGAACAAGCTGCGCCAAAACGTGGTGGTAAGCACCAAGGTCGGGCGCATACTGAAGCCCGCCAGCAGGACGAAGAAACTCGAGACCGTGTACGGCATCGACTGGATCGATCCACTGCCATTTCTCGACAGCTACGACTATACGTACGACGGTGTCATGCGTGCGTTCGAAGACAGTCAGCAGCGCCTCGGTCTCGACTACATCGATATCCTTCTTGTTCATGATGTCGGTCGCGCCTGGCACGGCGACCAGAGCGAGTTCTACTGGGACCAGCTCCGCGCTTCCGGTTACAAGGCGCTCGACGAGCTACGGTCGAGCGGCGCCGTCTCGGCCATAGGTCTGGGTGTGAACGAAACGGACTCGGTCGTCGGTGTCGCGCGCGAGTTTCAGATAGACTGCTCTCTTATTGCAGGGCGCTACACCCTGTTGAACCATGCGCCCCTCGAAGCCGCCTTTGATGAGTTACTCAAGCGCAACGTATCAGTCATCGCGGGCGGCATCTTCAATTCCGGAATTCTGGCGACCGCGTCGGCGGCGCCACTGCCACCTATGACTATGGCAAGGTCCCGGCCGCTGTTGTCGAGAAGGTCAAGGCCATCGAGAGCATCTGCACTGAATATTCAGTGAGCCTGCCCGCGGCGGCGATGCAGTTCGTCTACGCGCATCCGGCTGTGGCCACCCTCGTTATGGGGGCAAAGAGCGCCGCCGAAGTGGACCAGAACGTCAAGGCGATCAACGAGACGGTACCTTCAGTGTTCTGGGATGCATTGAAGGCGGCGAACCTCATTCCGCCGAACGCTCCGCTGCCGACGGCCGAGTGATGACTGTCAACCGCGACCTCATCCGCCGTGACTTCCAATGTGACGCGATTGTCGATCTGGTTGCGTCACCGGAAGCGCGCGCAGGTGTCGAAGCGCTTGTCAGAATTTATGGAGAGCTTCTGGCGATTTACTCGTTCATGCACCTCGCGTTGAAGGAGAAGGGCATGCGCCTTTTGGCTGGCGAACTCGACGACCGTGCAGCCGAGATCAAACGGTCGGTAGCAGCAGCACGCTTGGTATTGCCTGGGTTCGTCGCCGAACAGCACGCGTTCGCCCACCTGGAAAAGGCAGACCGTCTGCTCGCCGAGGCGGATATGTTGTTGCAGCGCCGCGTGCTCCTCACAGACGCGCTGCTCTTGGGGGTGCTTTCAAACGCGGCGACGGAGCTCAGGCGCTCGGCCGCCATACTCGACACCACGACCTTTGACACAAGCAGCTGCTGTGCAGGGTCTTTATTTAGTCATGGGGAGGAAAACCATGGGAGCACATTCGATCTGGGTGCTTGAATACTCGCGCAGCCCGGCACACCCGGTGAGCGGGGTCTATTACGGCGCCCACAATCAGGGAACGATGAACCTGCCGTTCGCCTACATACTCATCAAGACCGGCGGCTCCGTCGTCTTGGTCGACGTCGGACACGACGCCGGTGATTTCGGAGGGCAGATCGCCAACTCGATCGGCGTCACTGGATGGACAAGTCCTGACATCGTCCTTGGCGAGTGCGGTGTGAGGCCACAGGACGTCACTCATGTCATCCTGACGCATGCTCACTTCGACCATATCGGTGGCCTAAAATTCTTCCCAAAGGCGAAGATCTACATCCAGAAGAAAGAGCTGGAATCCTGGATGTGGATTCTCGCCAAGGGCCGCCGATTCCGGTCTCTACAGGCGGGATTGAATCCAGCCGACATCCTCTACCTGACCCAGGCAAACATCGAGGGCCGTCTCGAATTGGTCGAAGGCGAAAGGGAAAATCTGCTTCCTGGGATTCACCTGTATCCCGCATTCGACACGCACACCGCAGGCTCGCAATACGTCGTGGTGCAGAACGGCGAGGGAGACGACAAAATCGTCCTCTCGGGCGACGTGGTCTATACTTATAAAAACCTCAACGGGGGCGACTCGAATGATCCGTGTTTCGTTCCGCCGGGCCTCGCCAACGGCAGTCAAGCTCGCCTAATCGAGGCCGCCGAGGAGATGCTTGGGTTCGTCGGCAACGACGAGCGCCGCATCATTCCCATGCATGAGGAACGGTTGTCAGCACTCTATCCGTCGCGCGTGACAGATCGAGAGCTCGTGCTCGTCGAGATATGTTTGGCCGACGGAGAACGTTCGAGAGTGTGACGGACTGGAGTGAAGCTGCACAGTTAGTAATCGTCCTCCTAAGGCGATGCGCAGAGAAAAGGCCGGGTGTCGGCGCCACGCGGCCTTTTTCGTTTCATCGTCCCTTTGCCCCGAACGCGAGGGCATTTTTGCGCGACGATCCTCAATATGATGTGACAAACTGCGAATATCACAACATTTATTGTTGATATGTGACGATAAATGTTACATTACGAGATGCCACTAAGCGTCGATAGGGAGGGGCGAATGATCCCGGCGAATGCATCGATTTCCGATATGGCGAATGCGATCCGCGTTCTTTCGATAGATGCCGTTGAAGCGGCCAACTCGGGTCATCCGGGCATGCCGATGGGCATGGCTGACGCCGCGGCCGTGCTCTTTGCGAGACATCTGAAGTTTGACGCCAGCGACCCAGCCTGGCCGGACCGTGATCGTTTCGTACTATCGAACGGACACGGCTCAATGCTGCTCTACAGCGCGCTCTATCTGAGCGGCGTGCAGGACGTCTCGATCGAGGAAATCCGCAATTTTCGCCAATGGGGCTCCAAGACTCCCGGGCATCCTGAGTATGGCCATACCGCTGGCGTCGAGATCACGACCGGCCCGCTCGGGCAGGGTATTGCCGGGGCCGTGGGTATGGCCATCGCCGAAAGGCGTCTCTCGGATGAATTCGGCCGGGAGCTCGTGGATCACTACACCTACGTCTTTTGCGGCGACGGCTGCCTGATGGAGGGCGTCGGCCAGGAGGCGGCCTCGCTCGCTGGCCACCTGAAGCTGGGCAAACTGGTTGTGCTCTATGATGACAACCAGATCACCATAGACGGTTCGACCGCCGTTTCCTTTACCGAGGACGTCCCGGCCCGTTTCATAGCCTACGGCTGGCACGTCGAAAGCATCGACGGCCATGATCCGGCCGCCATTGATGCGGCAATCACCCGCGCCAAGGCTGAAACCGGCAGGCCGTCACTGATCGCGATGAAGACGGTCATCGGCTATGGCTCGCCAAACAAGGCCGGCAAGAGCTCGGCTCATGGCGCTCCTTTGGGAGCAGTCGAGGCTGCGGCGGCAAAGGCCGCCTATGGCTGGCCACTCGCGCCGTTTGAAGTCTCATCAGCAATACTTGAAAGCTGGCACGCAATCGGCACGAGAGGCGCTGGTGCTCGTGCCGATTGGAGGGCGCGGCTCGATGCCGTGGACGCCGGCCGGAAGGACGAATTCCTACGCCGCGTCGCCGGCACGATGCCGGACAACTATGGGGCAGTGGTTGAGGCCGCCAAGGGAAAACTCCTTGATCATCCCCAGGCAGTCGCGACCCGCAAGGCTAGCCAGATCGCCCTGGAAAGCCTGGCCGCCGCGCTGCCCGAGATGATCGGCGGTTCGGCCGATCTTACCCATTCCAATCTCACCCGTGTCGCGGCCGTCGACAGCGACTTCACGCCAACCGGCTCCGGGCGCTACGTCAGCTATGGCGTGCGTGAATTCGCCATGGCTGCGGCCATGAACGGCATAGCCGTGCACGGCGGCCTTATTCCTTACGGCGGCACGTTCCTGGTCTTTTCGGACTATTGCCGCAACGCAATCCGCCTCTCGGCGCTAATGGGAGTGCGCTCGATATATGTGTTGACGCATGACTCGATCGGGCTTGGCGAAGACGGTCCAACCCACCAGCCGGTCGAGCACGTGGCAAGCCTGCGCGCGATCCCGAACCTGCATGTCTTCAGGCCCTGCGATGCCGTCGAGACCCTGGAGTGCTGGGACATCGCGTTGCGCGACCAGAACACGCCGTCAGTCCTGGCGCTTTCGCGTCAAAACGTTCCCCAGCTCCGATCGGAGAGGGACGGCGTCAACCGGGCGGCAAAGGGTGCCTATGTCCTCAAAGAGGCTGGCCCGTCGCGCGACTTGACAATTCTCGCTACCGGAACCGAGGTCGCGCTGGCCGTTGCCGCAGCCGCCGAATTGAGCAACCGGGGCATCCAGGCGGCTGTTGTCTCGATGCCGGCCTGGGATCTCTTCGAGAAGCAACCGAAATCGTATCGGGAGGCCGTCCTCGGTAGGGCGCCACGTATCGCGGTCGAGGCCTCGTCCAAGTTCGGCTGGACGCGTTACGTCGACAGTGAGGACGATGTTATCGGCATGAACGGGTTCGGCGCCTCCGCCCCCGCCGAAGTACTTTACGAACGCTTTGGCATCACCAAGCATGCCATCGTTACACTGGCTCTGGAAAAGTTGGGAGCAACGCGATGAACGTTCTCAGGCTTGCCAATGATCAGCCAGCGCGCGCCAAGCAGGCGGTCGAGGACTATCTGGAAGACTGGGCAGGTCCGGACATGCTCCGCCTCGCCATAGCGAAGCAGATCGACGCCATCGTCAACGCAGCGCGCGCCTTATCGGCCAGGATCGCCTTGGGCGAAATTCCTGGCAATCCGGCTGAGATTGTCGGTGTCAATTCCGACAGCGACAAACAGAAGGCGATCGACGTCGCTTCACATCATTTGTTCCTCGGGCTGCTGCGGGAGGCCGGTGCGGCTCAGGTCCTGTCGGAAGAGGCCGAGGCACCGGCCATTTTTGCTGAATCGGGGCTCGCCATTGCCATTGATCCGCTCGACGGATCCGGCAATGTCGGACTGGGGGCCTCTCTCGGAACGCTCTTTTCTATCGCGGCCTTCAACCAGGGAGAGGACCCTTTCCTCAAACCGGGAAGCGAATTGCTTGCGGCCGGTTACGTGTCCTACGGAAACACTGTCGATCTCGGCTTTTCAGTCGGTGATGGGGTCGTCCTGTCGACGTTGAACTCCAGCGATGGAAGTTTTTACGTCACCCGAGAGAACGTTCGGATTAAGCCCGACACGGCGGATCTGGCATACAATGCCTCGTTGCATCGCCATCTCCTTCCGTCGACCCGTTCCTACGTCGACGATTGCCTGAGGGGCAGCACCGGGCCTCGCGGTCGCGACTTCAACATGCGCTGGCTGGGCGCTGCCGTCGGAGAACTTCATCGCATCCTCTTGCGAGGCGGGGTCTTCCTTTACGTTGCAGATACCCGTCCCGGCTACGAGCAGGGCCGCTTGCGGCATGTCTATGAAGCCAACCCAATCGCATACCTCATGAGGGCGGCCGGCGGTCTGGCTACCGATGGAAGGGTTGACATCCTTGAGAAGACACCACTGTCGCATCATTGCCGGACGCCCTTGGTTTTCGGTTCAGCAAATGAAGTTGAAGTGATCTCCGGCCTGGTCCGTAACGCATAGGGAGGAAGCAATGGCTAGTATAACTTTACGCCAACTGTTGGATCACGCTGCCGAACATGCCTATGGCGTGCCTGCTTTCAACATCAACAACATGGAGCAGGCGCTGGCCATCATGGAGGCGGCCAGCAAGGCGGATTCTCCGGTCATCATGCAGGCCAGCCGCGGTGCGCGTGCCTACGTCAATGACATCATGCTGAAGCATATGATGGACGCTGTCACGGAGATCTATCCCAGCATCCCGGTCTGCGTGCATCTCGATCACGGCAATGAACCAACCAATTGCATGACGGCGATCCAGGCCGGGTTCACCTCGGTCATGATCGATGGATCGCTGCGATCTGACGGCAAGACGCCGGCCAGTTGGGACTACAATGTCGATGTCACAAAGAGCGTGGTGGATTTCGCCCATTGGGGCGGCGTATCGGTGGAGGGCGAGCTTGGCGTGCTGGGGTCGCTGGAAAGCGGCGTCGGCGAAGCCGAAGACGGACACGGCGCCGAAGGCCCGCTGTCACACGATCAGCTTCTTACCGATCCTGATGAGGCGGCCGACTTTGTTGCAAAAACCAAAGTGGATGCGCTAGCGATCGCAATGGGCACCAGCCATGGTGCCTACAAGTTCACGCGCAAGCCCGACAGCGACGTGCTTGCAATGCACGTGATCGAGGCCATCCATGCGAAGCTGCCGAACACCCACCTTGTCATGCACGGCTCCTCGTCGGTCCCGGACGAGTTGCAAGAGATCTTCAACAGGTTCGGCGGCGAGCTCAAGCCGACCTGGGGGGTACCGGTCGAAGAAATTCAGCGCGGCATCCGGCACGGGGTCCGCAAGATCAATATCGACACCGATTGCCGCATGGCGATGACCGGCCAGGTCCGCCGCGTGCTGAGCGAAGATCCGTCGGAATTCGATCTGCGCAAATACATGAAGCCCGCCATGGCAGCCCTTTCCAAACTTTGTCGCGAACGCTTCGAAGCATTCGGCTCGGCTGGCCATGCGCACGGCATCGCGCCGTTGACGCTTTCCGAAATGGCCGACCGCTATCGCACCGGGACTATCCATTGAGTGCGACATATTGGACATTGGGCGCGAGTCGATCGTAGCAACAGACGCCACGCGCGGGAGGCCCGCTAGCCGGCGGCGAACGGTGGAGGGGCCCTTGAAACGCGAAGAGCGCAGGCAGGAAATCATCGATCTTCTGATTGAGAGCCGCGCCGTTGATCTTGATGATCTCGCATATCGCTTCGCAGTCTCGAAGATGACCATCCATCGCGACCTCGACGATCTCGAGCGAGCCGGCGTATTGCGCAAAGTGCGCGGTGGCGCGACCATCGACCCAGGCACCCAGTTCGAGAGCGATTTCCGCTTCCGAGAGCTGCAGGAGGCCGATGTGAAGCGGTCGATTGCGGCGGTAGCGTCTGAGCTTGTCGAGCCAGGCATGACCGTCATGATAAACGACGGATCGATGGCGGCGATGCTCGGTGACGTGCTGGCAAAGAAAAGGCCACTTACGATCATCACCAACAATGCAGCGATCATCGATCGGAACAAGCGTGACAGCGGCGCCACCCTGATCGCCGTCGGGGGGGTCTATTCCGCCAAGTTCAACGCCTATTTGGGGATTGTCGCTGAGGAAGCACTCTCGCGCTTGCGTGCCGACATAGCCTTTGTCTCAGCACCGGCCGCGTCGGGCCGCCGTGCCTATCACATGGACGATACCGTCGTGCGCAGCAAGCGCGCCATGATCGCCTCGAGTAGACAAAGCTGCCTTTTGGTCAATAGCCGGCGCTTTGGTCACACGGCACTGCACGTGCTGGCCGATCTCAACGATTTCGGCACGATCATCTCCGATAAGCCGTTGCCACACGAGACCGCTGTGCAGCTCGAAGGTGGACGAACCATCATCAAAATTGCCACCGAAGAGGGAACGGAATGACCGCAAACCGGCAGTTGTGGGTCGGCACCAGCTGGAAGATGAACAAGACGCTTGCGGAAGCGCGTGTTTTTGCCGGCGGCCTGCAAGGCGCCGACGGCGGGCGCCATGACCGTGTCCAGCGTTTCGTCATTCCGCCTTTCACTGCCGTCCGTGAAGTCAAGACGATGCTGAAAGGGACTTCAGTCAAGGTCGGCGCGCAGAACATGCATTGGGCCGCCGAAGGCGCCTGGACCGGCGAAGTGTCGCCGGTCATGCTCAAGGATTGCGATCTCGATCTCGTCGAGCTCGGCCATTCCGAGCGTCGCGAACATTTCGGGGAGACCGATGAGACCGTTGGCCTCAAGACCGAGGCAGCAATCCGCCATGGCCTTGTGCCGCTGATCTGCATCGGCGAGACGCTGACGGATCGCGAAAGCGGCCGGGCGACCGATGTCCTGGCGAAGCAGGTGCGCGGCGCGCTCGGCAGGTTGACCGGCAGCCAGCGAGAGGCCGAGATCCTGCTTGCTTACGAGCCGGTTTGGGCGATTGGGGAGCGCGGCATCCCAGCGACCGCAGACTATGCCAACGCGCGGCACGCCGAGATAGCCGGGTTCGCCCAGCAGATCCTCGGCCGCCGCATACCCTGCCTCTATGGCGGCTCCGTCAATCCCACAAATTGCGAAGAACTGATCACCTGCCCGGACATCGACGGGCTCTTCATCGGCCGTTCGGCCTGGAACGTCGAAGGCTATCTCGACATCCTGGCGCGCTGCGCCGCCAAAATCTAAAGGAGACAGATATGAAAATCGCCGTGGCAGGAGATGGTGCGGGCGAGGGGCTTGCCAAGATCATCGCCGACCACCTCAAAGAACGTCATGAGGTGAGGGAGGTTTCGCGCACCGAGGCCGGTCCGGACGCCTTTTATGCCACTCTGTCGGATCGCGTCGGCTCCGCGGTGCTCAAGGGAGAATATGACCGTGCTATCCTCGTTTGCGGCACCGGCATTGGCGTCTGCATCGCGGCTAACAAGGTGCCAGGCATTCGCGCCGCTCTGACGCACGATACCTATTCGGCCGAGCGCGCCGCACTTTCGAACAACGCACAGATCATCACCATGGGATCGCGCGTCATCGGCCCGGAGCTGGCGAAGGCTATCGTCGACGCCTTTCTGGCGCAGAGCTTCGACGAGAACGGCCGTTCGGCCGGCAACGTCAAGGCGATCGACGAGGTTGACGCCAAGTATAACCTGCCGTCCCGCTAAGGACTGAAGGCTTTCGTCTCGCCCTCGGGCAGCGCTCGACGGAGACCGCGGCAGTTTCCGTCGATGATGACGCCCAAGCATGCCTCAGTTGCTGTCCGACAACTCGTTTCGCTGCTCCGGAGTGAGCGGTCGCAACTCGCGTCCGTGCAGCATGAGGAACAGCTTGGCGGTCTCCTCAAGTTCCTCGGTGGCGCGTAAATCGAACGCTGCGAAATCCGGCCCGTCATCGGCAAAACCTATCCGTTGAGCCGGAATGTTGAGGCGCAGAAGGATTTCCTCTCCAAGAGCATCGCTCAAAAACTCGTGCTCACGATCCCCTGCCTCGAGATTGAAGATGACGGATTTGAAGATCAAACAGATCGATGTCTTTTAGGTCGATTTTGCCTTACTCCGGCAGCGTGTATCTGTTGTCGGCGGAAGGGAATATCGGAGTTTCGACGCGACGATCGTTCGCGTCACCACCGACAATGGGCTTGAGGGTTGGGGTGAAAGCACGCCGTACGGATGAACCTGGATCGCATTGGCTCGATACGCTGGGTGAGCCTGTCGCGAGTTACTCTTAGCAACAATCGCCTGGGCCAGCTCGCGTAAAAATGGCGCGTTAGGATGCCCATGAGGATCCGAGAGCTCGCGAGTTACATAAACGCTAGCCAACCGGCCGGGGATCGAGTTCATCGCAGCCGTGCGTCCGCTTTCGGCACTGTGCACCCTGTTTGCGGACTGCCGGCTGTCGGTCCCATTTCAGACTACTAGACAAGAAAAACCCGCCTACCGAGCAGACGGGCTGTTCCCTTCGTGCCGCGCCGCTTCCTGGAATGGCCCCGCCAGAGATACGGGAACCAGATAGGCACCACCCGTCATCTAGCGCTAGAGCAGCCCCAGTGCTGCAAAATCTCGCCTTTTGGCCATGCAGAAATCGTAGCGCAGATCGTCTGAAAGACCTTTGAAGGCCATCATTTCAAAGGCTGGCGCCTTATCGATTTGGTAGTAGCGAGCGATCTGGTCGTTTGTCATTGTTACGCCGGTTTTGGCGGCGAGCGACTTTATGGCGTCGATCAGGCCCTGATCTTCATACCCAGCATCTACGCATTGCTTTGCAGCAAGTCCAACATGCAGGATCAGGAAAGCCAGTTGGATGTTTTGCTTTGAGTATCCTTTCTGTTTGAGCTCTTCCCTAAGGGTGTCGATCGGCTGCGCTTGCGCCACAGCGGGTTTGCTCCCAGGCCCGCATTCTGCTTCCCTAAAGACAGTCCAGGTTCGGCCATTGAGGGTGCCAGCAGATTTGGCAGCGTTATATTTGGCGCTGCATTCTGCCATTGTCAGTGCATTAGCTGGTTGGCAAGGTGCTAAAGCTGCCAGTCCTACCAGGAGGGCGAACCAAAATGCTGACCTGGTGTCCATTCCTGTCGCGTGACCGAAACCATTTGTCCGCAGGTGTCTGCTGTCTTCGGTGATAGCAATTTGAGCCAAATCTACCCGCCGGCTCAGGCCGCGCCGCGTCGAATTTTCATCGTAAAACCAAACAGTCATGGTCACCTCTGACTTCGTTGGGGAAATGGAGTCGCTCGGGCCGCAGAAAGCGACAACGACGAGTATACTCCGTGGAGTATACTCTGCAATCCGCTGTTCTACGTCCGATGGACATAAGGCAGCTTTTTGCTCAGAATCTTCGTGCAGCCCGGGATGCAAAAAAGCTGTCTCAGGAAGCTCTTGCCCATGGGGCAGACCTCGATCGGACCTACATCAGCTCGCTCGAACGGGGCCGCTACTATGCGAGCCTGAAGGCGATCGAGAAGATCGCGAAGGTTCTGGAGATAGACCCAGCCGAATTGCTTCGCAAAGAGGGAGATTCCTCCGACCGCGAGTAGCAAGAGCTGAGGGCTTGCGTCGAACCTGGCCACCAAGCCAGCTCCAAGGCCGCTCCGCTGAAATGGTGCTGCGCGGTAGCGTCCGCGACCGCGGACGTTCATCGCGCCACTGTCTTGTTGGTCGCAGTCAAAGCCTGCCGCCAGATTGAAAGGATCTTTTCCATGGCCTCTCTGCTCAGATGGGCGAGCGGGGGCAAGGGCGATGGGTTCGATCTGATCGGCTGTGGTGCTAAGTGACTGGAGTATCGCCACCGCGCCTTCCAGCATTTTGAGTTCCGGCTCGATATCGAACAAGAGTTGGCGGAGAGCTTCGAACTCACTTTTGTCGAATATCTTGTCCCGCCTCTTTGCCATAGCTCTGATCTCGCCTTACCGCGAGACCAATGCTTGCTTTGTTAGGGAAGTCCAGTTGATTTTATATCAAAACTATAAATGTCGTAGTTAGATTGTCGGCGATACGGAGACGATGGTTGCACCCAACTATCTGGCGGCATGCTGGGCTATGCCAAAATCAGCAGGGCTTGGGAGGAAGCCGGCGCCAGCGCTAGCGAAGGAGGCCGCTGCGAAGCGCAAAGCCACGATATTCGACTGGTTGATCGGCGGCCGCTCGAGGAGGTCCGAGCGGCCGCTCGCGTTGTCAACGTGAGCTTCTTAGCGCAGCCTTCCCTCCCGCTCTGCTTTGTCGAGCCGGTACTCGCGTAGATCGACAGTCTGGCTGTCGTCGATATCGAGGACCTCCACGGTTCCGCGGAGCATTTCTGGCGAACGTTGGTAGACGATCGTGGAGCGGATCCAGACCACCTCGAACACCCTTCCCATGGGGCTGATACGGAACGTGGCAACGAAGGGCTGGTCGGTGAATTGCCAGTCCGGGAAGGTGGGTCCCCATGTCCGCTCGTTGGGAAGGTCAGGCCGCTGAGTCTGATCCTTCAGATCGTCGATGAGAAGACTACGGTCCTCGCGCCTGAAGCCGAAGATGTCCCTGGTGGCGCCATCGATCGAGTGTTTGAAGGTAGTAAGATTAAGGCTCCAATGGCCGACCATTGGGGGTTTGCGAATTATTGTATCCAAATAGTCCATAGGTACCTCCTTAGGGCTGAGGGGGCGGGTTTGTCGGTCAATTGCGGATCATTCGCTTGATGGAGTGGTAGCGGTCGCGCCTGTGCGCAGGCCTGCCAATGCCGATGGCAACGAGTTCGTGACCGGGCGCGGGCGTGGTCTCGGCGATCCATTTGAGGTATTGCGTCAGGGCATCGATCTGGTCGTCGTTCGACCCGTGTGGGAAGGAAAACGCCTCGTCGAGGAAGGCCTCAAGGCCTGGCATTGCCTGCCACAGATGGACCTGCTGGCTGTTGACCTGGTTCATGACGGCTAGAAGCCGCTCCAGCTTGGAGGCGGTTGGGCTCATGGCGATCACGTTGGCTCCGAGGCCTTGCAGCTCGGCAAAGAGGGCAGGGCCAAGGGAAGCGGATTCGACCAAATGGTGGGTTGGCTTATAGAGGTCGTTCAGCGCCTTGGCCGTGCTCGCCAACTCAGCGTAGTCCATCCGTTTGCGAAGGATATGGCGGAGGTAACTGACGTTTTGGTGCCGCACGAACACCAAGGCCACCGAATAGGATGACTTTGGGTTGGTCGAGGAGGCGACGTCCCAGGAGATGATGGTTTGCCCGCCTTGGGGCACACTGGACATCAAGGGGAAGTCGCTTCGCTTGAGCAAGCCGCCGTCAATGGTGACCGGGCGGTTTTGATACTGGGTCGCAAAGACGTGGGAGGGCGTCTCGCGCTTGAGGTTTGCCAGGATCTCAGGCGTGTAGATCGTCGGCTGGAGTACCTCGCCCTTTTTGCGGCTAAAGACGAAGTTGCCAACTTCATGACGTTCATCCTCCTCGGCCTCCAAAGCAAGCACGAGTGGATCAAATCCCTCCCCAAGCAATTTGCCCGAAAGATCGTCTGGATGCGTTCGGTGGGTAATGAGGAGGCGTGCACCCGTTTGAGGATTGTTGCGGCGCGTCTTGAGCGTCGTTTCGTAGAACAATTCCACTGCGTCTCTTGACACGATCGAGAACGCTTCTTGTGGAGAGATGGGGTCATCCATGACGAGAAGATCTGCGCCATGGCCAGTCAACCGACTGCCAAAACTGCCGGCAATGAGGCCGCCGCCCAGGGTCGTTTCGAAGTCCATTGCAGCCTGCTTGTCATCCCTCAGGCGAAACTCCGGAAAGATGGTTTGGAAAAATGGGCTGCGAACGAGACTCAGGATCTTGAGCGCTATGGTATTGGAAAGGGTCAACGAGTGGGTGACGAGCATCACCCGCTTCGTCGCGTTTCGCCCGAGATACCAAGCGATTGCGCATATGACGCAAAGGGTTTTGAGGTGCCGAGGTGGCATGTTAACTACGCCTTGCCATGCTCGGCCCAGAAGCATTCGGGCGCCAATCCAAAGCAGCAACAGATCGACATACTCAAAATGCTGATAGCTGCCTGCCAATAGGATACGCAGGGCACGCACACCGAAAACGGCGAGGTCGTTACGGGAGGCTATTCGCAGCGCTTCTCGAGTGTCCTCATTGTTGGTCATGACCGCTCTCCTTCTCCGTTTCATCCGGTGCGGACGTGTTGGCTGGTTCCGTTTTGGTGTGGCTAAACAAGTGTCGTTCGACAAAGCGTTCGAGGGCCGCGACGTCCTGAGCGCTCACGTCCTCACCTGGCTTGGCACCGCCGTCCTGCTGGAACTGCTGCGGCAACAGCTCCTTGATCTCTTTCAAGGCCCGCACGTCGCCTTTCATGGCTTTGGCGACGAGCGTCTTGACGATCACGGTTCGTTTGGTGAGCTTCAATTCGCGTCCGTTCTCGCGCACGATGACGGACTGTTCGAGCTCGGCTAGAATGCCGCTGGCAAAGCTCTTCGATTTGGTCTTCGGTCGACCTTTTGGATTGCCGGACTGGCCCGGTCGAAAACGCCTATGTTTTGGGGGCTTGCCATAGCCCACGCCCTCGTCGTCATCCTTTTGGTCGCTCATGACCGCACCTCCGCCGTGGCTGCCTTTGATGCTGGGCGAGTGGATGTCGTAAAAGCGTGGGACAACCGGGCCAACGAGGGCCCAACTTGAAAACCTCGATACATAATGGCACTCCTGCGAGCGCCCCTGGAAAGTCCCGCGAGACAAGAGGGAAGGGCGCGCAAATCTCGCGCCGCGGCGGCTTTATAAGATAAGTTTAAGCTGTTTGGCGGAGTGGCGATCACGCTCCCTGTGAGGGGACTTTGCAAAACGAACAGCGAAGGGTTGCGGTCTGTTGGAAGGCTGTTCCAATTGCGCACGGATGGGGCCTTTCTGTCGGTATGAATTTCTAAAAAGCGAGCTGCCGCGGCCCAATCGATGGGTCGGATGTGATCGACGGGGCTGGTCAAGCTGGCGGACGAATTTCCGTGCCTCGGCCAGTAGCCGAGGCGTCGCGTAGGGGGAGGAATGCAAGGCCGTTTATCTCGAGGTCAGTCGCCAAGCGGCGAAGAGCGGCGCCCTACGAGGCCTCGGGTGGCCTTGGCGCCTTTATACCCTCCAGGAGCAAAGGCGCATGCGATCCGCTGCTGCCCTTCCAGCTAGCCTTGGCGACCTTCTCGGCTGCGCTGAAGATCATGCCATCGCCAAGACGAACCGCGTCCTTGCCGGTCTCGGCCTGCCAGCGACGAATGGCGAGGTCGACAAAGGTCGGTTCGATCTCGATCCCATAGCAAAGCCGACGGGTGCGTTCCGCCGCGATCAGCGTCGAGCCCGATCCAAGGAACGGGTCGAAGACGATATCGCCTGGCAGACTGGCATCACGAATTGCGTCCGCAACCATGGCCGAAGGCTTTACGGTTGGGTGTTCTGCAAGCAGATGGCGCTCCGGGCCCATGACGTTGACGCCTCTATAGTGCCAGACATTCGAGCGAGAGCGGCCGTGCTTGCCGAGTTCGACATTGTTGCGGTGGGGCACACCGTGCCGTTTGAAGATTGCAACGAATTCATGCTGCGAGCGCAGGAAACTGCCCATGCCAGCGTTGGTCTTGACCCAAACAGCCACATTGAGAAGTTCGAGCCCCAGGGCCTCGCCAGCGTCGATCAAAACAGCGATTGAGCGCCAGTCCATGCACACATAGGCAAGCGCGCTTTGTGAAAGGCGGGGGAAGAGCGCCTCGAGCGTATTGCAGAGAAAAGCTCGGAACTCCGGTCGGCTCATCTCTCCGGAAGCCATCGCGAATTCATTGTGTTCGGTTCTGCCCAGTCCCGATACGAAACCCTGGATCGGGACGTTGTATGGGGGATCGGTAAAGCTGATCGCGGCAGTCCCAGACTGGAATAAAGAGTCTAAGAGCGCTTCGTCGCGAAAATCGCCGCAAGCAATCCCGTGGGCCTTTCCCGGCTCGCCAAGGATCCACAAGTCTCCAGACCGCGATACGGGAATGTTGGAGACCATTTTCGCGTCGATATGTTCCTCGACGCCGGATGGGTCGTCGACGACTTCGATAGCGCTCTCGATCTCGAACGTATCAAAGCCCGTAAGTTCAATGTCGTAGCCAAATTCGATCAGATGGTTCAGTTCGCGCGCCAGCGCGTCCTTGTCCCACTTGCCACCTTCAGCCAAACGGTTCATCGCCAAGCGAAGGGCCCGCCTGTCGACTTCAGCCAGATGGGACACATCGATCGTCAAGACATGCGTGAGCCCGGCTTTGCCGGCCGCCTCCAGTCTGGCATGTCCGTCGACGATATGGCCACCTTGCTCGATTAGCAGTGGAGCAAGTACGCCGTACCTACTCACACTCGCTAACAACTTGCGGCGCTTTTCAAGCGGGTGATTGCGCGAGGCGAACGGTGAAACCTTCAGCTCAGAGATCGCAGTGAGCTGCACTTCGAGATGATTTTTCATAGGGACCTGATCTCCATTGCGCATGGAGGAGTCCATGCCCCCATATATAATTGGCAGCGGACAAAGAGGCCGCGCTCAAGCCCTGTTTCAGGGCAGAATTTTGCGCTTTTGGGAGGGAATCTTGAGCGGCGTTGCGCAAGTGCAACAAACCGGCCGGTTTTGAGACCCTGCGGCCGTTCAAGCGGCCAATCTGACAGCCTCACCTTACAGGTGCAACAGTCAGAAAGCGAAGCAGCCGATAATGGTCTGAGAGAGCCTCAGGTCTCGGTGTCTTCGATGACAGAGGCCGGCGGTGGGCGATAATGGCTGTCACCTGAGATCGCAACGTTCGAGCCAGAAATCTGAAACCTCTGTCGCACAAGCGCGATCCGCGCCGGCGTTTGGATCCGAGAGTCAGCGTAGATGTAAAAACGATCCTGGCTTGGCGAGTAAACAACCCGACCGCGTGGCCAGTCCTCGTATTCGGTGGATAGCAGTGCCGCACTTAGGTTTCTCGCGCGCAACCAGGCCGGACCGCGCCGTTTCATCTTTTCCCAAAAGTCATAATGGCCGCACGGATGGGTCAGCAGCTCGCCATATGTCTCGGCACCGGCAAGGTCGAGTGTATCGGCCAGGATGGCATCACACCCGTCCCGGTCGACTAGGAGCCAGAAGTATCCCACCTTGCCGGCTCGACCGTTAGGGTGGTCACTAATAGTCCTGTCACCCGACATAAGCCGACCTAGCCCCGATCCGAACTACGCTGAGAGCAGCGCTCGGTACTTTTCAGCCGAGGCGTGGCGCTCTCACATGACATGGCAAACCCCTTGCTTTTGCACAGAAGTCAAGGGCGCAGAGTCCTCGGTGTGGCCATTCGTTGGCTGGGTCAAAGTCGCATAATATGCAGTCTGGAACTACCCTGCATTGGGTCCATCTGAACCACGGAAAAACGGTCCGACTGCTTAGCGCGCCATGTCGGTTGTCAGGTGGGGCGCTATCGAATAACAGATATGCGAGCGAACACGGTGACGCTTCGCATCGGTGGCAAGGAGTTGTTGGCAGGCCGAGCGAGCTCAAAAGGCGCTAGCACAACGGCCCATTAGTGCATAAGGCACTTGGTCGGCCCTGGTGGACATCCACCGCCGTGGCCGGCTGTGTCGTCGACGTCGACTGGCAATGGGATCCTGGCTATTCAAACCAAAATCGGTGCCGCTCCGTGAGCTCCTTCGACGTCGCTTCCAGCTCCTTCTCGCGCTGCCCCGCATCCCACCCCAGCGCGGCCGCCGCGGCGTCGGCGATTTGTTCGAGATTGCCGCGGCTGAGCCGGCCGGTGATCGCCAGCGCGGTGCGCCGCATGACTATGTCGACCAGGTGGGCGACATTTTCGTTGCGCGCCAGCCAATCGATTTCCGCCAGCGTATAATCGGACGCGCCGGCAAGCGACTCCGTCTGCTGTTCGGCTTCGTGCGCCAGGATGAGGCGGGCGGTCGTGCCATAGCGGTCGAGCAGTTTTTCGGCGCGGGCGGGCGATGCACCCGTCTCGGCCGTGATAGCGGAGATCCAGCTTGCATGAGCGGCCGCGTCGGCCGGAAAATCGCGGCCGCCGCCGATGGCGAGGCTTTGCGTGCTTATCCGCCTCGGCTGGCCAAGCCTGGACAAGAGCATGTCCGCCACCTCTTCGGCGAAGCCGCGGAAGGTCGTCCACTTGCCGCCCACCAAGGACACGATCGGCCAGGTTCGGTTGCCCTCGATCTCCATGACGGGCGCCGAGTGGTCGCGGCTGATCAGGCCAGGCGCGGTGCCGTCCGACGCCGGCAGTGGGCGGATGCCGGAATAGGCGTAGACGATCTGCTCGCGGCAAAAGGCAAGACCGGGCAGAAGCTCGCTGAGGCTCGCCAGGAAATAGTCGATCTCGCCATCCTCGCAGCGCACCGTCTCGGGGTCGGCGGCCCGGATATCGGTCGAGCCGACCAGCGCCCGGCCGAGATAGTCGAACACCAGGCATATGCGGCCGTCATTGGCCTCGAAATAGATCATGCGGCCGTTCAGCGCCCGCAGCAGGTCGGGATGGTCGAGCAAGATGTGCGAGCCCTTGGTGCCGCCGATCAGCCGTGACGGCACGCCGAGTGCAGTGTTGACATGGTCGATCCATGGCCCGGCCGCGTTGACGACGATGCGCGGCCGGAAGCCGAGCTCGCCGCCGTCGGGCAGGGCGAAGCGCACGACGCTGCCGTCGCTGTCCAGCAATCGCACATAGTTCAAGGCGTCGGATTCGGGGCTCGCCCTGATCCCGTCCTGGAGAAGCTCGAGCACCAGCCGCTCGGGATGACGGACGGTGGCGTCATAGTAGGTGCCGGCCGCGACGATGCCCGGCGTCAGCGGCGGTATCTCGCTCAGCGCCCGCGCTTTAGACCACATACTATGCCGGGGCATGACCCGGCGGCGGGCGCCGTAGAAGTCATACATGGCAAGGCCGATCTTGATCAGGAGAGCGCCGCGGCCGCGCGGAGCGGTCGTGCTGCCGAAAAGGGTGCGCAGCGCGTCTCCGATGCCCGTCAGCCAGGAAAAGACCGGGATGACGGTCGGCAGCGGCCGCACCGCATGCGGGGCATTGCGCAGCAACAGGTTGCGCTCCAACGTCGATTGCGCGACGAGGCCCAGCTCGCCCGTTTCGAGATATTTGATCCCGCCATGGATCAGCCGCGACGGCGCGGCGCTGGTGCCGGAACCGAAATCCGCCTTGTCGACGATCGCGACCTTGAGGCCCTGTTCGCACAGATCGCGAAACAGGCCGGCGCCGTTGATGCCGGCGCCGATGATGAGGACATCGACATCGCGTGTCGCCACGATCATTGCACCGGCAAGATCTTGAGATTGACCCCGGCCGCCTTCAGGTTGCCGGCAACCTCGTCGGGAAGGCCGTCGTCGCTAAGCACGAGATCGAAGTCGGTGAGGTCTGCAAACAGGTGCAGCGCTACCTTGCCGAACTTGGAGGAATCGATGAGCAGCACGCTGCGCGAGGCCGCTGCCGCCATGGCCTGCTTCACGCGCACCACCTGCGGGTCCTGAATCAGCGTCGCGGTGTTGTCGATCGCCGAAGCTGAGCAGATGAGCAGGTTGACCCTGATCTTCTGCAGCGCGTTCTCGCAGATGTGGCCGATGAAGGCGTTGTACGTCGGATGGTATTCGCCGCCGAGCAGGATCAGCTTCAGCTCGTCCTTGCCCACCAGCTGTTCCGCCAGAGACAAGCTGTTGGTGACGACGGTCAACGGCGCGATCTGGGGCAGCAGTGGGCCGAGCGCATTGGCGGTGGTCGAATCGTCGAGCAGCACGACCTGGCCTGGCTCGATCTCGGCCAGAGCCGCCCGGGCAAGCGCCCGCTTGGCCGCCGCCGCATGCGTCTCGCGGAAACGGAAGAGGCTTTCGTAGACGCCGGACGGCTGCGCGCTGACCGCGCCGTGCAGCTTGCGCAGCACGCCTTGGCGCGCCAGCTCGTCGACGTGGCGATGGATGGTCATGCGCGAGACGCCGAATGCCGTCACGAGCTCGTCGATGCGCGCCTCGCCATGCTGAATGACATAGTCGGCGATGTCCTGACGGCGGTTGTCCGCGTTCATCGCGTTCCCCTTTCCGCCAGCGCTTCGATCGACGGCCAGGCCTCGGCGAGGCGGTTGGCGATGTCGCAGTGCAGCCCGTAGCGCTTGTCCATGGCGGAGCTGCGCTCAGGGGAGGGCCGGTAGGTGCGGCCAAGCGCTGCCAAGTCGCGCGGATCGTGCCGCGGCGAGGCGAACAGGCCGACGCCGGCGCCGGCGCAGAGTGCGGCGCCCCATGCGGCGGCTTCTTCCGTCTCGGTCACCGTGAGCGGCATGCCGAGCACATCGGCGAAGACCTGCGCGAAGGCCGGGTTTCGGGAAATGCCGCCGGTCAGCCGCGCCTCGCGCGGCGCAAAACCTTCGCGCAGCGCATCGACGTGGACGCGGTGGTTGAAGGCTATGCCTTCGATCACCGCGCGCAGCATGTCGCCGCGATCATGCCAGCCGCGCAACCCGAGGAAGCCGGCGCTGGCGGCCGGGCCATGCGGCGAGCCGAACAGATAGGGATGGAAGAGCAGTGTCGAGGGCCGCGCCAATGCCGCCTCGATTTCAGGACCGACGATGGCGTGGATCGAACGCCCGTCGGCTTCCGCCGCTGCCCGCTCGGAACCGCACAGCGTGTCGAGGAACCAGTCATAATTCGCCGCCGATGCCGGCGAGATCGACATGTTGTTCCATTCCCCGGGCTTCAGGCCGTTGCGGCAGAACCAGCGGGCATCGATGCGCGGCGCGGCCGAGACCGTCTCGTTGATCGAATAGGTGCCGGCGACGATAGCGACCACGCCTTCGCCATAACCGCCGATGCCGAGCGCCGAGGCAGTTACGTCGTGCAGGCCGGCCACCACCGGCGTGCCGGCAAGCAGGCCTGTGTAACGTGCCGCCTGCACTGTAATGGCGCCGACGATTTCGTCCGGCCGCGCCGCCGGCGGCAGCGCATCGGCGAGTGCTTCGAGACCGAAGATCGGCAGGATGTCCGGCGCGTAGGCCTGGCTGTCGACCGCGGTGAAGGAGGTACTCGCCTCGGTGAGGTCGGTGCCCAGGCTGTCCGTCAGACAGAAACGCAGCCAATCCTTGCAGGCAAGCACATGGCCGATGCGGGCAAAGCGCTCCGGCTCGTGATCGCGAATCCAGGCCAGTAGCGAAGAGGGCGCCGACGCATGCGGCGTCTGACCGGTTCGCGACAGCGCCTTGCCGGCCGTCCCGTCGGTTTGCCACTGGGCGGCGACGTCTCCAGCTCGGCTGTCCAGCGACAGGATGCCGTATCCGAGCGGCCGGCGGTCGCGATCCAGCGTGTAGAGCCCGTCGCCATGCGCGGTGGCGGCGACGGCGGCGATGTCCGAGGGTGGACGTCCGCAGCCGGAGACCGCTTCCGCGATCGCTTCGGCGGCGGCGTGCCACAGCTCGTCCATGTCGCGCTCGACATGACGCGGTTCGGAGATGAACTGCGGCAAGCGGCGGCGGGCCACGGCCAGCGGCGCGCCTGCCTCGTCGAAAACCACCGCCTTGGTGACGGTCAGCCCGCTATCGATTCCCAGCAGACAGGGCATACGCTCCTCGCCATGCACCGCGTGCATCTCTTGAGGTTTTCGCATACCATCATGTTAAATTAACATCAACGGATGTTACAATAAGCTGCCTGTAACATGTTCTTGTCGCACGGCGGCGACGACGACGGTCATGCCGCCTGCCTTCATATCCTCGACCTGTCGCGGCGGGGTTCCGTCGTCGACGACGATGACGTCGAACTCGTTCAGCGCGCACATGGCATGCAGCGCCCGGCGCTCGAACTTGGTGTGATCGGCAAGCAGGATGCGCATGGCGGCGCTGTCGAACATGGCGCGCTTGGTCTCGACCATTTCCGGTGACTGGTGGAACACCATGCCGTCGGTGATGGCCGACATCGACATGAAGACGCGGTCGGCCCGCAGCCGCCGGATCTCCGTGACCGTGACCGGACCCATGAAGGCGTTGCACCAGTGGTAAAACTGCCCGCCAAGCCCGAGCAGCGTCAGGTCGCGCGTGTCCTTGAGCTCATTCATCAGGGTGATGGAATTGGTGATCGCCGTCAGCGGCACGCGCGCGGCAAGATGCGGCACGAGCTGCAGGACGGTGGTGGAATCGTCGAAGAAAACGGCTTGTCCGGGTTCCAGGAAGGACGCCGCCGCCTGCGCAATCGCGCGCTTCTCGGCTCCCTGGCGCGAGGAGCGGTAGACGTCGCTCGATTCGATGAGGCTGGTCGGGGCGGCCGAGACGATGCCGCGCGTCTTGCGCAGCAATCCCTTCTCGACCAGTTCGTCGAGGTCGCGATGCGCGGTCATCAGGCTGATGCCGAAACGCTCGGTGAGATCCTCGATGCGCATCGTGCCCTCGGCCATGACGGCCTCGGCAATCATCCGGCGGCGCGCCAGCTGGCGCGCGTGGCGGCTGTCGGCGGGCACCTGATCCCCGGCAAGGGTCTTCAACGCCTGCTCGGGCCGAATCTCGCGATCTGTCATCCAAGCCTCTCCTGCCGATGCCATTCGCATATCTGGCGCCGATGGCAAGCGGGCACCTTGGGGGCAGGTAGGGTTTTGCGCATCGAATGTCTTTGCGCGGGAGGAAAAGGGGCGCGCAACGTTTGCGCGCCCCAATCCGGCGGTTCACTGGGAGAGCGTGAACGGCCCGGTGTATTTGTCGACATTGTCCTTGGTGATCAGGGCGCAGTCGAAGAGCTGCTTCTCGGAGGCAGCACCCGTCGAGCCGGTCTTGATGAACTTGTCGGCCTGCTTCACGGCTTCGGCCGAGAAGACCGCCACAGGCTGCAGCACCGTGTACTGCATCTCGCCCGCCTTGACGGCGGCGACCGCGTCCGGTGAGCCGTCGAAGCCGCCGACCTTCACCTGGGAGAGCTTGCCGGCTTCCTTCAGCGCCGCGATGGCGCCGAGGGCCATCTCGTCATTGCCGGAAATGACGCCCACGATGTCGGGATGGGCCTGCAGCAGCGACTGCATTTTCTGGTAGCCCTGGGTGCGGTCCCAGTTGGCCACTTCCTTGCCGGCCTTCTTGAGGTCCGGATATTGGGTGAGCACGGTCTCATAGCCGTTCGAGCGCGTCGCCGCGTTGTTGTCGGCCGGATTGCCGAACAGCTCGACATAGTTGCCCTTGTCGCCGATCGCCTCGACCCACTGCTGCGCGCCGATCGCGGCGCCCTGGGCGTTGTTGGAGACGAGCTGCGCCTTGGCGAGACCGTCCTGGTTGATCTCGGCGTTGACCAGGAAGACCGGGATGTTGGCGGCGATCGCCTTCTTGACCGCGCCGATCGAACCGTCGGCATTGGCCGGGTCGAGAATGATCGCCACCGACTTGTTGGTGATGGCGGTGTCGATCATCGTGCTTTCGGTGTTGGTGTCGCCCTTGTGTGCGCTGACATTGGCCGTGTAGCCGAGGCTCTCTGCCGTGGCCTTGGCGACCTGGCCTTCGGTGAGCCAATACGGATTGGCCGGGTCGGTCACGATGATGCTGATCAAGCCGGCCGCCCAGGATTGGCTTGCCATCAGCGGCAGCGCCGCGGCGGCGACCAACAGGATCCTTCTGGTTTTATCGATCATTTCTCTCACTCCCTCTACAGATTGTGGTTTCGGATTGCGGTTGCCGATTTGTCTCGGCCTTCTTTCCGGCACTGTCTCCTTGCGGTCCCGGAGAAGCTTTTGGCGAGGCGCGGCGTCACTGTCGGACGCCGCGGGCCCCGTATTGGATGGTGTTCATGAGCACGGCGAGCACGATGACGGCGCCGGTGAAGACGGTCTGCCAGTAGGAGGACACGCCGATGATGACGAGGCCGTCCGAAAGAAAGCCGATGACGAACGCGCCGAGCATGGTGCCGCGCACGGTACCGCGCCCGCCGGTCAGCGCGGCGCCGCCGATGACGACCGCCGCGATTGCGGTCAGCTCGTAGGTCGTGCCGGCGGTCGGACCGGCCGATGTCAACTGCGAAGAGAGCACCAGGCCGGCGATGGCGGATAGAATACCGGAGAGAGTATAGACCGTGATCTTGACCCGCTTGACCGGCACGCCTGACAGGTCGGCCGCGTTCTCGTTGCCGCCCGCGGCATAGAGCCAGCGGCCGAAGGAGGAGCGGCTGAGCATCAGCCCCGTCAGCCCGGCGAGGGCCGCCAGGACCAGCACGCTGATCGGCACCCCGAAGAGCCGGTTGAAGCCCAGCCAGTCGAAGCCGGTGTTGCCGAGGTCCGGCCGGCCGGCGAGATTATTGTAGGTGAGGCCGTTGGTCTGCAGCAGCGCGATGCCGCGCGCCATGTACATGACGCCAAGCGTGGTGACGAAGGCGGGCACTTTGAACCAGGCGATAAGGATGCCGTTGAGCGCCCCCAGCAAGGCGCCGAGCGCGCAGGTCAGCACGACCACGGCCCATACCGGAGGAAACAGGATGACGCCGAGCGGTTTCAACTCCACGCCCTGCATGAGCGCGCCGGCGACGACGCCGCACAGCGCCAGGATCGAGCCGACCGAGAGGTCGATGCCGCCGCTCAGGATCACCACCAGCATGCCGATCGCGAGTATGCCGTAGATGGCGACATGCGAGGACATGATCAGCAGATTGGAGACGGTGAGGTAGTTCGGCGACAGGAACGAGAAGACGATGATGATGGCGATCAGCGCAAAGAAGGCGCGGCCCTTCAGCAAGAGCTTGATGGGACTGGTTGTCCCCCTCATGGCTGTGGCCGGGGCAGAGATGCCGTTGGCGCTCGGTTGCGTCATAGTTCTTTTCCGTGCTCCGCTCAGGCCGCCACGGCCTCGCCCGAGGCGGCCATGATCTTTTCCTTGGTGATGTCCGAAGTGAACTCGGCCGAGATCCGCCCGCGCCGCATGATGATGATGCGGTGGGCGATCGACAGGCACTCGTTGACTTCCGATGTGGTGAAGACGACGGCCTGCCCGGCCGCCGCGTGGTGAGCCAGAATCCGGAACACCTCTGCCTTGGCGCCGATGTCGATGCCGCGGCTGGGTTCATCGAGCAGGATGACCTTCGGATCGGTGGCGAGCATCTTGCCGATGACCACCTTCTGCTGGTTGCCGCCGGACAGCGACCCGATCGGCACGTCCGGTCCGTCGGTCTTCACGGTCACATCCCGGATCGACTTCTGGATCAAGGCCCGCTCGAGCCTGATGGACGTGAAGATCCCGCGCGTGAATTCCATGATCGAAGCGAGCGAAAGATTCTGCCCGACCGACATCGTCTGGACGAGACCGTAGCGCTGGCGATCCTCGGGCACGAGCGCAAGGCCGCGGGCGATGCGCTCGCCGATGGCAAGGTGGGAAATCTCCTTGCGTTCGAGCACGATCTCGCCGGACGTCGCGCTGAGTTTGCCGGCGACGGTCTCGAGCAGCTCGGTCCTGCCGGCCCCCATCAGGCCGTAGATGCAGACGATCTCGCCGGCCCTGACGTCGAGCGACATGCGGTCGACGACGTTGTAGCCGCCGCCGGCCGGGTCCGGAACAGTCAGGTCGCGGACCGAGAGCATGACCGGGCCGAAATCATGGCCGGTCGGCGGACTGCCCAGATCATAGTTCTCGCCGACCATGTTGCGCACGATCCATTCAAGGTCGATATCGGCGCGCGGCGCATAGGCGGTCATATTGCCGTCCCGCAACACCACGGCATGATCGGTGATCTGCAGGGCCTCCTCCAGATGGTGCGAGATGTAGACGATCGACACGCCTTTGGCTGTAAGGTCGCGGATCACGCTGAAAAGGACCTCGACTTCGGTGGCGGAAAGCGCCGAGGTCGGCTCGTCCATGATGAGGATCCGGCTGTCGACCGAAAGCGCCCGTGCGATCTCGACGATCTGCTGTTGTCCCAGCCGCAGTTCCTCGACAGGGGTGAGCGGATCGATGTCCTCCTCAAGCTCCTGCAGCAGTCTACGGACCTGGCGTTCCTCCTCGGCGTAGTTGACGCCGGTCGGGCCGGTGATCTCGCGCCCCATGAAGATGTTGTCGCGAACCGACAGATTGGGCGCGAGGCTGAGCTCCTGATGAATGATCGAGATGCCGTGGTTGCGCGCGTCGGTGGAGGAGGAAAACACGATGGGCTGACCGTCGAGAACGATCTCGCCGGATGTCGGCTGCACCACCCCGGAGAGGATTTTCATCAGGGTCGACTTGCCGGCGCCGTTCTCGCCGAACAGCGTCGTCACCTGGCCGCGGTGAATGTCGAAATTGACGCCCTTCAGCGCCCTCACGCCGTTGTAGGACTTGGCGATGTTGCGCGCCGCCAGAACCACTTCGCCGGCCTGCCGGGAGCTCGCAGCGCTGCTCATTTGACGGTGACCTTGACCGGGGTGATCAGCCAGTTCTTCGGGTTGATGAGGCGGAAGACGCCGAAGATCTCCAGCGTCTTGCCGGACAGGCTGGCGGTGTCGATAGCGTCGAGGGTCGCCTTCTTCATGGCGCGGTTGATGCCCGAGCCGGCGTCCTGGAATTCGATCTGGTTCTTGAACTTGCCGAAGACGATGTCGCCTGTCGCATCGCGCAGATCGGTGCCGTTGATGGCCGGGCCGGCCTGCACCCGAACATGGATGTCGGCCGGCACACCGTCGGCCTTGAGCTCGTAAACGCCGGATTTCGCTTCGCCCGCGACCGCCGTCAACCTGACAGGGATGATCGCGCCGGTCGACGAGGCGGTTCCGTACTGTTTGGCGGCGGCGTTCTTGTCGGCCATCACCGCCGGCCCGAAGGTTGCGGCGTTGACGGCGTGCTCGACGACGAAGGCCTTGATGCGCGGGAACTCCTTTTCGCCGAAACGGTCGGGCGAAAACGCCTCCTGGCTGACGTCGGCGGACGATCCGATCTGGACCACCTTCGTGTCGAGCGCGATCGCGGCAAGGACCACGACGCCGAGGCCAACGGCGACAATCAGATTGCGGCGCGGCGCAGCCGGTGCCTTCGGCGTCGGGCTCGACATGGCGTTCATGGTTCAGAGCCTCGCCGGCGATGGAACGAGGCGGGCAGGGGCTGCGAATGCAGGACGCATGTCTGCAGCCGGACGGGGACACGGCATAGTCGGGTCGCTTGCTTGCATCGATTTCTCCCACCCTTGGCCGACGATGCAGCGTTCTCCTCCCGCCGCATCCACGCCCGACCTGTCAGTTATGTTATGTTAATGTTATCTTCTGCGTCAAGCATGTTAGATCAGAATTCCGTTTTGGTCCGGATTTTGGTTCGTTGGAAGGGGCTCTCTCGGCCAAGCGATTTACAGGACGGCATCTCCCGGAGCAGCCAGCCGCTATCCCGGATCGTTGAGATATCGATCTCGCAGATACGGCACGGCAATGCTGCAGGAGCGAATCTATTGGCATTAAGAGTTTGATTTCAGCAGAGATTATGCTCGCCACACGGTGCTGCGGCGCAAGCTGAAAACGAGCCTGAACCATCCGGCTGCCTGTTTGCCCGCTCTCTCGTCCGTCTGCCGAAGACGACGGAGAGCAGACGTTTGGGTTCCTCCTGACTGATAACAGCGTACCTGAAAAAATTTTCGATGTCTGCAAAAAAAATCATGCATTGTGTTATTTCCATGATAAGTAGAGTGGACTGTGTAAGGCGCCGTTACGGAGGAGCGTGCAACGGCGTATTTTCGCCGCCGCCTCTTCGCGGTGGAACTTCAGGCGGGAAAATCAGGAGGAGACGGACATTGCCCTGTTGCCGATTCAGGCATGGTCGCATCGGATGCGGAGAGATCCGTGGCCGCCGCTGACGTCATCATAGGTATCGATTCCGGCACGTCGATCATCAAGGCGGTCGCCTTTGAGCTGAATGGCCGCCAGGTCGCTTCCGCTTCGGTTCCGAACCGATACGCGTCCGGCGCCGACGGTTCGGCGACGCAGTCGCTCGCCCAGACCTGGCGCGACTGCGTGGCTGCGCTCCGAGGGCTCGACGACAAGGTTGAAAACCTGGCGGCGCGCACCGCGGCGCTCGCGGTGACCGCACAGGGCGACGGCACCTGGCTCGTGGGCCGGCAAGATGAGCCTGTCGCCGACGCATGGCTGTGGCTCGATGCCCGCGCGGCGCCGACCGTCGAGCGCCTGGCCGCCGGCCCGCTTGGCCGCGCCCGTTTCGAGGCGACGGGAACCGGGCTCAACACCTGCCAGCAGGGCAGTCAGATGGCCCATATGGACCGCCACGCGCCCGAGCTTCTCGACCAGGCCGAAGTGGCGCTGCACTGCAAGGACTGGCTCTATCTGAACCTGACCGGCATGCGCGCCACCGATCCGTCGGAATCAAGCTTCACCTTCGGCAATTTCCGCACCCGCCGCTACGACGACACGGTCATCGAGGCGCTCGGCCTTTCCGGCCGGCGCAAGCTCTTGCCCGAGATCGTCGACGGCACGATGGTAACCCATCCGCTTACCGCCGCGGCGGCGGCCGAGACGGGTCTGAAAGCCGGCACGCCCATCAGCCTCGGCTATGTCGACATGGTCATGACGGCGCTTGGCGCGGGGGTCTGCGGCGGCGAGGGGGATGTCGCCTGCTCGATCGTCGGCTCGACCGGCGTGCACATGCGGGCCATGCCGACGGGCTCCGTGCACCTCAACAAGGAGGGCTCGGGCTACGTCATCACTTTGCCGGTTCCGGATCTGGTGACGCAGGTCCAGACCAACATGGCAACCACGCTCAACATCGACTGGGTTCTCGGTCTCGCCGCGGATGTGCTGAAGGAATTCGGGCACGAGGACGGTCACCGCGATATGGTCGCCCGCATCGATCGTTGGCTCGGCGACAGTCCGCCCGGCCAGATCGTCTATCATCCCTATATCTCGGAGGCCGGCGAGCGCGGGCCGTTCGTCAACGCCAACGCCCGCGCCGGTTTCGTCGGCCTGTCGGTAAACCACCGCTACCCGAGCCTCGTGCGTGCCGTCATCGAGGGGCTAGGGCTCGCCATGCGCGACTGCTACGCGGCGATGGGCGACCTGCCGTCGGAGTTGCGGCTGTCGGGCGGCGCGGCCCGCTCGCAGGGATTGCGCGGCATCCTGTCGGCGGCGGTTCATGCGCCGGTGCGCGTTTCCTCGCGCGAGGAGGCGGGTGCTGCCGGCTGCGCGATGATGGCGGCGGTCGCCATCGGCGCCTACGGCGACATGGATGCCTGCATCGCCGACTGGGTCACGCCGCTGCTCGGGCCGGTCGAGGCGCCCGAACCGGCGCTGATCGGCGTCTATGACGGGCTGTTCCCGGCATTCGGCGCGGCGCGCCGTGCCCTGGGGCCAGCCTGGGACATGCTGGCCGCCCAGCGCCGCAACACGGCTGTCGCCTCCGCCGAAACGCTGGAAGGAGCATAGGATGGGGCCCGAGCCGAAAATGGTCGACCTCTTCGTCATCGGCGGCGGCATCAACGGCGCCGGCATCGCCCGGGACGCGGCAGGTCGCGGCCTGTCGGTCGTGCTGTGCGAAAAGGACGACCTTGCCGAGGGCACGTCCTCGCGCTCCGGCAAGCTGGTGCATGGCGGCCTGCGCTATCTCGAATATTGCGAGTTCCGGCTGGTGCGCGAAGCATTGATCGAGCGCGAGGTCCTGCTCAAGGCCGCGCCCCATATCATCTGGCCAATGCGCTTCGTGCTGCCGCATAGCCCGCAGGATCGGCCGGCCTGGCTGGTGCGGCTCGGCCTGTTCCTCTACGACCATCTGGGCGGCCGAAAGCGGCTGCCCGGCACGCGCACGCTCGACCTCGAGCGCGATCCCGAAGGAACGCCGCTGCTCGACCAATATACGCGCGGCTTCGAATATTCCGACTGCTGGGTGGATGATGCGCGGCTGGTGGTGCTCAACGCTGTCGGCGCCGCCGAGCGCGGGGCCGAGGTGCTCACCCGCTCGCCTGCCGTCTCCGCCCGCCGCGAGAACGGCGCCTGGACGGTAACGACGAAAAACGCGATGACCGGCGAAACGCGGCTCTTCCGCGCCCGCTGCCTCGTCAATGCCGCCGGCCCCTGGGTTTCGGACGTCATTGGCCGTGTCGCGGGATCGAACTCGTCGCGCAATGTGCGCCTGGTCAAAGGCAGCCACATCATCGTGCCGAAATTCTGGCAGGGCGCCAATGCCTATCTGGTACAGAACCACGACAAGCGCGTCATCTTCATCAACCCCTATGAGGGGGACAGGGCGCTGATCGGAACCACCGACATTGCCTATGACGGCCGCGCCGAGGACGTCAGGGCTGACGAGGCCGAGATCGACTACCTGCTTGCGGCGGTGAACCGCTACTTCAAGGAGAAGCTGCGGCGCCAGGACGTGCTCTACTCCTTCTCCGGCGTGCGGCCGCTGTTCGACGACGGCAAGGGCAACCCGTCCGCGGTGACGCGCGACTATGTCTTCGACCTCGACGAGAGCGGCGGCGCGCCGCTGCTCAACGTCTTCGGCGGCAAGATCACCACGTTCCGCGAACTGGCCGAGCGCGGCATGCACCGGCTGAAGCCTATTTTCCCGAAGATGGGCGGGGACTGGACCGAGACCGCGCCGCTGCCCGGCGGCGAAATCCCCAATGCCGACTACGAGACCTTCGCCAATGGCTTGCGCGAGGCCTATCCGTGGATGCCGCGCGATCTCGTCCATCACTATGGCCGGCTCTACGGCGCGCGCACGCGGGACCTCGTCAAGGACGCGGCCGGCCTCGACGGCCTTGGCCGTCATCACGGCGGCCTGCTCTACGAGGCGGAGGTGCGCTATCTCGTCGCCAGGGAATGGGCGCGCACGCCCGACGACATCCTGCTTCGGCGCACCAAGCACCATTTGCATCTCACCGAAGCCGAACGGCACGCCTTCGCCATGTGGTTCGAGGCCGAGCGCCTTGCCGAGGCTGCGTGATGGCGCTGACGCTTTCCCTGAACACCAACCCGCTGGTCAACCGCTTCGCCGATCCGGACGACCTCATCGAGACCGTCGCGCGCGACCTCAGGCTGCGCGACCTGCAGCTGACGCACGAGTTCATCAATCCGAGCTGGCCGGCGCCGGTGATCCGGCGCCTGACCCGGAAGATGGTCGCGGCCTTGCGGCGCACCGGCGTGCGCGTCACGAGCGGCATGACCGGCCCCTATGGCCGGCTCAACCATTTCGGCCATCCAGACAGCGATGTGCGCCGCTACTATGTCGACTGGTTCAAGACCTTCGCCGACATCACCGCCGATCTCGGCGGCGTCTCCATCGGCACCCAGTTCGCCATCTTCACCTTCAAGGACTATGACGACCCGGCCCGGCGCGAGGCGCTGATCCGGATCGCGGTCGACTGCTGGGCGGAGGTGGCCGAGCACGCCAAGGCAGCCGGGTTGCGTTACGTTTTCTGGGAGCCGATGAGCATCGGGCGCGAGTTCGGCCACACGATCGCCGACTGCCTGAAGCTGCAGGACAGGCTGACCAAAGCCGACATGGCCGTGCCGATGTGGATGATGGTCGACATCGACCATGGCGACGTGACCAGCGCCAATCCGGATGACTACGATCCCTATGCCTGGGCTCGCGCGGCGCCGAAGCTGTCGCCGATCATCCACATCAAGCAAAGCCTCATGGACAAGGGGGGGCACCGACCCTTCACCGCGGCGTTCAACGCCAGGGGCCGCATTCATCCCGAACCGCTGATGAAGGCTTTCGCCGAAGGTGGCGCCGCCGACAACGAGATCTGCCTGGAGCTGAGTTTCAAGGAGCGCGAGCCGGACGATCGGCAGGTCATCCCGCAGATTGCCGAAAGCATAGCCTTCTGGGCTCCCCATATCGACACGGGCGTGCAAAGCCTGAATGTCTGAGTCGGCTGAGAATGGCCCAAACGCACGATCAAGGACTGCAGATGCCGAAACGCCCAGGTCAACTGGATCCCGAAGGGTCGCTCGCGATCCGTGCCGCCTGGTTGCACTACGCCGGCGGGCTTACCCAGGCCGAGGTGGCGAAGCGACTGGGGTTGCCGTCGGTCAAGGCGCATCGGCTGATCGCCCGGGCTGTCGCCGACGGCGCGGTCAAGGTCTCGATCGACGGCGAGGTCGTCGAATGCGCATTGCTGGAGAACCAGCTCTGCGATCGCTTCGGGTTGGACTTCTGCGAGGTCGCGCCGGATCTGGGCGAGGATGACCTTCCGTTGCGGGCGCTGGGGCTTGCGGGCGCCGGTTTCCTGCGTCGCGAGATGGAGCGCGGCGAGGACAGGGTCATCGGTATCGGCCATGGCCGCACGTTGGCCGCCGCGGTGCATCAGCTGCCGCGCTTCGAGGCAGCCGGCGTCCGCTTCGTCTCGCTGCTCGGCGGCCTGACGCGCAATTACGCCGCCAATCCGCACGACGTCATGCATCGACTGGCCGAAAAGACCGGCGCGCAGGCCTACGTCATGCCGGTGCCCTTTTTTGCCAATTCCGCGGAAGACCGCGAAGTGCTGCTGGCGCAGCGCGGCGTGCGGGAAATCTTCGAGATGTCGAACCGGGCGACGCTGAAATTCGTCGGCATCGGCACGGCGGATGCGGGCGCCCAGCTCGTGGCGACCGGCATGATCGAGCCGCGCGAGATTGCCGAGATCACCGCCGTCGGTGGCGTCGGCGAAATGCTCGGCCACTTTTTCGATGCGCGCGGCCGGGTGCTGGAAACGACGCTCACCGCGCGCACGCTCGCCGTCGATCTGGACGGGTCGGCGGATAGCCGCATCATCGCGATCGCCGGCGGTCCGACAAAGGTCGAGGCGGTCCGCGCGGTGCTCAAAAGCGCGCGGCTGAAGGGGCTCATCACCGACGAGTCGACCGCCAGGGCGCTCGTGAGCGAAACGGAATGACCACCGCATGACACAGTCCAAGCACGTCTGGATCGGCACGAGTTGGAAGATGAACAAGACGCTCGTCGAGGCGCGCGCCTTCGCCGGTGGCCTGCTTGCCGACCCGCAAGGCGATCCGCGCATCCAGCGCTTCGTCATCCCGCCCTTCACGGCGGCGCGAGAGGTCAAGGCGATGCTGAAGGATACGTCGGTCAAGGTCGGAGCCCAGAACATGCATTGGGCCGATGAC
>NZ_LYTP01000024.1:0-8725 GCF_001672435.1 Mesorhizobium sp. AA23
CTCCCGCCACGGCTCAGCTGAGGCCGTCCCCCCCGCCGCGCAGCTCAGCATCGGCAAGCACGTTCGGCATCAGCCTGGTGACGTTGGCGGCGCTGATCGCATTGTGGGTGCTCGCCGCGCAACTCGGCTGGGCATCGCCGCTGTTCCTGCCGTCGCCGGCCGACGTGCTGACCCAGTTCAACGCCGTCGCGGCCGATGGCTATGCCAATGGCACGCTGCTCGACCACACGCTGGCAAGCCTCGGCCGCATTGCGGCGGCACTCGGCGTCGGCATTTTCGTCGGCATTCCGCTTGGCCTGCTCATGGGGCTCAATCGTTGGGTAAAGGGCATCTTCAGCGTGCCGATTGATCTCTACTGGGGGCTGCCGCCGCTGGCCTACCTGCCGCTGCTGATCATATGGCTCGGTATCGGGGAAACCTCCAAGATCGTTCTCCTGTCGCTGTCGACCTTCGCCCCGATCTGCTTTGCAGCACAGGCGGGCGTGCGATCGGTGCCCGTCGAACGCCTCAACGCCGCGCTGTCCCTAGGCGCCAACCGGCTGCAACTCTTCACCAGCATCATCCTGCCGTCCGCTTTGCCGGAGATCTTGACCGGCCTCAAGATCGCCATCGGCGCAGGATTGTCGACTCTGGTCGCGGCCGAGCTGATCGCAGCCCGGTCCGGGCTCGGCTACATGATCATGTCGGCGGCCAATTTCCTCGCGACCGACGTCGTGTTCGTCGGCCTCATCGTCATCGCCGTGCTCGCCTTCGCCTTCACCAGCGGCATGCGTTGGCTGGAACATCGCCTCATCCCCTGGAAAGGCAAGCTCTGAGGCTTGCTCCCATAGATTCCGCAATCACTGAAGGAAACAATCCGATGTCCGGCAACAGCACCCGCCCGCTCGATATGTATTGGTACCTGCCGACCCATGGCGACGGCCCCTATCTCGGCACCGACGAGCGGCACCGGCCGGCAACCTTCGGCTATCTCAAAGAAATTGCGCAAGCCGCCGATCGGCTTGGCTTCAAGGGCGTGCTCCTGCCAACCGGAACACGGTGTGAGGACGCCTGGATCGTGGCCGCCGGGTTGATCCCATTGACCGAACGGCTGAAATTCCTGGTGGCGTTGCGGCCGGGCAGCGGGACGCCCGCACTGTTCGCGCGCCATGCGGCCACGCTGGACCGCATTTCCGGCGGCCGGGTGCTGCTCAATGTCGTCACCGGTGCTGATCCTGCCGATCTCGCCGGCGACGGCAACAAGCTCGGTCATGACGAACGCTATGCGCAGACTGATGAATTCCTCACGATCTGGCGCCGTATCCTGTCCGGAGAGCCGGCCGACTTTGAGGGCAAGTATCTATCTGCTCACGGCACCGACATTTCTTTCCCGCCGGTCCAGCAACCCTATCCGCCACTTTGGTTCGGCGGGTCTTCGGAGGCGGGCATCGAGGTCGCCGCCAAACACACCGATGTCTATCTGAGTTGGGGTGAACCCGTCGAGCAGGTGAAGGAGAAGTTCGATAGAGTCAGGGCACGAGCGGCGGCTCAAGGTCGCAAAATCCGTTTTGGACTGCGCATAAATCTGATCGTGCGTGAAACGGAGGAGGAGGCCTGGGCGGCGGCGGATCGACTGATCAGCCGCGTCACTGACGACGTGATCGCTGAAGCCCAGCATCAATTTACCAAAGTTTCGGAGTCGGTCGGGCAAAAGCGCATCTCCGCTCTGCACCAGGGACGCCGCGACAAGCTGGTTATAGCTCCCAATCTATGGGCCGGATTGGGTCTCGTTCGAGGCGGTGCCGGCACCGCGCTTGTTGGGAGTGCGGAAAGCGTTGCCGCCCGCATCCGCGAATATCAAGAGATAGGGGTGGAGAAGGTTATTGCCTCGGCCTATCCGCATCTGGAAGAAGCTTTCAATGTTGCCGAACTGCTGTTTCCGCAGCTCGGACTGCAGGGTGAATTGCCCCTCAAGGAGCGCGGCTGGGATCTGGAGTTTGGGCGCGGCCGGGGCGCCGGTGTCCGAGTAGCGGCGTCTTAGGCAGGTCGATTTCTTGCCTAGAGGAGAGAAGTGGTCCACGCAGCATCACTGGTGCCGTGCCAGGCCCGCTTACGTCTGAGTTTGACCATCGGAGTTCGGCTTATGTCAAATCCATCAATCGTCGGTTTTTCGGGGAACTTCAGCCGACCCTCGAAGACCCGCGCTTTCGTCGACCTCGTCGTTCAGAACATCGCCAGCCGCCATCGCCTGTCCCATCGAACGTACGATATCGAGGATGTCGGTCCCTCGCTGGGGGCCGCCAAATGGCAGCGCGACCTCGACGCGCAAGCCCAAACCGTAGTTGCAGATGTTGTCGCCGCGGACGTGCTCGTCGTCGGGTCTCCGACATACAAGGGTAGCTATACCGGGCTGTTCAAGCATTTTTTCGACTTGCTTGATCCAACGGCCTTGAGAGGTAAGCCCGTGCTTCTCACGGCCACCGGGGGCGGCGAGCGCCATGCCCTTGTCGTTGAGCATCAACTCAGGCCGCTATTTGGCTTCTTCGAGGCTTTCGCGCTGCCCACAGCCGTGTACGCGACCGACAAAGACTTCACCGATGGTGTGCTTCGGTCCGAACAGATCCTGAAGCGAGCGGCGCAGGCGGTTGATGAAATCGCGATTCTGCTAGCCACCAAATCCGGTCTCAGAATAGCCGCCGAATAAATCCATGCCGCGGTGCTTCAGCGGAAGTGTAGTATCTCGCCTTCCGGGTCGCGGCAAGCGGGCGTGAAGGCAGTCCTTTGCCGATCAGCCGAAAAGCGGACTCTCCGCTGGCGGCCCCGATGCGGCCCTTCTCCGTCCATGTGCTGAGTGTCGGCTCTTGGCGTCTTGCCGCCTGTTCGCGCGCCTGTCACGATCGGCTTTGCGACTGCGGGAGGGAATATTGATGGACAGCTTCTCAGAAAGTTATGCCGAGGCGCGCGGCAAGTTTCTTGTCGCCTGCGCGGGGGCCGGAGCTCAGGTGACGAGTTATTCGCGTCAAGGGCTGACGGGTGAGGTCGGCGAGGCGCTCGCGACCGACGTCGCCTGCCTCGGGCCGGAGGACACGGAGCGCGCCGCGATCGTCATCTGCGGCACGCATGGCTCGGAGGCCTTTGCTGCGTCGGCAATCCTGACCCGCTGGCTATCTTCCCGCAATGGCGGTGTGCTGGGCGTCCGGCTGGTGCTCGTGCACGCCATCAATCCCTGGGCGTTCGCACACCGCACGCGCACGGACGAGGACAATGTCGACATCAACCGCAACTTCCTAGTGTTCGACGGCGACCCGCTACCGGACAACCCGGCATATGATCCAGTGGTACCCTTCCTGCACCGGGACCCGTCGGACGCTGCGGAGGTTCTCCAATCGCATCGCGCTTACAAGGCGCATTTCGACACTCTTGGCTGGGCACTGGAAGGAGAGGTATGGTCGGGACAATGGCATCGCCCCGACGGCGTCATGTATGGCGGAAAGGCGCCGAGTTGGTCGAACGTAACGTTCCGTCGTATTGTGCGCGAGCATCTTTCCCGCGCGCGAACAATCGGTTTCCTCGACTGGCACACCTGTATGGGTCAGTTTGGCGAGATCGTGCATCTGATCTTTGACGCGCCCGACAGTGATGAACACAGGGCGGCAACCGGCTGGTGGGGTCTCACGGCGAAAGACAACAGTGCCTTCAAGACGGGAGAAAAGCCGAACTACCGCGGGCTTTTGTGCCGAGCGATTGGCCAAGAGCGGCCTGATGCGCGAATCGCTGGTGCCGTAGTCGAGTTCGGCACGGCCGACGACTATCAGATATTCCGTGGAGACCTAATCGACCGTTGGCTTCGCTTCGAAGGTCGCCACCATCCCGATGCTAGGGCGTTGCGCGCGTCCTATGTCGACATCTGCTGCCCACGCGACGTCTCCTGGCGCAGGTTGGTGGAGGCGCGCGGTCCTGCCTTGATGGACCAGTTGCTAGCGGGGGTCGCGGCCTGGTGAGCTGACGGTGGCCTCGTAAACTCACCGGGTCTGGAGTTGGGCCCGTGGGTGAATTTGTGAGACGCTCACGGGTGTCGGACTTGGCCCGATCTAAGGCCTCAGCCGTATGGGTTGAACGTCCGCTATTAGCTTGACGTTGCCAAAAGATGCCTTTCCGCTACCGGTCCCAAATCTGCCGGTCAGCAGTTCGTCGCCATCTCGGTCCGCCTGGTGGCTAGCAAAAGCAACGCCGGTGTGGAGAAAGACCCGCATGAGCTTTCTTTTCACTGCCGGAGATCACATCCGCTGACTGATGGACGCGATCGGCAAGACCTTCGCTGTGGGTGAGGAAATCAGCGTGTATTGCCATTTGCGGACACACCGGGCGGCTCAACCTGGTGAGCATCGCGTGCCGCCGCGGCATTAATTACTCTGCCGCGAGGCGTGGCGCTTCAACAAGAACCTTGGCTTCACCCACCACACATTGACCGATTCGGTCTCGAAGTGGCCGCGCCAGCGGAACGACTATGCGAAGGCGAAGGGCGGCTGATTACCAGTCGCGCGCATGTCGAGGGGCTGGCTTCCTCGCTCTCGGCCGCGCGGGTGCTTCGCCTCCCATATCCACGGCCACGTCGATTTGCAGCTGCTCCACGATAGCGTCGCGCGCCAGGTTGGCGAGTTCATCGGTGGTGCAGCGGATCAGGCCGGCCTCGTCCTGGTGCTTGAACAGGCAGATGGAAACCGCGCCGCTGTCTTCATGCTCCCGCTCTATCGCGGCTGTCACATGTTTAGAGCGCCAGGCGAGCCATGCGGCCAGCTTCGCAAGGTCGTCGCGATCGTCGAGCCAGAGGATCCTGGCCCGAGCTTTACGATTCATGGTTCCGGCATCTCCTGCCACGTGGTCATAGCGCAAAGGCGATTTTGGTGTAAGGCCGGACGCCGAAATCGCATCTATTCGCCACGGGGACAGGGCCAGGACGCGCGACAGGGCCTTCGCAGGTAGTGAGTTGAAGGGCTGGGGTGCGAAAAACCTCTGTACGGGGCGCTATTCCCATTCGTATCCAAACCGGCAACGATCCGGCAACAAAAACGGTGTAGCTCTCGGCCTATCGGTGTAGACTGGAGCACGTGCCGAGCCCGTTTGGAACCACATTGGCAACATCAGGCCAAAACCGCGCACGGTGTGAAAGGGGGCCGCTACGCCTTGCAATTCAAGGCGTCTGCGGTTATTCAGACGCCCGTTGCTGCGGTAGCTCAGTGGTAGAGCACTCCCTTGGTAAGGGAGAGGTCGAGAGTTCAATCCTCTCTCGCAGCACCAGCCTATCCCTTTGATTGGGAATAGCTATCTGACTTTCTTGGTTTTTTCGGCGCCTGTCTGGTACACAGGGGTGGTGTTAGCTCGAGACTGTCTAGAACCCTGGGCGATGGAAGACGACCGGCGTCTATTACCTTCGACAACGCGCCCCTCCAATTTGCTGATTTTCCGCTGGACGGAAAGGTCGGTATTCCCGTGGCGAAGACCACAAGAACGGTTAAAGCTGGGAGACCCAAGGCCAAGAAGCTCCAACGATCACGCTCAGTCCTTGAGAGGCGCGGACGTGCGGAATACATCTTGGCCTTCTGCAAGGTCAGCCTTTGAACGAGGAGACTGGTATTGCCCCTGTGCCTGCCGATCCTGCGCCACCTGAAATCCCCTGACCTGTTCGGCGCTATCGACCGTGTGCCGGCGCTTGGCACGCCGGTTGGCGGGAGCACGTTCGAGGTCTTCAATCCATCGACGGGCGAATTGCTGGCGGAACTTCCCGACATGGGGATTGCGGAGACGCGCGCGGCGATCGACAAGGCCTATGCCGCACAGGCCGAATGGGCGGGGCTGACGGCCCGGGAGCGCAGCGAAATGCTGTGGCAGTGGCATCAACTGATCGTCACCCACACCGACGATCTCGCGGCGATCCTCACCGCGGAGATGGGCAAGCCGCTCGCCGAAGCCAGATCGGAAGTCTCGCATGCGGCGGCGTATCTGCAATGGTATGCCGAGGAGGCCAATCGCATCTATGGCGAGACGATCTCGGCACCGTCGACGGACCGCCGCATGCTGGTGATCAAGCAGCCGATCGGCGTCGTCGGCACCATCACACCATGGAACTTTCCCGCATCGATGGTGGCGCGCAAGATCTCACCGGCGCTGGCGGCAGGCTGCGCCATTGTGCTTAAGCCTGCCGAACAGACGCCGCTTGTTGCAGGTGCCATGTTCGCGCTTGCCGCCGAGGCCGGCTTTCCCGATGGTGTTGTAAATCTCATTTATGCCTCGGAGGGTGCCGCGGTGGGGTGCGAGCTCTGCCACAATCCCAAAGTGCGCAAGATCAGTTTTACCGGCTCGACCGAGGTCGGACGCCTGCTCATGCGCCAGTGCTCGGACCAGATCAAGAAGGTCAGTCTCGAGCTCGGCGGCAATGCGCCTTTCATCGTCTTCGACGACGCCGACATCGATGCCGCCGTGGATGGGGCGGTCCAGGCGAAGTTCCGCAATGCCGGCCAGACTTGCGTTTCGGCGAACCGACTTTACGTCCAATCGGACGTTCATGATGAGTTCGTCGACAAATTCGTGCGGCGGGTCGGCGAGCTTCAGGTCGGTGACGGTTTCGATCCCGGCGTCGCCATCGGCCCGCTGATCGACAGGCGGGCGCTCGCCAAGATCGAATCCCACATCGCCGATGCCGTGGCAAAGGGCGGCGCGATCCGGTGCGGCGGAGGCCGGATCGCCAGAGACGGCACGTTTTTCCAGCCGACGGTCCTTACCGACGTCTCCAGCGCCATGACGGTGGCGCGGGAGGAGACATTCGGGCCGTTGGCCCCCGTCATCCGTTTCGAGGATGGCGATCAGGTCGTGCGTGAGGCCAACGACACCATTTACGGACTAGCCGCGTATTTCTACGCATCCAACCTGAAGCGCGTCTGGCGTGTGGCGGAGGCCCTGGAATACGGCATGGTGGGCATCAACACCGGGCGCATGTCCTCGGAAGCAGCACCCTTCGGGGGCGTCAAGCAGTCCGGCATCGGGCGGGAGGGGTCCCGCCACGGCCTCGAGGATTACCTTGAGATGAAATATCTCTGCATGGGCGGCATCTGAGACGCAGAGATTTGAACCGCAGCCCACGCCAGGTTGCCGGCGGGGGTTGGCTGCTGATCGCGCCGCTCAGTTGTTGAAATGGGACAAGTGAAAGCCGGTCTCGTCCTGCAACTCGGATAATCCTTCCTCGGCCGAGCGGAACATGTCTTCGAAAGCCAATTCATGCTCGAAGACGACGCCGCCAACGCGGATGGCGAGCACGTCCTTGTCGCCTTTCGGCGCGAAATAGATCTGCCCGACCGCTTCCCGGACGCGCTTGCCGATCTCTTTGGCGTCCTCCTCGGTCGCGCCCGCGAGGAAAACACCGAACATCGCGGTTCCGATGCGGCCGATCAGATCCTCCTTGCGCACCGAGGACCTGATGGCGGTGGCGATCAGCCGCAAGGCTTCGTCGCCCCATTCGAGGCCGAAGCGCAAATTGATCGCCGATAGATGCTCCGGATGGATGACGAGAAAAGCGCCGGAGCGCGGCCCGGCCGGTCTGGCGGCTCGCCTGTCGACCATCGACGTGAACACGGCCCCGTTGAGGCAGCCGGTCAGATGGTCGTAGGTGCCGGATCTGGTGAGCTCCTGCCGGTAGCGGCGGATCTCGACTTCTCTCCAGCCGAGTAAGGCAAAAAGCGGCAGGCCGATGATGATGGGCAGAAGGGCGGCCGTGATGACGCTGCGGCCGAACGGCGTCAACGCGTCGCTGAGCAGCAGCAGATAGTTCAGGCCGAGCGACAGGCCGACGCAGCCGGCGGTGCCCAGCAGGGTCAGCCAGACGACATGCTTCCAGGCCTCTGCCGGCGCGGTCTCGGTTTTCATACTCACTGGCCAATCTCCTGTTGGACGCATTGGCTTAAAGGTGGTGTGTTACGATTTCCGTTTCAGCTTGGCCTACAATTTGAAGGAAATCAGTGTCTTTCTCCTTGGATATCGTCGGCGGCTGCGGCCCGGTTCTCGCTTCGATGTGATTCGGTCGCTGAAACCGGGTGAGCGTTTGGTAGGATCGCTGAGCTGCCTTAACCATTCCGTTTTTACGCAATGCCGGGCAGGGAAGGCCGTTGCGCGCCTTTCCGGGAATGGCCTATTGCGGCGGACCGAAGATGCCCATCTCGGCAGCCCTGGCGACGGATTCGGCTTTGCCGTAGATGCCCGAGGCGGACGCCATTGCCCAGCCATTGGCAACCAGCCAGGCGCCGACATCCTGTTTGCCGAGCGTGCACGGCGCGGCGATGGCAAAACGGTCGGCATCGGGCGGCAGGACACATTTTACGGCCCGGCCGCGCAGCCAGGCATTGAAGGCGGCGCGGGCGCGCTGCCCGCAGGGCCAGGTGGCGTCGCCGAACGCGCAGGTTCTGGCGGGATCGACGTCGATGGTGCCGCTGACGATCACCCTGCGCCCCATGGCCTCGAAGATCGCCGACGAGGTGGCGACCGGGCGATAAAGCAGCGTCTCATGCCAGTCCTGCGGCATCGGCGTCTTCGGCGGCACGGCGAGGCCGAGCTTGCCGAGCGGAGGGCGGGGCTCGATGCGCTCGATCCCCGCCACGTCGAGGGGCGGCGGCGCGATGAGGTGCTCGGCTATCCTGCGCGCCGGCTGGCCTGGCCGCGTGTCATGGACGGCGATGCGAGAGGCAGGTCGGGCTTCGCT
>NZ_LYTP01000025.1:0-2924 GCF_001672435.1 Mesorhizobium sp. AA23
ATTGCCGTCCGGCAGATAGCGCGCCAGATCGCCGGTGCGGTACAGACGGTCGCCAGCCACAAACGGGCTGGCAATGAAGCGCTCGGCCGTCAGCTCGGGCCGGTTGAGATAGCCGCGCGCCACGCCCGCCCCGCCGATATAGAGCTCGCCCACCGCCCCGAACGGAACCGGCGTGCCATGAGCATCCAGTAGATAGAGCCGCGTGTTCGCGATCGGGCGGCCGATCGGCACATTCCGGTGAGGCACCTCAATACTCGTGTCGGTAACAAAGGTGGTCGACCAAATTGTCGTTTCCGTCGGGCCATAGAGATTTGTGAGAGATCTTACCCTTCTGCCGAGAACCGCGGCCAGATTTGAAGGCAACGCTTCGCCGCCACACAACCCACTTAAATCGGGCGCACCTTCCCAGCCGGCGGCGAGGAGCATACGCCACGCTGCCGGGGTCGCCTGCATCACGGTTATCTTGTGATGGGACAGGTACTGCTGCAATCCAACAGCATCGCTCCCGTGAGCAAGCACGACGTTAGCTCCCACGGACAGTGGGAGGTAGAGTTCCAACCCTGCAATGTCGAAAGAGATCGTCGTGAACGCGAGGACTGAATCCTGCTCTGTGAGTGCCGATACATCCAAAAGAGCGCGTAGAAGATTGAGAACACTCGCATGCTCGACCATGACGCCTTTCGGCGTTCCGGTGGAGCCGGAGGTGTAGATGATGTAGGCGAGATGGCGCGCGGTGAGCCCCAGCGCATGCGGGTCGGGATCCTGGGCGGTCTGCCCGGCCCAGGCGGGTGCTGCGGCGTCGAGGTCGACCACGTCCACCTGGCCAAGAGCCTCCGCGCCCAGGGCGGCGCGTCCAGCGGCGTCGCAAAGCAAGAGCCGCGGCGCGGCATCATCAAGCACCTGGCCAAGCCGGGCGGTCGGATAGGCCGGGTCGAGCGGCACATAGGCGCCGCCCGCCTTCAGGATCGCAAGCACCCCCACCACCATCGCCGGGCTGCGCTCGACGCAGATCGCCACCGGCTGGTCCGGCTTCACCCCAAGCCCGATCAGATGATGCGCCAGCCGGTTGGCGCGGGCATTGAGCTCGCCATAGCTCAGCGCTTCGGCCTCATGCACCAGCGCCACCCTGTCGGGCCCCTGACGCACCTGCGCCTCGAACAGCTCGTGGATGCACTTGTGCGACGGATAGTCCGCTTCCGTCCGGTTCAGCTCCTCCAAAAGATGGGCGCGCTCGGCGGCCGGCAGGATGTCGAGCTCTCGCACCGGCTTGCCGGGCGCCTGCGCCAATGCCTGGGCCAGCTCTTCGAGCGCCCGCTCCATGTAGCCGCAGACCCGGTCCCCACAGATCGGCTCCACCACCTGTGCGGTGAGACCGAGCGCATCGCCAAAATCCTCCACCGACAGGCTCAGCGGATAATTGGTGCGCTCCTCCTCGCCCAGCCATTCGATGCCGGCCAAGACATCGTCCGTGCTGGCGGCCGGCGTGTTGTGGCGATAGTTCATGAGCGCACTGAACAGCGGCGCCGGTGCTGCAACGCCGCTGCAGCGCTGCGCCAGCGCCAGCGAGGCATGCTCATGCGCCAGCAGCTGCGAAAGCCGCCCGTGCGTGGCCCGCACGCTGGCCTCGACCCCGGTGCCGTCGAGGTCGAGCCGCACCGGCAAGGTGTTCATGAACAGGCCGAGCGCGCGGTCGGCGCCGGCCCCGGCCTGCATGCGGCCAAACAGCACCGTGCCGAACACAACCTGCTCGCGCCCGCTGCTCAGCGCCACCACCTGGCCCCAGGCCAGGTGACAGAGGCTCGCCAGGCTCACACCCAGCCGCCGCGCCTGCGCCCGCAGCCGATCATTGAGCGCGGCCGGCAGCATCCGATGCGCCTCACCGACCCCGCTGCCGTCGCCATGAACCTCGCTTAAACCGAACGGCAGGCTCGGCTCCTCGATGTCGCCCAGCATCTCCCGGAAGAACGCTTCATGCTCTTCGGACGAAGCTCCTAGACGCGCCTGCGCCACCAGATTGCGGAACGGCTGCGGCGCACCAAGCTCATGCGCGCGACCCTCCAGAACCGCCCGCACCTCGCCGCGCATCACTTCCGAGGCGGTATGATCCCCAATCAGATGATGTTGCAGCTCCAAAAGCAGCCAGCGCCCGCCACCCGGCTCGCGCGCGATCACAAACCGCAACAAGGGCGCCCGGCCAAGCTCGAGGCGGTATTGGCGCGGATCGTACCGGCGCTTCAGTTGCTCATGACCGGGATCGCCATTCTCGTCCAGCTCGACCTCGGCAACCTCCAGTCGCGCACGACGCCACACCACCTGGGCCGGGCTCGACAGTCCATCCCAGACAAAGGCCGTGCGCAGCACGTCGTGACGGTCCACCACTTGCTGGACCGCATCAAGATAGCGCTCCAACAGGGCGCGGTCGGCAAAGGCCATCTGCGAGACCAGCAGATATGGATCGCCCTTCCCGGCCAACAGGTGATGGAACAGGATGCCGTCCTGCAGCGGCGACAGGCCATAGATATCCTGGATGTTGCCAACCCCGCCCGGCACAGTCGCCACCGCCTGGTCGATCTCTTCCTGGCTCAGCTCGATCAGCGGCAGCATCGGTGGCGTGATCGCGAGAGTGTGCTCGTCGATCAGGTTGGCCGGCACGGCCACCTCGCTATGGCTGCCAAGGCTGGCGGCCAGATCGCAAAGCACCGGCCGGGCCAACAGGGTGCGCACCTCGACCCCGAGCGACTGCCGCCGCAGCCGCTCCATCAGCTGCACCGCCAGCAGCGAATGGCCGCCGAGCTCAAAGAAGTGGTCGTGGCGGCCGACCCGATCGAGCCCCAGAAGCTCGGCCCAGATCGCGGCCAGCGCCGTCTCGACCTCGCCCTGCGGCGCTGCATAGGCATTGCGCGCATAGGCATCGTCCTGCGGCG
>NZ_LYTP01000026.1:0-3364 GCF_001672435.1 Mesorhizobium sp. AA23
ATTGCCGTCCGGCAGATAGCGCGCCAGATCGCCGGTGCGGTACAGACGGTCGCCAGCCACAAACGGGCTGGCAATGAAGCGCTCGGCCGTCAGCTCGGGCCGGTTGAGATAGCCGCGCGCCACGCCCACCCCGCCGATATAGAGCTCGCCCGCCGCCCCGAACGGAACCGGCCTGCCATGAGCATCCAGCAGATAGACCCGCGTGTTCGCGATCGGGCGGCCGATCGGGATCGATGCGGATCCATCCAGTTCGGCCGGAACCTCGTAATGCAAAGAAGCCACGATCGTCTCGGTGGGGCCGTACTCATTGACCATCATGGCCGTCGGCTGAATGGCGCGCCACAACTCCACCGTCGAACGCGACAGCGCTTCACCACCGACGATGAACAATCCGACCTGGCTGGTGACACGCTCGGCCAGCATCTGCTGGCCGAGCGTGTCGAGATAGCTCGGCGTGATCTCGATGATCCCGCAGCCCGAGATGATCTTTGCCTTTACCCCACCGATCTCATCGCCCCCTGTCACCAGCTCCAGATGACCACCATTGAGCAAAGGCGCAAACAGGCTGGTAACCGAGGCGTCGAAGGCCAAGGACAGGGAGACCGCGAACGATGAGCCCGGGGCGTAAGCCTTGCGGGCCCAGTCCAGATGATTGACCAGCCCGCGATGCTCGACCATGACGCCCTTCGGCGTTCCGGTGGAGCCGGAGGTGTAGATGATGTAGGCGAGATGGCGCGCGGTGAGCCCCAGCGCATGCGGGTCGGGATCCTGGGCGGTCTGCCCGGCCCAGGCGGGTGCTGCGGCGTCGAGGTCGACCACGTCCACCTGGCCAAGAGCCTCCGCGCCCAGGGCGGCGCGTCCGGCGGCGTCGCAAAGCAAGAGCTGTGGCGCGGCATCCTCAAGCACCTGGCCAAGCCGGGCGCTCGGATAGGCCGGGTCGAGCGGCACATAGGCGCCGCCCGCCTTCAGGATCGCAAGCACCCCCACCACCATCGCCGGGCTGCGCTCGACGCAGATCGCCACCGGCTGGTCCGGCTTCACGCCAAGCCCGATCAGATGATGCGCCAGCCGGTTGGCGCGAGCATTGAGCTCGCCATAGCTCAGCGCTTCGGCCTCATGCACCAGCGCCACCCTGTCGGGTCCCTGACGCACCTGCGCCTCGAACAGCTCGTGGATGCACTTGTGCGACGGATAGTCCGCTTCCGTCCGGTTCAGCTCCTCCAAAAGGTAAGTCCGCTCCTCGCGCGACAGCAGCTCGATGCGGCCCACCGGCTGCCCGGCATCGGCAACCATCGCCCGCAGCAGCGCCAAAAGATAGCCGCGCTGCCGCTCGATCGTGGCTTCGTCGAACAGTGCCGTCGCATAGTGCAGCGTTCCGGCGAGCTCCTCGCCGCTCTCGCCAAGGCTCAGCTCCAGGTCGAACTTGACCTGGTCGTAGGCATTGCCCACAGCCTCGACCGCGAGCCCGGGCAGATCAAGCCGCTCGACGGTCGCGTTCTGCCAGGCCAGCATAACCTGGAACAGCGGCGTGTGGTCGAGCGCGCGCGGCGGCTTGACGATCTCAACCACCTGCTCGAACGGCAGGTCCTGATGCTCCTGCGCGGCAAGCGCGGTGCGCCGCGTGCGTTCCAGAAGCTGCGCCACGCTCGGCGCCCCCGAAAGATCCAGGCGAAGCGCAAGCGTGTTGACGAAGAAGCCGATCAGCTCTTCGATCTCGCGCCGGCCGCGATTGGCGCTCGGCACGCCGATGACGATGTCGTCCTGCCCTGACAGGCGCGACAGCACCGCCGCCCAAGCCCCCAGCACCGTCATGAACAAGGTCGTGCCCTGCTGGCTGGCCAGCCGCTTCAGCCCGCGCGTCAGCGCCCGATTGATGACCACCGGCACGCCGGCCCCGGCAAACGACTGCTGGGCCGGGCGCGGCCGGTCCGTCGGCAAGGCAAGACAAGCAGGAGCCCCCGACAGGGCCTCGCGCCAGTAACGGGCCTGGCTCTGCAGCCTGTCCCCCGACAGCCACTGCCGCTGCCAGGCAGCATAGTCCGCATACTGGATGCCGAGCGGCGCCAAGGGATCATCATGCCCGCCAGCGAAGGCCCTGTAGAGCTGACCGAGTTCCCGCACCAGCACGCCCATCGACCAGCCGTCCGAGACAATGTGATGCTGCGTCAGCAGGAAGACGTGCTCCTCATGCGATAGCCGGATCAGGCGAGCGCGGATCATCGGCCCGCGCGACAGGTCGAAGGGCGTGTGCGCCTCTTCACGGCACAGGTCCTCAAGCGCCGCCTCAGCATCGGCCCGGCCGCACAGGTCGTGCTCGACTAGCGGCAGACCCGCATCCGCCGGCAGGATCCGGACCCAGGGCTTGCCGTCGGGCGCGACAAAAACATGGCGCAACGCCTCGTGACGCGCAAACACACCATCGAGGCTGCGCTGCAGGGCCGCCCGATCGAGCCGGCCCGTCAGCCGCAAGGCCAGCGGGATGTGGTAATTGGTGCCGGCCTCGTCCAGCTGCGCCAGGAACCACAGCCGCTGCTGGGCGAAGGAGAGCGCAAGCGGCTCATCGCGCGACACGGCAACAATCGCCGGCAGGTCTTTGCGATCGGCGCGGCTCAAATCTTCAACGATGCTTTCCGCCAGATCGCAAAGCACCGGCCTGGCGAAGAGCGTCGACAGCGGCACCTCGACACCGACGGCCGGCGAGAGCCGGCTCAGCAGCTGCACCGCCAGCAGCGAATGGCCGCCGAGCTCGAAGAAGTGGTCGTGGCGGCCGACCCGATCGAGCCCCAGAAGCTCGGCCCAGATCGCGGCCAGCGCCGTCTCGACCTCGCCCTGCGGCGCTGCATAGGCATTGCGCGCATAGGCATCGTCCTGCGGCGCAGGCAGCGCCTTGCGGTCGAGCTTGCCGTTCGGCGTCAGCGGCAGCCCGTCCAGGCGCACGAAGGCCGACGGCACCATGTAGTCGGGCAGCCGCGCGCCAAGATGCCCGCGCAACGCAGAGGCAAGCGCGCCCGCCTCTTTCCCGGCTCCGGCCTTATCCGGCGCTCCCGCTTCGTCCGCCTCTTGCTGCGCGCACACCACATAGGCGACGAGCCGCATCTCACCGGTGCGATCCTCGCGCGCCACCACCACCGCATCGCGCACCCATTCATGCTCGACAAGCCGCGCCGCAATCTCGCCCGGCTCGATGCGGAAGCCGCGGATCTTCACCTGCCCGTCGTTGCGGCCCAAGAACTCCAGATTGCCGTCCGGCAGATAGCGCGCCAGATCGCCGGTGCGGTACAGACGGTCGCCAGCCACAAACGGGCTGGCAATGAAGCGCTCGGCCGTCAGCTCGGGCCGGTTGAGATAGCCGCGCGCCACGCCC
>NZ_LYTP01000027.1:0-1195 GCF_001672435.1 Mesorhizobium sp. AA23
TGGAAGATGAACAAGACGCTCGTCGAGGCGCGCGCCTTCGCCGGTGGCCTGCTTGCCGACCCGCAAGGCGATCCGCGCATCCAGCGCTTCGTCATCCCGCCCTTCACGGCGGCGCGAGAGGTCAAGGCGATGCTGAAGGATACGTCGGTCAAGGTCGGAGCCCAGAACATGCATTGGGCCGATGACGGCGCGTGGACGGGCGAGATTTCGCCGCTGATGCTGAAGGATTGTGACCTCGATATCGTCGAGCTCGGCCATTCCGAGCGCCGCGAGCACTTTGGCGAGACCGACGAAACCGTCGGCCTCAAGACCGAAGCCGCTGTGCGCCACGGCCTCATTCCGCTGATCTGCATCGGCGAGACGTTTGCCGAGCGCGAGGCCGGCCGCGCCCGCGACGTCCTCGACCGGCAGGTGCGCGGCGCTTTGTCGAAGCTTTCGGCTGCGCAGAAGGGCGCGCCGATCCTGTTCGCCTACGAGCCGGTCTGGGCCATCGGCGTCAACGGCATTCCGGCGACCTCGGACTATGCCGAGGCCCGCCAGGCGGAGATCACCGCGGCTGTTCAAGAGGTGCTCGGTCGCCGCGTCCCTTGCCTCTATGGCGGTTCGGTCAACCCCGACAATTGCGCCGAACTCATCGCATGCCCGCATATCGACGGGTTGTTCATCGGACGCGCCGCATGGGCTGTCGAGGGCTATCTCGACATCCTGTCCAGATGCGCCGCCAAACTCTGAAGGAGACGATCATGAAGCTCGCGGTAGCAGGCGACAGCGCTGGCGAAGGCCTGGCAAAAATCCTCGCCGATCACCTGAAGGATAGGCACGAGGTGTCGGAAGTGTCGCGCACCGAGGCCGGTCCCGACCCGTTCTACGCCAATCTGTCGGACCGGGTGGCGAGCGACCTGCTGGCCGGCAAATATGACCGCGCCATCCTGATCTGCGGCACCGGGATCGGCGTCTGCATCTCGGCCAACAAGGTGCCGGGCATTCGTGCGGCACTCACCCATGACACCTACTCGGCCGAGCGGGCCGCGCTGTCGAACAACGCCCAGATCATCACCATGGGCGCGCGGGTAATCGGGCCCGAGCTGGCGAAGTCGATCGCGGATGCCTTTCTGAAGGAGACGTTCGATCCAAAGGGGCGGTCGGCCGGCAATGTCGCCGCCATCGATCAGGTCGACGCCAAGTACAACGCGCG